>NZ_JBEOTZ010000001.1:0-543948 GCF_040303825.1 Streptomyces sp. NPDC094143
CTGGCGAGCTCCCACAAGCCGTCCGGAACAATCCAACTCCACGTACCCCGCCCCATGAACGGACCAACGAGCGATCACCACATAGGACACCGTCTAAGTCCGTGCGGTCGGCGTCATCACCGTTGCCGTCAGCTCGGCCTCCCTGACCTGCTGGCGAGTCGGCCATGGCGGCGGTGAACGAAACAAGAGCGGATGGGTTCCCGCCAGTTAGCCGGTTTTGATCAATCAGTGGCTCGCCACTGACGCTGTTGGGCAGTATGCCGTCCTGGGGCATTGTCGGTTGAGGGAACCGGAGGGGGAACATGGCGATCAGAGTGCTGCCGGTGTCTGCGGAACAGTCGGAGCTGCTGGACGCGGTTATCGCTTTGGGTAACCGGTATACGAAGTATCTCGGGCTGCTCACGCCTCCTGCCTACCGTAAGCACGCCGAGGACGGCGGCCTGCTGGTGGCCGTGGATGACGAAGAGGTCGTCGGCTACGCGCTCTTCGGGCTGCCCAAGCGGAGTCTGTATGTGCGGCTGGCTCATTTGTGTGTGGCTGAGGAACACCGAGGTAAGGGTGTCGCTCGTGAGCTGATCGACGCGATCCGCGCGCGGCACGCTCATCGGCTCGGTATCCGTGCCAAGTGCCGGCGCGACTACGGGCTCAGCGGCATGTGGACAGCGCTGGGTTTCGTTCCCAAGGGTGAGAGCCTGGGGCGGGGCAAGGACAAGGAGACGCTGGACACGTGGTGGCTCGATCTGGGACACGAGGATCTGTTCGCCGAGGCCCAGAGTGATGCGCTTCTGGTGGTGACCGTCGATCATGGCGTGTTCGCCGGGCTGCGCGGTGCGGGAACGGAACGCGCCGTTGAGGAGTCCCGTGCTCTCGCGGCAGGATGGCTTGCCGACCTGATCGAGCTCGCGTTCACTCCGCAGCTTCTGCACGATGTGCGTGATGTCGAGGAGCGTGCGGCGCGCAATCATCAGCGTGCGGGGCTTGCCGAGTTGCGGTCACTGTCTCCCGACAGCGCTGCCGTGGCCATCCGCTTGGAGGAGCTGGCCGCGGCAGCGAGGAAGGAGCTGCCTGCTGTTCCCCTCGATGATCGGCAGCGTGCCCGCTTGCGCTACGTGGCCGAGACGTCGTGTGCCGGGCTCCAGGTGCTGGTGACGCGCGATCCCGCACTAGCGGCTCTAGCGGACATCGCCTGGGACGTCGCACGGGTCAAGGTCGTCTCCCCGGCGGTGGTCACGCTGCATGTGGACGAATTGCGCCAGGCCCAGGTGTACCGTCCTGCGGATCTCATGGGCACTGCCTTCTCCGCCGAGGAGATCGCGCCAGGCGGTGAAGGAGAGCTGGTCGCCTTCTTCGACCAGGCTGAGGGCGACCGTGGAACGGGCTTCGCGGAGCGGCTGAAAAGCCTCGCCAATGACGGGGTGCTGTGGCGCAGGGAGTTGCTCCGGGATGGAGAAGGGCACCCGGTGGCCCTTTACGTCTGGGCGATGGACGGCCGCACGTTGAACGTCGCGTTCCTCCGTACGGCGTCGCACCCGCTGGAGGAGACACTTGCACGGCAACTGCTGTTCATGCTCAAGCGCCTTGGCCGGGAGCGAGGGGCGCAGGCGGTCCGTATCACCGATCCGTTCCTGTCTCCGACGGCTATGGCGGCTGCCGGCGCCGACGGCTTCACCGAGGACGAGAGCGGCTTCACCGCGCTTCTGGTCGACGTCTGCGGACCTGCTGAAGCGGTCTCGGAGAAGGCTGCGGAGATCGCGGGGCGGATGAGGCGGTCGACGCCACGGCTGGATGCTCGTGTGTCGCCCGAGATCGCGAGCGTGGCCGAGCGGGTGTGGTGGCCGGCCAAACTGATCGACACGGCCCTCCCCTCCTTCATCGCGCCCATCAAGCCGCGCTGGTCCACGGAGCTCTTCGACGTTCCGGCCATGCTGGTTCCCCGTGACGACGTACTGGGCATCAACCGCGAGCATGTCTACTACCGCTCGTCCGGACACCGCGGAGAGAGCGTTCCCGCCCGAATCCTGTGGTACGTCAGTGAGGGGACTTCTGGGCAGCAGGGCAAGATGGTCATCGGCTGCTCGCGCCTCGACGAGGTGGTCATCGACGACCCCGACACCCTCTTCTCGCGATTCGAACACCTGGGCGTATATGGTCATGCCGAAGTGCGTGCCGCAGCCGATGTGTCGGGCAAGGCCATGGCGTTGAGGTTTTCGGACACGGAGATCTTTCCCGTACAGGTGACGCATGCACGAGTGACCGCGTTGGCCAAGGGGCTGGGGCTACGGTGGGTACCGCCAATGCAGCTGTCAAAGATCAGCAACGCGCTGTTCCAGGCCATGTACGAAGAGGGGCACCGAAAGACGTGAGTGATCCGGAGCGCGCGATGCTGCTGTCCGTCCACCCTAGGTTCGCCACGGCGATCCTGGCCGGAACAAAGACGGTCGAGGTCCGCCGACAGCGCGTCGCCGTCCTGCCTGGAACTCCAGTACTCCTCTATGCGACCGCGCCCACGATGGCCATCGTGGGCATGGCTCGGATCGCTTCTGTGCAAGTGGCCTCCCCGCGGGAGGTCTGGTCGGCCAGCCGCACGAGTGCCGGGATCAGTCGTCGCGAGTACGACGAGTACATGAGTGGAGCGACTCAGGCCAGCGGTCTGTTGCTCAAGGAACCGATCACCTTCGAGGACCCGGTAACGCTGGCCGCGCTGCGAGCCTCGGGACCGTTCCATCCACCGCAGAGCTACCGGTACTTGACCGGTGAAGATCTTCGGAAGGTTGCTGAGGCGGCACCGGTGACCGGGGCGGCCCTTCAGGGCGCATTGAAGGACCTGACGCCAGCCTAGGCCGAATACACCTGCTCAACATGCGGGAGAGGATGCGCTAACGTCAGGGCGCGCGCCCGCCTCCCTCGCCGACCTGACCCAGGCCCGGACGGCTTGACCAGCCGAATGTCAACGCCCGCCATCCGAATGGTCGGCCGAGCATCGACCCGGCTACCGCCCGAGCGCTGTTTCTCACCGCCGAGGCGACTGCCGACCCAGGCGGGTCGGGCGAGGGCTACTCACTGGTGCCGTGGGTCGCGTGGTTGAGGTGTGCACCAGACTAGTGCTTGGGAACCATCCTGCTCCACGGTGCACCCCGCTACAGTCAGCCAGATGCAGATGGACCAAACTTCGCAACTGCGAGTGGAGTTGACGAGGTGGCTGACTCAGGTACGCGAGGCCAGCGCACTGGGAACACACGAGTCGGACTGGCGGCCCCTCGCCGGCCTCCCGGCCTGGCCATGCGTGAGGAACTGTGTGTCCGCGCTGGCCCCGCCGGAAAGGCGCGACGACTTGTATGCCGCGGACGGTAGCCTGCGGGATGAAACTCTGCTGTACCTGAGCGGGCTGAGCCGAGTGGCCCACGCCGTCGGCCACGGTGCGGACATCGACGATGATCAGGTGGCGGCGCGCTTCTCTACTTTTTGCACTGCGCCCCGGCCGGCCTCTGAAGACTGGCTGTTCCTTGATGGCCAGGCCCCGGCCGGCACAGACATCCCGCTCGGTGAGTACACCCTCCGCACCCTCCGGCGTGACGAACTGCGACACCTGCGCCCGCCGCTGCACTCTATTACCGGCTCTGTTGAGGAAGCGCCCGCTGCCGAGAGCGTTCTGGACGGGGCGCTCGTCCTCCAACGCACGGTCAATGAAAGGGCGTTGGTCAATGGCTACCGCTTCCCTCTGATGGGGATGCACACCCGGCCCGAACTGCTGCACTGGCGACCGCTGCTGACCTTGCTGTTGTGGAGCAGCAACATGCTCCGTATGAACGCCTGGTTCATCGTCGAACGAGAACGCCGAGCAGACCTCCACGCTGGCACCGTGCCCGTGGTCCCCGACATCCACGTCGACGACACGGGTAGGGAGATTGAGTACGAGAGGCGTGACACCGGCCTGTGGCGGGTGACCAAGATGGACCTGCCACGGTTGAACGCATTCGCAACAGCCGTGGACGGGCTGATCAGCACGGTGCTGGCGGGTGCTGACCAGAAGAGCAAGAGGGCCAAGATGCGTGCCAGGCGTCTGCAACGAGCGAGCGAGCACCTGGTCCGTGCCGCACACCGGACCTACGGCAACGACTTCGTCTGGGAGGACGATGCCGATGAGGTCACACTGCACTATGTAATCGCCTTGGAGGCGCTCCTGGCGGATGAGGAACAAGCCGATCTCAGCCGCAAGGTGAAACAGCGCGCCGCGGCTCTGTGGATGACCGACAGCCACAGGCTCGCGGTCGCTCAGGTTGTGGGCAGGGCCTATGGGCGCCGCTCGAAGTACGCCCACGGTGACGACACTGGCGACGCCGACACAAAGGAATTGCACCAGTTGCGGCGCGTAGCCCACAGCACGCTGCTGCGCTGGCTGGTCACAACCGTGTCGACGGGGCCGGATCTCCCGCTGGAACTCGACAAGACCCTGCTGTCCGACGAGCTACGAACAAGCACGGTCACGGCCCCGTTGAGGTCGTTCTACGAGGCAACACCGCCGGTGCGACTGCCTGCGGATTTGCTGTCTTCCTGACGCTAGGAGGTCGGATCTGGCCTGGGCGATTCCCAGTCGGCTCCAGACGCATCCGGGCTGGTGCTCATACCGCCAGTCGCGACCTGACTGAAGTCTCGCCGCGACTGGCTGAGAGTAAGGCACATGTGCGGAAGGTGCCCGCCACACCTCCGCGCCGCCGCGTTTGCAGGCCATTTGTCGTGGTGGTGTGCTGGTGTGCCCGGCCTGTGTGTGACCGAGCACCGGTGGGCCCAGCAGGGGAGATCAGAAGATGTATTCCTCCATCAGGTCGGCTAGGTGCACGATTGCCGGCCAGGTGGTCGCGATGGTCGTGTGGGCGTGGAGGCGTCGCTGAGCATGGACGTACATGGCCCAGTCGGCCGGGTTGTCGCCGTCCTGGAGGAAAGCGGGCACGATCTCCAGCGAGTTGGGATTGGAGCAGGTCCAGGTGCGGTTGGCGGTCTGGGCCGGGTCGAGCTTGGTGAGGGTGAGGGGGGTCTGGTTCTGGTCGGAGCGTGGGTTAATGCCCCAAAAGGCGCGTTCCCCGACTTCGACCAGGCCGGAGAATCGTCCATGTCGGGTCACAGAGATCAGTTCGTCGGTGTCGTCGCCGGCGCTGACCATCTCCTGGGTGATGCCGAAGGCTCTGGGTACCGCAGAGCGGTCGCTGCGCTCGCGTAGCCGGATGATGCGCAGGCCCGGTTGGTCGCCAGGCTTGCGGCGGACTGGGTCCGCGTTGGGGGCTGTGATGTCGATGCCCGGCAGTACGAGCTGGTCGAAGGTGATGCGGCCGTCCTGTAGCCAGGGCCAGATGTTCTTGTCGCTCGTCCGGGCGCGGCGTACGAGCAGCAGGCGGTCGGCGGTGGAGTCCAGCGACAGCGCGTTGGTGAAGAAGTCGGCGAGGGCCGCGCGTGCGGTACGGGGTACGCGTCCGCGTCCGGCCGCGAGGGCTTCCGGCAGTGCGGTCAGCGGCATGGGGTGCTCGGCGGGGCTGCCGGCCGTCGTCATGAGCTGTGCCGTGGGTTCCTCGTGGGTGTGCTGTCGGATGAGCATCGGCACGAGCATCCGCTCGCCGGCCGGGGCAAGCCATACGGTGATCAGCTCGAAGGGGCCTTCGACGCCGGGTGGGGCGGGGAGTTTGGGCAGATGGCCCGCCTGGCGGAGGGCGTCCCGGAGAGCGGAAGTGGCGCGCTCGATGTCGGTCGTGGAGAAGTCGGTGCCGGGGAAGCGCTTGGCGAGGGTTGCTTTGCTGGGATTGGGGTTTGCTGGCGGGATGGGGCGCAGTCCCTGGACGTTGCGGCGGAGGCTTGGGAGCACCTTCTTGAAGAGGGGCTTGGGGTCGCGTTGGCGTGTGCGGGTGAAGTAGGCCGCGCCTTCCATCTCCACGATGCAGGCGATGGGATGGGCAAGGCGAGGGAATGCACGGGTGATTCGTTTGGTGCGTTCGGCCTCGCTGGCTTCGTAGGCGGCCCGCCGGGCTGCTGGGTCCGACTCGGTGGAGCGCGGCAGGCCGGCGGTGAGGTCTTGCGGGTCGCGGCGGTGGAGGGTGAGGTTGATCGGCCCGGTGAAGCTGGTGCGATCCGCTGTTGCGGTGGCGGGGGCCAGGTCGAGTTTGCTGGCGGCGGTCTGCAGGCATTGCCAGGTGCGGTCAGAGGACGCCCAGACTTCGATCTCGTACGTGGGGGATTCGGGCAGCTGCATCGGCAGGCGCGTCTTCGCACGGGTCCGCGCCTTGGGCGTGGGCGTCAGCGGGACCAGGCACTTGTTCTCCAGCTGTCGGGCGACCTGAGTGAGGACCTCCATATGGTCGCGGGGCTGGTAGCCGTGGCCGACGGGGTGCTCGTGGGTGGCACGAGTCGGCGGGGTGCCGTCCTGGTCCGGATGGCGGTAGGTCATGCCAGTGCTGTGGACGAGGTGGGCAGCGAAGGGCTGAGCAGCGGCGTTGCCCGGAGCGTTGCGCAGCTCATCGAGGCTGGGTGGCTCGTGGTGGGTGAGGCGGGCGAGGATGCTGGCGACGCCCGGCTGCCAGGTCCAGGAGCTGTCCTGTCCGCGCCGACGGATGGTGACGGAGCTCTGCAGGAGCATGGGACGTTCGCGGCGGTGGATGAAGCCTTCCTTGGCGGAGAGCAGGACGCTGGCGGTGGGGTCTCCGTTTCCGCGGCGGGGGATGTAGTCGACGGCGTTCGTCGCGAAGCGGGTCATACCCAGGTCGACGTGGAGGTGGACTTCGGGGACGCCGGGGACGGTTTCCAGGTGGAAGGTGAGGACGTCCACGCTGGCGCCGGCCGCGCCGTCTTCATCGATGAGGAGCTCGGGTTGGCCGAGGTGCAGGGTGCGGCGGCCGTCGGCTTGGGTGGGGCCGAGGCGGAGATCACGGTGGTGGCCCAGGAGCCGGAGTTCGGTGATGGTGAGGTGTTCGGCGACGAGGCTGGGCAGGAGTTCGAAGACGTGCGGTGGAGGGTCGGCGGTGCCGTTGGAGTGGAGGCCGTGCTGGGCCAGGTCGAGGTCTTCTGGGATCCATTCGAACTGGCCGGCGCCTTCAAGACGGCCGTACCAGTCGGTGTCCGGCACGTCGGGCGCGACGTGAGCGGAGGCCCATGCCGACAGCGCGATCAGCAGCAGGTCCGGGTCGATCTCGGTACGCGCGCGGAGCCAGGCCGGATGGCGTGGATCCCAGTGCACGGAGGTGATGTCCGGGTCGATAAGGGTGAGCAGGTCCCTCAGTGACTTGGTCGGCAGGTGGTCGGGTCCGTTGCGCGTTCGGCGGCCCGGGCGGGCTTCCCAGGCTGCTTGGAGAAGGCTGAGCATCCCCGGTGGGCAGGTCGCGCGGTAGCCCGTGACGGGCCAGCTGGCCCCGGGGGCGAAGGTGAGTACGGTGGCCTGGGTGGCGCGGTAGGCAGGCATCAGCGGTGACCCCAGTCGATGTTGTCGAGGAGATGGGAGGCCAGGCCCCAGCAGGCGTGGGCGAGTGCGTGGTCTAGGCGTTCTGCCGCGCTGGCGGTCGGGCCTGGATCGGTGAGCCAGCCGTGTAGGAGTTGCTGGGCGGCGACGATCACGCTCGTGCGCGGAGTATCGGCGGCGGTTTCGTCGAGCGTGGCGGTGCGGGGCGCGAAGGCGGCGTCGCAGAGGTACACCAGTACGGGTTCGTTACCGCGGATGCCGCGGCCGATCGTCTGGTGGAGCGGGACGAGGAAGTTGCCGACGAACGCCGCGTGTTCGACCGGGTCGGTGAGGCGGGAGAACAGCACCGGTTCTCCGACTCGCTGCTGCCAACGGCGGCGCTCGACGTAACGGAGTTTGCGCGCGAGGTCGACGGGATCGATCAAGGGGTCGGCCAGTTCAATAGGGTCGCGGAGGCGGCGCATCGCCTCTCGGCTGAGCAGGGAAAGTGGGAAGGTGGCGTCGTCGGCGGGCGGGTGGATGCGGGCCAGGTAGAACACAGCGCCGAGGGCGGCGACGCGGCGGGCGTTGAGGATGTTGTGGCCGCGTTGGACGGCTCCTTCGGCAGCAACCAGGATGTCGGCGCCGGACGCGGCAAACGTGGGCAGGCGGCGCCTTGGGATGCTGTGCCGGGTGGGCGGGTCGTCGTCGCGAATGACGTGCAGGGCCGTGTACGGCGTTTTGTGGTTGATGTAGTCGGCGACGGTCTGGGCGTCGCGAGTGCTCTGCACGGTGAACAGGACTTGCTGACGGTCGGGGGCCAAACGCAGACGGGCTTGCTGGAGCAGGGACTCGCGCGCACCGGGGGCTGGGTTGCAGATCCAGTCGGCGGCCGTGCACAGGGCGTGGGTGTGGAGGGCGGGGTTGCCGCCGGTGCCCGAGGTGAAGACGGGACGACCGTCGGGGTAGCGCGGCGGCCGGAAGAACATCTTGCTCTGCTTCAGCGCAGCCCTGGCCTTTTCCGGCTCTCGTAGTACCAGGTTCGGGGCGACGTCCAGGTGGAAGCGGGGCGAGGCGGGCATCCAGCTGGTGGCGGAGGCAAGGACGACATGTGGCCCCTCGATGCCCTCGGCCGTCAGGAGATCATGGAGGTGGTAGAGCAGCCAGCGGCCAACCCCGCGGAGCCACAGGATGCTGAACGATCCGCTGTCACCACCGGGGTTGGGCTGCCACTGAAGCGCCATCAGGTTCCCGGCAGCCTGTTCGGGCACGAACGGCATCAGGTCACGCGGCGGCTGTCGGCTCCAGAAGTCCTCCCCGTCGCCGATCGGGGAGGAGCTGATGGCGGGCAGCCGTTGGGCGACTTCGAAGAAGGACGTAGTGATCCGCGCGGCCCACACCCCGGCCTGCAGCAGTTGTGCCCACTCCGCCAGCGTGTCTCGGACATCCGCCTCGTCGATGGCGGGCTGGTGGGTGGTGATCCACGCCTCCGCGGCCTCCTGGGCCGAGACACGAGTGTCATGGGCTGCCGTCATCGCCTCGATCAGCTCCGCCCAGTTCGCCGCAGGAGCCTGGAACGGAGCGGAGAGCAGCGAGGCGAAGTTCTCTTCGAAATACTCGTCGGAGGCTTTTTCCAGTTCCGCCTTGTCCGTGAAGTCGGTTCGTTCACCAAGGCCGTGAAGGCTGCGGGCCAGGCGCCGCAGGAGGCTGTACCCGGTGAACGGTCCCTCGGCGATGACAGCTCGCAGGGCATCCGCATCCGGTGCGATGACCAGCCGGTACAGCTCGGTCAGGGCCTGATCGTGCCGACGGAAGTGCTTGTCGCTGGCCGTTACCTCCGGGTCGAGGAGGTCGAGGAACCAGGAGTGCTCAAGCCGCTGTCCGATTCGGTCCCCCACCCGGTGACTCCAGCCCCTGCCGGGCTGGGAAAGGATCTCGTGCAGTAGGAACCGGTCGTCGAACTGCTGCTGCACGGTGTCGGCTTCGTCCACGAGCAAGACGGACAGGTGGTGCTGGGCCGCTTCAGCGACGCGGACTTCGATCTGGGACTGCGGCATCCGCGTTGAGGCCAGTCCCGCTGCGGTCGTCACCCACACCTGTGCATCGGCAACCATGCGTGCCGCCGTATGCGACGGACACTGGGACAGAAGAGGGCAGTCCCGACGCCCGCTCTCGCCGGCCACGGTGAGCCGGCCTGTGCAGGGTCGCTCCTCACGTGGCAGCGGGGCCCGGTTGGCCCTACTGGTCAGCCGCAGCTCCTCCAAGTAGCACTGGTCGTCGGCGAACGCCGCGGCAGGGTCCAGACCCGTGGGGAAGGTCTTCTCGCCATCGTGGAGGAGCGAGCGCCAGAACCGGTCCTTGTGGACGCCTTCCCGGGTGCGTCCGAAGATGGGCACAGCCGCGATGCCCAGGGCTTGCAGGAAACTGACCTTGGCGAACACGTCGCTGCCGGAGGCAAGGACGAACCCGACCTTGCCGCCGCGGTGGGCGACGATGAAGGCGATCAGGTCCAGCAAGGTGGATTTACCACTGTTCATCAGGCCGACCACATGCCACAAGCGGTCGATGGTCATCCGCCACCGCTGGTCGCGGAGATGACCTTCGATCTGGTCGGCCAGCAGGGCTTCCATCTGTTCGAACCGTTTGACGAAGTCCCGGCTTTCGATCTCCGGATGGGCTTCCAGGATCTTGTCGATCTGTTCGGCAGCCCACCGGAAGTCCTCTCGTGTGAGGGCGATGGGCTCCTGGGCCCGGGGGGCCGCTGCGGGCAGCACTGCTGGAGCGGGCGCCGGGATAAGCGTCTCGGGGACGCGGATCTGTTCCCTGCTGCCGTCGGCCCGCTCGAAGAAGCACACCGAACCAGGCGGTGCCGGTCGGTACGGGGAGGTCGTCTGGTAGGGGGCGATCTTCTGCAGCGTCTGACGGTAGAGGTCATGTCGGCCCGCGGCGTACGGGGTGGACCGGTGTGTGAATACGGTCGACAACTCCGGCTTGTGGCCGGGCATGTCACAGGGTTCAAAGCCGCGTACCTGGGCCGGGAGCTTCACGTACTGATCGAGCTTCTCTCGCATGGTCCCGGTCTTGGCGAGCGGGCCCATCAGCTCCCGCAGAGTCCGGATCTGCGGGCCCAGGTCCTCATCCAGGCGCATGTATCCGGACAGCACCGGCCACAGCGCGCCGATGCCCCGGCCGGGCAGATGGTCGTCCAGGAAGGACAGACCTACCTCAAGGGCGCAGACTTCCCAGGGCCTGAGGGGGCCGAGGAGGGGGCGCACACTGTCGTCCGCCAATTCCTTGATCAGGGACTTGCTCCAGGCACGGGTGTCCCTCATCGCGTTCCTCCTGCCCGGCGCGCACGGACGGTGACCTGCCGCAAGAACGTCTTCTCGTCGAGGACCTCGACGCCGGTAACTCGGCCCTGCAGCTCGCGCTCGAGATCCGCGCAGTAGCCGGGAGTTCTGAGGCGGTGCATGGGGATGACGATGATGTGCCTCCGCGCCGGCACGCGGGGATCGCAGCGAAATCCTCGGGCGAGCAAGGCTGGGCTTGAGCAGTCCTTGGCGTCGACGGCCCAGCACTCCGCCTCTGCACCTGGCTCCTTGGCCTTGAACGTCACTGCCATATCCCACGCGTCCAGGCACGGCCAGTCTTCGACGCACAGGCATTCGTGGGCGATTTCTCTCACCTGGTCCAGCAGCCGGCCCTCCAGAAGTCCCGGGTCGTGGAAGAACTGGCGGGTTGCCCGGTGCTGTGTCCAATAGCCACCCAGACACGCCACTTCGTAGCGCTCTGCCACCCCCGTGCAGCCAGGAGTCCCACAACCAAGCGCCCTGTCATCCAATGGATTACGGCAGTCGGCACAGCGCCGCAGGCGAACCTTCCCCGGCGCCTGGACCGGGTGGTGAACGTAGGCGATGCGGACGAATTTCGCGAGGAACGAGTCATGGTCGGAGTCCGCTGCCGGTAGTTCCCGTGCCAGCGTCTGGACCTCGCGGTCGCTGAGCACCGGATGGTCGATCAGCAAGCGCCGCAGCCGACGGTAGACCTGCTGGACTGCACCGTCGTCCCCACCGTTCATCCGTGCACACAGCATCAGGACGGCGAAGACCTGATTCTGAACGAGTTCCGCCTCGACGTCAGCGTGCTGGACCAGGTCTGCCGCCTGCTCGGCGAATTCGGACAGGGAATCGCCCTCCAGCAGCACCGCTTCCAGATCGACTTCGGCTAGGGACAGCGGTACAGGCCACGATCCCAGCGGGCGACGGCACCAGTCGAACAGCTCCAAGTCGTTGCCAGGTCCATCCAACCTCAGTGCCTGCGCCTTCCACCACAGGCGACCCCGTGCATCACGCCAGGCACGCGGCAACGGCCCCGACCCGTCCGTGCCAGTAGCTTGAAGGCCGGCCCGCTGCCGTTCGAGGCGGATTTTCGCCAAGGCGGCACACAGCAGCTCCACTAGCAGGTAATCGTCCTGAGCGGTCCGCGGGTCTCTGTCGTCACCGGGGCTAGCGTCACGCGACGCAGGGACCGCAGCAGCCCCGTGGTCGTCATCTGGGGAGTTACCGTCAACCGATCGCCGCTGCGTATGGCCGTAGGAGGAGGCAGCGTCCTGAGTAACACTCATAGTCGATCGGTATACCGGAACCCACCGACAACGCACGCCTTTCATGTGAACAAGCGTTCAGTTACTCGACCATGAATTCGAATCAATGCGTGGTGCTGCGATAATCTCGTGGCGCCGCTACTACACGCCAGAAATCGAGAGGGAGCGGCTCTCCGCTATGCGGATGGTCATCAAGCCGGTTGCCGCAAGACTTGATGCCCTTGCTCTCGTCCGTGGCTTGACCGGGGATATTGGCGAAGAGATCCCGCTGGTGTTGTGCCAAGCCGGTCGGTGACTGGCCCCGCCTACGCGATGGTGCCGGGAGCAACCGCCTTGAGGCGGTTGCTCCCGGCACCATGGAGTTGATCAGATCTCGGTGGTGAGGCGCTCCAGTATTTCTGCTGCGCACTGCTCGGCGTTGCGGACGATCTGCCCGCCCCAGTAGGACAGAACCGTCCATCCATCGGCACGCATGGCGTCCCGCTTGGCCTTGTCCGATGCCTGTCGCTCCGGGGTGTGGTGGTGCTTCCAGCCGTCGCAGAAGACGGCGACTTTCTGGTCGGGCCAGGCGAAGTCGGCCACCGTGACGGGGCGAGGCGTTCCATCAGTGGAGCCACGGTCTCCCCAGTTGTACTGGGCGTGGCCGCGAGGTGCTCCGAGGGCCATCAACGCGATGGCCAGACGCCGCTCAATTGCGGACCGCGGGCGGCCGTGGAAAGCGTCCGTGTAGCCGGGCACCCGACGCCCGTCCACTGCCGGAGCATTGGCGAAGCGACGCAGGAAGTCTGCGGCCACATGACGGTCGAGCAGGTCTTCTTCCAACTGGTTGCCGTAGGAGCGCAGGCAGGCGTAGCAGGAGCGCTCGCACGAACAGCCCTCCAGCACTGGGACTAGGGCGGCGGCCACTTCACCGAAGCGGGCGGCGAGCTGGCGCAGGTAGCCGGCGCCGCCGGGCACGTCTTCGTACAGAACCGCGAGTCGGAAGGTGGCCTCGTCGCTTTCCGGATCGGGTCGAGGCCAGTCGAAGCCCGCGACTTCGTCGTCGCCAGCCTGGAGCATGACGCGGCAGCCAAGATCCAGGGCGGCGCGGATGCTCGCGAGGAACTCCTCGAGCCGGTCCGGGCGGATGTCGAGTGCCTCTAGGTCGGGGAGGACCTGCAGACAGTCGACGCGGCGGTCGACCTGCAGAATGCTGTATTCGAGCCGCTGGTTACTGCAGATCTTGTCGTGGAACTGCTTGCGGTCTCGTTGAGCGCGGGTCGGGGTGGGGCCCGGGATCGCGTCGAACCACAAGCCGCACCCGGTGCAGATGACGAAGCGCTCGCTGGTGGTCTGGGTTCTGGTAATGCGCCCGCGGTTGAGGACGGTCAGATCCGCACCGCGCTCCCACTGCAGTACCAGGCCCTCGCGTTCGAAGAGGTAGGTCTCGGCGGTGTTGGGGGCGCCGAGGTGGTGGGTGACTTCGAAGGGAGATCGGGAACGGTGCTCTTCATCGGCGGAGATCCGCTGTCGGCGTGAGGCGCGCATGGCGCGCATCGGCACGCTGAGCTGAGGGCTCAGGTCGTCGCTGTCGCAGGACAGGCAGTGCGCGCTGGTCGGGGCGTTCACGGTGTCGCAGCGGTTGCACAGGTTGATGTGGTCGAGAGCGCCGATGCCGTCGGAGTTGATCAGGTTGGCGCGGCGGAAGTCGACTTGGTCAACGAGCCACTTGTCGCCGCGGGCGTACACGAGCTGCCCAGGGGCGTAGTCCTTCAGTGCCTGGACGGAGTCCTGGGACAGCTCAGCAGTCTCGCGTTCAAGCGCAAGGCTGGTGGTGTCGGTGGGGAAGGCGTAGGACGGAAGGAAGCCAACGGAGCTGAGGTAGGACAGCACGTACGCGCGGTTGCGGTCGCCGCTGCGCATGGCCTCAAGACTGGCGTTGATGCTGGTGAGTGCGCGGGAGGCTTCCTTGTTTCCCGGCTTGCTGGCGGCCTGCATCCACTCTTCCAGCAGACCCTTTTGGCGGATGCGGTAGGGCTCGACGTGTGCGTTGAGGTCGTCGATCCAGGAGTCGACCACCTCGTATGCCCAGTTTTCGGTGAGCCAGGTCAGATCGCCCTCGGCGAGGCCGAGGCGGAAGGCGGCGAGGATCTGGGTCGCAATGCGGTCGCGTCTTTCGGCGAGGGCGGTCTTGACTTCGTCTATGCCGTGGAGGTTCCCGTCCGTGTCCTCGGTTACCAGGCCCCGCATCCACTGGGGGAGGTTCTGTCCGCACAGCTCCAGTGCCATGGCTCGGGCGTGGCGTTTGAGCACACGCTGGTTGTCCAGCAGGAACGCCGGCGGGCGGATGGCACCGCGGATCATCTCCACCGGCCGCGCATAGTAGTAGCTGTCGTGGGGCATGCCGCCGGCGAAGGTGACGACGAGCGCGACCCGCTCCTCCCGTCGCCCGGCTCGGCCGGCGCGTTGGGCGTAGTTACTCGGACGCGGAGGCACGTTTCGCAGGATGACGGCGAGGAGCTGGCCCAGGTCCACGCCCAGCTCCAGTGTCATGGTGCAGACCAGCAGGTTGAGATCGCCCTCTTTGAACCGCTCCTCAATCTGCTCGCGGTCCTCCAGCGGCACCTGCCCAGAGTGCTCCTCGGCCTTGATGACCAAGGGCGCATCGCTTGCGGCCAGCAACCGCTCGTGGTCATCGGGGTCGCCATGCCACGGTTCCATGCTGCCCTTGCAGTTGAACGTCGCGCACCTGTTCTGCGGCGAAGGACCAGGCTGCACGGCCCGGCAGGCACGGCACCGGTAAGTGGTCTCGCTGGCGGGCTTGATCTCCACAGCCTGGGGCGGAACCTGCCGCAGCACGACCCGCTGTCGGCCGCTGCCCACCTGGGTGCCCTTCAGCAGCTCGTGCTCGGACAGCACGTCGACGGCCTTGCGTACGCCCCGCTCGATCGCATCGGAGCTGGTCACGCTTGGGAAAGCGGTCCGTACCAGACGTCCGGCCGCGCCCTTGGAGCTCATGGCTAGGGGATTGGCACCCGGCACTCTGATGTTGGTCTCGCCGTAGCCAGTGACGGACTGTCCCAACCCCATGGTGGCGCCAGCCTCGACGAGCTCGGCCTCCGTCTTGGCGTCCAGGCGCTTTTGGAGCAGGTCATGGCCGAGCCCACCGCGGGTGCGCACAAGATCTAGCATGCGGGCCAGAAGCCAGCGAGCCGCGGCGGTGTTCGCGCCCAACGTGTCGGTGAGCGGCTTGAGTGCTTCATCGCTCAGCGCTTCCAGGCCCGGATAACCGATCGTGACCAGCCCGAGGCGCTCCAGGGTCGGTGGCCGGCGCTCATCACTGGCGAGTTCCCCGAGTAGATCCCACTCGCACACGCGCAGAGCCCGACGGCGGGCGTCCTTGCCCGCCGGGTCTTCGTAGAGACCGGAGTCCTGGCCGCGCCGGAAGACGTCCTCGACAAGGCTGTTGAAGCTCGCGGGTGGCTCCTCCTTACGGACGCGGTCAGACACACTCTCCACGATCAGGCGGCGCACCTGCACGGCCCGGGATCGGTCGCGCAGGTAGCCTGCCTGGAACGCGGTGTCCTGCCGCGAGTCGGCGAAGATCAGCAGGCGTCGTAGCATTTCGTCATCGCTTTGCGCTGCCAGCCCCGTGTGCAGGCTGAACGCGGCAGCAGTGACCGCGGCGGCAGTACGCGCGGTGAACTCCTGCACAGCGCCATGCGAGCGGAGGTACCCGCACACTGGGCATCGCGTGAGCGGCCGATCGGGCTCTGGCACAGCGACAATGACCTCACGGGTCGCGGCTCCGCACCCGAGGCACGTCGCACCGTTGGCGTCCTTGCCGCAGCTCGTGCACCGGCGCGCCGGGTACCAGTTCCGGTCACCGGTCTGAGGAACCTGCAAAGGTTCATCGGCCGTCAGACGGCGGGCCACATAGCGAGCGACCGGACCGTCGGGGTCATCCCGCTCCAGGTCGTAGTCCTGACCACAGCCCAGGCACACCCCCAAGGGCGTTGTGACCTTGGCGCCACAGCCGTCGTGGCTGCACGTTGTTGCACCGTCCAGCAACAGATGCTCGGATTCCCCGGCACAGCGCACCGGAGTGGGCAGGCTCCGCAGGAACAGGTGGACCTTGGCTTCTAGGACAGGCGGGCCTTCCGGGGTGTGGGTGTCCGCCCCGAGCAGCAGCCAGCCAGCTACTTCGTCTTCTAGTGCTGCCCGGTCTGCGCCCTGCCGCTGCGGCAGACTCGCGAGAAGATCCATCAGCTCATCAACCGTGCTGGGCTCGGACAGGTGCGACCGCAGCAAATCCAGCACCGGACTTGCCTGTGGATCGCCCAGCACGGCCCGCAGCCGTGACGTGTTACCGCCGTCGGCGAGGGCCTGGCGAAGCTGGTCGCGGTCCGGTGCCGGGCCGATCAGGTCCACATCCGGCTCGGGCTGGGGCACGGCCGTCTCTTCAATGATGCTGTCCACATCGAACGGGGCGGCGAACAAGCTGCTCGCGAACTCGGCGGTGCGCTGCAGGTCGACGGCGTGGTCGCCTCCCGCGCTCACCGTCGCGGACAGGCCAACACAGATCAACCCCTCATCGGCGACATGACCGCGAAGCCGCCGCACAAGGCCGGCGATCTCGGTGCCAAGCGCGCCCTGGTAGGTGTGGATCTCGTCCAAGATCAGATGGCGCAGCACGCCGTTCCGGAAGAGCTCCCGATCCTCCCGGCGCGTCAGGATGTACTCCAGCATGGAGTAGTTGGTAAGCAGGATGTCCGGGGGCATCTCCTGCATACGAGTCCGGTCGTGCGTAGGCGTCGCGCCCGTGTAGACCCCGTAGGTCAGACCCAGCGCCTCGCAGGCCGCCTTGATCCGGTCCTCCTGGTCGTTGACCAGGGCATTCATCGGGTACAGCGCAATCGCCTTCACCCCGGGACGGTGCCTGTTCTCGTAGGCATGCGCGATAACTGGGATGAGAAAGGACTCCGTCTTACCCGAACCGGTACCGGTGGCCACCAACGTGTTCAGGCCCTGTCGGATCCGGGTCACCGCAGTCACCTGATGCGTGAAGAGTCGCTCGACCCGAGGGAAGGCGGTCGTGACCTCAGGCGGCAAGCCGATGCTCGCCGCGAGGTCGGACAACGTAGCATCCAACTGGAAGCGCGGCTGGACAGACAGGTACGGGCCGCGCCACAGCAACGCCTCGTCATCCACCAGCCGCTCCAGGCGGGACCGCAGCCCAGAGTCGGCGATGGGATAGGTGGTCCAGGTGAACCGCCGGTAGTCCTCACGCAACCGATCAGCCAGCTCCAGCGGATTCATCTCTTGCCCCTCCTGCACCCGTTGTTGATCACCAGTCGAACCGCGGGCGCTCCCGAACAGGGAGAGCCCGCCTACGACTTGGATTGAGCGTAGTGCCGAGTACTGACAACGCGTGCCGCGCGGGCGGTCAAGATCAGCCAGCCAGGCGCGCGAAGTGCTCGCGGACGAGGGCCTTGTACTCCTCGCTGGGCCGTACCGGACTGCCATCGGAGTCTGCGCTCTGCCGGAAGTCAGCCAGGATCAGCTCCAGCTGCGACGCAGACAGCCCGTAGAGGTGGGCGACTCGGGCGTCGAGCTCAGCTCGTAGAGCTTTTTCCTCTTCCTTCGTTAGGCCGCCGCAATCGACACCCAGGGCTTCGGCCAACTCATTGAATTCGGCGGTACGGCATGTGAGGCGGCCAGAGAGCCGTACGACTTCTGCACCCGGCCCCTCGTCAAGGGGCACATCCGGCACGGGCAGCGTCGAGATGATGGCCTTGCTGACGGTGGTCGATACCTTCCTCCGCGCAATGAAGTCCACTGTCAAACTATTGAGAAGGGCAGCCGCGAAGACCATAGCTTCCGAGCTGAGCACCGTGCGATAGCCATTAGCGGCATGATCGAAGACGGACCGATAGAAGAAATGCATCTCGGTGACCGCCGTTTCCGGAGGCACGATGGCAGCAATTAGGGTTCGCTCATCATTGGAACGAGCCTTTTTTCTCAAGCACAGCCTGTAAGAGTCGGCAGGGACTTCCAGTGTTTCCCGTCGGGGTCCGGTAGTCCTGAGGAAGAGTTCTCCGCGTGAGCGAGTCAAGGACCGAACGTCCTTCTTCTTCGCGCGCTTTCTTGCCCGTCCTACGAGTGCGGACTCGCCGATTCCCTCCTTGAGTCGATTGACGGGCTCCGCGAAATCATGAACGTATTGATGAATATCCTTGCCGTCCCGCATGGGAATTCCGGTACCGCTCGGGGAGAAAGCGGAACGGTCGTCGGAAATGTTGAACTCACGCCCCCATTCGATCTGCCACCTGCCAATCGGCATGGCGTCCAAGAAGAGAGGACGATCCTTGTAAATCGACTCCATCAACTGAAGCAGGCCGGGGTCTCGGGCATCCGGCACTGCAAGTGATTCGGGGTCAAGGGCCTCAAGTGTCGCTCGTGAGATGGGAAGGCTGCGACGCTCCAGGTCCAAGAGGTGTTCCAACTCCGACACGTTCGAGGTGAACGGAAGGGGATCCGTGTGACCGCCACGGCCCGCGACGAGGAGGATGAACTGCTCTCTCCGGTCGATCGGGAAGATGCCGTTGGTGTTGTCGCACAGGACGAATCTGTCGATGTCAAAGTGGTCCAACAGTTCACGGCGGTGGTCAGCCGTGGACACGTCCGAGGCGACTCCGGAGTCAATTACCAAGCCGATGCGCCCAGACGGGGACAGCAAGGAGATTTCCCGCTCAAGGAAGGTGCGGTAATAATTGAATGCGATACCATGAGAATATAGCATTCGATACAAGCCGGACGACTTGATGAATGCCTTAATTCCGTCAAGTCTCGCGTTCTCGGATTCCCTGGCTTGTCGAATTTCCGGCCGATCGTCCAGTTCTTGCTGGCGGGCGGTGCGCTCGGTTGCCTTTTTCAGCAGCGCATAAGACGGGTCGAACTGGCCATAGAACTCGGCTGCCTTGAATGCGATGCCTTCCCACGGGGGGTTTCCGATTATGGCGTCGAAGCCTGCATTCGGGCGCCGCTCTCCGTTCGTGTCGAAGAACACCTCGGGAAACTCGATCTCCCAGTGGAACGGGCGGATCTTTGTGCGAACCTGTTTTGGTAGGGCTGCCAAGTGGCGCTGAAGGGGATCTCCGCGCTTGATGGCGTCATGCGCGGCGAGCCACAGTCCACTATTCCCTTTGAGTTCGTCCGAGAAGAAGAAGGGGGCCACCCACCAGTCGCCGAGCGCCTGTAGCCTCGTGAAGTCGTCACCTTCAAGAAGCCGCTCGAAACGCTTCTCCTTCGCTCGTACCTGGAGGCGGTCTTCTGAGGGGCTAGACGCTAGCGCTTGACGCACGCGCACGACCGAGGCGAGATCGGGTTCCTCCACTGTGAACAGCGCATCTTGCAAGTCACTCGCTGTGGCAGAGGCGCGTTGAGCGCGCCCTCCTTGCGCTGGCACAGGGACGCCTGACCAGCTCCCGATCTCGGCCCCGACGACTGCATTACCGCAGCGGAGGTGCGCATCGAGGAAGGATAGGGGCTTTCCTGCTGCCGCTGTGGTGAGCCAGAGGGATACCTTGGCAAGCTCGACCGCCATCGGGTTGAGGTCGACGCCGTAGATGCAGCGTTCGACGATAAGGCGGCGATAGGTGGCGCGCTCAGCGTCGTCCAACTTGTGGTCGAGTAGTTCGCCTTCTCGGGCAAGGGCTTCACCGTAAGCCTCGGTCAACTGGTGCACAGCCGGGACGAGGAAGGCACCCGATCCCATGGCGGGGTCACAGATCTGCAGGTTGAGAATGTCTTCGGGAGCGGCGTCCTGGATCAGGGGCCGGAGGGTCTCGCCAACGACGAAGTGAGCCAGCGGACGAGCCGTGTAGTAGGAGCCAGAGCCCTTGCGCTGACCGCTGGCTTCGAAGAGGTAGAAGGTGCCAGGGCCGTAGGTTTCTAGGATCTCGGCGCCCGCGGGCAGCTGCTCGGCGTCGAGTACCTGCACGATGGCCGACTGTCCTCGTCCAATGCGGGCAAGAGCCTTGGGGGAGTCGGCGATCTGAGGCTCGAATGAGAGCAGCCCTTCGTAAATGCTCCCCAGCTGTTCGACGCCAAGCTCGCGGTAGTTGACTACTCGTCGTCCCATGGCTGTTTTGCTCGTGGGGCGTTCGGCCTCGGTCCAAGAGAGGGCGTCGATCGCGTCTCGGACGAAGATGTCGCCGACGGTCATGGCCGGGTCGTCGAGCAGCGGGCACTTGGCTGGGTCGAAGAGGCCCCCGTTGAAGCCGGTGATCTGGAGCTCGCCAGCGTCGATGCCGTCACGAAGCAGGGACCACGACGCTTGGAGAGAGTTCCACAGAAGACCGCCATCGGGTGCCCAACCGGTGTCGGTGAGGATCTCCCGCCGGAGGCCGCGCAGGGAGTAGCCCCGGTCGTATGAGGGGGTGCCGACGGGAAGGAGGCCCCGGTCCTCTGCGTAGGCTACGAACAGCAGCCGGTACGCGATCTTGAGGGCGTCGGCGAAGAGGTCGCGTGGCTCGGGGACGGGCTGCTGGTGTTGCCGCCAGTGGTGGAGAGCGCCGTTGGCGATGGCGCTGATGGCGGTGCGCACGCCGCCGGAAAGATTTTCACTAACGGCGGTGGCGGTGTCGGAGCTGGCGTCCTCCACCCGCTTCCACAGGATTTCGCCGGTGGAGTCGGCGACGAAGGCTTCGGGTCGCAACAGGGCCCACAGAACACGCCATTCGTGGTCATCACCGAGTTCAGCTAGGCCGACGAGATCCACTGAGAGGTAGCTGGCTTCCCCGCCGAGTCCGGGATCGCGTCTGATCACACGCAGTTCGCTCCCGTTACTGAGCAGGACGGCGGGTAGCCGGTGCTCGCGTGCGCACACTTCGGCCTGACGCTGGGGCCGCAGCTTGCCTGCGCGGCGGCCTGTGGGTGAGGCGTCCAGGTGCTGCCCGGGCGGGGTGATCAGCACGGAGACAAGATCGGTAGAACCGGGTTGGCCATCGGAAGCACTGGCGCGGCCGGGGACGGGTTCATCTATGGTCGGGAGGCTGCCGGCAAAGCTCCAACCGAAGCACGATAGCCAGGTGAGCATGCGCTTGCGGGTGTCCCCCGTAGTGCTGGTCTCGTCGATATCGGCGACCAGGCGCCGCAGCTCACGCTTGGCGTGACGGATGCCATCTGCCGCGTCGTCGGCTCCGACCCGGTCGTGTTGTTCGCGCAGGAAGAGCGCCGGGTCTGAAAGGTAGTACGTGGACAGAGTGGTGCCAGCGACGGTGATATTCAGCATGCCGGCACCTCCACGCACACGATGCACCCGACTGCTTCACTGGGGGTGACATCGGCGACCTGGTAGCCGCGGCTGAGAGTCTTGCGGCGTCGGCCAAACTCGTCGTCGACGGCGGCTCGGGCTTCTTCGAGGGTGTGGAAGGCACCGTGTCCGGTGTCAGCGAAGAGGCCGAACTGGACACTGTCACCCGCGCTCGTGGCGAAGCGTCTTTCGGCCTCGGCGAGTTCTGCCGCGTGCCAGCGGTCAAGGTCGGCGTGTAGGCGTTGAGATTGGGCGCTCAATTGTTCTCGCATGACTTCGGCGCGGACGGCGATTCGACGAGAGGCTTCTTGCTGCCCGAGGAGGGCGGCGGTGTCGAAACCAGGAGCCAGTTCCTGACGGGCCTTGTCGATGATGTCGAGGCTGCCCGAGGGCGCGGGGCGCTGGCGCAGGCGGCGCAGGTCTGCGGTCGGGTCCTGGCTGGGCGCGGCGGGTGTGCCATCGGCATTGCGAGGGACGAAGACGGGTACCAGCGGCTCTTCCAGGACACGGCCGTCGTCGGAGGTGATTCGGGCGACGTAGGTGAACAGCCACCCGGCATGGCCCACAGCCACGGGTCGCACGGCGACGCGGTTGGCGGCGCGCTCGTCATAAAGGCGGGTGCGGACGCGCTGCAGGACTGCCCGTACCAGGGGGTGGGCTGGCGTGAGGAAGGCAATTCCGTGGTGCTCAGGCTCAAGGGCGACGGAGCGGCTGAAGGTGGCCTGAAATGCCTCTTGAGGGACGAGCGGATACTGCTTGAGGAGAGGTCCAGGCTCGATGGTCACGATGTCACCGTTGCCCGAAACAGAGCCGCCGCACTGCCTCACCACGGAGGCCACCAGTTGCCGGAACTCGTCGAAGTCCGGTAGGAGCCAGCGGGCCTGTTCGAGGGCGGCCGTGGTCTCGCCCTCGACCTGCTTCTCGTTCTTCATGCTTTGCATAAGCACGAGGGCACCGCTGCGCTCGAGGTAGTCACGGACCTGCTGGACTGCCCGTTCCAGGCGTTGTTCCAGTTCTTCAGCGTCGATGTCTTCCAGGAGACCATCGATCACGTCGCTTCGGCCGGCGACGCCCAGGACGTCGCTGCTGGAGCCGAGCTGCTTGGTGATGGTGGAAAGCTTGTCACGTAGCCGCTGAAGGATTTCCTCGTCACGAGTCTCGGCCAGATAGAGGTAGCTGATCTCGACGACGTGCGGCTGGCCATAGCGGTCGACGCGGCCGTTGCGCTGTTCCAACCGGTTTGGGTTCCATGGCAGTTCGTAGTGAACCACAACGTGGCAGGCGTCCTGCAGGTTGAGCCCTTCGCCAGCGGCATCGGTGGCCAGCAGGATTGCTCCGGGCATGGCGGAAAACTTCTCCAGCACTTCGCGACGCTTTGCCAGCGGGATGGAGCCGTCGATCCGCAGCAACGGCCCGTGGCCCAGGTTTTTCTCCAGGTAGTCCAGTGTGTCGCGGTACTCGGTGAAGAGGATGACCCTCTCCCCCCGCCGCCCGGCGCGGAAGCCCTCCAGCCAGCCCTGTAGGCGGGTGAGCTTGCTGTCATCGCCGGGGCTGAGAGCCTCGACCATGTCCAGGAGCCTGCCGACCAGGCGCTGCTCCTCGCGCAGATGATCCTCTGGGAGATGAGCGGCCACGCCCTCCAGTGCCAGTTCCTCGGCGGCCCGCAGGTCTGCTTCCGGAAGTGCGGTGTCCCCGCGGTATTGCTGCAGTACGTCCATGCGCTGCCGACCGACATGATCGACCGGCGTGATGCCGAGACTCTCCGCTCGCCGGCGCAGGCTCTGCAGGAGCGCGTAGGGGCTGGACAGGGCGCGCTTGCGCAGCACCTCCAGGGCGAATGCCTGCACGTAATAGGAGTCCGTGCCGCGCAGGGCGTGCAGCGTGCGCTTGCTGTGCCCGCGCAGCCGCTGGTGGATCTCCTTCTCTCGGCTGGTTGGGCGGACCTCGATGGGCTGCGGTGGAAGGCGTCGGCTGATGGGCTGTGGCGGTTCGCCGCGGGTGACGTCGTCCTTGAGTCGACGCACGATGTAGGGCTGGACCAATTCTGGATCCAGCCGCCCGTCATCGGCGGCCAGGTGCGGAGACAGGAGCTGGAGCAGGCTGGCGAAAGACTCCTGGTACCCGTTATGCGGCGTGGCCGACAGCAGGACCAGCTCTCGGCTGTGGTCGGCCAGTGCGCGGGCCAGTCGGCTGCGGTCGGTGGCGCTGGAGCGCCCCTCTCCCGCGTATGCACGGGCGACGTGATGGGCCTCGTCGATGATCACCACGTCGAACGGGGGCGCGGCATGAATGGCCCCGACGTTGTTCTTCAGGTAGTCGATCGATGACACCGCGTACGGGATGGCGGTCCATGGACTGACCGTGGTCGGATTGTCCCGGCGGACCTCCAGCCACTTCTTGCTATCGACCTTGGCGAAGTCGAGGTTGAAGCGGAAACGCATCTCCTCGACCCACTGGTCTTGGAGTCCTGCCGGGCAGGCGATCAGTACGCGGTCCGCGCGGCCACGGCGGGCCAGCTCCATCAGCAAGAGGCCGGCCTCGATGGTCTTGCCCAGACCGACATCATCCGCCACCAGCAGGCGTACGCGCGGCTGACGCATGCCGACGAGGACGGGCACCAGCTGGTAGGGCTCCACATCGATCCGGCCGTGCTCGACCGCCAGAAGGTCTCCGCGGCCGTGGGCCATAGTGAGGGCCAGCGCGTCATGCAGTTCGTTAAGCAGGACGGCGTTACCTGGCTCGAAGCGTAGCTTGGTCGGCGCCTCCAGGCTGATTGTCGGTTCCCTACTGGCAAGCACCGTCAGATGGCGTGGCCCGGGGCGCTCATCGGCCCGGCGTAGATCAAGGAATGTCTCGCTGCCTGCGCCGCGGACAGCCTCGACCTCCCACACGCGATCTCGGAGCCGTACCCGCATCCCGCGCTCGTACATGACTGACGTGTCTCCCTACCTGCTGATGAGCAGGTAGAAGGCTACCTGGACCTACATCGCAGGGAGACAGATCAGGTAATCAGGTCTCGCGGGGTAGCGCGGCATCATAGTCCCACCCCACAGTGCGGTTCCGGGCCTGGCGAAAGATAGGGGATCTGTGCAGGACGTCCGCGACTGTTGTTGAGGTGGCAGAGTGGCTGCAGCGGCAGAGTGCTGAATGTGGATGAGATATGGAGCAAGGGGCCTAGAACACGCCTGCTCCGTCCACTGAGCTACGGGTCCTGACCTGCGAAGACGGAGTATCTCAGATGCTTGCGAATGTCGCAGCTGGGACGTATGTGGGTTTCCAGCTTCCCGGGACGGTGGGACGCCGGGGGCCCGGACGTAGCGTCTTACACCATCTTCACAGGCCCAGAGCCCCTCGCGGAAACAATCCCGAGCCTGCCTGGCGTTGAGGATCACCGACCCTAGGAGGCGGAGGTGTCGGGCCTGAAGCTGTTCCACACGACGACGAGCGGCGCGACCGAGGTCGCGCCGCGTCTTGCTGAGACCGAGGCAGATGTGCAGGGTCTGGTCGAGACACACATGGAGACGCTTCTGGGCGTCCGGTTTCTGGCGAGCGAGTACAGCACTGGACCTTTCCATGGGGGCAGGATTGATTCGCTCGGCCTGGATGAGAACGGATCACCCGTCGTTGTGGAGTACAAGCGCGGTGTTGACGCCGGCGTCATCAACCAGGGGCTGTTTTACCTGAGCTGGCTCGTGGACCACCGGGCGGAGTTCGAGCACCTGGTCCGCGACCGGCTCGGGGCCACGGCCGCGGCCCAGGTGCTGTGGAGCAGTCCGAGGCTGATCTGCGTCGCCGGGGACTTCACCCGCTACGACGTGCACGCCGTGCGCGAGCACCGGCGCAGCATCGACCTGGTCCGCTACCGACTCTTCGGCAGGGACCTGCTCGGCCTTGAGACCGTGGCCTCCGTCAGCGGCAGGTCGCCGGCTGTGCGACGGGTGCGCAGGCGGTCGACCGTACTGGCAGTGAAGGGCGGCCCGAGCACGGCGCTGGACGAGCTGGCGCAGGCGCTGGATGAGACACTGCTCGGTCTCGGGGATGGCGTGAACTGCGTTCAGCGTAAGACGTACCGGGCGTATCAGCGTCTGCGGAACTTTGCCTGCGCCTGCCCGCCGCAGAAGACCAAGCTCCTTGTCTACCTCAAGGTCGATCCGAAGGAGGTCGATTTGGTACCCGGCTTCACCCGGGACGTGACGGGGCTCGGTCATCACGGGACGGGTGACCTTGAGGTGCAGCTGCGCACGCTTCGGGACCTTGATCGAGCGCTAGACCTGTTCCGTGCCAGCTACGCAGCTGCCTGATGGGCTCACAGGTAGCGCCGACGAGGGGGTTCCTTCTGCCGACGGCCGCACCGGTTGGGTCCGGCCGCCGGAAAGGTTCGGTCAGCGTGCGATGCGGCTGGTCGGTGGGGCTGTGGTGGGCGGCGGGCCAGCGCGGGGCGCCGTCCTGGCCGTGCGGCGCGGGGACCAGGTTGTTGGCGTGGACGTGGTGGCGTGGTGCCACCGGGCGCGAATGGCGGTCATTTCGGCGAGGGCGCGGCGGCTGCCGACGACGAGTTGGTAGGGGGTGTTGGCCGGGTCGTCGGTGAACGCCACGATGCGGCGGCCGACGTGGTGGGCCGTGGTAATCACAGACCGGTGCAGTATGCGCTCGCCCAGGTAGAGCGCGGACACGTCCGGTTCGGCAAGGAAGGTGAGCAGGTGCCGAGGGTCGTCCGCGGCGCTCAGGGCACCGCGCTGCTGGGCCTCCCATATGACGGTAACGGGGTCGACTGGCACGTCGCGGCGTACAAGTGCGGTGAGGCACTGCCAGAGCGCTGCGTGCAGGGGGTGGGTGAAGTCCTCGGGGGTCAGCCAGCGCATCTGCTCGACTTCGGCCGGGCGTGCCGTGCACGTGGCCAGCAGCAGCCGCTCCTCCTGGGCGGCTTCGCCGCCGTCGTGCAGGGGCGCCGGCGGTGGTGCGGGAGTGCGCGGCAGGGGCCCGGAGTGCGCTGGGAAGGCGGCGGCGATGTCGTCCACGACGGATGCGAGGGTGTCGGCCTCGGCCAGTGCGGCCGGCACGGGATGCGGGAGCGAGGCTTCCCGTGCCGTGTGCACCAGGCGGTCGGCGGCCTTGCGCAGGCGGCGGCGGGCGGATTCGGCCGCGATGATCCGGGCGTACGCGGGGGTGTGCCGGGGGTTGGGACATGCGCTGATGAGTCCGTGCAGGTGTGCGGCGGTCAGTCCGCGTGCCTGCTTGCGGGCAGTGGTGAGCACTTTGCCGAGCCAGACGATGTGCTCGGTGCGCTCGGCCAGGCCAGAGGGTGATTGCGCACGCAGTGCGGCGAACGCGGCGGCGTAGTCGGTGTTGTCGGCCAGGGCGGGGGCGGGCACGGCGCAGATCGCTGCGAACACCGCGGCGTGCGCCGCGGTGGAGAACGCTTCTGGGCTGATCCCAGTTACGTCAGCGAGGTGCTGCGGGTCGGACAGGAGGGCGCCAAGTAGAGCCTGCTCGGCGTAGTACACCGGCGGCCACGACGTGATGGTGGCGAGGTCGTCCTCGTCAGGTTGTGGGGTGCGGGGCATCAGGCGGCCAGAGTGAAGTCGTCGGTGTTGAGCGGGACGTTGAGGTGCGGAGCGAGAAGGTGGGCGGCCAGCCGGGGAGGGACGGCGTTGCCGATCTGGGAGAACTGCTGGCCCTTGTTGCCCTGCCAGGGGTAGTCGGCCGGGAAGGACTGCAGGATCCCCGCCTCCCGGGCGGTGATCCGGATCGGCTCCGGCATCGCCAGGTTCTGCCCTTCAGGGACGTGCAGGGGTACGGGAGCGGCGGGTTCGGCGACCCAGGTGCATTCGTTCGCGCGGTGCCCGAAGAAGAGTGTCCCGGCCGGCTCGTCTGCCCGTCGCACGGTGGCGTTGGCCTGGTTGTTGCTCCGCAAGGACCATGCCCAGCGGTTGGCTTCCGCAGGGCACGGCTGCATTTCGCGGTCGACCAGCTGGTCGGTGCGCCTGCCGTGTCTGGCGGCCCCGCCCGGGTGTGGGGTCCAGGTGCCGCGAGTGCGGGCGTCGGTGAGGGTCTTGCGGGCCCCAGAGGGGAAGGGTTCGGGGCCGCCTCCTGGTCCGCCCCCGGCGCACACGGTGGGCACCGGGCCGTCGGTACGGCCCCAGCCCAGGGCTTGAGCCATCGACACCCACCGTGCGCGGCCGGGACCGAACAACGATTCGGGCTCGGCGACCTGGGCGTGTGTGGGCGGCGGCGGCTCGGCGGTACGGACGCGGGAGGCGAGGAGGATCGCACGACGGCGGGTCTGGGGGACGCCGTAGTCGGCAGCGTTCAGGATCCCGGTCCACACGGAGAAGCCCCAGGTACGCAGCACCGCGGCGTACTGCTTCCACAGAGGCAGGACGTCGGGGACCTCTTCCATGGCCACCCACTCCGGCTCGCCCACTGCATTTAGGGCGTGCAGGTAGCGCATGGGCTCGGCCGCGAGCAGGGAGCGGGCGTCGGCGCACGCGGCGAGCAGCTGCTCGCGGGTGTCGCGGCCGGCGGCGAGGTCGGTGACGGCCTGGTGGACGAGGGGCTGGTCGACTAGGCCGAGGCGTTTGCCGGCCATCGACCACGCCTGGCACGGCGGGGAGGCGATCAGCCCGAGCACGCGGCCGGCGAAGATCCATACCGGATAGCGGGCGACATCGGTCTGGATGGTCAACTGCCCGGCTCGGGCTCGCGTTTTGCAGGCCCAGGTGTCCCATTCCAGGCCGATGTCGCGGGCCCCGAGGACGGAGAGGGCGTGGCTCCACCCGCCGGGGCCGGCGAACAGGTCGAGGATGATCCGTCTCACGAGGCCAGGGCGAAGTCGTCCTGCACCAGGTCGGTCTCTCCTCGGCAGGTCCAGGGAGAGCAGCCGTCGACCACCCCGTTCTCCAGTTCCTCCTCCATGGGGGCGCGGTCGTCGAGTTCTTGCTGGCGGGCGGCCCACTCGGCAGCCGTGACGTGGTCGATCGGGGCCTGGTCGAGCGGCACCCGGGAGCGGTGGAGGAACGCCTGCCCCAGCAGCTGGTTGCCGCCGGCGTTCGCGCGGGCGTTGCCCTGGCGGATGGCGGCGTCGAATTCCACGACGTCCTGCCACTCGTCGGGGCTCGTGTCCCGAATGTGCCGCCACTGCGCGTTGCCGTGGAACGGGCAGCCCAGACAGCTGGACTTCGGGGTGTCCGCGAGACCCAGCGAGGTTAGGTAGCGGACGCAGTCGGTGCGCGACCAGCCCAGGTCGATGAGCGGGTGCCGGTTGCGCATGTAGCGGACGTCGGCGTCCTTGGCGCGGTGGAACTCGTCGGTGGAGATGCCGACCCACTGCTCGACGAAGACGTCCTTTGGGACGCGCTGCGGGTAGGGGTAGCCGAGGAGTTCCCGGACTTGTCGTTTGATCGGTTTTATCTTGTATTCGCCGGTGCACTGGCGACGGGTCATGCCCTGCTTGCCGTCCTGGTTGAGGATGTACAGGGGCATGGAGGCGAAGCGGTGACCGGGGTCGAGGGCGTCGCGTCGGATGTTGCCGGAGGAGACGCGCAGGATCGGTATCCCGGCGGGAGCGGCGATCTCCTTCTCCAGCCGGTTGAGGTGCCGGTAGACGGCGTGTGGCTCCCAGCCGGTGTCGGCGAAGATCGCGTAATCGGCCTTGGGGAGATGGCCGTTGGCGGAGAGGGCGAGCATGGCGCTGGACTGGACGCCGGCACCGAGCGATATACAGACGAGCGTGGGCGATGCGGGAATCTGGGGGCTTCCTTGTGTGAACGAGGCTGCGGCAGGAAGGCAGGCGGTGTGCGCGTGTGGCGCCGTCAGCGGCGTGCGCGGGCGGTGGTGGCCGTAGCCGGGGTGGAGACAGGGCGGGCCGCGGACAGGCGGATGTGCAGGGGGGAGCCGATGACCGTGCTGAGGACGGAAAGACCGAGAGATGTCAGGCGGACGCGGTCGCGTAGCGGCCCGCCGGGGAAGAAGGGGGGTGCGGAGGCGGGCTCGCGGGTGACCAGTTCCTGGGTTTCCAGGTGGCGCAGCACGTCGATGCCCACCGACACGGTGTGGCCGTAGCCGCGTTGCTCGTACTGCCCGGTAACGATGACATGGCCACGGGCGACTTCGAGCAAGGCGTCGCGATGGCCGGCGTCCATGCCGGGGACGGTGGTGCTGCTGCGCGCCCGGTCGGGAAGTCTGGCGGCAATATGCGTGGCGGACTCGACGATGGCGGCGGGAGCGAGGGCGGTGAGTTCGCGGGCCAGCCGCAGGTACTGACCGAGCCCGCGACGGGAATCGGGGGGTGCGTGCGCTGCATCGCTCTCGGGCAGAGCTTGCTGGGCGGCGGTGAGGTAGCGGGTGGCACCGCTGGTCAGGTAGGCGATCTGCTTAAGCCGTACGACGGCGCTGGACACCGGTTCGATGGCAGGCAGGCGCTGCTGCCGGACCGCTGTGATGGAGGCAAGGGCCTCGCGTTCCAGACGCCGGGCGGATGACACGGAAGCACCCGGATCATGAGGGGCGCGGCCGGAGAACAGCAGGTCGATCCGGTCGTTGTGCTCGGTGTACAGGTCGGCAAGCGCCAGCAGCCGCTCCACGGGCATCAGCGGCACGGGCGCGTCCACGTCGAATAGGGGCGTGTGGTTGTGGTCGGGTGGTGTCGTCATCACAGGTTGCGGAGGTAGACGGGGTCAGCGCAGACGGGCGGCACGCTGGTCGGGGAGTGGCGCCGGCACGGCGAGCCCGCCGGGCGGCTGTGCGATCTCACAGACAGGCTCGACTCCGGTTCATGACGAGGGATTTCAAGAGCGCCAGGTGTGGTGGACCGCCGGCCTCCGGCCCTGTCGCAAGGGTTCAGGGGGCTTCCCACAAGAGCCGGGCGATGCGGTCGTTGCCGCGGTCGGTCCGGGGCCGGCGGGGGGTGTGCCATCCGGCCCGGGGCGGCCGGCTGGCGATGACACGCCAGCCGGCCCCGCGCAGGGACGCGCCGCTCTCGCCGTCCTGTGTGTAGGTGATCAACCGCCGGTATCCGAGGGCTTTCGCCGCTCGCCATGCCGCTCCGTACAACAGCGAGTTGGCGTTGCGTGCCCCGTCACTGGCGGTACGGGCCACCTCCAGGGTGGTGCCGTTATCGAGGTGGCGGGCGACGGGTCGGCCCACGATCGCCACGGCACGCAGGGTGCCTTCCTCGTCGGCGGCTCCGACGGCGAAGATCTGTCCTGGCGGGGGCGCGTGGTGCCGGTGCCAGGTCCGGACGAAGTCCTTGGCCTCGCGGAGCGGACCGGCACCAGGTGCAGCCGGCACTCGCTCATGCGGCCTGCCCGTAGTCGGACTGGCTCGGGGCGTGCTTGGCGACGGCACGCTCGGTGATCGCCTTCGAGGCGCGGGCCGAGGCGGCGGCCAGTTCGTCTGCACCGGGCTCTGCGTACCAGGGGCGCAGGTCGAGCATCGCGGCGCGCATGCCGGTGGCGAAGACCAGGGCGGTTCCCTTGGGCAGGGCGCGGATCGCATCGGCCGGCAGGATCCGCTCCTGCCGCATCGACACGGACGTCGACTTCCCGGACTCGGAGGTGGAGGTGGAAGTGGTCTCGACGTCGTGGTCACCGATCAGTCGGGACAGCTTGTCCGCGAAGTCCGGGTCATCGATACCGGAGCCGATGACCTTGACGGTCGCGGCCGACCACATCGCGTCCATGCCCGCGTCACCCCAGACCTTCTGGCCCTGGCGGTAGGACTGCAGGATCGTGATCGGGATGATCCCGCGTGAGCCGAGGTGGGAGTACAGGTCCGGCAGGTCACTGATCTTGCAGACGTTGGCGGCCTCGTCCAGGATCGCCAGCATCGGCGGGTCGAGCCGGCCGCCGGCGCGCTCGGCCTGGGCGGTCGCGGCACGCATCACGGAGTCCGCGCACGCGGCGATCAGCGCCGACGCGCCTCCGCCGCCGTCCTTCGACAGCAGGTACAGGGTGTCGGTGGAGGTGACGAACTCGGCGGGCCGGAACTCGGGGACGTCCTTCTGCGGGGTGACCCAGGCGGCGATCTCGCTGTTGAGGAGGGCGGCGGCGTACTGGCGGGCGGTCTCGTAGATGCCGTCGCGGGTCTCGGGCGGGCCTTCCACGGTGCCCTTGAGCTGGGCGGCGACCGCGGTGAAGTCGTGGTCGCGCAGGATGTCGAGTGGGGTGCGGTCGGCGGGGAAGGCCAGCCACTGCATCACGTCGGTGATCGGCCGGTCATCGAGCGCGGCGGCGAGAAAGAGCTGGCTGAGGATGTTGGATCCGGCCTTGGACCAGAAGTCGCCCTGCTGGGAGGCGTCCACGGAGGCGGCGAGGAAGTGACCGGCCAGGCGGCCGGCGCCGTCCAGGGTCTTGGCGTCGGCGAGGGGGTTCCACCACATCTCGCGGGCGGCGTGCGCGATCTGCTGCGGGTCCATCGACCACACCCGGCCCACCGCTGCGCGGGCGTCGAGGGTGGCGGTGTAGGCGTCGCCGGCCGCCTTGTTCGAGGTCAGCAGGACGGGGCCCGGCGCGTTGAGGATGGAGGGGATCGCCAGCGAGGTGGTCTTGCCCGACCGCGGCGCCATGATGGCGACGGCCACGTCCTCGTACCCCATGCGGACCTCGTGCCTGGTGCCTTGGAGATTGCCGAGGAGGATGCCGGTGTCGCGGGCGTCGATGTGCTTAGCGGTCTTCAGGCTCGGGCGCAGCGAGCGCGCCTTGTCGGTGATCGCCTTGGCCATCAGAGGCTCGATGTCCTTCGGCTTGGCCATTCCGGTGATCTTCTTCTTCCGGCCGCCGCCGTTGCTCTTGTGCCGGGCCCACAGCAGGCCGGCTGTTGCACCGAGGGCGAGAAGGACGGTGACGGGGATGATGCGGGCACCGATCAGCAGGGACGTTTCTCCGGCCGTCGGCCAGAGCTGGTCGGGGTGGAGCAGGGCGGTGGTCGGCTGGTACGACGCCCAGGGGTGTTCGGTGAGGCAGGCGGTGATGTTGCCGGACAGCCAGGCGAGGTGGGACAGGGGGACGACGACGGCGAGGACGCCCATCAGGAGACGGAAGGCGATGTCGTAGCCGTCGGAGTTGTTGGCGGAGGTGGGAGGCAAAGGGCTACGTGCTTCGGTGCGGGGACAAGGGCATCAGTGGGTGCGGCCAGGACCGGCGGACGGGCGTCGGGGGATGGCGGTTGGCGCTGCCGGGGCCGCGTGTCGGGCGGCGAGTTGGCGGACGCGGTCCTCCAGCGCGGAGGCGACCTGCTGGGCCGGTACTTCCTGGCGGGTGTGGGTGACCAGATCTGGGTTGCGGGTCGGGAGGCTGAGTACCGTGCCGGTGCGTGCTGCCGGGTGCGGGTCGGTGAGCGCGGTGGTGAATGCGGCGATCAGGTGCTTGGGTGTGTGCTCGCCGCAGCGGGCCTGCCACACCGGGGGCCGTGCGTCGTCCAGGACGGCGCCGATCCACCAGGTCCCTGTCGTCTCGTGGACGTCGACCCGCACGGTGCCGTCGGGTGAGACGAACCGGTGGGGGTTGTAGGACGGCGACCACCCGGCGGCCAGGAGCGGTGCCAGGGGGTCGTGGGTTTTGTCCCGGTCGGTGGTGGGATCGGTGAGTGCGTCGGTGAAGCCCGCGATGATCTCGACGGGGGTGCGGGCGCCGAAGCTCGCGTACCAGGCGGGCCGGTCCTCGGTGGGCGCGTGCTGGAGCGTCCACCACTGGCCGTAGGGGTCCGGTTCCAGCCGCAGGAGGGCCTTTTGGTCGGGGCTGGAGAGGATGACGCGCGGCATCAGGGGGTCGTGGCCGTGGCTCCAGCTGCAGGCGTGGTGCAGGGGGACGGTGATCCATGCGGGATCACCGCCGCCGGCCAGGTGACGTGGAGCAATGAAGTCGACGTCGACCGTCTGGGAAGGGCCGTCGTGCACCGTCACCTCCGCGCTGCCGCGGTTCGGCCAGTGGCCCGGGCTGGTCGCGTGGTGGGCGGGGGAGCCAGCGGGGACGGCGCGTGCCGGGCAGCGTTGTTGATCTCACTGATCACGTGACCGTGGGTAGCCCAGTCGTCGAGGTAGCTCCAGCACTCGGCGCGGTGCTCGGCAAGGGCGGCGTCGAAGACGTTCGTCCCGGGCTTGCCGTCGGCCGGGAGACTTTCGCGGGTGCGGAGCCACTCCTCGTGCAGCGTGTTGAGGCGGTCCAGCGCGTCGCGCAGGACGCCGAGCTGGTAGATCCAGCGGGTCTGCGCGGTGCCGGCCGGAACCAGAGACAGTTGTGCGTCGGCGGTGTCCAGCAGCTGCTGGGCGCCTGCGCGCAGGTCCTCGAACGCTGCGGCGGTGTCGGCATCGCGCTGTTGCTGGCGCAGCCCGTAGGCGTGGTCGTCGTACGGCCAGCCGTCGAGGTCGGTGTGCTCGTCGGAGTAGACGTTCCAGGCGTCGAGGATCTTCTTGACCTCGCGGATGTAGCCGTCGAGGTGGCCCAGGAACTCACGGTGAGCGTGCGGGTAGGAGATAGGGGTGTCCTTTCGCGGGGTCAGCGGCGGGCGGCCAGCCGTGCGGCGGCGGGCGCCGCCGGGGAGGTGCTGGGTTTGCTGTTCTGCCGGCGGGCGGCACGGACCTTGGCACGGATGCTGTTGAGACGGTCCGTGTGTGCCTCGACGATCTGCTCCGGCCTGAGCGGGCTGGGTGTCTGAACGGCGCTGTGGTGGGCGGTGCGGTCGCCCATCCCGCGCTGGAGCGGGGCGGGGTCGACGAGCGTGGTGAGGAAGGCGTTGACCAGGTGGTCGGGCGTGCGGTCGTCGAAGGAGGCGTGCCACAGCCGGCGCCCGCGGTCGGGATCGTGGATCTCCACCTGCCAGGACGGGAGGGAGTCGGAGCGCCGTTTGAGGCGGCAGACAGCGTCCGGTGAGCTGGCCGCGCCGCGTGCGTCCAGGAGCCATCCCGCAGCGTCCGCCACATCCAGCGGGCTGCTGTGTTCGGTGGGTGCGGGGGCGACGAGGGCGTCGGTGAAGCCGGCGAGGACCTCGGCGGGCACGAGTTCGCCGAAGGTTGCGGTCCAGCCCGGCTCGGTGTCGGTGGATCCGACCCACAGCCGCCACCAGGCGAACGTGCCGGACTCCGGGACGAAGTCGAGGCGGTAGCGGTGATCCGGGCTGCTCAGGACGATCTCGGGGCTGAGTGGGTCGGAGGTGCGTTTCCATCCGGCGGCGGCCAGGCCGTGGGTGACATGGCGGGCGTCGCCGGGGCCGGCGAGGTGACGGGGACTGGTGTCGAACGGGATGCGCCAGGCGTGCCTCCTGGCGAATTCTTCGAGCTGCTGTCCGCTCACCGGCACGTGCCGCACCCCAGCGTGCGCGTCGGTTCGGAGGAGGCGTACAAGGCGCGGAGGTCGTCGATGACGTAGTGGAGAGTGTGCTGGTCGGTCTGTTCCCAGGCGGCACTGCGCAGTTCCTGGACCAGAAGGTCGACCTTATGGTCCAGCGGGGTGTGCGGGCGGTGGGTCTGCACGGTGCGGGCGAGGGCACGCAGGGCGTCGGCGAGCTGGACGGGAAGGCCGGTGTACTCGTCCAGCAACGGCTCGACCAGGGCGAGGGCTTCGGCGGGGTCCGGGTCCTGGCGCAGGTATTCGGTGAGGCGGGAGAGGGTCTCGGTGGCGGCGTGGACGCTGTCGGGGGTGAGGTCGGGCACAGAATTCCTTGGTGGTGCGGGTCAGCGGTGGGCGCGGAAGGCGCCGGCACCGGCGTGGTGTCGGGGAGTGGTGCGGGGGCGTGGGCTGCGGACGGAGTTGCGGGCCCAGGTGGCGGCGCGGGCGGCGGTGATGCGGGCCTGTTGCCAGGCGCTGAGCTGGGAGGGCAGGACGGACACGGAGGTGGTTTGGATCTTCGTGCTGTGCGGGACGCGTCCGCGGGGGCGCATGACCGGCTCCGGAGAGGCCAGCGCGGTGGAGAAGGCTTGGACGAGGTGCATGGGGGTGCTGGGTGCGAACTGGGCGGTCCAGCCGTTGCCGCGCTCGTCCCGGGCGCCTGACCACCACAGGGCGTTGCCGTCACCGTCCTGGCGGAAGTGCATCCACGCCGTACCGTCGGGGCTGGCCGCCGTGTAGTTCCGGCCTTCGAACTGCGTGTGCCAGTGCTGTTCTTGCAGGGGCGCCCACACGTTGGGGGCGTGCGCGGAGCGGGAGCGGGTGAGAGCGTCGGTCAGTCCCGCGACGATCTCCACCGGCGCCTGCCGGCCGATCACTGCCCACCACTCGGCCTGGTTGCCTTGTGCCGCGCTGCGGATGGTCCAGCCGCCGGGCTGGGTGTAGGGGGCGTAGGAGAGGCGGACCGCACGGTCGGGGCTCTCCATGACCAGAGGGCCGCCCTTCTTGGACTTGTCCTGCCAGCCGGACGCGCGCAGGAACTCCGAGACGTGACGGATGTCGCCTCCGCCGGCCAGCGCCCGGGGCTCGACGAGGTAGTGCTGCTCGGCCTGCTCGCCCGGCCCCCAGCCCTGCCACTGGGTGTTCCTCACCGGCGCCGCCGGGCGACCAGCGGGGCCGGGGCGGGAGGCTTGCTCGCTGCCAGGCCCGTCCGTGTGCCGAACTGGACGAGGGTGTCCTTGTGGTCGTCCAGGTCCCGGCCGATGCTGTACAGCTCGTTCGCGGCCCGGCCCAGGGACAGCCACACTTCTGCCGGCAGCGCACCGCGTTCGGCCTGGTGCCGGGCAAGGCGGGACCCGGCTTCGACGAGTTGTGTGAAAGCGCCGAGGATGCCGTCATCCGGGTTGACGATGCGCGCGATGACCTGGACGGCTTCGTCGGCAGGCAGTTGGTGCAGATCGTGGGAAAGGTGTGCGAGCCGCTGGGTGATCTCGGCGGTCAGTCGGGCGGTGTTCTGTGTCGGGTGCGGCATGCTCCTCCAGGCGGTAGATCGGGATTACGGGCGGGTGGTCCGGCGGGCTTCACTGAGGGCGGCCTCGGGGCGCGCACTGGCCAGGAGACAGGTGCGGTCGGGACCTGCCGGTATGCAGGCGCGCAGGTAGCGGCGGAACACGGCGGTCGCCAAGCGGGGGCTGAGGCGCCGGCTCATCGGCGGGGGTGTGCGGGGAGTTACGGGCTTCTCCGAGTGGTTGTTCGGGTGGGGGTGAGGGCGGGCCCCGGCTGGGGCCCGCCGCGTTTACGGGGTACGTCCGGTGGGCGCGGGGCGCCGGGAGGTGGCGGCAGGGCCGCCGGGCGGGTGGGTGGTCTGGCGGGAGGTGCCGGATCGGATCTTGTGCAGTGCCTGCTGGTAGGCGGCCTGGTCGAACACCTCGGGTGTGCAGTTGACCTTGTATCCGGCCAGCAGGAGGGTGGGGATGGCGCAGGTCGCCAGGCGCTGCTGCTCGGCGCTGTCGAGGTGTGCGGGGACCTCGTGCCAGATGTAGACGGGCTCCGGGGTGGGGAACTGGTGTCGTTCGAAGCCCAGCTGGTCGAGCTGGTCGAGCAGCTTCGCGGGCGCACCGGTCGGCGTCTCGACGTAGATGGTGGTATTCAGCCATCTGCGGTAGATCTCGACGTCGGTGCCGTACTCGTCGGCACGGTTGCCCATGACTCTCCTGTTTCAGCGGTTGCGGGATACGGCAGCGACAGGACGCTGTGCTGGGCTGTGCGTCCTCACGGCCTGACCCGGTTGGGCGGGCATGCGGGCGACGTCGTTCCGGACGCGGAGGATCTGGTCGGCGGCCCGCGAGAGCGCATCAGCCGCGCTCCCGAGCTGCGCAGCCGGTTCCAGGTTTGCGCCACTGGCGCCGGGCTGCAGGGACCACAAGCAGGCGACCGCTATGGCCTGCCGGATGAGCGGCAGAAGTCCCTCGGCGGGTGCGGCGATCTCGGTCAGGAGGGCAGCCCTCTCCTCGCCGCTTGAGGCACGAGTGCCCTGTTGGGCCAGCTCAGCGACGTACCGCAGTGCGGCCTCCCGGCCGGCGTCGGGTACTGCGAGGGCGTTCAAAGCTGGGTCGAGGTGAACGCTGTATCCGGCGCTCAGCAGGGCGTGCGATGCGGCCGTGGCTTTCCGACGCTGTTCGGCGGCGGGAAGACCATGGGGAAGACGGTGGTACGTGCCGCGGGGGCCGGGGTGATCGAGGAAGCCGGCTCGCTGCAGGAGAGCGGCGGCTTGCTCGGTGCCGCCCAGGGCGACGACCAGTCCGCTTCGCGCGTCCTTGGCGATGGTGACGTACTCCAGGACATCGAAGTCGGGCTCGACCTCGCTCATCGCGTCCGGGCCGCCGGCGCCCGGGACGCCGTCGGGGCCGGCGGGGCTGCCGGCGCCGTGGCAGTGGGGGCGATCCGGCCGGAGGGGTGCTGGAGTGCGGTGCCGATGCCGTGGGCGCGCAGCTGCTGGCCGGTTTGGCGGACGGCACGCGCCTGCTTGTAGGTGTCGTCGCCGGAGAGCCGGTACACGCCGGTCTGCTCGTCCTTGACGAAGCCGTTGGCGGCCAGCACGTTCGCGGCTGTATCCCCGACCGGGGCGGCGGCGAGGCTGCCGTCCGGCTGCCAGGTCAGCACGACCCGGTCCGGCTGCGAGGGCACGATGTCGTCCATGGCGTTGAGGCGGACGCGGGCCAGGGCGGTGTCGTAGCGGGCGAGCAGGTCACCGGCGACCTGTTCTGCGGTGAGGAAGGGATCGTCGGTCACCGCGATGCCATTGGGCTCGGGCACGCCGCGGTACGCCTCGTTGGGCAGGCCGCGCGGTGCAACTGCGGCGATGAGGAAACCGTCGCGCTCGTCGTGCCGGTCGAGAATGACCAGCTGGGCACCGTCCGGACGGGACAGGACGGCCGCCTGGTGCAACGGGTGCGCGGCGAGGGATTCGGCGACGAGGTCCAGGTCCCAGACGCGGTCGGCCAGCTCGGCAAGAGCCTCCTGGTCCTTGGCGGGGTGGTGGGTGCTGCGCCAGGTACCGGGGAGTTCACCGGCGAGAACGTCTGCGAAGGAGGCGAGGCGCTCGGGGTCTTCGTGGTGGTGCATGGAGTCCTTGGCGGGGGAGGGGGTGGTGTCAGCGGCGCGGTCCGGCGGCCACGGGCGGGGGGACCGGGATGGCGCGCGGCGGAGGTGGGCAGGCGCACACGGCGGACCGCTCGCGTTCGTCGGCAGGGACCTCCTGGGTGCACGCGACGCGGCCGGGGTGCAGGGCATGCCGGTCGGCGAGGTCATTGCGCGTGTGCACCAGGTCGGTGCGGACGACGGCGAGGCGTTCCTCGGCGAGGTAGCGCAGCCGTCGCGCGGTGTACGGGGCAGTCGGTGCGCCAAGACCGTCGTGGAACTCAGCCGCCGCAGTGAGGACTTGACCGACGGCATCGAGGATGCCGTCGCAGGGTGCAGCCAGCTCTGTCAGGATCTCAGCGACCTCCTCTGTGGTGGTCGCCTGCCGGATCCGGTCGGCGAGCTGGGCCACCGAGGCACCCAGCGGCTCGTACTGCGCGGGGCGGCGGTCGGTGTCGAAGGCCGGGTCGCAGTCGACGCGGTAGCCGACCGCCCGCAGCCGGGCCACGGCTTCGGTGGCCAGGCGGTTCTCCTCGTCCTGCACCAGGCCGGCGGGAGCGCGGTGGTAGGTCTCGTGAAGGCGGTGGACGGGCACGAAGCCCGCCCGTTGAAGCACGCTGTGGGCTTCCGGATCGCCACCGCGGGCAAGGACCTCCTCGGAGTGCGGGTCGCGGCGGATGGTCAGGGCGCGGTCGGCCAGAGGCAAGGGAAAGGTTTCTCCTAAGGTGAGTGCCCGGCACAGGCCCGGGCGGCCGGTACCACTGGCGCTGCGGTCAACCGCTTGGAGCAGGTGGTCAGGCGGGCAGCGGCGTCATCGAGGTCCTGCTGGATGCCGTAGAGGCGGCGGGCGATCAGCTCCAGCTGGTGCGCAGTGTCGGGACCGGTTGAGGACTGGAGAGAGGCGCGGTACGCGGTGTGTTCGATGAGGCCGCGCACGGTGGCCAGCGGACCGGACCGCTCGTCGGCGAGCTGGGCGAGGACGGTGGCGAGTTGAGCGGAAGCGGTCGGTACGGCCCTGGCCCCCTGCCGGTCGTCGGATGCGGACGTGGTGGTGGTGAGGCGCAGGTCCTGCTTAAGGCGGTGGGCATCAGATGCGAGCCGTTGCAGCAGGTCGGCTGCCAGGCGTGCTGGCCAGAACCGGAACGATGTGTCCCTGGTGGCCTGGGTCCGTGGGCGCGCCAGTGTGGGGGTGCGGCCGGGGCGGCGGAGAGGCAGTCTCACCGGCCGCCCCGGGCATCGGCGATGTGGACCAGTTGGCCGAGGGCCGTGGTGGTGTACCAGCCGCAGTCGATAACAGCGTCGGCGTGGTCGGCGTACTTCGGCATCAGATGATCAGCCATGGCTCGCAGGTAGCTCATGCAGTCCGGGCAGCGGCGCGAGAGGTGCACGAGGTAGCGGGGGTGCGCGGTGATGAACGTCTGCGCTCCGCCGTTGGGATCGCGTAGCCGCCAGCCGTCCTCGTCGGTCGGGGTGTGCCAGGACGAGGCGACGACCTGCATCGCATCCCCCCACAACTCGGCCCCCGACACACCCTTGACGACCACGACTTGGTCGCCGGCCTCGAAGTGCCCATGAGTGATGTCCCGATAGGGCGTGAGGGGATCGGGTGTCGGCGCGAAGGCCGGGGTGGATGGCGGGGTCCAGGATGGTGGGAGCATGCGGATCCTTCCACGCTGTGCGTGTGGCGGCGGGAGGATCAATGGTCCGCAGGATCACCGGTTTGGCTAACCGGCGATCTGCGGCTATGTTGCGCCCCGATCCGGAGGCCGGTATGCGCCGTGCTCTGGCGGAAAGTCACTCGCAGTAGACGCTGTCACGTGGGTAGAGCGCCGGGGAGAACGGCATGTCGGATCACCTTGGGGGGGGGTAGCAATGCGACGGTCACCGATTTCCGGCAGGGATCGTGGCGACGCTGTTCATCCTGGAGGCCGCAGCATCCGGTGGTCTTAACTGGGCCAGACCCAGAGGTCGTTTTCGCCTGAGTTGCCCGTGTATCCAGTGGATTGTTAGACCGCTGGGTTCTGGTGATCTTACTGCTGAGGGGCGGGTTGATTACTGCTAATCAGGTGGGGTGACAGGCGAGGCTGGAAGTGGCTTGTGCCTGTCTCACGCCAGGGTGCCCGGCCTTCGCTGCCGAGTGCTTCCGTTGTCGCGGCTGTGCGCCGGGGCGAAGTCAGTCCGCGGCGGTACGTGGAGACACCCCGACGTGACGCCCTTATCCGAGTGATCCGTCCGATGTTCGCTGGGAGTTGATCGAGCCGGTGCTGTCGGCCTGGCGCTTCGAATTCCGAAACGATGGGCTGTGGAGCGGACACCATCTCTTGGCCCGACCCGACACCACAGGCCAAACGTCACATGCAGTGATGAAACACCGAGAAAAGCGACCTCTTAAGGGGCTTCATCGACGCCGTGGTGGAGGTACCAATCACTGCTGGCTAGCCCGTAGCGCAGGGCTGTATCCCAGGCGTTTGGCCCATGTGTACGGGCGTGCTGCTTAGCGGCCTCATATAGGTGATCGGTCAGGGCGGGTATGCCTCCTTCGCTTCGTATCTGCCGGTGCAGCCACTGGTCCGCAGTCACCACGGACACACTGAACTCGGCATAGCGGTCAGCCAGTTGGAATGTGTCGAAGTGGTACTCCACGCGGGCACGGAGCTCAGCGTCCCAGTTGGGCAGGGCCTGGATGTGGAACTGCACGGGCCAGCCCGTGATGTCCGCAACGAGATACCGGCCAGTTTCGCCGGGGCGGTCGTAGTAGGGATGCAGGGTGCGCTGGCCAGCGGTGATGCCGATCCGATCGCCTTTCATCTGGTTGCACTTGCCGCAGGCCGGCACCAGGTTGACCGGACAAATTGCGTACAGCGGCAGTGCCTCCTTGGGCAGGTGGTGATCGAGCGAACCGATCTCACTGTTGCCGCACAGGAGGCAGCGCCCGAACGGTGCGCGGGCCTTGAGCTCGTCGTACTTCCTTCTCCCGTCGCGACGCCCCACCAGCCCTGCACTGTAGAGGGTCTTCAGATGTACCCCGTCACGGTCCGGTGTCTTCTTCTCGGCGTCGCGCTCGTAGATGGCAAGTGCGTAGAGCCGGTCCTGCTCGGCGAAGTAGGTGTACTTCTTCTCGGCTGCGGACAGGTCTCCTTCGCGGGCCAGGAGCCGCTTCTTCAGGACGGGGTCCTGCAGGCGTCTGCAGGCGGCGGTCAGTGTGTCTTTCACCGTCATGGCCGGAGGGTCGATCGGAATCATGAGGTGCTTCCCTCCCGGCGGAGGGTGAGGACACGCAGCAGACCGCGGGCTTCGCTGCCCAGGGACTCGAAGTCCGCCACAATGTCCTCGTAGCTCCGCCCCGCGTCAACCTCCCTGGCCAAGGCCGCGTAAAAGCCGGTGGCGGCGGACTCCAGGCCGAATGCCTCGTGCGTGAGTGCGCTGACGTTCTCCCCGTAGGTCTCCATCTGGGGCCGCTCCGCTTTCACCACGTCGCCGTAGCGGCGCAGCGTGTAGACGCACGACCGCGGTACCTCCTGCAGGACGACCGGTGAGTGCGTAGCCACGACCGCCATCCCGTTGACGTCGGACAGGAAGTCCGACAGGGCGCGGATGAACGCCGAGAGCAGGGGTGGCTGAAGGTGGGCTTCGGGCTCGTCCACGAAGACAACCGTGCGCTCGGTCACCTCATGGACTAGCCGTGTCAAGGTCAGCAAAGCGATCTTGTGGCCAGAGCTCATCGGCTCAAAGAGCTGCTTCGCGGCGGCTTCGAACCGGCGGTCAGATCCCTCGGACAACAGCGCTTCGAGGTCGCCTTCGTAGTCGTCCAGAAAGCCGGACTCCGGATACCGGAGCGTAGCCATGATCTGTTCCCAGCGGCTGCGCCGGGCACCGATACGGGCCGTGGCAAGACTGCTGGCGAATTCCTCGGACAGGTCCTCACCCGTCTTCAGGCGCTGCGGATCACTGCCGTCCCGCAGCCCGATGTACGCGAACCCCGCAGGCGCGTCCTGGTGGTGAAGTAGTTCATCGAAGGCGCTGAAGGACACCAGCACCACGTTCGGTGTGACCTGGGCAGATCGGGACGTCGTGAGCTGTCTGACCTCGATACTTCCCGAGGCTACCCCGGCAGCCATCGCACGCATCATGCTGGTCTTGCCCACTCCGTTGCGGCCGATCAGTGCGTGTACGTTGCTCGGCGGCAGTGACGCCGGGATGGCACGGAACTGCAACTTGGGCGGTTCATGGCCAGCATCGGGAGGTCGGGGAGGCGTATAGTCCCACTCGAAGGTGACGACCCGCTCTCGGCCTCGAGCGATTAGGTGCAGGCGCTCCAGTTCCGCTCGAGGATGGCGGACGTCCCGCATTAGGGAGTCTCTGAAAACCCGCAGATCCCGCACACGGTCCACAACGTCGTCGCTGTAGTCGTATGCGATGTCTCGCAGGGCAGTCAGCACGCTGACTCTCTCGCCATCAGTCAGCGTGCTGAGCGCCTCGTAGTACCGGTCATCGACGCCCAGGCTAAAGAAGTCCTCGTCGAGAGCAGTGAATCGGCGTGGCAGCCGACTCTCCGTGGCGTTGAACTCACCACGGCCACCTGACCCCATCTCAACGTGCCCGATACGGACACCGCCAACGGTCTGCGAAACACTCCCGCGACGCTTGATGCGCAACTTGTATAGCGTCACGAAGCCGTAGTCGTTCCAGTTGTCCGGCACCAGAAAGGCGCCGTCGAACTCCGCAGGTAGATCCCGTGGCCCTTCCACCACCACGAACTGCATGACGCCCCCTCATCCCCCAGCTCGCCCTTGATCACACTGTAATCCAAAGACCGCGACCAGCTACAGAAACCCTGAGTCGGACGACGTGCTGCCCACCCGGTCGGCAAATAAAGGGTCGTTTCTTCCTGGTGTTTCATCACTTATGCGACGTTTGACGTCTGGAGTCGGGTTGCGCCAGGAGATGGTGGTCTCGTTGGTGAGGCGTCGGACCATGAGGCCGGTCATGGCGTGTGGATCAAACGCACAAGGCAGTTCCCCATCATCATGGATGGCGAGTACCGGGCGGGTCGCGCGAGGTCCCCTGCTCACTACTTCGGCGCGGTCAGTTCCTAGCGAAACGGGTTCTCGGTACCACGGTCATGCTCGGTGGCGGCGTCGAGGAGTTCGGGCAGGTCAGTACCGTCAGCGTCGCGCTGATCGATCCACCACCCGGCCCGTGTGACCGTACGGGCTTTCTCCTCCAGATCTGCCCAATCGGCCTCGTCCCAGGTGCCTTCGACAACGAGCGTGGTGTGGGCTGCAGTCATGAGCTGGTGGCGGGAGCGTTCACCCCAGTCCACGGCGCGTTCCGGCCCTTCCAACGGGGGCATGCCGAACTTGGTGGCCCACTCGGCGGCGGCCCGCTGTTCCTCGGCCCGCTTGACGGCAAGCCACTCTTCCTTGGAGGCAGTGTCCTTGCCGCGGGTGGCCTTCCAGCAGTCGGTGCAGTCCCGTTCGCCGAGCCAGCGGGCGAACCCGGCCCGCCGGTCGGCGGCGCGGTCGGACAAGTCATGGACGATTTCGTGGCCGCAGGCGTGCTCGACGGTCCACTTCGTATGGACAGCCATAGATCGATCTCCTTGAACGGGTCGTGTGTGAGTGAAGGTGAAAAGGGGCCAGCCCGCCGAATCCGCAGGCGGTCCTACGCTCGGCGGGTGACGGCCGTGCTACGGGGCGGCGCTGGGGGAGGTGTGGTGCTCAGGGCGGGGCGGGGCCGCATCCGCGGTGGTAGCGGGGTGCGGTATGGCGGCAGCACGCCGACCGTGGCGGCGAGATCCTTGGCCGCGTCGTGCACCTCGCGGGTGAGGAACGTGAGTTGCCAGCCAATGGCGTCGAACTGCTGCCGGCGGACGGTGTCCAGCTGTAAGAGAAGCGGCCCGCCGTATCAAGGAGGCGCTCCAACCGGACCAAGGGACCGGCTTCGTAGCCTTGCTGCGGCGGTGAGCAGGGCCTCGGAGACCTCGCCGGCGGTGCGGGCCTCGATGACCTCTTGGAGCAGCTCCTGCATCGGAAGGTTTCAGCGGCGGGGCGGCCTGCTGGGCGGTGCATCGGCAGTCATGGCCGGCGGCCGTGAGGGCGCGGCCGGCGCCTCCTGGCCGGGTGGGTGAGGGCGAAGACCGGGGTCGAGGTGCACCGGGTAGCGGGCGGCGGTGAGCATGTCTGCTGCCCAGGCCGCGTGCTCGTTCTCCCAGCCCTGGCCGAGGTCGAACGGCAGCCGTATCCAGTGCCCGCGCAGGGCCGGCAGGAAGAGGAACCCGGCTCGGAGCAGGATGTCCCGCGCGAACGCGTCGATGGTGCCGGTGACCTCGACCTCGCCACCCCGCCCGCGGGTGATGCGGATCGTCTCACCGCAGGGTGTCATCGGGAGCGTCCAGCCGACAGGTGAACGGTCGGAGCGTAGGTGGGCTTCGGTGGGATGGCTCGCGTGGCCGGTGCGGTGGTGGTCGGCGCCGCACGGCGTTGGGGGGAGCGCATGGCCGCGGCCTGTGCGATGCGGGCGCGACGATCCGAGACATCGTGGCGCCGTACCGGGCGCGGTGCGGCGGCCGGTGCGTCCGGATCGAGGCCCATGTCGGCGGACACCGAGTAGCCCTGGGCCCGCAGATCGCGGACGGCCTGGCGGGTGCGGCGCGGACCCTCACGGTCGGGCTCGGTGAGGCGGTAAAGCCCGGGACGATCGGGGGTGGGCTCGAACTGCTCGCGGGTGAGGAACCAGTGGGCCAGGTGCGCGGGCATCGTGGCGGTGAAGGAGGCGACGAAGCCGTGCTGGGGATGAGTGCCGAAGGCGAAGTGAGTACCAGGGTCCAAGTAGGTGGGTCTCCTTAGGAATCGGGTGCCGGTCAGCGATGGCGTGCCTGGCCGGGCGTGAGCCGGTGGGGCGGCTGGGGAAGGGCAACAGTGGGGCGTGGGCGAGGGGAGGCAGCGCGGGCCTGGCGCAGAAACTGCTGGCTGTGGGCGAGCCAGGTCTCGATGGCCGGCCGGGTCTGTGCTCGGTGCTCGGCGCGAGACAGCGGAACGCCGCTGTTCAGGTCCTCGCGAACCTGCAGCGTGGTGAGGAGCGCGACGGCGAGCTGGTCGAGCACCTCGGCGTCCTGCGGCCACGCGCTGGTCGCTGGACGGCACTGGTCGAGTAGCGCCGGGGCGTGGTCCAGGACGGTGAGGAACTCCCGCCACGCGCTTTCCAGGAACTCGCCGACGGCCGTGGTGAACACCGGGGGTTCGACGCGAACGGCGCCGCCGGGCTGGGGGGCGGCAGGCAACTCATTCCAGGAGCCCCACTCCGACTGGATGAGGTCGAGGGCCTCGGCCACGTGCGCGATCCGGCGCTCGTGGACGGCGCGGTCGTAGGCGGGCAGGTAGCGCTGGATGATCACCTGCGCGGCGCGGCCGGGGAACGGTGGCACGGTGATGCTGCGGGGAGCGTGCGGATCGTCGAACCCCTCACCGAACGGCTCTGGTACGAAGCGCCGACGAGGTAGCTCAGTTGATGACCGGGGTGTTCGACGAGAAGCAAGGTGGTGCCGGAGATGGGGTCGGTGAGAGTGGCGGCGTAGGGGATTCGGTCGGTCTGTACGACGCGGGCGAGTTCGCCGCAGTCCCACAGGTAGGCCACGAGGTCTTCCTGCCACACCGGGTGGGAGTAGATCTCGACCCGGGTGTCCCACTGGCCGGGCAAGCAACGGGCGATGTCCTGGGCGGTGTCACCGATGAAGCGCCGGCTGCTGGCCGTCACCTGTATCCCCCGCGCCTCGGCACGCTCGGCCGAGTGGGCCAGGGTGGCTCTGACTGCCGCCTCGTCCGTGTAGGTCAGCTGGTACACCCCGGCCTCGCCCCGGCGAAAACCGGCATCGTTCAACGCGCTTTCCGCGGACTTGTACTGCTCGCCGGTCGCAATGGCGACGACGCCGACATTCCGGCTGTAGGTGAGCGTGATCTGTGCGTCAGCCACGCAGGGCCTCACGGTGCAGGAGCGAGCGCAGGCTGCGGCCGTACTGCCAGGCGTGCTCGCGGGCGGCGCTCTCCAGCTGGTCGTATCCCGGCTGGGCGGTCATCTGCCCGGTGTGCTTGCGGTAGCGGTAGACCGGCAGTGGCAGCAGGATCCCGGGAGCGAGGCTGGTGATGCTGACGGCCGTCATGTAGTCCTCGCCCTGGACGAGGCCGCCCATCGGGGCCGCGCGCACCAGCTCGGTGCGGGCCAGGATCGTGGTCGGTCCGATCGGAATGGTGTCGGCCGGTGAGCGCCAGTACGTCCATACATCCCCCGCCTGGTGCCGGCCGGGCGGCGCGGGGCACCGCCAGAGCGTGGTGCTGCCGTCGGGGTGGAGGTCCTCGCTCCACCCGGCGCACCAGCCCACCCCCGCCTGCTCCAGGGCGCCGAGCCGGGCGGCCATTGCGTGGTCTGGGAACAGGTCGTCGTCGTCCGCCCAGTTCACGTACGGAGTGCGGACGAGATTGAGGGCGAGGTTTCGGGCGCAGGCGGCGCCGACGGGCCGCGGCACTGTCAGGGTGCGTACGCGCGGATCGCTGGCGAGCGCTGCCGGCAGACGGTCGGCGCCGACGCCGTCGAGGGCGAGGACGGCCTCCCAGGGCACGGTCTGCCGACAGAGACTGCGGTGCATGGCGGTCAGGAAGCCGAGGCGGTCCTCGCGCAGGCGGGTGGCGATGACGACCGTGATCAGGGGGGTGGACAGGGCGAGGTCTCCGGTGTGCGGGGGCGGGTGGGTTAGCGGCGTGCGGCCGTGCGGGGCCGTGGCGAGACCGCGGCCCGAGCGGTCCGCGGGACCGTGCGCGTGGAGGTGGCGAGCGGCGAGGGCGTGGGCGCTGGCCAGTCAGCCGGATGGTCGCTGAAGAGGGTGCGGGGATCGGTGTCCCAGCCGATGACCGGACCGGCGTCGGCGTGGGGCACGCTGATCACTTCGATGCCCTCGGAGCGCAGGACATAGCCCCACTGCACGTCCTGGTCGGCGGCGGTTCGTTCCGTGACCGTCATACGGACTGGTGGGGATCCGTCCGGGGTGATGAGGTGGTCGAAGGTGCGGCTGGGCCACTGCTCGCCGCCGGTCAGCGCCGTGAATACCTGTGGTGGCGCGCCGGCAAGGAGGTTGGTGCCCAGCTCGTCCCAGCAGACGGCCACGCCGTCGACGAGGTGTTGGACCATGGCTTCGACGTCGCCTTCGAAGCGGTACTGGAAGGCGGCGAGGAGCAGGGGCAGCTTCGTGCTCGGCTGGCCGTCGAGCTGGACGTAAATGCCGTCATAGCCACTGGTGGTGGGGCGGGCGATGAAGGAACGGGTCGACAGAAGGAGCCTCCAGAGGTTGTGATCAGCGACCCGGGGCCGCACCGGTGGGCGGTGCGCCGGGCGGCGCGGGCGGGAGGCCGGGCCCAGCGCGGCCCGGGAACGGGCTGGGAGTGGGCGGCGGTGTCGGGTCGTACTCGGCGCGCAGGATCGCCAGATCCGCTTGATGGCCGAGGGCCAGCGCCGACAGGCTGTCGCTGGCCGCCCTCATCAGCATCTTGGGCGGTGAGCCCAGCTCCGCTCCGCGGTTCTGGCCCCGCCACCGGGCTGCAGCCACAAGGTACTCACTCACCGCTTCGAGCACGGGTGCGGTGGCATCCAGCAGGCGCTGGGTGACCGCACTGGCCTGCGCGGGGGTCTCGGCGGCGGCAAGGGCATGGAGATAGGGGCCGAGGTCGGGCGCCGGCAGCGGCTGCTCGGGCAGTGGGTGCTGGGCCAGGAACGGCTCGGCGTCCCGCCGGGCCCACCGCAGCAGGTCGTTGTCCGTGGCGATGCCGTAGCGGGCGGCGGCGATCTGGTCGCCGTCTCGGCCGACGTTGTCGTACAGATCGAAGTCGGGATCTCGCAGGGCCGGCTCCTAGAGAGAGAAGTCGGGGACAGTGGGCTTGGCGTCCGTCCGGCGGCAGCCGTAGCCCAGCAGGCTGGAGGGCTTCGGCGTGGCCGGGACACCAGCGACGTCGGAGCAGGTAAAGGTGTAGGTGAAGGCAGGGGCCGGTGCGTTGAGCCAGGCGCGGTCGAGCTTGTCCGGCACGATCTGAAGCCCCGGGGCGGCCACGGCGTCGTGCTGCGTGTGCGTGTGGGAGAAGATCACGAGTGCACCGGTAGCCGTCTTCAGCGCGTACGCATCAGGGAACTCCGTATCGGCCGAGGAGAAGCGGGTGGTGCCGCGTGTGCCGAACTTGCGGGTCGTCTGGTCGTGGACCTTGGTCTGCCGCCGGGACGCCTCGGTCGGGGTGAAGACCTTCTTCCCCGTCTTCTCGCCTCCGGTGGCGAAGTTGTCCGCGATGGCCGTCCGCAGCACGCCGACCGGCGCGGCGAGCGAGGCGGAGGAGGCGTCGACCGCGGTGGCGTAGCCGTCCTTGTCGAGGATGATGTTCGGCAGATGCTCGGGGTCGTCGAGGTCGACGGCCGCGACCATCTCCCAGCGCTTGGCCTTCGTGTTCTCGGCCAGGACCAGCACGCGGGCGTACTGCTTCCTGCTGCCGGAGCGGGTCACGGCGGCGAACCACCGCTGTTGCCCTGGCGTGATGCGCGGGATGTAGACATCCGTTGCGTCGAGGTCGTACGCCCACGGCCGGTACGGCTCGCGGTCCGACCTCGGCAGGGCCGCCTCCTCCTTGAGGTCGGCGGACGACATCGCGTACAGCGGTCCGTCCTCGACGGTGTCGAGGAGCTTGGTGTCGCCGGTGGCGTTGGCCGTGTTGTTGATCTTTGAGTAGTGGGCGATCTGGGCCAGAGCCTCCTGCTTCGCGAGCGCCGGCTCAGCGGTCGGCGTGGGCTGCGCGGTGCGGTGCGGGGCGCCCGTGGTGCTGTCGTGGGTGCTGCTGGAGGTGGAGCACGCGGACGCGGTCAGCGCGACAGCAGCGGCGGTGAGCAGGAGTGTGGTGCGGCGGACAGAAGTGTGCAGGGGAATGAGGAAACTCCGGGGGATCGTGATTCAGCGGGTGCGGGCTGGCGCGGGCGTCGGCGGTGACGGGGCTGGCCGTATCGATCGGGCGTCCGCGGCAGTGCGCAGGGACTTGGCGGCACGGGCGAGATGCGCGCGGCTCTCGGCAAGGCGTTCCACGAGTTGCTGGTGCGCGGTGTCCACGGTCCAGTTGCCGGCGCGGCCAGGATCTTGGTGGCTGAGATCGGCGAGGACGCCAAGGCAGTGGACGGCACCGCCCAGAGCAGCGAGTGCGGCTCCGAGGGCGAGGGCGGCGCGGCGTTGGGACGGCGTGGCCTGGTCCGGATGACGAGCAGCGGCTCGGTGGCGGAAGGCGCTCTCGCCGGCCAGGTAGCCCAGCAGCCGGGCCAGGTGCCGTACCTCATCGTCCAGAATCTCGCCGAGTCCGGGGCCCGGTTGGACCTGGTCAGGAAGCGGGAGCTGGTCGGCGACGGTGTTGATCCGGTCGGCCACGTCGTGCAGCAGCATCCGCTGGTCGGGATCGGACAGCGACGGTGTGCGCACAGGGAGGTCCGGTTCTACCGCCGGGCGGTCGGCTGCCTCGCGCCGGGCGGTGCGCCCAGGGCCGGTGCTGCCGTGCGGGGCGGAACGGATGGGATGGGGGCGGCATGCCGGAAGTTGACGCCGATGCCTTGAACGGTGAGCTGCCGGACCGCGCTCTGCAGCAGCAGGGCGCGTGCCTCGGTGCTGTAGGAGGCGGGGAGGACGAACGCCGCCTCGTGCGGGCTGTACTGGAAGTAGCAGGCGTACAGCACGGTGCGGGCCACGGCGGGCACGCTGGCGGACGGGGCGCCCACCACGCCGTCGGGGTACCAGATCAGCGTGAGCGACTTGGTGACCTCAGGCGCGGCGGGCCGGTGCGGTGGCTCCGGCTGATGGAGGGCGTTGCGCCGGACCGCGTTCAGGGCTTCGGCGTAGCGGGGCAGGACACGGCGGACGACCTGGGCGGCGGCACGGACCGGATCGTCGGGGACGGCGATGCCGTTCGGCTCGTCCCTCCCGCGGAAATGGTGCGGCTTGAACCCGTCGGGCCGTAGCGGCGCTACCAGGTACTGGCGGGGTAGCGGGGGCGCGGTATCACGCAGAGCTGTTCGCCGGCTGGCCCGTCGAGGAAGGCGGTCGGCGGGTCCCAGTCGAGCAGGGCCGAGTGGGTCGGCCCGCAGTCCCAGACCTGGTCTGCGACATGCGGCTGGTCCTGGGGCGGTGGGAATCCGGTGTACCGGCGGTGCCACTGCCCAGGGAGGTGCGCCGCGAGTTCGGTGGCGAAAGCGCTGTGAGTCTGTGATGACAGGTGGCTCCTCCTGGGGGCGGAAGGGGGCGGCCAGGGCGGCAACGTCAGCGGCGGGACCCGGGCGTGTGCCGTGGGGCGGTGGGGCCCGGCGAGGTGGTGGCCGTGGGCGCGGTCGCGCGTGTCGGTTCTGCGTTTGCTGTCGGTGGCGCGTAGTGGGCGCGCAGGTTCTCCAGGTCGGCTTGGGCCACCTTGGCCAGGGCGGTTCGGATGCTCAGGGCCGCTTCGCGCAGCAGGCGCACCGACTGGGGCGTGTGCCGGTGCTCGGTGCCGGCCCAGAGGGCTACGGCGATGAAGTGGCTGGCGATGTGGTCGAGGACGGGTGCGGTGGCGGCGACCAGCTGGTGGGTGATGGCGCTGACCTCGGCAGGTGTCTTGGCCGCGGGGAGCGCCTGGAGGTACGGCGTCAGGTCCGGTAGAGGGGTGGGCTGGTCCGGCAGCGGGTGGTGGGCCAGGAAGGTCTCGGCGTCGCGGCGGGCCATGCGATAAAGGTCGCAGGGTGGAGCGGGGCCGTCGGACTGTGTGGAGGGGCGTGGCGACAAGGAGTCTCCGGTGCGGTGGGCGAGGCCGTCCAGGGTCAGTGCATGCGGGCGTCGGTGTCGAACAATGCCAACTCGCCACTGTGTAGCAGGTGTTGGACGATGAAGGACCTGCCGGCGACCTTCCACAGGCCACGGCCGCGGTTGAGGTGGGCGATGGCGTCGACTTCGACGGAGGTCAGGCCGAGCAGGGAGGCGGCGGCGTGGAGCTGGTCGGTTTCCTGCCGGTAGATGATGCGGGTGGAGCAGTCGGCGAGGAGGCCCTCGGCGAGTGCCCGGCCCTGTGATCCGGCGTCGCCGGCGGTGAGCAGGTCGCTGAGCCTGTGGATGACCATGAGGTTGGCGATGCCGAGTCCGCGGGAGAGCTTCCACTGGGCCTGCATGCGCTGCAGCAGGCCGACGTGGCGCATCAGGCGCCATGCCTCGTCGTAGACGATCCAGCGCCGGCCCCCGTGCGGGTCGGTCAGGGCGGACTCCATCCAGGCGGAGGCGCAGGTCATGGCGAGGACGAGGGCGGTGTCGTCGCCCGATCCGCCGAGCCGGGACAGGTCGATGGTCAGCATCGGCGCACGCGGGTCGAAGCGGACGGTGGAGGGCGCGTCGAACATGCCGGCGAGATCGCCGTGGACGAGGCGGCGCATGGCGTGGGCGAGGTCGCGGGCGGCCTCGCCGAGGTGGCCGGACATCGTCCCGGCGGCCTCGTCGAGCTGGGCCGGGTTGTTGAGGGCGGAGGCGACGTCGCCGAGCAGCGGTGTGCGGCCGGTGCCGGCCGCACGGTTGACTGCGGCGTCGAGGGCGACGTCGAGCGCGGTGTGCTCCATGGGCAGCAGGTCCCTGCCCAGGACGGTCCGGGCCAGGGACCCGAGCAGGAGCAGGCGCCTTTTGCGGATCTCGCCCTCCCAGTCGGCCTCGGTGATGCTGTCCGGGCGCGGGGCCGCGTCCAGGGGATTGAGGCGGCCGGGCAAGCCGGGGCCGAGGGCGACGGAGGTGCCGCCCAAAGCCTGGGCGACCGGGGTCCACTCCCCCTTGGGGTCGCAGGGGACGTACACGCGGTAGCCGAAGGCGATGGAACGCAGAGCGAACGACTTCGCGAGCGCGCTCTTGCCCTGGCCGATCACGCCAGCCAGCAGCACGTTCGGGTTGGTGAAGCCCTCCACCTTGCCGTACAGCGCGAACGGGTCGAACACGAAGGATGCTTCGGCGTGGACGTCGCGTCCGATGTAGATGCCCTCCGCGCCGAGCCCCCCTTCGGCGAGGAAGGGATAGGCGCCCGCCGCGATGGCGGTGGTCATGCGGTGGGCAGGCAGCTTCAGCCGCTTTCCTCGGGCGGACGCCCGTCCGGGGCGCCCGCCGGGCGGATAGACGGGTGCAGGCGCGGCGTGCTCGTCCGGTGCCGGGCCTGTGGCCGGGTGGGTGGCTGTCTCGGCGCGTGCCTTTGCGGCGGCTTCGGCGAGCTGCCTGCGGGCGGCGCGCCGGGCGGCGCGGTCGGTGCCGTGCGGGGTGAACAGCGGGCTGGCGGAGGCGCGGCGGGCGCGGCGGGCGGGCCGGTGGTTCATCGGGGGCCCTCTATTCGGCGGATGGTGCTCAGCGCACGCACGAGGTGGTGTGCGGTGCGTGGTGCAGGTCGGTGGGGGTGGTCTTGCGGCGGACGATGTGCCCGGCGGCGAGGTGGCGCTGGCAGATGGTCAGGAAGGGAGGCCCTTCCGGGAGCTGTCCGGGCTGGCACTCGGTGGAGTCCGCGGACGTGGCCGGCAGAAGGTGGAAGGCCGCGTGGATGTCGGTGGTGGCCTGCCACAGCCGGGTGCGCGCCGCAGCAAGGTGTCGGCCAGCTGCGGGATGCGGGGGCCGTGCCGCGTCGGCCAACTGGTCGAGGAGCCAGTGGAGTTCTGTGAGGTGGGCGTGGAGGGTGTCGAGGTGCCCCCGGTCCGGGAGGATCGCGGGCACAGAGCCGCTCAAGACACGCCTGTGATGGCGGATGCCTGCGGTGGCGGCCCGCAGGTAGGGGTGGGAGTCGGTCTCGCTGGAGCGGGGCTGGGGCAATCGGGGGTCCTTGCCGCCGTGGAGGCGGGAGCGGTGGCGTTTAGAGGGTGGTGCGAGCGAGGGGGAGTGCCGCGACGGCGAAGGCGTCGGGCTGCTGATACCAGAGCCTGCGCAGGTCGACGCCTCCGGTGACGGCGGCGGTCTCGATCTGGGCGCAGGCGGCGTCGAGGGCGGCGTCGGTGTCGGCGGTGACGGTGATCAGGCCGGTCAGGGCGACGTCGGCGTGCCCGGCGATCAGCTGGCGCTCGCGGATTTTGACGTCGGCGTACTCGATGGAGTCCTCCTCGCTGTCGACCTGCCCGCGCCGGGCGCGTTCGGAGGCGTCGGCGATGATCGCGGCCTTCTTTCGCTGGACGTCGCGCAGCGCGGACTCGAGCCGCTGTGGGACGTAGGTGAGGGAGAGGGTGCGGCGCACGCCGGCGGTGAACATCAGGCCGTGCAGGAAGCCTGCGCCCATCTCGGTGCGCGGCCAGTTCTCCACCCAGTAGGTGGCGTGGCGGGCGGAGTCGGTGGCGATGCGGTCGTACTCCTCGACCTGGACGACGGGGCCGGCGGCAGCCGGGTCGGCTTCCGCGCGGCCGGTCGGGGACCACTGCTGGAGCGCGGCGAGGGCCTTGGGGTCGTAGGCGGTGCGCACGACGGCGGCGATCTCCCGCGCGGACAGCCACCCGGTGATCATCAGTCCGGCGTTCCGGGCGGCCTGGGCGATCGAGGCGGTGGTCTGTTCCATGACGGTGAACGCGCCGGGCAGTCCGCCGCCGGCCTGGGAGATGAGGCGCTTGGCGGCCTTGAGGTCGAGGGAGATCGCCAAGTAGGTCTCGTGCGGGGCGGCGGCCGGTCCGGCGGAGGCGACCAGGTCTGCGTACACCTGTCCTGCGACCGGTGCTTCGGGCCGGCCGTGCTGGGCCCAGTGCCGGGCCAGGGTGTCACCGGAGTCGGGGACCGTGCGTTCCAGGACCTGCACGGTGGCGACGTGCCCGGTGCGGGCGGTGCCCGCCAGCGCACGCCCCCAGCCGATGACGTTGTGGTTCTGCGTGGCCGGGTCGAGCAGGGCGAAGGCACGGCTGCTGACGCGGGCGACAGCGGTGAGTGTCTGATGGTGCGGGTCGTGCACGGCGGCGGCCCCATTGACGGAGTCGCCGGGGGTGACGACCTTGAGAGAGGCCGCCGTGCCGGGCAGATGAAGGATGCCGTCCTGGCGGGGCCGGGTGACGGGCCGGGCCAGCCACAGGGTCTGTCCGCTGTGGCGGCGCCAGGCGAAGCGCGCGACGATCGGCGCCCAGTCGATCAGCGAGCGTCCCTGCCGGCGAACGGCGACCACAACGGCCACCGCCGCCCACAGCGGAGTCAGGGTGATGGCGCCCAGCAGCCCGGTGGTCAGGACCGTGACCAGGAGCAGAGCCAGCGCGGCAGAGGCGAGGACGAGCTGGTGGAGGGTGAGGCCGAGCAGGATGCCTCGGCGGCTGCGGTGCGGGAACTTGACGGTGGCCGGGGATACGGCGAGGTCGGACAAGGAGGCTGCTCCTGGAGCGAGGGCCCGGGGGCGGGAAGGACCGTGAGCCTTCCCGCCCCCAGGGATCGGGCATCGGGCAGGAGATCAGAGACCGGTCGCGGGCGGCGGCTGTGAGGCCGCACCGTTAGGCGCGGAGGTCGTGCCAGCGGTCTGTGTGCCCGCGGCGGGCGGGGCGCCCTGTGGCGGCGGAGTCGTGGCCGACGGCGCGGACTGCCATCCGCCGCTGTGGCCGGCGGCTGCGGCACCTTGGCCGAATCCGCTCGCACCGGGGGTGCCTGCGCTGGTAGGGCTGCCGCCCATCTGGCCGCTGGTGTCGTCGGCGACGTGGGTCGGCGGCGGCTGGACGGCCTGCTCCAGACCGGACTTGGCGGAACTGCCGCCCGACGGGCCATCGGAGGCACCGCCTTGGGCAGTGTCCTGTCCGTTGCCGGACGAGTGGGAGGCGATGTCGCCGGGGAACCCGTCTTGGCCGGGCACGGTGTCCGGGCCCTGCGGAGCTGCTGCGGCTCCGGCCGCGGCACCGCCGGTTCCAGCGGTGGCCGCCATCGCCGCGGCCTTCCGGCCCGCGCGCTCGGCGTGCTGCCTGGCCAGCTGCGCGCCCGCTCCGCCGGCACGGTGCAACGTCTCTCCGTCGGATCCCTCGGCCGCCCAGTGCACGAACTTGAAGGTGGCGTAGGGGCACAGCAGCACCAGGATCATGACGACGATGCCGGCGAGGACGTCCGCGAGGGCGGCCAGGCCGTCCTTGGCGTCGGTCTTGCCCATGGCGGCGATGCCGAGGACGAAGACGATCGTCATCAGCAGCTTGGAGACGACGAGGGTGGCGGTGGCCTCGATCCAGCCCTTGCGCCAGCGGCGGGCGACTTCCCAGCCGCCGCCAGCTCCGGCGAACACGGCGAGGGTGACCATGACCAGGATGCCGACCTTGCGGACCATCATCACGCACCAGTACAGGAAGGCGCCGATGGCGGCTCCGATGCCGGCGAAGACGGCGACGAGCCAGCCGAGCCCGGCAAGTCCTGGCAGGGATGCCACCTTGACCATGCGGCGGACCGCGGAGGCTATGTCCGTGTGCGCGGCCTGGAAGAGGCCGGCGGAGAGGGCGTCGGTGACTTCGATCGCGACGGTGGTCAGGGCGATCGCGGCGAACGCGAAGATCACGCCGGAGGCGGTGCCGGTGAACGCCTGGGTCAGGGCCTGGCCGTCGCGGCGGATCGCGGCACGGACCAGCTGCGCGCAGAAGGTGGCCACGAGCATGACCAGGCCGATGGGCAGGATCGTCTCGTAGTTGTCGCGGAACCATCCCGCGTTCAGGTCGACGCGGGTGGTGGCGTCGACGGCCTTGGACGCCAGGTCGGCTGCGGACGCGGCGAGTTCGCCGGCGCTTTTCGCCATCCAGTCGCCGATGTACTTGCCCGGGTCGGAGGCGAAGTCGATGGCCTCGCCGACCGCGCAGACCTTGTCCGCGACGGGGAGATCACAAAACCCCATGAGGACTCCTTTCGGTCAGGGCGCGACGCGCGGGGCGATGGCGACGAGCGAGCAGTCGGCGGAGGGGCGGCACTGCACAGCGAGGGTCATCGAGCGGTCCTCCGCACCCCCGCCGCCCTTGGTCCAGGTGATCGTCTGCTGGCCGGTGACGGTGACTGCGTAGATGTACGCCTTGGTGATCGCGGCAGGGTCCTCGGACAGGGCCTGTTTGAAGGCGGCCGGGTAGTGGCCTTCGCTGATGGTCGCGGTGGCGTGCTGCTTCTGGTCCGCCATCCGAGACCACAGCACCGGGTCCGGTATCTGCGCCGAGACCGACGCCCAGTCGCCGTACTCGCTCTCCTTCGTCATCCACGCCTCCATGCCGGTCAGCTGCTGGGCCTGGCTGGTGGTGCGGGTGTCGTAGGACCAGAGCATCTTCGCGGCGGCTTTGGCGAACTCCACCGGATCGGAAATCCTCGGCGGCCCGGCCACCGGGCCACTGGCGGAGGAAGGCTGGTCCGTCGGGGAAGCGGAGCCGTGCACCGGCGCCGGGACGGGCGGGGCAGCGTGGGTGCGGTTGCCGTGGCCGGAGAAGATGGCCGCCGCGGCAGCCAGGGCGAGCAGGCAGGCCAGGCCGACCGCAATGGCGATGATGCGGCGATTCGGGGCCCAGCCGAGGCTGTATCCGGGGAGGCGTTTGAGCATCAGTGGACCTGCGACCCCAGACCGGAGAAGAAGGCCACGATGCCGTTCGCGGCGCCGAGCCCGAGGGCTGCGCCGGCGGCGACGGTGGCGCCCTTCTTGCCGTTGGCCTCGGCCTGGTGGCCACCGGTGTGGTGGCCCCACGCCCAGACCGCGAGGCTGACGGCCAGGGCGCCGACGACCGCGATGATCGCGAACATGTTGATGCTGTTGACGACGTTCTTCAGGACGGTCAGGCCCGGAAGGCCGCCGCCTTTGGGGGAGATGCCGGGATCGTAGGCGAGTTGGACGGCACGGGCAGCGAGGGGTGACGCGGGTATGGAGGGCTCCTTGCGTGGGCAGGCCCGAAGGCCCTGGCGGGAGGGGCATTTCAGAAAGAGGGGGTGTGCCGAGCGGCGGGAGAGAGGCCGGCGTCAGATGACGCGGCGGGCGGCGAGGACGGCCCAGTCCTTGAGCGGCGTGATCCGTACGGGCTTGCCGGTCCGGGGGGCTTCGATGACCAAGCCCTCGCCGATGTACATGCCGACATGCTCGGGCCGGGCCGCGGTGCCACGGCTGAAGAGCAGGTCACCGGGCTTGAGGGCCTTCGGTGAGACGGCCTTGCCCTCGCCGACCTGGGTGTAGGTGGTGCGGGTGAGGGTGATGCCGGCGTGGGCGTACGCCTGCTGCATCAGGGAGCTGCAGTCGCAGCGGGCCATGGCGTCCGGGCCGTGGGGGTTGGTGCAGGATCCGCCCCACTGGTACATCGTGCCGAGCTGCTGCATCGCCCAGACGATCGCCTTGCGGGCTCGCGGGTCGGTGCCCTTGGGGATCTTGTATCCCTTGGGAACGGCGCCCTCGGGGATGGGCCCGTAGGACGTGCCGTCGGCGGTGTCGCAGCCGGTCGCGGGGGCGGGCTTGTCGTCGGTCTTGCCGGCGTCCTTCTCCCCGGAGTCGGGGAAGGTGGCGGCAATCGCCTTCTGCAGCGTGGTCGCCAGCGGTTCCCACTGTGCGTAAGCGTCCGGATAACCGGAGCGCTGCACTGCTTGGGCGGCCTGGGTGACGGTCATCTGCTGCCAGCCGTGGACCTTCAGCAACGCCTTGTAGAACTGCTCGGACGCGTAGACGGGATCGTGGATCTGCGCGGCGGTGCCCCAGCCCTGGCTGGGCCGCTGCTGGAACAGGCCGAGAGAGTCACGGTCGCCGCCGCCTAGATTGCGCAGCCGGCTCTCCTGCATCGCGGTGGCCAGCGCCACGATCTGACCGCGCTTGGGAACGCCGAGGCTGATGCCGGTGGCGACGATGGTCTGTGCGTTCGGGATCTGCTCGCCGGGCAGGTCCAGGTCCTTGATGTGCACCTTGGAGGCGTCTGCACCGTCGAGGATCTTGGTGACCTGATCAGCGATCTTGCTGGTGTCCACGTCGGAGAGGCAGTCGAGCGATGAGGTGGTGCTCTGGGCGGCTTCGCTGGAGGTGGCCATCATCACGGCGCCGCCGCCGAGAAGGAGAGGGGAGAGGAAGACGACGCCGATGCCGGCGGCGAGCCCCTTCAACCTGTGGTGCCCACGCGCAGATCACCGGTTTCGGGCAGGGGCGGATAACGAGACGTCATGCAGGGGTCCTTCGGGTGCGGTGTCCGGCACGCCGCGCGAGCGCAGGGAACGCGGGAAAGGGAGCGCAGCAGACCGGGGTGGGCGGAATCAGGAGTGGCCGGCCACAGGCGAGTAGCCGCTCGCCGAGCGTGGCCGACAGGTGAGGTAGGTGTGCGGGGGCAGCGTGAACCTCCACGAGCCAGAGGGGGAGTGGGCCAGCGGCGGTGTGCGCCGGGCGGTCCAAAAACAGTAGGCCCAGATCGGCCGTTGACCAAAAAGTCGGCGCGAGGTGCCGGAATCCGGCCCCTCAGCAGCGCACTTCTTGGTCATCGGCCGAATCACGGCTACAGTTTTTGAACTCCCCCTCGCCCTCCCCAGACCATGGTCATGGGCCTGCTCATGCCCGTTTTCCGGCCAATGGGGCTTGCCGACGCGACGGGCATTCCACGCACGTACTCCCACCCGAATCGGGGTTCCTCTTTGCCTTTTTCCCTGCACCAGGGCGACGCGCTGAGCGTCCTGTCCAAGCTCCCGGACGACTGCGTCGACGCCGTCATCACTGACCCGCCGTACAACTCCGGTGGGCGCACGGCGAAGGAGCGCACCAGCCGCTCCGCCAAGCAGAAGTACACCTCCGCCGACGCCAAGCACAGCCTGGCCGACTTCACCGGCGAGAACATGGACCAGCGCTCTTACGGGTTCTGGCTGACGCAGATCATGACGGAGGCCCACCGCCTCACCAAGACCGGCGGTGCGGCGCTGCTGTTCACCGACTGGCGCCAGCTGCCCATCACGACGGACGCGATCCAGGCGGCCGGCTGGCTGTGGCGCGGCGTCCTGGCCTGGCACAAGCCCCAGGCCAGACCCCAGAAGGGACGCTTCACCCAGAACTGCGAGTTCATCGTGTGGGCGTCGAAGGGCGCCATCGACGGCTCCCGCAACCCGGTCTACCTGCCGGGCATGTACTCCGCTTCACAGCCGTCGGGCTCCCAGCGGCAGCACATCACGCAAAAGCCCGTCGAGGTCATGCGCGAGTTGGTCAAGATCTGTGCGCCCGGCGGCACAGTCCTCGATTTCTGCGCTGGCTCCGGATCCACCGGCGTGGCCGCCCTGCTCGAAGGCCGGGACTTCATCGGCGTGGAGAAGACCGAACACTACGCGTCCATCGCCGCCGACCGGCTGACGAAAACGATCCGTCAGACCCTCGGCCAGGAGGACGTGGTCCTCACCGCCTGACTCCACCGCCCCGCCACATACGAATCCGTGTCGACCGCCGCATTCGGTCGGTGCACTGCCGGATAGTTCCTGTCCCCATTTCCGCGGCACTCAGGAGGTTACTTCTCTCATGTCCGAATCCATCGACCCCCCGGCTGACGGAGAACTGGAGCCGGTGCGGATCCCGGACACGCAGCTGGAGGGGATCGAAGCCAGTGTCCGTCGGCTGATGGAACAAACCGCAGAACAGGCCCGGCAGTTGGATCACCTCGCCTCCGCTCCGCCCGCAGCTTCGCCGTTTGCGGCGTTCGGCATGCCGGGGTTCGGTGGATCCCCGGCACCGGCTGCGCCGGAGCCTCGTCCCATCCTGGAGCTGGAGGGCGAGGCGTACGAGGACGAACTCGACGCCCTGTCGGACTGGGTCGACGACTTCCTCTTGCCGATCTACGGGGCGGAGGTCACCACGGCGGCGCCCTGGTGCCTGCAATGGCAGGAGCACAGCGACGTCGTCGCCTGGCTGCACGCCCTGTGGCTGGCCTACCAGCAGCACAAGGACCCCGAGGCGGGCCTGGCCGGCATGTTTGTCTGGCACCGCGACTTCCTCACCCACGCCATGGCCGCGATCCGTGCACCTGGCGGCCCCCTGTCCGCCTGCATGACCTCCCCGGACCGTCCCGCGCACCGTCTCCTTCCCGGACCGCCCCCCTCGGCCCGCGCGGAGAAGGAGTCCGCCGCGGCGGAGGCGTCCGGGCCTGGGGAGTACGGGCTGACGGCATGAGCGAGGGGCAGCAGCCGGCTTTCGGCCTGAGCTTCGATCCCCGTGCCCTGAACGACCTGCTCCAGGCGCCATCCGACATCCGCGATCTCACCCTCGCCTATCTGCAGGAAGTGGTGAACGCCGAGCGCTTCGGGCTCCGCCTGACTGGTGACCTGGAGGGCTACCGCAAGCTGTTCGTGGACGCTCGCAAGGACTGGCGGGTCGTCTACGGCATCCGCCCGGCGCCCGAGTCGTCGGCGCACCGGCGGGAGATCCACGTGGTCGCCGTACGGCCGCGGCCGGGCAACGACGTCTACGACGAGGTCGGCCGCCGCCTGGGAATGACCCGCCGACCGCTCAGCGCCCGCACCCACGCGGCACGCGCCCGTTCCCCGCAGCTGGTCACCCGCGGTCCCGTACCCAGGCCGGCACCGCTGCCGTCCGCCATGCCGGGCCTGCCCCGCCCCGCGCAGAGCCCCTCCCCGCTTCACACTCGCTGACCACAAGGAACCGCCTATGCCCCCTGATCCGGCGCCCACGGCTGCCCGCCGCGCTGTGTCCCCGCTCGACCCTCGCATCGAGGCAGCCACCGGCCACGACGTCGACACCCTGTGGGCCCACCGCGACCGCGGCATCCTCGACCAGGAGCGCACCGAGCTGGTCGACCGACATCGGGAACTGGCCCAGGCCGAGACCGGCGTCACGTTCTACCGCACCCTCCTGCACCGGCTGTCCTCCGGGGAGTTCCCCGTCGATGCCGCTTTGTTCGAGCGGATCGACCGCACCGTGGACCAGCTGGAGGAGGCCGCCGCATCCCGCGACGCCGCCATGCGGCGGGTGCCCGACGCGCTGGAGCCGATCGAAGCCGCCGCGCGATCAGCACAACGTGGCGGCGAGGCGCAGATCACCGCGGCTGATCAAGCGGCGCTGCTGGCCATCGCCGGCGGCGCCAAGCTCTACGAGCATCTCCTGACCGGCCGGCTGTCCGTGACCACCGCCTCAGGCACCCGCGTCCCCTACGCCGAGCTTCAGCGGCTCCAGTCCGCCAGTCTCGTCGCCCTCGATACCAGCCATCCCGTCCAGGCCGGCCAGCCGGTCAGTCTGACCGACGCCGGCCGTGCCGCGCTGACCGCTAACCGCCGTACAACGCAAGCGTCGTTGCCCACGGCGCGACCAGGGGCATGGCCGTCCGCACCGGCACAGCGACGCTGAGCTGAAAGACCGCATGCCCACCCACGAACCATCCCCACCCGCCGACCGGGACCTGTCCCCTTCCCTGAGCTTCCGGGTGGACGACCTTGACGCCGACGAGCAGATCAGCGCGGCATTCTTCCGTCTCGTCAGCGTTCACAAGGACATGCTCGTCTCCCTCGCCGAGCACCACAGCGCCGATGGCGCCCGCAGCTTCTACGTCCTGTACGACGGCTCGGCCACCTGGGACCACCCAGGTGTGCCGCAGTACGTAGCTCTCCACCTGCAACGAGACCTGGAGAGACGCACGTTCAGTTTCGAGCGGGCCACGTTGCCTCTTTCCTCGATGGCGCAGTCCTGGCTGATCCGCCGCGGCTGTCCGCCCGAGTTCCTCACGCTCGATCCCGAACGGGGCACAGCGCCGGCCGACGAGGCGACGCAGGCCCTGGAGCAACGGCTCATGAGAGACGGGGACCACTACGCGCTCGGCTGGTCCCACACCCAGGACGACCCGGACGACTGGCTCACGCTCGCGGTGTTGCGGGCCCTGGACGAGCGCGCCCCCTCCCCATTCCGCGTCGTAGTCGAGGACGTCGACATCGAAGCGGGAACGCACACACTGCGCGAGGGCGGCTTCGATTCGGTCGAAGAAGCCTTGCAATGGTGCGATGACCGCCTCGGTGGCGTAAGTAAGGCTCTGCCGCCGGTCCGCCCGGTGCCATCCCGCCCTGCTCCTGCGCCGAAACCGGCGTCCTCCCGGCCCTCTGGCCGCTCACGCTGAAGCCCCGTTTTCCCGTCGGCGCGGCGAAACATAGCCGATGATCGCCGGTTGGCCAAACCGGCGATTCTCCGGACTCTTATACGGCCGCCGGGAGCACCCCGGGTTCGGCACTCCCCAGCATTCCTTTTCCCTCGTATGGAGGTTCTTTCCGCATGCGCGCAACCCGCATTGCCGTATCCGCTGCGATCCTCGGCGCCCTCGCCCTGCCGATCGCGTCGGCGACCACCGCCACGGCCGCCCCGAGCAGCGCCCTGACCTCCCAGTCCTGCAACGACCCCGGTCCGTGGGTCATCGGCACGAAGGCCGTGACCATCCGCTCCAAGGCGTCGGCCAAGTCCACCGCCGTGGGCATCCTGTACCGCGGGCATAAGTTCACCGTCCACAAGACCAGCGGCAACTGGCGCTACATCACGGACCGAACGACGGGTGTGAAGGGCTGGGTGTCCGCCACCTACGTCTACCGCGACGTTCGCATGTGCCTCGACTAAGCCGCGCACGCCAGTACTCGACTGTATAGCGGCGCTTTTGAGCGTTCGATTCCCTCCCGGATCTGCCAGTTAGAGGATCCCGGTGTCTACCAAGAGGAGTCTCTCGTGTCTGACGCTCCACTCGATGCGATAGACGATGTCGTGGGCGTGCTCACCGAACAGATCGAAATCCGTTTCGGGATGAGCATGAATCAGTTGAAAGCCGCCGTCGCCGCTGCGCCGACCGCCAACTCGCAGGCCACCGACGTGGTCAAGTGGCACGGCCTTCTCCTCGAATCGCAGGCAGCGCTGGAGCGTGCGGAGGACACCCTCGTGGCCGCGCTGGACGGCCAGCCCAGTGAGGTCGACGACCCGACGATGGAGTTGGCCCATCGCGTCAACGCTGCCGTCACCGCCCGCGACGGGCGGGCCATGGTTGTGCGGTGGCTAATCGACCCGGAGGCCAGGGGCAAGCAGGATCTGGCCGCCCGGCGGCTGGCCCGCTTGCGCGGGCGTCAGGGACCGGCCGTCACCACCAGCCCCCCGCCGAGGCCGGCGACCACCCAGCAGCAGGGAAGGAGCCTTGCGCGGTGAGCGCCCGGCTCAAGCCCAGCTCCGCGGACGACCGGCTGCACCAGGTCTTCGGCGTCCCGGTCTGCGACCTGTACACGGCAGCGGTTCGTCCCGACGCTTCCCCCGCGCTGTGCCGGGCTCTGGAGCTGCGCTCCTTCCTGGCTCTGGCCGAGGAGCAGGTCGCCCGGGTCCGTGACCGTGTACACGCGGCGATGGCCGGGGACCGTGACATGGGCGAACTGTCCGCCGAGGACCTGCGGACGGATGCGCAGTGGCTCGAGGCGGCACTCGATGCCCGCGACGGTTACCGCTTCGCCCTCGATCAGCTCCTCTCGACACCCACGACTGGCAGCAGCTGATGACCCAGGCCCTGTACTCGGCCCGGCTGGAGGCGTGCAAGCCCGACCCGTCCGCCTACCACCATGCCCTTGCGGCCACCGGCGCCCGCAACCCGGAGCGCGTGTTGTTCGTAGACGACCGCGCCGACAACTGCCAGGCCGCTCGCAGCCTGGGGCTGACCGCGCTGCACTACACCGGTCGGCCCGCCGTCCTTGAAGCGGCACTGCTCCCCACGGCGTGAACCGCCCCACCTCACTGTCCAGGATCCTGTGCTACCTCACGACGACACCATCGACGGGGACGTCTACGTCTCCCCGCGCTACCTTGCCCGCGCCACCGCGATCGGCGATCCCGGCCTCGACCCGCTGCGCAACCTCGGTTGGGAACTCCGCCACGACGATCTCGGCAACGCCTACCTGACCGCGCCCGACAGCAAGGTCCGCCTCGGCTACCTCCCCGAGGGCGAGGACGACGGCCTGTGGCGCATCAACGCCTACAAAGACCCCTTCGGCCCGCCCGTCTGGGGCGTGTGCTTCAACGACTCCTGTCCGACGGAGTTCGTCACCGCCTTCACCACCGCGCTCGCCGAGGCATATCAGCAGGGGCCGGACAGCTACCTGGCCAGACCCCTCTCGGGGGACAAAGACCATGACCCCTTCCTCGCGGTCGCACCACTCATCAACCGGGGCTGGCTCATCGACCGGCCCCGCTGGGGCGTCTTCGCCGTCCAGTCACCCGACAAGCTGGCCGGGCTCGAATACACCACCGGCGACCTCGACCCGGAAACCGAGCTGACCACCCGTGGGGCACGCTGGCAGCTGTGGGCCGGCACCTCCATCGACCGGCCCTACTGGTACGCCACTGCCAGCACGGACACCCCCGTGGCTCTGCTCAAGGCCGTCACCGAGTGCGTCTCCGACCCGGCGCCGCTGCCTCGCTGGCGCGAGGACACCTACAGCTACGTCAAGAGCAAGGGCCAGGTCACCTCCATCGTCCCGCCGAGCCCGCCGGCTCCGACCCCGCTCGATGTCCAGCGTGCCGTCACCCGCCGCCCGACCGCCCGGCCCGCTGCCAGCGTCCCGCGCTGGAGCACCACCAGCCGACCCGTGCTGGCCGGGCCACACCGCTGACACCACCGGGAGACCCACATGGCCATGCACGCCCCCGAGTTCTTCGCCCAACTCGACTTGCCCTTCGCCGACAGTGCCGTTGTCGGCGACACCTACTACGCCACCCCCGTACCCGGGGGACCGCTGCGGCTGCGGATCGACTTCAGCCCCACCCAATGGGCCAACGAGTACGCCGGCCTCCGCCTCGCTACCCTCCACCAGGACTGCGGGCAACTGGACGTCACCGTTCTGCGGTTCGCCGATCACGGGACGTTCGATCACCGCGACTCCACGCGCGGCCTTCAGCCGCACAACTCGGGCTACGGCACGTTCAAGGAGTTCAAGGACCGACCCGACTGGGTGCCGTGGGAAGGGGCCCACACAAACGGCCTGCGTGATGCGATCGAGCAGTACAGCGCTGTGTGGTTCCCCGGTACGTGGCCGGCACCCGCCCTCAGCCGAGCCGCGGGCCGGACGGCGCGGCCGGTCCCGTCGCCGGCGGCTCAACGCAGCGCCGCGAGGGCCCGCTGACCACGAAATTCCCACAGACAGGATCCCTTTCTGTTGCCCGACCCCTTCGAAGACCCCGACCGTGATCAGACGGTGCGCGTTCTGCCCCGCCACCTGGCGGGTCCCGGCTCGGTCGACTTCCGAGCCATCTGGCCCTTCCCCTTCGACGACGACTGGTCCCTGCATCAGCCTTCAAAGGAGGAAGGGGCGGTCGCGTGCAGCCCGTGCCTTCGGCTCCGTACCGGCTACGTCCCCGACCCCAACAGGCGGGGCCACATGCAGTGGATCACCGCCGCACACCGCGACCCCTTCGGCCCGGCCACCTGGCAGATCACCTCTGACGCCACCACGCCGGTCGAGCTGCTCGGCGACGTGCACAGCGAACTACTCGACCTGTACCTCGAAGGCCGACACAGCGACAAAGATCATCTGTTCCAGTCCCAGACGTCAGCGCAGGAGGCGTACGTCCCGCTGCTCGCCCACGGCTGGAGGCACACGATCAAGACCGACGGCACCCAGACCTTCCTCGCCCCAGACGCCCTGAGCGGGATGCAGCACCAGTACGACAGGACCCCCAGCTCCGACCTCGCGCCGTCCTGGCGGATCTGGGGCGGCCTGCCGGCCAACCCTGACTGGCGCGTGCAGTTCTCACCATCAACCCGCGTCGCGCTGGTCGCAGCGTTCACCGCCTCCCTGCTCTCCACCGAACCGCTAGAGCGCACCGTGAAGGACATCCCTTCTTCACGCGCCACCACGTCTCCATAGCGACCACAACGGCCAAGCAGAACGAGCCCTTTCCCCCGGTCGCTACGCCGCCTCCAAGACTGGCTATGAGCCGAACCCGCTAACGCCAGTACCCGCCACCAAGGAGCCCCTTCTTCGTGCACCCCCGTACCGTCCGCGGCACCGTCCGCTCCACGGCCATCGCCGCCGCAGTGGTCGGCACCCTTACCTGGGCACCGGCAGCGACCGCACAGCCCTCCCAGCCGACGCCCTCCAGCACCACCCTCACCGAGACCCTGGCACCCGATGCCGGAAGTGTCGCGCTCACCACGAAGGACCCGGCCGGGGACGTTGTCCAGGGCGCCTCATATCTGCTTCTCGACGCCACGGGCCAGGAGGCCGGGCACGGCACAACCGACGCACAGGGAACGCTGACCTTCCCCGGCCTCGCCCCGGGCGTCTACCGGCTGAAGGAGACCGCCGCCGGCAGCCCCCTCTATGACGTCGTCGCCGACCAGGACGTGATCGTCACACCCGGCGGCACAACCCGCCTGGCCATCGTCGCCCCGTTCAAGCCCGGCCACGTCCTGCTCCAGGCCAAGGACGACAAGACCGGCAAGCTCCTGCCCGGCGCCACCGTGAACATCGGCAGCGGCGACACGATCCTGCTCACCCTCACCACCGGGCCCAAGGGAACGGCCACCGGTGACCTGCCGGTGAGCAGCCGGAAGGCCGAGTTCTGGATCAAAGAGACCAAGGCTCCCGCCGGATACGACCTCTACACGCGCACCAAGACCTTCACCGCAGGCCCAGGCGACCCGGTCACCGTGAACGTCACCAACTCGAAGCGTTCGACTTCGTCGAACCCCCCGACCAAGAAGCCCACCCACACCCCGTCCGCACCAGGGGACGAGCCGACCAGCGGAACCTCCGGCGGATCCGGACCCAACCCGGCCACCTCCGGCACACCCGAAACCGCACCTTCGACCGCCCCGGTGCAGGACGCGACCGATGATCCATCGCCCACGGCCTCGGTCGGTTCTCTGGCCCACACCGGAGCCGACGCCAGCCCGTGGCTCCTGGGCGGCGCGGGACTCCTTGTCGCCGGTGGCACCACCGCCGTCATTGCCGCTCGGCGACGAGCCAGGACCGACAGTGAGGAAACCCCTGCCGACAACTGACCACAGCTGAGCACAGAGCCCAATTGCCCCCGGAACCCTCGCGGACCGGGGGCTCTCGGCTGTTCAGCCCACCTGTGGGGCGGTGGCTTACACCAGGCGCCTTGGAAGAGCACCGGAAGTCGGCGCGCTATGGGTTGATCGGCGCGTTCATCCCTTCAACGAGGAACTCCCGGGCGCCGCGTAGGCAGGTGACCAGCTCCGCTAGGTCGCGCGGCAGTCGAGGCGGATGTTGAGCCCACCAGGAATCCCTGATTCGCTGCGCCGTCCCGCCCGCAGCTTGGAGATGTTCAGCCCATCGCGGCGGGCGATGATCGCGAACTGGTCGTACTTGCCGGTGAGCGACTTTCGTTCGAGGCTCTCCAGCGGCGTGCGGCCTCCGGGGGGCGGACCGCTGCCCGGCTTGCCGGGGAGTTGCCGGCTCACTTCGTTGTGTTCGACGCCGTTCAGATCGATGGGCGTGAACTTTTGCGGACGCCGTCGTTGAGCGACGTGCCTGCCTGGAGGCCATGTTCATCGAGCACCGCCTGAGTGCCCCCTGGAGGCTGTGTCTGGAGACGACCGACGTTGTCCTCGCGCAGGAGTGGCTTATCTCCCGGACCCAGGTTCCCGGCATCGAGGGCCTCGTGACCGAAGTAGTCAGCAGCGCTACCTCCCCCCGGTACCCGAGCCCTCATGACGGTGCGCCGCCGGGACACGACGGAGGAAATGCCTCGATTCGATGCGGGTGCCATACCATCCGCACGATGACCGGGGTGTTGCGGTCCGCAGATAGCGGACCGGCGCGTGGAGAATATCGACAGAATTCTTGTGTGCTGCCATCCAATCGAGGTAGTTGACATCGAACCTAGTCGTCTTGTCCAGAGGCTGAGGCCGCCGAGTCGACAGGAAGCCATACTCACAGACAATCACACCCTGGATCGGCTTTCTCTAGTCGCTTAGAAGTCGAACTAGCTTCTGGAAGTGGTTATCTTTCTCTGTGAGCTCTTCGATGTCAATCTGGGCCGCACGGACACGCAACTCGTTCGGCCTCATCGTACTTTTCGCCTCACGCTTGGAAGCGAAACCCAACCATCTCTCGCTCCAGGGGCCTGCGATAACTCCCTCTAGTCGCCCTGCAACGTATATGACTGCATCAGGTAGCTGCTCTGCGGCACTTGCTAGATCCGTGAAGATCACGACAGGTCCGACGCGAGATTCCGAAGCGGCCAGTGCAACGTTCGCAAGTCCCATGGAGCCCTGTGACTGAATTACGGTCAACTTTCGTGTCTTGATTCCCTTGGAAAGGAGATTCTCTGCGATTCCACGGATAAACAACTCGTCGCGCATCCCTTCCACTACCACGGTGAGAGGTTTGTCGCTAGGTTTAATCGTTGCAACGTAGGGAACGAATACCTCCCCCAGCTCAGCTGCCAGGCGGAGCTTGTGTCGGAGAACGTTCCCGAACCCGTGTGTCGCGGCGGCGAAAACGTCATCACGATCAAAAAGGAGCACGTTCAAATTTTTACCTACGCGTAAGGCGTCGACGGCATCAGGGCTGTATTCTGACATGGAAATGAAGATGCCAATTGTTCCAACGAGCTTGCCGTCTACCTTTCCTTTGAACTGGTAGATGGCGGACGCGGGAACCTGGTCTTTCCACCACTTCGCCTCGACTAGGTGAAAGCGTCCCTCATACATAAAGGAACCATCTATCTCTTCCCCTGCAGGTCGAAACGATGTCCTCGGAAACATCCCCTCCGCTGCGAGGAGCCTGTTCAGCCATTCTTCGAATTTGCGCCCCCGTGTCTGAGGTGTCATTCCCTGATCAAGCTTGGCTAGGTTCTCTAGTTCTTCACGTGGCGTCACAGGCGGAACACTACGAGCCTTTGGGGCCAGACCGCAGGCGTAGTTCGGAAAAGGTAGGTGTCCTCCATCGTCACCGCTGTCGAGGAGACTGCCCCGTCACCCCGTCACCCCGTCACCCCGTCACCCCGCCGGGTCCGCAGCGGTCCGCCCCGACTTTGGTGGGCGTACGCACGGTCAGATGCACAAGTCGATGGGGCTCGATGGCATCCGCCCCTCCATTGCATGACAGAAGACAGTTTCGCCTGGGGCAGACAGGAAAGATCCGCGAAAGACTGGCCACCACTCTCAGCGGCATGTCAACGTAGACGACCTTCCCGCAAAACTGCCAGGTCAGAAAGGTGATGACGCGGGACGGTCGACCGCTAGCCGCTTCTCCCGAAGTTCCTTCAACGTGAGACGCCGGCTGGCACGCTGCGTCGCCCCCGTCCCAGAGGTGCCGGAGCCGCCCGACGCGTGCAGCGCGCCCGAACTCCAGGGCTCCGCCTGCTGGCTGGCCGCCCATCCCCATGCAAGGAGGCTGTCCGTGCCGTCTACGGAAATGACCGTTGGAGATCTCATCGACCTGCTGTCCGCCTGCGACCGCGACGCCCCGGTCCGGCAGGCGATCAACCCGTTCTTCCCGATGGAGCACCGCCTCGCCCAAGTCGTCCAGTCCCTGAACGCAGCCGGGCAGACGGTCGTCCATCTCGCCGAGGGCAGCGATGAGCACAGCCAGCTCGGTGTCCTGCCGCCCGAGGTAGCCGTGACGCTGGCCTGGCAGTCTCCCGTCCAGCCACCGCGTCGGCCCCGCCGCACGGCTCGCGGCGGCCAGTAGATCCTCATCATCCTGGAGGTACCCCTGAATCCCGACTTCCCCCTCGACCCCGCCGCACCCGATCGGACCCAGGCCGCGCACTGGGTGGGCCCCCGCCACCTGGCCGGCGACGACGGACGGCTCTACGACACCGTCGCCGACACCCTCACCGGCCTTGGCTGGATGAGCCTGACGATGGTCCGCGGCCGGCAGGAGCCGGACGAGGCGCCGGAGGACCGACAGGTCGTACGCAGCACCGTCCTGCACCTCAGCCCCGACACCCTCCGATGGGCCCAGTGGGTCCTGGCGGACGAGCCGTTCCTGCTGGGGGACCTGCCAGTCGCCTGGCAGGTGTCGGCTCGCACGGACACGGCCAGTCCGCTCGCGCAGTGGTCCGCGTACTTCACCCCCGACGTCCCCGGAGAGGCCGTCGTCGACTTTCTCGTCGCTCTCGACGCACGGCAGCGCCCGGCCGAGAAGTTCGGCGGGACCGAGCTGGTCCTCGACGCTGTCACCACTCACGGCTGGCTCCTCGACATCGACCAGCCCCGTGCGGGAGCGATGGACGCGACCTTCACCTCCCACATCAGCTACGGCACGGTGCCAGCCCTCATTCAGGACGCCGACCCGCGCACCCTGACCGACAACACCGCGACGAGCCTGGACGGGTGGCAGGCATGGGCCGAGCCAGTGCTCGGCGCACGATGCCTGTGGGCGGCGTCGTTCAGCTCCAGCGTCCCGCACGACCTGGTCGCCGCCTTCGCAGGCTCGATCAGTTCCACCGCGCCAGTCCTGCGCCGGGTGCTCCCCGCGAGCACCGAAGACCGGCTCCTGCGCGCCCCGGCCATCTGACGCCACGCATCCCGATCAACTCCAGGCGGCAGTCAGGAGACCGAGGCTGCAGAATCACACGTGCGATCAGTGGGATCAGCAGAGCATCATGCCGGGATGGGCCACTACTCCTACCTCCAGATCGGCACCGCCAGGGCGCTCCTCTGCCGCGAAAGCTATTACCGCGACCTGGCCGCTCTGTTCGTCGAAACTGACTGCTACCGCCGGAAGGAGACGGCCGAAGACTGGGGCGCCGAGGGGCAGTACGGCTACGAAGCCTCGATCCGCGAGATGTCCCAGCGCCTGGAGACGCAGGGCATCACGCCATTGGTTGCCCTGGCCGATCTGGCCGAGGGTTTGGGTAAGTGGACCGAGCAGCCCGCCGGTGGAGAGGGCCCGCAGAATCCAGAGCTGGCTCCGCCGGACATCGAGCAGGTTGAGCGAGATGTTCGGTTCTTTCTCAGCTCCGATCTCGAAACTCTCCCCTACTCCGAGTTCAAGCGAGTGAGCGACAGCGGTGTGCTCATCGACTTCCTGCACTGGTACATGGACACCCGGAGTCTGGTACGTCTACTGCTGCACTGGGCGCCGGACCAGAACGCAAGGATCGCGCTCGACCTGAGCGAGCTGACCGGATGCTGTGTAGAGCTCGACCCCACGAAGCCCTATGCCAGCCAGGCGCGGGCAGAGCAATTGGCGGTCGCAACAACCAACCTTCCGCTGGTCGTGATCACAGAAGGTTCCACCGACGCGCGGCTCCTCTCGGAGGGTATGAAGGTGACCCATCCTCACCTGGTGGATTTCATCAGGTTCTTCGACTACGGGGCTGGCTCCCGGCCGCGCGGCGGCGCTGACGCCCTTGCTGAGGTCTTCAAAGCGTTCGTTGCCGCTGGGATCGGGAACCGATTCGTCGCCATCGCGGACAACGACGCCGCCGCCCACGAGAAGCTTCTCGCTCTCAAGAAGAACCGCTGGCCGCCGACGTGCCGGATTCTGCACTACCCCACCCTCCCCCTGCTTCAGGCGTACCCCACCTACGATCCCGCCACCGGCATTTCCGCACCCGCAGACGTCAACGGTCAGGCCGGCAGCTTGGAGTTGTACCTCGGGAAGGACACCCTCACTGACACGAACGGCGACCTGATGCCCGTTCACTGGAAGGCGTTCGAGCCGAAGACTGGCCTGCGCCAAGGGACGCTGAGCGGTCCGGGCAAGAAGGCTGCGCAGAAGAGGTTCGAGGCGAAGCTCAAGGCGGCCCGCTCCGGCCAGGCGGTGGGCATCGAGGACTGGAGCGGCATCAGCGCGATCATCGAGTCGATCATCCGCGCGTTCCAGTGACCGGCTCGCTGTCGGCTGACCAGGCTTACTCCAGTCCCCTCAGGCCGTCTCGGACGCTCTGACGCTCGGCTTTCCCCGCGCTCCAGTGTCCGCTGGTGGACAAGAGGGTCGCGGTGGGATTCGACGGCCTGGCGCACGATGGTGGCCAGGATGTCCGGAGGCATTGCCTCAGCTGGGTGGTGGCGGTGCCAGAGAACGAGCGACGGTCGGTGGTCTTGGGTGGGGACGGTCGTACAGGGCTCCAATTGTCAGGCGACGGTGCCCCGTCCCGCCAGGAACGCGCGGGGCGGGGCACCGAGCAGTGGGAGTTTCAGCGGCCTGCGGTTGCCTTGGTGAGGGCCTTGTCGAGGTGCCGGTCGACGAGAGCGGGCGAACCGGAAACGACCACGAGGACGTTCCCGTCGCGGATCGCGGTCTGCTTCACCACCCTGTCGTGTCCGCCGGCGGAGAAGGCCAGCAGCTGGCTCCACTGCTCCTCGCCGAGGTGGGGCGATGCCGTCTTCTGGGTGGCGATGTCAACGGCGGAGCCGCCGACGAGGATTTGGTACTCGGGGCACCCGGCCATGGCGTCGAAGACCTCGACCATGCCGTCGGACAGCTTGGCGGGCGTGTCGCTGTACAGCTCCTCCGAGACTTCGGAGTCGCTGTGGCCGGAGTAGGTGAAGGAGGTCTTCGCCTGGCGGGGGAAGTCGAGCGATCCTCCGGTGGCCGCCTCGCCGCCGAGGTCGGAGAGGGCAGGGCAGCCGAGAACGGTGACGTCGTCATGCCGTGCAGGGAGCTCGGCCTTGCGGGTGTAGCCGCTGCCCAGGTCGCTCTCGTCGAGCAGGCGGGCGGTGAGTGCGGCCGACGACAGTGGGGTGCTGTTCACCTCATTGACGGCCGGGCTGCCGGAGGCGGCGGAGGACGACGGTGCAGGAAGTGCCGCGCTGTGGGGCGAGCAGGCGGGCAGGGCGAGCAGGGCAACGGCGGTGATGCCGACGGCGGTGGTGGCGACGCGAACGCGCACGACTTGACCCCTTGGTTCTGGGAGAAGGTTGGGCAGTGCGGGCCAGCGGGCCCTGTGGGGTCGTAGGGGTATAGGGGTCAGTGGCCGAGGTGGCGCAGGCAGTCCTCGAACGTGGCGTGCGTGGCATCGACCGGCGCGGAGTTCCGGTTGTACCAGGCCGTGTCCAGGCGCCTCTCCTGCTGCTGGTGACCGGCGCGGCAGCGCAGCCAAATCTCATCTTGGGTCGAGATGATGATCCAGTCCCGGTACGCGCCGCACTCCGCGCAGGTGACGACCTCGCCGTCCAGGACGAGAGGCCGCAGCCAGGGCATCATCCGGCCGGCGACCTGGTCGTGGCTCGGGACCCGCAGATCCGGCGGCAGGAAGTCGTCCACCTCGGCCACTGGCTCGGACAGCTGCACGCCAGGCTGCGGCATCGGAGGCGTGGGGAGGGGCATGCGCTGCCACATCTCCCACATCTCCTCGTGCCGGCGCTGCATCTCGATGTCGAACGCATCCGGCTTGCGGCGGCGTATCCGATCAAACACGCTGGCTCCTCCTGCGCCTCGTCCTGCTCGCGTCATGATCGTCCTCGAAGGCATGTGACCTGTTCAACTCGCAAAGTCCACAGTCACGACCGGCCTCGCCGGGCGGTGGTCCGGCCCTGCTCCGCGCGTCCGGTGCGGCTGGTCAGGTGCTCCGTCCCGCGGTCGGCGGTCACGGCATTGCTGGTGTCGGCGGGCAGGTCGGCACTACGGCGCAGGCGCCAAACCAGCACGTCGCTGACGGATTCCGCGGTGTCGAGTTCCCTGCGTCCGGCGGCATCGGCGAGGAGCGCGGTGGCGTTGTGGCCGGCGGCTTCGGCGTCGGCGAGGGTGGCTGCGAGCGCGTACCAGCCGGGCTCGGCCAGGACCTGGTCCGCCAACTCCGGCACAGCCTCACGCAGCACGGCCGTCTGCCGCTGCAGGAGAGGGTGGCCCAGGCGCCGGCCGCGCTGGTAGAGGGCGCCCAGCGGCTGGGCGGCGGCGGCCTGGTAGGCGGCACGAAGGTGTTCGGCGGCTTGACGGGCGGAGGCAGCTTGCTGAGCGTGGCCCTTCTTCGCGTGCCAGTGCATGGCCGCGGTGACGAGGAAGAACAACATGTCGATCGCCATCGCGGTGGTTGCCCCGTCCTCCCCGCGGCCGAGCGCGGGCCCGCTGAGGACCAGGTCGCGGGCGGCCTGCCGCAGCGCCCGGTCGTGGCCGCGCTCGGCCCGGAAGTGCGAACGGGAGGCCCGCTCGAAGGCGAGGGCGGCCTCGCGCAGTTGAGTCCGGGTGTGGGCGGCGGAGGTCTTGGCGAGCGCGTCCAGGACCTCGCCGGCCGAGGCGATGTGAGCGGCGGCGACCGCGTCGTCGCCTTCCTCGATGACGATCAGTGCCTGCCATGCCGCGGAGGCAGTGCCGCGGCGCGCGGTGGACGGGGCGCCGGGCGCCGTGCGTGACGGCGCAGCGACTGAACCGCTGGCCTGGTCGTCGTCGGCGGACCAGCGTTCGCGGATGCGGGGCAGCGATAGGTCCGGGGCAAGTCTGGACCCCGAGTAGAAGATGGGTTCGCCGTCCTTGTTGCGGTCGTCGGGCAGCGCGACGGTGTAGCCCAGCAGGTCACCGGAGGGCGCGATCCGCCGCCGGATGAGCAGGCCGGCAGCGGCGAGCCGGTCGAAGAACTCCCTCTCACCGGTGGCTCCGGCCACGGCCCGGCGAACGGTCTCACGCAGTTCCTCGCGCGGGGTGCGTTCCCGCTGCTGTCGTTCGGCCTTGTGGCGCTCGGCGCTGGTCGGCCGCTGGGCGGCGGTGCCGTCCCCGGTGTTGAGCCGCTTGAGGCCGTACTCGGCTTCGATCAGACGGGCTTCGGCCTGAGCGCGTCCCGCGTCGTTGTTCAGGCGGGGCCTACGGCCGTCCTCCCGGACGAGGGTGGCGATGATGTGGATGTGGTCGTCGGCGTGGCGGATGGCCGCCCAGCGGCAGGCGGCGGCGTCGCCGTCGGGGGCGATGCCGGTGGCCGCGACCATGCGCCGGGCGATCTCGCCCCACTGCTCGTCGGAGAGTACGGGGTCCTCTGGCGCGGCACGCACCGACAGATGCCACACATGCTTGGCCGGGCGACGGCTGGGGGCGAGGGCTTCGACCGGCTGGTCGAGGAGCTTCTGCAACTCCGTGTACGTCGCCTGCGGGTCGCGGCCGGGGTCTGGCGCCAGGCTGTCCCAGGCGGCCACGAGGTGCGGGTCGACGTGTTCCTCGTGCGTGCCCGGCCCGTACAGGTAGTACAGCAGCCCGATGGTGCGTGTCCCGCGCTTGTGGACTCTGGGGATCATGCGACGTGGTTCTCGGTGTCCAGGTAGTGCTGGGTGAAGGTCTCCACCCGCTTGGCGGCGCGGTGGACGGCGTCGAGGACGGCTCGGGTGTGCGGGACGTCGGCGCCGGCGTTGGTGGCCTTGGCCACCTGGTTGAGGTTGTTGCCGATCTGGCCGAGGTGCCGGCGTACGGCGAACAGCTCGGTCAGCACTTCTCGTTCGGTGGCGATCTCGGCAGCGGCGCGGTCGAGGTCACGGGCTGCTTTGAGGGCGGCGTAGGCGAGGAAGCTGGCGACGCTCATGCGGCAGGCGGACGCGGCGCGGACGAGGAGCTGGTACTCGTCGTCGTTCATACGGCAGCTGGGCTGACGCATGCGCTTGTGCTCGTCACGCAGGCGCTCGCGCTGGCGCACGTGTGGCTTCGGCGGCGCGGCGTGCTCGCAGTACGCGGTGTGGCACGTGTGCGGCAGCCCCCCTTCTGGATGCGGTCCGCCCTCGGTCGCATCCTGGTGGACCGGCACCTCCCGGTGCCGGTCCGCTCCCGCCATTCCAGAGGCGGGGGAGGCAAGAGCATTGCTCCCGACGGGAGCAATGCTCTTGCGATAACTTGCTCGCCCCCGGACCGAGTTGGGGTCCCGAGCAGGATCCGGGGTGGCGCTGTTCTCGTTCGGGTTCGTCATCGGCTGTCGGGCCTCGCCGTACGGAGCTGCCGCTGGATGGTGGCGGCCAGATCGAGAACGGAGGCCGGTCCGTGCAGGAGCTGGACCGGCCCGTTCGGCACCTGCTGGACGAGCCACTGGCCGGTCGGGACGGGCACCATGGCGTAGACGAGGTGCCGGCGGACCAGGACGGTGGCCCACGCAGCCGCCTCGGTGGCCATGTGCCGCGACGGAGGGTTGGGGTGGGAAACCACGGGATGCCTCTCGGTACGGGGCGGTGGCCCGGGGTGCGCCGGGCCACCAAAGGGGGACAGGGGGAGTGACCTGCTGGTTTGCAGGGTCAGCCGCACTCGGGGCAGCGTCCGACGTGGCCGCTGAGCGCCCGGGCCATCCGCGCCTTCGTTGAAGCGGCGTACGTCGAGCTGGCCTTCGCCGACGGCTTGCCGGCATGCCGCCTGGAGTGGGCGCTCAGATAGCCGATCTCCCGCTCGTATTCCTCACGGATGGCGGCGAACTGCGGGCAGGTCCTCATGGTGTGGTGCTCCTTGTCGTCGTGTTGCTGTTTGGGCTGCGCAGGGCTGCCAGGACCAGGCTGAGTCGGTCGTTTCGGCCGCCGGGGAGCTTCTCGCGGCGGATGATCTCCCTGAGCTGGACTCGAGTCACGGCCGCGTTGCCGTCCCGTTCCAGCAGCGCGGGCACGTGGGGGCGGATCAGCTCGACCAGCTGGTCGATGTCCTGCTCCGGCTCACGCGCCGGACGCTGAGCCTGCGGGCCGCGGGACCGGCTACTGCGTTTGCTCTTCCCCTTTGCCTTGGGGGCCGGCGTCCGGCGCAGGGGAACCTGGGCCCTCCGGTCCCCGGTGGTGTCGGTCACCGTGTCGTTCGGTCCCCGGTCCCCGGTGGTGTCGGTCACCGTGTCGTTCGGTCCCCGGTCCCCGGTGGTGTCGGTCACCGACTCGTCGGTCCCCGGTCCCCGGTGCCATTCAGGGCGTTGTGCAGGCACTTCATCGACCAGGAGGCCGGTCCCCAAGCGGCTCTCGTGCTCCTCACCGGGCTCCGCGTTCACTGCCTTGGTCCCCGGCTCGTGGGTCCCGTGAATCGAGCCTCGGTCCTCGGTCCCCGCCTCGGTCCCCGCTGCCCGGTCCTCGGTCCCGGGGTGCTGCTTGGCGTTCTCGGTGTCTGGTCTCCGGTGAGGTTGCAGTCCCCGGTCCCCGTTCCGAGTGACGACGATGTGGGGACCGTGGTTGGCCGAGCTGCTCTCGGTGCTAGCGGCGGGGACCGTGGTCGCCATCTCGCCGGAGCGCGGTGGGGACCATGGGGAGGGCAGCGGGACGGTGGCGAGCGCGAGCGCGTGTCGGCGGGCGGCAAGCTGGGCCAGCAGCTCGGCTCGCTGGGCGGGGACGGTGGCGACCGAGGCCCGGCCGATCGCTATCGACAGCCGCCGGGTCAGGCGCCGACCCCGTCGACTCTGCCGCTGCTCGGCTGTGAGTTCGGCAAGCCGGGTGGCCAGGGCCACGGCGCGGGCGGTGGCGCGGTCACGGCTGATCTGCGCAGCGTCGCGGTCCCGGGCGGCGATGCCAAGTCGGGACAGCAGGCGCTCGCGTGCTTCTCGCCCGAGAGTGGCGATCAGGCCGTGGGAGGCGGCACCAGGGGTGCGCAGGCGCAGCTCGATGCCCATGGCCAGGTGCCAGAGCATCGCCGCCATCACCGGTCCGACGAAGGCGCGGACAGTGCCTCCTACGGGACCGCTCTCGGCGTAAGCGGGGATCACTTGTACTCCGGTGATGAGCCACACCAAGGTGCCCGGCAGTCCAGGAGCGCCCTGGGTGTTCAGGTTCTGCCGGGCCATCAGGGCGGTGGCGAACAGGCCCAGTTCCGCGGCGGCGAACATGCTGGCGCGTTCGGCCGTGCCGGCGATGTTGAGATAGTCGGCGGCGAAGCGCCAGCTGGTGTCGGCGCTGTAGGCGGTGCAGCCGAGCGCGGCCAGGGCGGCGACCACGACCGCGGCATTGCCGAGTCGTTTCTGCGGGTTCTGTGCCCGTCGCCGGAACGCCCAGCCGACCAGGGCCAGGGCCAGCGCGGCGGCGGGGACGCCGAGGGCGAGCAGGTGGGAGAGGTCGGGGCTCGCACCGAGGGACAGGGAAGGGTGGGTCATGCGGCCTTTCCGAGAGGGGGGTGCGCCGAGGCCGGCGCCACCGGGCGGGTGACGGGCTGCTGTGTGGCGGGCCGGGCGGACCCAGGTCGGCTGGCCTTGCTGGGTGCGGCCTTCCTTTTTGCGTCCTTGCGACGAGGTACGCCGAGGGTGCGGTCGCGGTCGAAGACCTTGTTGGCGGCCTGCCGCAGCAGGTCCCGGGCGTGCTTGGTGCCGATCTGCAGAGCGACGGCGAGCCGGTCGGGGCGCCATCCGCGGACGTAGGCGTGGTCGATGACGACCTGCCGCTCGGCCTCGGTGAGGTGGACGTCGCGGCCGTTGAAGAAGGCGACCACGCGGCTGTAGTCGAGGCGATGGGGCAGTCCCTTGTGCCAGGGTTCGCGTTCTTCAGCGGTCAGCCCGCCCCAGACGCCCTCCTTGAGGTCGTTCTCCAAGGCGTAGTTGAGGCAGTCGCGGCGCACGGGGCACATGGCGCAGAGTTCCTTCGCGTCGGCGATGGCCTCGTAGTCCCGGGGCAGGGGAAAGAAGGTGGCGTCGGCGTCATCGGGGTCCATGCCGTGGCAGGCGCCGTGGGGCTGCCAGCTGGTGTCGCCGATGCCGCGCAGGCCGGTGGCCGGCGTGGTGTGGGTGGTGATGTGGCGCAAGGTGGTCTCCGGTGTGCTGCCGCGCCGGCCGACAGCAGGTCGGCGTGGGTGGACGCGGCGTCGGGCGCCTGCTGCGGCGCGGGACAGGGGCGCGGCAGCAGGGGCGGGACGGTGGTGTTGCGCGGGTGCACCGGACGGTGCACCGTCGTGCGAGTCGGTCAGGCCAAGGCCGCGTGCTGGGCGGCGGCGAGGTCCAGGCGGCAGTGATGCGGGGTGGCCCGCGGGGCGCTACCGCGTGCGAAACCGTCGGGGTCGACGCGCCGGCGGCGGCACGGCTCGCCGACCGGTGCCTCGCACCAATCGCAGCGCACCGAGAGAGCGTCGGGCTGGCCCTGGGCGAGGGCTGCCTCGCGGGCGGCGCGGGCGCGACGGAAGGGCGCGAGGGCAGCCCTGGCCTCCGGCGGAATGCAGGAGCCGACTTCCTTCAGCCGGGCTTCCAGCCTCGGGCTGACACGGCTTGCGGCCAGCTGCCGGTACATCACCGGCTGGGCGGAGCCGGTGGCGACCGCACGGCGGGTGCCGACCAGCTCAGCGGTCCATGCCGCCTGGTCGTCGGGGTCGGCCGACGGGGTGGGGTCGGTGTGCCGGTGCAGGCGGTCGCGCTTGTAGCTCTCCCACGGGCGGGCGATGTCCGCGGGCAGGATCTGGTACGGCGAGACGCAGATGTGGCGGCGGGCGACGACGCAGGCGTCCCAGCCGTGCGGCGTGGCCAGCGGTACCTCGTCCAGCAGCTCGTGCCACTGGGCGAGCTGGTCACGGGCTTCGCCCTGGTCGGTGCGGATGGTGCGGGGATCGAGTCGGCCGATGTAGGCCAGCAGGGCGGCAGTTTCGCGGCGGTCCATGGGCTACTCCGTTCCGGTCGGCGTCGGCTCGTTGAGGGCGGCGAGGAGAGCGGCGGTGTGGGCCTCGGCGCGGGTCATGCCGCCCGTCGGGGCGTGTCCGCTGCCGGGTATGGCGTAGAGCTTCGGGCGGGCCGGAGCGTGCTCCCGGGCGATCCAGGAGCGCCAGTCGGCAGCCCAGGCAGCGGGCGGTCGGGGGGTGTGCCCGGCGCGGTGGGCGCGCCACTTTGCGTCGGCTGTTCGCAGGCCCTCCTCGCCGAGGCGGTCGAGGTGGCCTTGCTGGCGGGCCCAGGTGTGGCTGGCTGGGTCGACCTGCCAGTCGGCAGCCGAGGTGACGGCAGCACCACTACTGCTGCCATTCCGGTTCAACTTAGGTTCTCTACGGTTCTGTGTGTCGGATTCCGTACCGTGCTGGGGTCGGATTCCGGCACGTCGGGGGGTCAGATTCCGACGCGAGGGGCCGGATTCCGTACCGGCCGGATTCCGGCGGGAGGGGCCAGATTCCGCACCCTTCTTGGGCCAGATCCCGTACCGCCGCAGGCCCTTCTCGGCCTCCTCGTCCAGCTTGGGCACCGGATCGGAGTCGGTCGGTGGGTCGACGTACGCCTCCGGGTCCTCACGTCGAGCGTCGGCGACCTTCGCCAGCCACGCGGCAGCCCGGGGCAGCCGGTACACCGTGGTCCGTTGCGGGCCCTCCAGGTGCCCCAGCACCCTCAGCTCGCCGCTCTTGTCGAGCGCGACCAGCGCGTCCCTCACTGCCGTCCGGCTGGCGTTCGTTCTCTGCACCAGACTCGTCAGCGAGGCCCAGGCGACGCACCTGTCGTCGGCGACCCGGTCGGCGATCGACAGCAAGACCAGCCGCGCGGTGCCCCGGCTGGAGCTGTGCTCCCACACCCACTCGCGTGCGTTGACGCTCATCGGACACCCCCGGCCGCGACGCCCGGCCGGCTGTTCACCGACGCCGGGCTGGCGTGCAGCGTGCCCAAGCGATGCGACGCCAGGGCGAGAGCCGATGCCGCGCAGGCCGGATGACGGGGCCTTTTGCGTATGGCGGGAGGCATGGAAGAATCCCCTTTGCAGTGTTGCCACGCTGAAGCGCCCGTCGGAAAGGGATCAGCGTGGTGATGGTGGGCAATCTCCGCCCTCTCTGGCCTAGCCGGGCCGGATCGGGGCGGTACGTGCCGCTACGCGTTCGGCGTCCAGGAGTAGCCGCTCCTGGGCGCCGTCGCTGTATACGGACCTGCGCGAGTCGTTGGGTTCCTGCCCTCCTCCTCACGCTCGATGGGCACCAGGCGGGGTGCCCGGGGGACGACGAACATACGCACCGACCCGTGTCAAGATCCAGAGTTGGCTCTAAAACTCTGTACTTGTTGCAGAGAGTGACGAGGTCGCACGTCCGGTCGACTGGTGGCGATCGACCATATACTGCTGAGCCGCTGCGGGGCGACTGCCGCGATTACCGGCAGTACTCATAGACACGAAGCCGTAATTCGAGGCGCTAACATCTGCGCAGAAAATATGAGGTGGTCAATTCCGGCGCTTGTCGTCGCCCTCATAGCACCGAATGGCGAATCAATAACCGTCGCGCTGCGCGTACCGCTATCCGGCTTCGGGTTGTTGTTTCAGTGGGCCGGCTCGACGGATGTTCCGGGTCGTCGTCGACGTCGACAAGCAACCGGCTAAGCGGTGGACACAGACCGAAGGACCCGAGCGTCTTGGACATGATCCTCACTGCGACCCCCTTGTGTCTCATGCCACATTGATGAGCGGAACTGCTGGCCAGAGCGATTTAAGTCAAGCCCGTCCGACCCCGTCAACGGCGATCATTTGTCCAGTTTGTGGGGGTAGGTGGCCAGGGTGTTGCAGTAGTTGGTGCGTACCTACGACGCCGTAACTCACCTATCAGGTAAGGGAAATGCCAGCAGCGGTGCCAACCGAATGTCTGCTAAGAAGTGTGGTCTAGACCGTTCATCGCTCCGCTCAGCGAAAAGCGGCAACGTTTTGCCGATTTGCCGGCCACCTCAAGGAGTGGATCTTGAGGCATGTCCGTTTAGGGCGTGAACGTGCCACCATGTCGCGCCTCATTTGTTCGACGTTGAACCATGTGGCCGCCTTTCGCGGGCGACCCACCCGGTTCAAGATCGTTAAGGATTGCGTATGGTTCTTCCGGGAGGCGAAGGGCGGGTCCAGCGCATTCGCTGCCGCTGGGCCCTTATGTGCGCCCAGAACGTTGCGTCTCCTGAGAGTCAAAGGCAGGATTTTCGTGGTCACGCAGGAACAAAAGCCCAGCGGGAATGACGCTACGGGCGGGCAGATTTCGGAGCGCGACGGCAGCGGACAGCAGTTGGCCGGCCACTACATGGGCTTTGGTGCCCTCCTGCGCAGGTGGCGCAAGGCGGCAGGGGTAACCCAGTATCGGACGGCCAGGGCTCTGGGCATGAGCGAGCGCACGTATCGCAAGATCGAACGTGGTGCGACACCGCCCCGACTGTCCCGCACGCAGTGCGAGGCCCTTTCCGAGCTACTTCGGCTGGACCGCGATGAGCGTCACGCACTGCTGCTCTACAACGTCGGCTCGATGCTCGTTCCGCCGAGTGGGTCCAGCCAGCCGGAGCTGCAACAGGCTTTGCGTCTGCTCATCGACCGGCAGATGCCCAGCCCCGCGTACCTGTGTGACCAGCACTGGAACATCCTGGCCTTCAACCACCGCCATGGCGGAGTGGTGGCCGTGGGTGATGGAGCCGGGCGCGAATCTCATTCGGTGGGCTCTGACGACGCCGGAGGCCCGCGCCCAGTACCAGGACTGGGACAAGCACGCCTCGGCGTACGTGAAGATCCTCAAGTTCGCCCAGGCCACCAGGCCGAATGACGCCGAGCTGCGCCGGCTGATCGAGGACGTCAAGAAGGACCCCGACGTGCGGCACGTCTGGGAGACCGAGCACGATATGGGGGAGACACGCGATGGCCATGTCTTCCGGATGAACGTGCCGACGCTGGACTGGGAGACGATCGAGGTCGTCAGCCACGTCCTCTATCCCGCGTCGATGCCCGACTGCCGCTTCGTTGTGATCACCTGGGTTGAGGGCCATGGCGACGAGGAGCGCGACGCCCTCGGCGGCGTCCGCGATGCCTGGGCAACCATGACCGCGAACGAAGAGGACGTGGCGACGGCCCAGCGGCACGCGCAGAACCGCGCGGCCGAAGACGCCGCAACCCGCTGGCGAAGGGAGGCGGCAACCCTCGCGTCTCGCATGGTCGTCGCCACTGCAGACGAAGCGGCAGCGCTGGCGGGTGAGAACGGCGTCCCCCTGCCGGCCATCAGCAGAACCGTGGGTCCCGACGTCCATCTGACGCTTTCCCCGGACAAGCGCACCGTGGTGTGGGCCACAGAAGAGACCACCGGCTGCTGGTCCGTCACCCATGTCTCACCGGCCACCGTTATCGCTCGCGTGCCCAGGCACACGATCGAAGGCGCGTGCCTCCTTGAGATGCGTCAGCTGGTGCGCGCTGCGCTGCCGGCCGATCCTGCGGCGGCAAGCGTTCGCATCGGGCAGCTCCTCGACGAGCGCGACACCGAGCAGCGTGTGCTCCGCGATGTCCTGCAGCAGGTTCAGGAAGGCAATGCCGAGTCGCCGAAGAGCTGCATGGCAGGCTGAAGGACCGAGATGGATGGCCTCGCTCAGAGCCGCCCGCCGACAGCATCAGTGGCCCCCATGCCATCTGCCCCCCACACACACAGGAAGACCTTTCTCGTGAAGAAGTACACCTATGCCCTCCCGTTGCGCTGGGCCGACGCGGACGCGTACGGGCACGTCAATAACGCACTCTTCCCCCGGTACATGGAGGAGGCGAGGACCCGGATGTTCCAGGAGATGCTGCCCACCGACGAAGCCGGCCGCCGCCAGCACGCATTCGTGGTCAGCCGCTCCATCGTGGACTACCGCGCTCCCCTGTCCTACCGCGAGGAGCCCGTTGACGTGCACGTCAGGGTCGTCACCTGTCGGGGGGCGAGGCTGGAACTTGCCTACGAAATCCGTGACGCGGACCATCTGTATGCCGAAGCCACGACCTTGATGGCCGCGTACAACCTGGAGACCGGCAGGCCGCGGCGGATCTCTCAAGCCGAGCTGGACTTCCTCGCTCGCTACGACGAGTCCTGAACCGCTGAGCTGTCTCTGCATGCATGCAGGCCCCGGCTGACGACGTCTAGCCGGGGCCCATGCGTCTCTGGCCGCATCCGTCACTGCCGGGAGAGGCGGTTGCGCACGTCGAGAAGCGGGAGCACGTGGCAGGGCTACGTCAGCGAAGCAGCTCGTCGCCGGAATCCTGTGATGGAAGGAACTTCGCGGCTTTTCGGGCCAGGACGGCAGTGAAGTATTCACGTGCGTCGGGACGCAGTCGTGCGAGGGCGACCATGCCAGTGATGACAGCGTCGGCCACCTCGTCTTGGACGTCTGTCCACGTGTGGCTGTGCCCTTTTCTCGGGTTGGTGCCCCGGGCTCCGATGACGGCCTGCGCGGCCTCGCCGACCTCTTCGGCGAGCTTGAGCACTTGCAGGGTCCATTGCTCCTCTGGCGCGAGTCCGTTCTCGGCATCGAGACGGCTGAACGTGTCGGCCAGACGCTGGATCGTGTCCCAGTCGTCGGTCAGAGCGCCGCACCTGTGCTGACCGCGGGATTGCGGAGGTAGTGCGGTTCTGCGCATCAGTGCTGGATCGCTGACGAATCCGAGCCCCTCGTACAGAGACGTGGATTCGTCACTGGCGTGCAGTTCGAAAAGGGTGATGTCCTCCTGCTCCAGGTCGTTGAGGAGCGCGGTGAGGGCGGCTTTGGCGTAGCCGCGACGTCGGTACCCGGGCCGGGTGGCCACGGCTTGGATGCGTGCGGCCAGTCCCTTGGGATACCGGGCTGCGGGCAGTACGGGGCTGACGAGTGCCAGGGCGCAGGTGACGAGTCCTCCCTCGGGTGCTTCGACGACGTAGGCCCGGGCATCGCCGTGAGCCTCGAGGCGTTCGGTCAGTTGGTCTCGGCACAGGGCCAGCCAGTCAGGGGTGAGCGGCTGGGAGAGGATCAGCTCGGACCGCAGGCGGGTGATGCCTTCGGCATCGGCGGGCGTGGCACGGCGTGGAGTGGTCACGGGATCGGTCCTGTTGATTCGGCGATGGGTGAGGCGGTAGGGGGTTCACCGGGCGAGGCCCGCCTCAGTCAGGGCTGGGATGACGCGGAGGCGGTCGTGTGCGGGTCGGTGATGGGCGAGAAGCGGGCGGGGGCGTGGTCGATGGGGAGGTCCGGGCGCCAGGTTGTGAGGATCTGGGCGCTGCATTCGAACAGGTCCGGCGGCAGGGCATCCAGCGGCCACCAGCGCCAGTCTCCGACACTCTCGCCAGGCTGGTCGGCCGGCTCGCCTTGCCAGTGGGTGGCGAGCGCGCCGAAGGTGATGCGGACGACGTCGCCGACCTGGTCGAGGAACATGCCGAGAAGACGGACGTCGGCCGGGTCGGCGCACAGACCGGTCTCCTCGGCGAGTTCGCGCACGACTGCCTCGTGCAGTGACTCGCCCGGCTCCACGGTCCCGCCGGGCAGCTCCCGTGTGCCCAGCCGGTGTCGGCCGAGGAGGAGGCCCTCGGGTCCGAGGAGCACTGCGCCGACGCCGACGGCCGCATGGGCGACGGGTGGCTTCGCGGTGCGGGGACGGGCGGTGATCCGGGCCGGCCGGTGGACCTGGAACAGTCGGTAGGAGGCGTGGTTGTTCCTCTCCGGCGCGTCGAGGACGGTGATGCCCTGCACGCGGAACCCGTAGTGCACGAGCAGGTCTTCCCACAACTCGGGTGTGAGCACCCACATGTGCACCGTGAGATCGTCGCCGCCGGCCATGCGCAGGATCTCCGGGCGTGGGGTGACGGTCGAGGTGGGGCCGTCGCCATCGGAGTTGGTGTGCAGCACGGTGAAGTACAGCCGTCCGCCCGGTTTGACGGCGGTCGACAGGGCGGGCAAGAGCCGATGCGGGTCGAGGAAGTGGAAGGTGCTGAGGGAGTAGATCACGTCGTACGGGGCTGTCGTGCCCAGGTACTCGACAGCGTCGGCGTGCACCAGCCGCAGGTCCGGTACATCGGGGTAGCGGGCACGCGCTCTCTCGATTTGGCTGAGGGAAGCATCGACGCCGTCCACCTGCGCTCCGTAGGTGCGGGCCAGGTGGGCGGCGTGCCGACCAGGGCCGCAGCCGATGTCTAGGACCCGCAGGCCCTCGACGTCCCCGAGGAGGGCGTCCCCGGGCCCGTTCGCTGCAGGGCCCCAGCTGATCCGTTCCACTTCCGGCAGGGGAGTGGCGCGCTCCAGGTGGTGCTTTCCATAGGTGTCCCAGGCGAGGCGGGTCTGATGCTCGATGTCCAACACGTCGACCTCCGTGCTCAGTTCAGGGGCGGAGTGCATAGCAGCGCAGCACGTCGAGATCGGCGGTGCGTACTACGGACCAGCCCGCGGTGAGGATTTCGGCCTCGGCGGGTGTGATACCGAGGTGCCTGTACGGATCGTCCTCCTCGCGGCGGCCGGCGAGTTCGGTGACGACCCAGAAGGTCCCGCCGGGCGCCAGGACCTGTCGGACGCGGTCGAGGAAGGCCGCCTTGTCGTCGATCCACCGGTAGACCAGGCGGCAGGTGACGATCGCATACGCGGCATCCGGCAGGGCGCTGAGGTCGTCGGAGACGAAGTCCATCAGGTGCCAGGCCGGCCCGTCGCCCCGCTGGGTGTTGCGGGCCGCGGCGATGGCGCTGGGCGCGAAGTCGATGCCGATGGTGCGGTAACCGAGCTGGTGAAGGTGGCGGGCGAGTGAACCCTCGCCAGTGCCGATGTCGAGTGCCGGGCGTCCGTGGCCCGGTCCGACATGATCGGCCAGCATCGCTGCCTCGGTGCTGGTGACCTCGCGATACCGGCGTCCGCCGGCCCAGAGCGGCTCCCAGTAGTCGGCGGTGGCCGGCACGGTCGCCACTCGGCCGCTTTGCGAGCGGGCCGAACAGCAGGGCTCATGGTCTTGGGCGTCGGCAAGGGCTGCAGGCGCTGCTTCGCCGGGAATGACGGGCCAGTCGATCTTGATCCGCGTGTGTTTCTTATGGAACACGTGCAGGCCGTCGGTATAGGCGCCGGTCGGTCCGGTGGCGTCCTTGGGCTGGACCGTGATGTGCGGGCAGGGTGCGGCGCGGTGGTTGCGCTGCCAGTGCCGGACGTGCTCGGCCATTTCTGTGGCCGCCAGGTGACCGGCCGGTCCGTAGCCGTGGATGACGAACTCGTAGGCGCCGTTGCCATTTTCGCCGTCTCCGATCCGCTCGTGTGCCAGACGGGCGAGTGACCTCCCACGCACCATGGCCGCGCCGGGCCAGTGCGGGGGTGGGGGACTGATGACGCCGGTGTGGTGGTCCGGGTCGACGGACAGGCGGCAGAAGCCGGGGAGAGCCCCGGCCAGATAGAAGCTGAGGGAGTCGAAGGGTTCCTCACCCCCGACGGTGACGTGTGTACGAACCGTTGAGGGCGCCATGTCGAAGGCCGGGGCCAGCTGGTCGACGGGCATGGGTGTTCCGTCCTCGAAGGCAAGGCGGATGCCGCAGCCTGGGATGGTGCGTAGATTCGGTTCCCATGCGCCGGCGCCTTGCATGGGGACGAAGCCGCACACGGTGAGTGGCTCCTCACTGATGAGTGCACCGTCGTGTTTCGTGAACCCAATGGACCAAACGTACTGGTGGAGGCGTAGCGGGGCGACGAGGCGTCCGCCCTCCGCGACCATGGTGATCCACGGCAGATCCCAGGTGTCGACCGTGACGATCACCGCGTCGAATCCGCCTTCGGGGACGACATCGGCGGGCAGATACTCGGCGTCCGCGGTGAGGACACGGACACGGTCGTATCCGGCGGCGGCGAGGAAGCGGGCGGCGCGGTCGGTGACGTCTGGGTCGATGTCGACGGTGGTGGCCTGTCCGGTCGGGCCGACCAGTTCGGCGATCAAGGCGGCGTTGTAACCGCCTGAGCCGACCTCCAGGACATGGTGGCCAGGCCGGAGGCGGGCCGATTCGAGCATGACGGCCTGGAGCCACGGTGCGCTGACGGAGCTGCTGATCCGGCCGTCGGGCGTGTGGCGTGTGGGGATGATGTCATCGGCGTACGCGGTCTTAACGGGCACTTCCGGTGCGAAGGCATGGCGGGGAACCCTGCGCAGGGCGGCCTCGACAGTGGCGGTGCGTACGTGGCCAGCCGCGAGGAGCTGGTCGACGAGCCGGTGCCGCAGTGCACTGGGATCGTGTTCCTGTGCGGTCGTGGGGGGAGTCGTCACCCGGGGGCCTTTCGAGCGGGTCATGCGGGATCTGCGATGGTGGGGGAGCCGGGGCGGGGGATGGTGCCCGCGGGGGCGTACTGGGCGGCTTGCGCGTCGAACATCGAGGCGTAGCGGCCTTGGGCGGCCATGAGTTCGTCGTGGCTGCCGTGCTCTACGAGGCGTCCGTGGTGCAGGACGTAGATGCGGTCGGCGTGGCGGACGCCGGACATGCGGTGGGTGACCAGGACGACGGCCCGGTTCGGGGCGGCGAGCCGGCGGATGCGGTCGAAGGCGGCGATCTCCGCTTCCGGGTCGAGGGCGGAGGTGGGCTCGTCCACGATGAGCACGCCGTCGGCATCCGAGGTGGCGCTGCGCCAGTGGGTCCGGGCGAGCCCGATCTTCTGCCACTCGCCGCCGGACAGTTCGCTCGCGCCGCGGAACATCCGGGCCAGCAGGGTGCGCAGCCCTTCGGGAAGTTTTGCGATGACCGGTCCGGCACCCGCGTAGTCCACCGAAGGCTGCAGGTGCTCGGGATCGGCCGGCCGGGCGGGCCGGCCGATACGGATGTTCAACGCCGCTGTCACGGGCCAGCGTTGGAAGTCCTGGGTGAGCAGTGAGACGCGGTCGAAGACCTCGGAGCGGTCCAGGGAAGCGATGTCCGCTTCTCCCCACCACACGATCCCGCTCTGCGGCAGCAACAGGCCCGACAACACCTTCATCAGAGTGCTCTTGCCTGAGCCGTTCTCGCCGACCACGGCGGTGACCGAGCCCATGGGCAGCGTGAGGGAGACCTCGTCCAGGGCGGGGGCTTCCCGGTCCGGGTAGCGGTAGCTCACTTTTTCCAGAGCGACCTGCCTCACCCGCGTCGGAACGGGATCGCCCCCGCTGGGAATGGTGCGCCGCGCCGCCTCGTCCAGGAAGCGGGCGTGGTCGCGGACGTAGAGGGACTCCTCGTGCAGCTGGTTGATGTTCATCACCAGCGCGCCCAGGCTCGCCGAGCCGGACCGGACGGCGATGACGGCGGTCCCGGCCACGGCCAGACTCATGTGCCCGCTCGTGATCAGCCAGAACATGGCCGCGTACGTCGCCGCCATGGCGAGCCCGGACAACGCGGCGGCCACCCACTCGGTGACCGCCTTGCCGACGGCCAGCCGCTCCTGCTCGGCCTCGGCGCTCTCGGCCATCCGCTCGTAGCGGCTGAGCAGGAACGGCCCGACGGCATGGATGCGCACCTCCTGCGCGGCGGAGCGCTCGGTGAGCAGGTTCCCGATGAGGCGGCTGGCCCGTACGTGCTCGACCCAGGTCATCACCGACACGTACCGTTCCTGCGCCACCCGCATCGCGCCCCAGCCGCGCGGCGCCGCGATCAGGATCAGCAGCGGCAGCAGCACCGGGTGGAGGATGGTGAGGACGCTGGCCGTGGAGATCAGGGAGATGGTGCCGTTCAGCGCGGCCACGCAGGCGCTGATCATGCGGCGGGCGGATGCGGCGCCGTACTGGGCGACATCGATCAGGCGTCGGAACTCCGGGTCCTCGATGGCCTCCAGCTCCACCGACGCGGCTGCGGCCAGGTACTGGGTCGTGGCGATCCGCTCGACCAGCGGCTCCAGCCGGCCCGCCCGCGAGGTGGACCAGCCGGCCAGACCCGAGTTGACCACGGCCGCTGCTGCGGCGGCGACCAGGCCCGGCAGCACCGCGTGCAGCCGCTGCTCGGCGGTGCCCGAGCCGAGCAGCGCGTGCATGACGGCGTTGACCGCGAGCAACCCGACCGCCGCGGCGACACCCTGCCCGATTTCGCTGACGGCGACCGTGAGCAGCGCGCGGCGGTCGGCACGCCACGCCATCCGCAAGGTCGCCCCGACCAGACCGGGCATGGAGCGCAGAGCCGACATCATCGTTAAGTCCAGCCGGGCACGCTCGTGTTCCGACCAGCCCAAGTCGTAGCGCAAAGGACCGCCGAAGAGTTCCTCCTCGGCGTCGGAGACCTCCGGCTCCGCCATCCGCACGCGTCCGAAGAACCTCTTCACCGGGCGCCTCCCGGCTCGGAGCAGCTCAGCGACCGGAGAGCCGGCGTGGGCAGCCCCCGCGCCATGGTGGCGACCATGATCATCCGCACAGAGGCCATGCCGCTGGACTCGTCGCGGTACGAGTACCCATCCCCTCGTGCCACGTTATGGGGAGTCGCATGCGCTGGTGTTCTGGCCGAAGTCAACGTGGTCCCCCTTGACGGTTGTGCGGCTGGTTCGTGTGGCTCAACGAGCCAGCCGCAATTTCGAACACATGTGTTTCGGTCGTGTTGGTAACCCTGGGATTCAGCGCGCGCCGGAGCTTGCGGGTGGCATCGACCCTTGCGGCCCCTGGGTCAGGGGTCGGAGCGGCGGTGGCCAAAACGCCGAGCATGCTGCTGCGGCGCCGGGGACGGGCGCGGTCTCGTCGAAGCGTGTGAGCAGAGCGCCGGATCCAGGGACTGGCGGTCGACCGCGGTCATCAGGAGAAGCGGGCGATCGCCCGCCCGGTGTGAGTCCGCAACAAGGTGCCGGCCCTCGCGAGGTCCTCGGGAGTGTCGACCGCCAACCCATCGTCCGCGACGCCGAGCATCCGTACGTCGTGGCCATGCTCGATGAAGCGCAGCATCTCCACGCCTTCGGTACGTTCCAGCGGCCCCTGAGGGAGACGCCGGAACGTGTCGAGGGCCGTTCGGGTGAAGCCGTAGAGACCGAGCTGACGCAGGTACCTCGGCCGGTCACCGCGCGGGTAGGGGATCGGCTGCCGGGAGAACATGAGGGCGTTGTGCTCGGCGTCGACGACGACCTTGACGACGTTGTGGTCCAGGACGGCACCGGCGTCGTCCAGCTCTGTGTATGCGTTCACTGCCAGGGCTCTGGGTGCCAGGTGCTCCATGGCTCGGGAGACAGCGTCAATCGCGGTGGGGGAGATGAACGGCTCGTCCCCCTGGACGTTGATGTAGGCGTCTGCGGGCAGGCGTTCTGCGCACTCCGCGACGCGGTCCGTGCCGGTGAGGTGTTCGCCTGTCCGCATGCACTCGACGCCCAGGCGGTGACACGCCTTCTCGATGCGCTCGTCATCGGTGGCGACCACCACCCCGTCGAGGCACTTTGCCTCCAGGCAGCGCTGGTGGACATGCCACAGCAGTGGCTTGTCCCCCAGCTGCGCAAGGGGCTTTCCCGGAAACCGGGAGGCTCCCCAGCGGCAAGGGATGACCGCTATGTGGTGGTGGCGCGCGGTGCTCGGCGGTGCGGCGGTGGTGGCTGCCACGGCGTACTCCCGTCGGTGAGTGTCAGGAATGGGTGGGGCGGGGGAGGAGGGCCAGCTTGGCGCGGACGGTCGGCGAGGCAGAGTCCTCGAAGGACCGCCACTCGTAGCCGCTGACCTCTTCGGTTTGGAGCCTCACGGCGTGTTCGGTCCGAATGAGGAAGGCCCAGCGGAAGTCCACGTGCTGGTGTGCCGGCTCGCCCTTCGCGGGGTTGGCGGCGATGTCGTGTACGTCGATGTCCAGCGGCACGGTCTCGAAGCCGGGGAGGGGGACGACGGCATCGCGAGGAATGCCGGCCTCCTCGCCCAGTTCACGAAGGGCGGCACCGGGAAGGTCTTTGTCGCCTGGCTCGTTGTGGCCGCCGGGAGCGAGGGCCTTGCCCGTGGCGTTGTGCTGAATGTGGAGCACCCGGTCGTTGCTGTTGATGACGATGGCGCTGCAGGTGACGTGCGTGGGAAAGGTCTTGCGGCTGGTCGGATCGTCCTCGCCGGTAAGGACGACGAAGAGCGCAGCCAGGGCGTCCCGCTCGGAAGGGTGGCGGGTGAGGTACGCCTCAACGGTGGCGCGGATGTGGTCGGGGGAAGGCGGCATGGGATCACCTGTCGAAGTAGTCGAACCAGATCCTGGCGATGGCTTGGCGGTCGGGTGCGGGCATTTCGTGGAGACCGGACTGGAAGCGGCCGTGGCTAAGGGCCGCGGTGGCGGCGAGTATTTCGGCCTGAACGAGATGGATGTATGAGCCGACGGCGGCGCCGTGCACGAAGTTGACGGCGCCGCCGTCAGCAAGGACGTAGAAGTAGTGGCCCGTGATCTCGTAACGCGTCAGGTGCTCGTTGACCGGGGTGCGCTTGTAGAGGCCATGGAGGCTGCCGAGTTCAAGTTCGTCCTCTGAGGACGTCACCGAGGCGAGATACGCCCCGTTGCGTAGTGCGGAGAAATCGCCTTGGCGTAGAGCGAGGTTGCCTGTGGCACACATGACGAGTTCCGCCTCCCGGAGCGCCTCGGCCGTCGACGCGCTCGTACGGAAGCCATGGGAATGCGCCTGCACTCTCTTGACCGGATCGGTGTCGTGGACGGTGACGCGCAGGTCTTGGGCGCGCAGCGTCTGAGCGATGGCCCGGCCGACCTTGCCGAACCCGATGACGCAGGCGTTTCGGCTGGTCAGAATGTCGCCGCGGGCGCGTACTAGGGCGTCGGTCGAGAAGACGATGGACCGGCCCACTAGGTGGTCCTCGCAGTCCTTCAGCGGGGAGCGGGCCACCGAGACGACGGGGCAGGGCAGGCGGTCGAGTGCCGCGTACCGCTGGTGTCCGTTCTCGGTGTCCTCGACGACGCCGAGGACGCGGCCGGAAAACTTCTCTACCAGGGTGTCGAGGCACGGCGCGAAGTAGCCGCCGATGTCTATCAGGATGACGTTCCGGCCGCCCGCTGTGTCCTCCAGGTACTCCAACGCCCAGGTCGAGTCGGCAAACAGTTCTCGGTTCAGGTCATGGATGGTGAAGGCACGTCGGACCTTTTCTAACGTCGGCTGGTCGACGGACCTGGGCTTGGGTAGTACAGCACCGACCGTGGACGTCGCGGCCATCGCGCGGAGGAACGCCGGCCGCTCGGAGAGCAGGTGCGTGATGATCAGCGTGGTGACGTGCTCGCCAGCGGGGAACCGTGTTGTGATCTGCCGGAAGAAGGCTTCCAGTCGCGCCTTTTCAGGACTCTCCACTGCAACTCCTCCTGGTGTCCCGTTGGTTATGCCGCGCGGCCGTACGCTGCGGTCTCGGCAGCCAGCGTCTGCATGTGGGCTCGCATGCCGTTGTGAAGGTCGACCTGGGGCTGCCAGCCCAAGACCTCATGGGCACGGCTGGGGTCGGCGCGGGTGGTGAGGACGTCGCCGCTGCGGGGGTTTTCCTGGTGAATTTGGATCTCGCGGCCTGAGAGGCTGTTCGCGATGTTGATCACTTCCAGCAGGGAGGCGCTCGAACCACCGCCCACGTTGATCACTCCGCTGGCGGTCGGGATCGTGGCCGCGGCGATGGTGGCGGCGACCGCGTCGTCGATGTACGTGAAGTCCCTGCGCTGGTGCCCGTCTCCGTACAGAGGTAGTGCCTGGCCGGTCAGGGCGGCCGTGAGGGCGCGGTGCGTGAACATGTCGGGGCGCTGCCGGGGGCCGTAAACGGTGAAGTACCGCAGTGCGACGACGCTGGTGGGGCAATGGGCCTGGGCGGAGTGCGCGAGGCAGAGCTGCTCCTCGGCGAGTTTCGTGACCGCGTACGGGGATGCCGGCTGTGGCCGGTCGGTTTCGACGCTCGGACCGCCCTCGGTGGGGCCGTAGACGCTGGAGGATGAGGCCACCACCAGCCGGGGAATGCCCATGCGGGTGATGGCGTCCATGACGCGGTGGGTGGCGAGAACGTTGGAGGCGACGTACTCGCTGAACTGTGGTCCCCAGGAGGGGCGTACCCCGGGGATGCCGGCCAGGTGAAAGACGGCGTTCGCGTCCACGAGAAGCGGCTCGATCGCGCAGTTGAGGAGGTCAGCGGTGACGTGCATGTACCCCGGGAGCCTCTGCAGGGCGGCAAGGTTGGCTGCGGCCGTGGGGTCGGTGGCCGGGTCGCGGCGGTCGACGCCGACGACGACGGCGCCGGCCTGGACGAGGGCATGGGCGAGGTGGGAGCCGATAAAGCCGGCGGCGCCGGTCACCACGGCCCGGCGGGGGACGGTGGTGGTCAGGTGGGATGCGTGCTGTGACACGGAGTTCTCCAGGAATCCGAGGAGGGTGGTGGTTCAGGCGAGCCGGGCGAGAACGGTGCGGCCGTGGGCGCTGAGGGCGAGATCGTCCTGCTCGTGTCCGCGGACCAGGGCGGTGACGGCCTCGATCGCGCCGAAGGACTCCAGCAGTCGCTGTTCGGTGTCGTTCAGCGGCGTTCCGTATCCGGCGAAGAAGGCCGTGCGGAGGTAGGGGGCGGCCTGCCAGCGGCGGAATTCGAGCCGGGCGAAGTCGCGGATGCGGGCGTCCCGGCGCATGTGCTCGAAGTCGCACATCCCGAAGACCTCCCCAAGGAGCCAGTTTCGCGGCTGGTAGTCGAGGTGGCACACCGCGCTGTCCATGAGCGTGTTCGCCAGGACGTCCGCGCTGTGGCTCATGCGGTCGCGTTCGGCCGTGGAGATGAGGCCGGCTCGGACTGCACGGACGATCCACTCGCGTAGCCGCTGGGCGAGTTCCGTGCCGACGGCGCCGGTACGCGGTACCGAGGTGGCGTGATGCAGCTTGCCCAGCACGCGCCCGGCCTCGTAGTGAGCCTGCTCCTCCTCCGGCGACCCGGGCGCGACCGTATCCGCCCGTACGCCGCGCACCGCTGTGAGCAGCAGGGTGCATGTTCTGTCCTGCTGGCCCACCACTCGGGGGACGTGCCCGATCAGGTGAGCTCCCCAGGCGAGATAGGCATGGAGTTCTCGGGTGTATCGGTCGCGTTCGCTGTGCTGCTTGGCGAAGAACTCATTGCCGTCGGCGTCGACGAGACGTAGGACTCGGGGCGGGAGAGTCGGATCGTGCACGATCCGGACCGCTCCCAGCGCGCCGCGTGCCAGGCTCAGCCGCGGATCATCGGACAGCGTGATCACGCGACAGCCTCCTGCGATAAGGCGGCCAGGTGCTCCGTGTCGTTGTGGCGGTCGAGCATCCACCGTCTCTGCCCAAGCCGGTTGAGGTGGTATTGCCACCGGGTGATGGACCCGTGAGAGACCGTGAACCCGGCCGGAGATCCGAGCGGGATTCCCAGGAGCAGGGTGTGGGCGACGATCACGGTCTCGCCGTGCGCGGCGAACAGGATGCGCTCACCCTCGTGATGGTCGATGAGCTCCCGTAGGAGGCGGCCTGCCCGCTCCAGGTAGCCGTTCCACGTGTCGGATCCAGCAGCCCAGGGCCTGTCCGGGTGGGCGTGCGGCCCGCCGTCGGCGGCGGTTTTCACCTCGGCCCAGGGTCTGCCGTCGGCGGCACCGTGGACCGGACCGTCGAGGCGGTCGTCGGTGGACATGGGGAGGTTGAGGGCCTGGCTGATGATCTCGCCGGTCTGGCGCAGGCGGAGGCGCGGGCCGGTGTACAGGGCGTCGAACGGCTTGTCGCGGTGCTCGATGGCGAGGCGGAGCGCGACATGTTCGGTCTGTGCGTATCCGCGGTTGGTAAGCCCGGTGCAGGTGCGCGGGCCGCCTACCAGGCCGTCGACGTTGCACTGGGCTTCGCCGTGGCGGACGAAGACGAGTTCGGTGGTGATCATGCGGATCCTCGGGGGCAGGGTCGGGGCAACCAGCTGTAGCGGTAGCCGTTGCGCCCGGCGTACGGAGCGGTCAGCACGGCGTGCAGGGCGAGGAAGTCGTCGAGCCGCTCGCGATCCGTGATGCCAAGCTGGGGGTCGTGGCGTACGGCGGCCTCGTTGTAGGCGCGCAGGGCCGAGTCAATGGTTGGAGCCGGCAAAGGCCCGTACGTCAGGACCAGCGTCGCGATCAGTTTCGCCAGGTCGTAACCCATCGGCGCCAGCGTCAGATCGTCGGTGTCGACCGTGTAGATCTCGCCGGCCTCGGTGATGATGAAGTTTCGCGGGTTGCTGTCCTTGTAGAAGGCGGTCGGCCCCTCGGCGGTCTTCTCCAGCAGCGTCAGCAATGCGTGCAAGGCCCCGCGGTCCGGCAGGTACCCCTGTTCCAGCCTTCTTCGCAGGGCAGCCTGCCGGGGACCGATGTAGTCGCCGAACGCGATGCCGTCACGGAAACGGTGGGGCCTGTAGAGCGCGGCCGGCCGGAGGTCGGTGATCCAGGCGGCCCCGTGGACATCGCCCAGCAACCCAGCCAGGGCCGGCAGGTCCTCGGTCCGGGCAGGACGGCCGTCGATCCACTCGTATGTCAGGCTCGTCGGCCCCACCACCGTCAGCGCCGGAAGCCGCAGCGGCGGTGCGTGCTCGACGAGCCAGGCGTGATGGCGGGCTGCCGAGGCCACCCGGCCGGGGGTCTCGTAGTGCTTGGTGAACTGGCGAACGCTCACGACCGTCCTCCCCCTGACTGGGCCACCACGAAGGTGACGAGGGACTTGGTGGTGAGGGGCCGGTCCGGCAGGAACTCATGCAGTGTTGCCGCGAGCGCGCCAGGATTGCCGTAAAGGCCCGGGGCGAGGTCGTACTTCGGGTTGGTGGCCAGGTACTCCGCCACGTGGTCGTGTCCGTCGAAGGTGAAGCGGTGTTCCTCGTGCTCCACAGCGAGTACGTCGAGCGACACGGCGGCCAGGTGGGCGAGGTTGTCGCTGTGCGCCGAGATGTACAGGCTCTCGTGCTGCTCGGCCCGCGGGTCGAGGCCGGCGGCAGCGACCAGCTGGTCCATCTCCCAGTAGCTGTCGAGTCCCTTCGTGACGAGCACGGCCAGCCCTCCCGGAGCCAGCACCCGCTTCATCTCCGCGACCACCGTCTGAGGCTGCGGTGAGTGGTAAAGGCAGAAGGCTGCGACAGCGACGTCGAATGACTGGGCAGGAAGCGGCAGTTGGTGGAAGTTGCCCATGAGGAAGCTGACTGGGACGTTGGGGAGCCGTTGAGCGCGGTGCAGGGCCTGTTCGATCAAGGCCGGAGCCGCGTCGAGACCGAGTACCCGCTGCGGCCGGAGTTGCTGGGCCAGGGCCAGACTGCTTGTACCGCGACCACAGCCGACGTCCAAGACCAGGCCGAGCTTGTCTGCCCGCTCGTGGTGGGCGCGCACCAGGCGCACGATCGTGTCTGGTACCGGGCGTCCGGAGGTTTTTGCCCGCATCAGGGCATTGGACCGGCCGGCCAGCCGCGAGGCGTGCCCATACAGCTCCGCTTGCCGCGCGGGGTCCAGGAACGGGTTGGCGCCGCTCATGCCGCACCCTCCCCTCGGGGGCGCGGAGCGCTCAGCGGTGCTCGGCGGCGACCTTGCCCAGCCAGCGGTGCGTCTGTCGCCGGTTGCGCAGCAGCACCACCTCGGCACGGCCCGAGGCGAATTCCTCGATCTTGGCCATGACGCGCGGGCGCATCTTGCGGCGGTACGTCGCCACGTACTTGATCACGCCCCAGTGGATGCGGTTGTGCACCCCGTTGCCCTTGTGCCCTGCCCCGTGCCGGACCTGACGGGAGAAGATCCCGTACAGCGCGGCCACGGTCGAGACGTCCATGAGGACCACCGTGTCGCAGGCTTCGAGCCGGATCTGCAAGGTGGAGTTGTAGTTGCCGTCGATCACCCACTTCGGCTGCGCGACCAGGTCCCGCTGCAGGGCGGCGAACTTCTCCATGGGCAGCGCGTTCCACGCGTCGTCGTAGAACGCGGCGTCCAGGTGAGTGACCGGGGCGTCGAGGATCCTGCCCAGCTCGCGTGCCAGGTAGGACTTGCCGCTGCCTCCGCAGCCGACGATGGCGACCTTCTTCATGGTGCTCCAGCGTAGAGGCGCTCGGGTGCCCGGTCGGACCGCCCGGTCGGACACGTTCGGATGATCCAGGTGCCATGGTCTGGGAAGCCAGCTGCATCACGCCGCTCCCCGCTCCACATTTACGGGGCTGGCAGCCGTGTCCAGTACGGCTTCCAACGCGTCTACCTGCCGACTCAGGCGGAACAGGTCCAGGCGGTCCAGGCAGGCTGCGATCAGGTCCGCGTGCTGCTGGGTGCCGGCGATCCGCTGGAGGTGGGCGAGCCGCTCGATCACCTCGCTGCCGGAGCTGACGATCAGTTCCTTGGGCACGAAGCGGTCCGCGTGCAGGATGTCGGCAGGGGTGAGCGGCAGGCAGCCGACGAGGACGGCCTCGAAGATCCGCTGCGTCATCTGCCCGACGACGGCGTACCGCTCCGGCAGCATCAGCACGGTTGCCAGAGACCTGCCATACACGGCGTGGACCGCCTCGAAGGGGAGCCTGCCGAGGAACCGGACGTGCGGCCAGCGACCGGTCTTGGTCCACTTGCCCCCGACCAGGTGATCGAAGCGGGTGGCGGCCGACGCGAAGAAGCGGTCGAAATGCTCGTCGCGGTCGTACTGGTTGCCGACGTACCCGAGGACGAGATCCCTGGGCTTCTTGGCGAGCACGATCGGATCCGCCTCATCGAGGAGACGGTCGTCGACCGGGAAGAGCAGGCGGTGGGCGTTCGCCGTAGGTTCGAGAGCGGCCTCGCACACAGTGGTTTGGCGGATACGCCGCCACACGCTGTCCGGCCGGAGCTGGCGGTCCTTATCCCAGATCACGGTCGGGGTGCCGAGCCGAACTGTGTACCAGGTGACCAGCTCTGTCTGGCGGTGCAGGTCGCAGGTGTGCCCCTCGGTGCCGCACGGGGTGGTGTTGCGCCCGTCGATTGCCCAGCGCCACTCCAGGAACAGGACGTCGATGTCCGGGGTGCCGCTGTGGAAGGCGTAGGCGTTGCCGAGGTCGTCGCCAGCCTCGATCAGGTCGCGGTTGGCCTGTAGGAAGACGATCTCGTGGCCGCGGCCGAGGAGGGCGTCGATCAGGGGCCGGCGGTGGCTGCGGCCCCCGTCTGGGGTGTCGGTGATTCCGTTGCCGAGGAATCCCCAGAAGCTGTATCCGATCTTCACTTTGTGATCCACCGACCTTCCAGCAGCAGGGCGTCCAGTCCGGAGTTGGCCAGGCAGTCCAGCGCCATCTCTGGTGTTCCGCAGATCGGCTTGCCCTTGACGTTGAGGGAGGTGTTGATCAGCACCGGCACCCCTGTACGGCGGGCGAAGGCGCTCAGCACGTCGTGCATGAACGCGTTCTGCGACCGGGTGACGGTCTGGAGGCGGGAGGTGCCGTTGGCGTGCACGATGGCCGGCACGCGCTCGCGCGCCTCGTCGGTTACGCCGGACGCCATCGACATGTACGGCGCCTCTTGGCCGAGGGTGAAGAACTCCGCGGCGCGTTCGGCCAGGACCATGGGGGCGAATGGGCGGAACGGCTCCCGGAACTTCACGGTGGCGTTCAGACGCTCGACGACCCCGGGCTCCAATGGAGAGGCGAGGATCGAGCGATTCCCAAGGGCGCGAGGGCCGGCTTCGACTCGTCCCTGGAAGAGCCCGACGATCATGCCGTGGGCAAGCTGGTCGGCGAGGAACTCGGCGGACTCCACGCCCAGCGTCTTCTGCTGGAGCCCGGGCCATGGCGTGAGGTCAAGGGCCTGGTGCTGGTACGACGGGCCGAGATAGCAGGCCCGGGCGACGCCGGACACGGGCCGCCGGCTGCGGCTGCCGGTGTGTGCGGCGATGGCGGCCCCGATCGCGGTGCCGGCGTCGCCCGGGGCGGGCGGGACGAAGACTTCGTCGAAAATTCCGGCCTCGACGATCCGCCCGATGCTCACGCAGTTCGTGGCGACTCCACCGCCGACACACAGGCGGCGCGATCTGGTGATCATCCGGGCCCTGCGGGCCAGATGCAGCATCACCTGCTCGGTGCGCTCCTGGAGGGCGGCGGCCAAATCCCGGTGGACGTCTTGGATCGGCTCGCTCGGGTGGCGCTCGGGGCACGTCTCGTCCATGAAGCGGCGAGAGGTCCTCGGGTAGCCCGAGGTCAGCACGCGCGGCGGGAAGTAGGCGGGGTCGACCGAAAAGCCCGTGGGTGTTGTGCGCAGGGCCCGGGCAAAAAGTGGGCGGAACCGCTCCGGATCGCCGAGGGCGGCGAGCGCCATCACGGTGCCCTCCTCGTCACCACGGCGCCACCCGAGGTGCTCGGTGACCGCGCCGTACACATAGCCCAGGGAGGCAGGGTCGTTGATCGCCTCCAGGGTGCGGGTGGAAGGGTGGAGCGCGTTGTGTCCACAGGCGATGGTGGTGGTCTGCCGCTCGCCGAGGCTGTCCACGATGAGCACGGCGGACTCGTCCCACCCTGAGGCGGCGAAGGCCGTCAGCTGGTGAGCCCGGTGGTGCAAGACAGGGATGACGCCAGCGGAGGGGAACCGCCGACCGAGGGCGCGGGTTCGCAGATGGGTGCGCAGCGCCACCTTGGTGAAGCCGTGAGCCCTCGGCAGCGCCCGATCGCGCGTCGTCGGCGACAGAGACAGGCGCAGGGCTGCTGGGGACTCGGCCAGGTAGTGGGCGGGCTGGAAGTTGTAGGCGACGGCGTCGACGTCGGCCGCGGTGAGCCGGGCCTCGCCGAGCAGCCACTCGACTGCGTAGCCGGGGTAGTCCTTGGTGTGTTTGTGCTGGGAGAGGCGCTCCTCCTCCACGAAGCCGATTAGCTCCCCGTCTACCAGCAGGGCAGCGGAGGAGTCGTGCGTGAAGGAACACAGCCCGAGGATGACCGAGGGCGCGCGGTCCATGGTGGCCATCACCGCGTCCCCGCCGTCTCGCGCGCGGTCGAGGCGCCGGCATGACGATTCAGCTCGCCGTACCAGGCGATGAGCGCCTCGCCCAGCGGCCCGTCGATCTTGTCGGCGACCCGCCACGCCTGCTCACGCGCGCCGTCCTTCCACAGGCGGTAGCTGCGCAGTGTCTCGGCCATCGTGTCCCAGCCCGGGTGGCCGGTCACGTCCCGGGCCTCGACCTGGTCGAGCAGATCGTCGAAGCCCCGCCACGGTGTGGTGAGGTTCGGCATGACCGCGCTCGCGGTCACCGCGGTCAGCTCTTCCGCCTGGTCGAGATGGTTCTCGTAGATGTGCAGTGATCCCACGTGGTGGTGGAACTCGCCCAGCTCGGTGCCGAGCCAGCCCGCGACCAGCTCATGCAGCACGGTGTAGAAGAACAGGTCGTACGGCATGCCGATCCACACGTCCTGACCACGCATCGTTGTCGACATGTGCAGGCGGCCGGTGCGCAGGTGGAAGCCGAAGCCCAAAGTGCAGGGCACGTCCTTGTGCCCGGCGGCGTCCTGGGCCGGGTCGTAGAGCTGGATCAGGGCCCGGCGGGAGTCGGGGTCCTCTTTGAGGATCTCGACGACGCGGCTCAGCTGATCCACTTTCCCGGCCCACTTCCGCATCCGCGGCCCGTACGCGCCCCGCAGGACACCGTCGTCGGCGTACTGCCGCAGGCGTGCGTTGTAATCGAAGATCCACGGGGCGTCCGAACCGGAGAGGTGCCACACGGTCTCCGCCACGGCGAACGCGGGGTTGATGACGCGTGCCGGCGGCGTGTACAGCAGTCGAGCCCGCGGCTGCGTCAGCCGCATGTGGACGTCTCGCACCTCACGGGTCGCCATGCCGCGAGGGCTGACCCTCTCGCCGCTCTTGGCCAGGGCGACAGCGCCGACGAAGAGTTCGGCGACGCTGTCGGCGGTCAGGTGTGTCATCGGACAGGTACTCCTTCGCCCTGCGGCCGTCCGGACTCGGCGGCGCGGGCATCGTGGTTGATGTGGTGGGAGTGCATGGCATGGCCGCCCGAGCGGCGGGTGATGAGGCATGCGACTTGGGCTGCGCTGTCACCGCGCCACCGGCACACCGCGTCCGTCGCCGCCCGGTCGGCAGGCGGGTGCGGACCGCGCAGTGCGACGAGAGCGTCGGCGATGTCATCGGCGGTGCTGCACCGCCGTGCAAGGCCGTGGTCGGAGAGTCCGAGCGTGCGCTCGCCGGGCGAACCCAGTTCGAGCACCGGCACGCCCATCAGCGCGGCTTCGATGCCGCACGTCGAATAGGCGCTTGCCAGGGCGTCGGCACCGGCGAGGCAGCCACGAGCGCTGACCCGGGGATCGGCCACGGCCATGAGCGGCCGACCGTGCCGTTCGAGCAGGGGGGCGAAGACGTCGATGCTCTGCGCCGGGTGCGGCGCGATGACGAGGCCCCAGTCGCTGCCGGCCTGCCACAGACCGTCCAGCAGCAGGTCGGCCTGGGCCTTGAGCCGGTCAGGACCGAGGGGCTGGCAGGCCCACACCGCGATACGGGCAGGACTGCGACGCGGGCCGTGGGCCAGCAGATGTTCCAGGTAGCGCCGCTGGGTATCGCGGCCGAGGCCAGCGAGTACATCGAAGCGGGGCTGGCCCAGGACATGGACTTCGGCGTCAGGGTGGCGCACCCACTCCTTCGCGAGGGGGAGGTCCCGCTCACCCATGACCACGATGTCGCGGCTGTGCAGGGCGGGCCATGCGACCGACTCAGCCGTCCAGGCCCCGTGCTGGACGTGCACCGTGTTCATCCCATGGCGCTCTGCCACATGTACGGCCAGCGTACCCAGCGGGCTGGTGTCGTTGCTGACCAGGACGGTATGCGGCCGTACGGCGGCGAGAACGCCGTCCAACCATGTCTCCGCCCGGACCACGGATCGCCAAGATGGCTGGGTGCACCCGCCGCTCGTCTCCAGAAGTACGGACACGAGGCGGAGCAATCGGGCCAGTCGGAGCTCGTGCTCGTCGACTCGAACGACGGGGCCGTCATCCTGCGGCCTCAGCCCGTCCACGACGCCGGAGAGGTCGAAGAGACTGGGCGGAGGCGAGCACAGGGTCACCCCCGCGACGCCCGAAGCCGGGCACCGCTCCGCCGGGTCGGTCGCCAAGTCCACCACGAGGCTGGGGCGCCCGCTCCTGGCCAGCTCCTCCAGCACTGGCAGCAGAGTGGCCGCGTGACGGGACGACCACGACAACGCCACCACCTCGCTCACTGGAAGCTCCGAGGGAGCCGAACTCGGCACCGATGCGGCCGTCAGGGCAGGGGGGAGGTTGCGTAACTGCGCGGATCGGAGGGGATTGTGAAGGGCTGCGGCTCCGAGCAGGTAGGCAATGCCCGACCAGGTGACCGTGTACGCCCGGTACTCGCGGGAGCTGCTCGACCGCAGCCCGACGAGTCCTTCGTAGGGCGCGAGTCTCAGCGGACCTGGGGCCTTGGCGAACGGCTCCCACGCGCTGAGCGCCGCCAGCTTACGTACGACCTGTGCCACCAGGCGCCGCGCCGGCACGTGCTGGACGTACAGCCACCCCGCGCCACCCGGAGTCCTCGCGAGGTCGGCGCCGTACGCTTCGAGGGCCTCCACCACATGGTTGACCCGTGCTTCAGCATCGCGTTGGTCTATGGGCAGGGCCTCCAGTTGGGAGGTCGTGATCCGGTCGGACTTCATGGTCGCGAGCGCGCCCTCGCCGACCAGCGCCCAGAGGGGCTTGCCATCGGAGTCGACGCGGGCGATGCCCAAGGCGCTGCGCTTGGTCGGCGTCATACCAGGCTCCCTTCGAGGATCGGCCCGGTGTCCATGAGCCGCAGCAGGTCCTTCGGCGATTTGGCGACCACGGGGGCCGGAGGGCTCGGGGTGCCGTAGCCCCAGGCTGCGTGCACGTACGAGACGCCGGCGCGACGGGCTGCCTCCTGGTCGACCGCCATGTCTCCGACGTACAGGGCATCGGCCGGGTCGGCGCCCAGGTCGATCAGGGCGAGCAGGATCGGGTCTGGCGCGGGTTTGCCCCGCCCTACCCCGTTCGGCGTGCGCACCGTGGCGAAAGGGACGCCGAGCTGAGCCAGGAGAGGGGTGGCTCGCGCCAACGGCTTGGACGTCACAATCCCCAGCCGCCAGTCGGCAGCGGCGAAGGCATGGAGGACCTCCGCGACGCCGTCGAACTGTCGGGCGAGGTGAGAAGCGGCCGTTGACGCCTTGGCGTAGGTCTGATGGATCGACTCGGCTTCAGCGAGCCCGAGCTGCTGCATGATGTCGGAAAACGGGCGGCCCAAGTGGCGTTCGTACTTCCCGAACGGCACGTCGAGGCCGTGGTCCTCACGGACCTGGCGCCACGCGCGCTCCATGACCGGGCGGGTGTCGACGAGCACGCCGTCCAGGTCCAGCAGCAGCACACGTACGGCTTCGGTGTCGAGGCCCAGCCTCGTTCCGCCGGAGGTGGGCGCGGGTAAGGACGTAAGCCGGGATGACATCAGGGATCTCCAAGGAAAGGGGTTAGGAGGTGAAGGGCGACTCGGTGCGCCTCACGAGAGCGATCACTCTCTTGCCGCGTCCGTCTTCCTTGGGGCAGGCAGCCCAGGCGTCGGCCGCTGCCGACACGAGGTGTAGGCCCCGTCCGCTGGTGGCATAGAGCGAGACGATCTGAGGCACCGGGGGCTCAGGGGAGTTGTCTTCGACCTCGATCCCCACAACACCGGCCTGCAGGGCTAACGTCAGCGTGATCTCTTCGACGGGCTCGCCTTCCGCTCTGGACGGAAGGCTCAGGTCGACGCCCGGAGTTCGACCGTGCCGCTCGGCGTTGGTGGTGAGCTCGCTGACGATCAGTACAGCCTGGTCCAGAAGGTCTTCCACACCCCACGCCATCAGCGCTTCCCGGGTGAAGGACCGCGCCTTGCCCGGAGCCCTGTCGTTGGCGGCGAGCGTCAGGGTCTTCTTCTGTTCGGGAGCGCTGATCACACTCCCCAGACTTTCGATTCGGTCCATGCTCGCCTTCTCACAACTGGTGCTTGAGCCCGCGGAGGACTCGATCGGCGGTCTTGTCGGAGTGGTCGAAGCGGCGGAGGTTTTGCACGAGCACGGCCACCGGCGGGGGGTGGTCGAGGTGCCGTACGCCAGACGTCGGAGCGGGAGCGCGCCCGTCGCCCGGCACAGTCCGGGTGTCGGTGCCAGTCGTGTGGCTGGTCTTCACCGGTTTCCTCCCGGACAAAGGCAGTTGGTGGTTTCGTTGATTACGAGCGAACCGTGGATCACATCGCGGCGGTATCTCCCGGCGGCTGCCGGGGCCGTCAAACCCGTCAAAGATCGTTTTGGTGAACCGAGGTAGACGATGGCGCGCGAGCGGAACGTGAAGCTGGCCGACGCGATCGCGGAAACAGGCTGGTCGCAGCAAAAAGTGGCGGCTGCCTTTGTGCGGGTCGCGGCCGAGGTGGAAGCGAGGGAACTGCTGGGCACCAGCCGCTCGCACATCGCCATGTGGGTGGCGGGAACACAGCCCTCGGGCAGAGCGCCCTTTATCTTGTGCGAGACGTTGTCCCGACGACTCCAACGCCCCATCACACCAGCCAAGATTGGGCTCTCCGCGCCGGAGGCGGGTGCAGCCGCAGCATCGGAGTGGAACGTCGATACGCTGACTGCGCTGGTAGACCTTGGGAGAAGCGACGTGGATCTCGAACGCCGCCGATTGCTGGCCGGCGCCGCCTACTCGGTGGGTGGCCTGGTTCTGCCTGGACAGCAGTGGTGGGATGAGGCTCCCCAACGGGCAAAGTCCCGCCCCGCCGCGACGAGCCGCAGGGTCGGGGCCGCCGAAGTCAGCGCTGTGCGTGAGATGACAGAGTTCTTCTCTCGAAGAGACCAGCGACACGGCGGCATGGATGGCCGCACGGCCCTCTACCAGTACCTCGTCGACGACGTTGCCAGGTACGTCGGAGGGGTATTCACCAGCGACGACACTCGTCGCGCCCTCCTCGCCGCTGCCTCCGAGGCGGTGTATGTCGCCGGCTGGATGAGCTTCGACGCCTCTCACCATGAGGCCGCGCGGCGCTACTTCACGCTGGCGCTGAAGCTCGCGGCGGAAGCCGACGACGCTCCCCTCGCCGGCCACATCCTGCGGGCGATGGCTCACCAGGCAACGGATCTCGGCCACCCACGGGCTGCCGTCGACCTCGCCACGGCTTCCGTGGAGCGTAAGCGGTACACCCTCGCGACGCCTCGCGAGCGGGCACTGCTCGGAGTGGTGCAGGCACGCAGTCTTGCTGCCAACGGACAGAAGCGGGCCGCGATCGCAGCGCTTCTCCGCGCCGAGGACGACCTGGCTGCGGCTGACGTCGGTGACGAGGATCCGAGTCGGGTGTGGTTCTTCCAGCGGGCTTCCCTGGCCCACGAGACCGCCCGCACCCTGTGGACGCTCGGCGATCTCGACGGAGCGCTCCAAGAATTCAACAACAGCGTGCTGACCAGGAAGGCCGACACCTTCAGCCGGACCCACGCGGTGACGTTGGGCTACATGGGCACTGTGCAGGCCCGCAAGGGGAACGTGGAGGCCGCGTGCCACACGTGGGCACAGGCCCTGGACGCGATGGAGGGCGTCCAGTCGGGCAGAGCACGCGAGGCAGCCGTGAACATGCGCCGGGTGCTGTCCCCTTTCCGCAATCGGGGAATCAGCGTGGCGGCGGAGATCGACGAGCGAGCCAAGGCCGTACTCGAACGAGTAGCCTGACGGCGCCATGGTGGTGAAGGCGGGCATGCTGTGGCTGACCGCCTTGCCGTGCCGCGAGCGGAGAAGGGGGAACCCGTGTCCACAAAGTCCATCGAGGTGCCGGTGATCGCCGAGGTGGTCGGGGGCCACAAGGGGCGCCTCGACGACTTCAAGGGCGGTGTGGAGTCGATCATTCGGCTGCGCCCGGAGTACCCGGAGGAAACCCTGCAGGGGATCGAGGAGTTCTCTCACCTCCAGGTCACCTGGTTCTTCAACTTCGGCTCTCCTGAGGACGTTGCCCTCCACGCGCGAAGCCCGCGGGACAACCCGGACTGGCCGGCGACGGGAACCTTCGTGCATCACAACCACCGGCGTCCGGCTCGCCTCGCGACCTCGTTCCCGCGGTTGCTCCGCGTCGACGGACGGGATCTGCACGTGACGGACCTCGACGCTGACGACGGCACGCTGGTGGTGGATTTGGTGGCGGTCTTCAAGGAGTTCCTGCCGCGCGGCCCCGTCACCCAGCCCGCGTGGCCCGGCGAGATGCTGAAGGACTACTGGAGGCACGCCGCCGAGCGCTGACTCGAGGCATCCTCCGTAACCGAGGCTGGCGGCCGGCCGGGACGTAGCCGCCCGAGCGGGCGCCAACCACGCTCGCGCAGGGCTGTACCGGCAGGCACTCATCACTCGGTGCCTCCGGCGGCGAGGGCTGCGGCGCCTTCGCCTGGGGGAGCCGTCTGTTCACCACGGATCAGCAGCAGATGGGCGCCGGTTTCGGTCAGCTGACTGCGCCGTTCAGCCGCTATGGCCTTGGGGCCGAGGTGCGACGGGGTGGGAAGTACCACCCCATAGGACCGAGTGGCCGTGAGGGCATCGAGCATGCCCACGAACGCGGACGGCGTGGAAGAGCAACGCTCCATGTAGACGCCGGCCAGTGTCAGCTCGTGACGACGGCAGTAGTCGCTGATCGCCATCGTCAGGGCCAGCTGACGAGCATGCGAGACCCGCACCAGGCGCAGATAGCCGAACACGAGCGGACCGGTGACGTGCCGCTGTTCGGTGAGGGGTTCCAAGATCATGACCGTCCATCAGGCCGTCTTCGGAGGGGCACTTCGAGCCTGATGGTGGCCGGGCGGTCGGGGAATCCACGGCCGTCCCACTTCTGTCCCACTTCCGTCCACCTGGCGCGACTCAGCGTGCTTCGATGGCGACGGAAAGGAGTGGCACGTGGCGACCGTTCATGAATGGACCGGCCTGGACGCACTTGCCCTCCGGAAGGCTCTCCGCTTGAGCGTGCGCGCCTTCGCCGAAAGACTGGGCGTCTCGGTCAATACCGTCAGTAACTGGGAAAAGTTTCTGGCCAAGCGGCGACCCAACACGGAGAGCCAGGCCATCTTGGATACAGCGCTGGCTCAGGCGAACGCGCAGACCCACGTGCGTTTCGAAACAGAGCTCGCCAGACTCGCCGAGGGGGACACCCCGCCGGAAACGACCGGGCGTGTCACCATTCCCCGCCCACGAGCTTGGGACTACGAGACGTGGGCCGACGACCTGGAGCGCGCAGTGGTGGCCCTTGCCCGTCAGAACTTTCCCTTCGCAGAATCACTTCTGCACCGCTGGACCTCTCGCTACAAAGCCTCGGAGCTGGATGAACGGGGCTTGTCCCTGCTGGCACGTTCCACCGCGCTGCACGGAGACCTGATGCGAGACCAGGGGGCCGTCGTTGGCCCACTCTCGGCCCAGCGCGCATACGCCAACGCTCGTTCGCTCTATATGCAGTTGGCGATCCCGCGCCGCGTAGCTCAGCTCGATCTCTCCCTAGCCGTCGTCACGGAGATGGTCGGCGAACTTGAGACAGCGGCGCGCCAGTACGAGGACCTGGCAGCCGACGATCGACTGTCCCCTCGTGACCGTGCCCGCGCTCGCCTGTGGGTGGGCACGGCTCTGAGCAAGGACGGCAACCACGACTATGCGGTCAGCGTGATGGAAACAGCGGTCCACGTTTTCGAGGACCTCGCCGAACAGGAGGACTGGTCGGTCGCGCAACAGAAGCTGGCCCTCGCTCACCGCGGTTCCGGAAACCTCGACGCCGCCCTGCGCCTCATCGACCTTGCACGCAGTACTGGCGTCACGGAATCGCCCATGCAGCGGGTACGCCTGGACACCGCATATGGCCACATCCTGCTCTCCGATCCCGCCACCCTGGATGATGGGTTACACGTCCTCGACGACGCTGCCAGGGAGGCGGCCCAGTACGGGCTGAGCCACCAGCTCCGCAGCATCACGGACATCCGGAGGACGGCCGACGGGGCAGCCCGCCCCACACGACGGTGACCAGGGAGATAAGCGAGTGACCGACAACCAGCCGGCCATCACCGAGGAGCAGATCAGCAAGGCCAAGCTGGTCTGGGACTTCCACCAGATGCATCACGACGTGAGCCCCGTCGACGTCGCGATCGGGCTCGGCAGTCACGACCTCGGCGTGGCCGCCTTCAGCGCCGAGCTGTACCGCGCCGGCCTGTTCCCCACTCTCGTGTTCACCGGCGGCAACAGCCCGACCACAGCCAAGGTGTTCCCCCGTGGGGAAGCCGTGCACTACCGCGAGCACGCCCTCGCCCTAGGTGTGCCGGATAGCGCAATCCTCGTGGAGCCGAACGCCGGCAACACCGGCCAAAACATCACCCTGTCCCGCGAGGTCCTCGCATCCGCCGGCATCACGCCGAAGTCCGTGCTGCTTGTCTCCAAGCCCTACATGGAGCGCCGCTCCTTCGCCACCGCCCGCAAACTCTGGCCCCAGGTCGACGTGACCTGCGCCTCGGAGCCCATGGAGTTCGACGACTACCTCAAGAGCATCGGCGACGAGAAGCTCGTCATCGACATGCTCGTCGGCGACCTCCAGCGCGTTATCGAGTACCCGAAGCTCGGGTTCGCCATCGAGCAGCATGTTCCGGAGGACGTACATGCCGCGTACGAGTCCCTCATCCGCGCCGGATTCACCAGCAGACTCATCGCCTCATGACCTCCCCGCGCCCGGCGGGCTATGCGCGACCAGCCGAACTTCCTGCCGCGACTGAACACTCTGGCCAAGCTGTTCGCGGCGGATTACTGGATCGTGCTCGACGACGTCCAGTTCGCCCGCCGCGACTACCAGCACCGTGCCCGGCTGGCCAGCATGTCCCACCCAAGCCGGCGTCAATGGCTTTCGATCCCTACCCACCTTCCTCATGGTCGGTCGACCCTCATCCGGGATGCTCTTCTGGTCGACCCGGAACGCTCACGTCGACGAGTCATGCGCATGCTCGCGCAGCACTACGGCAGCTCCACTGACTGGCCGCTCTTCCGGGAGGAATTGGACTCTGTGCTCGACGAGTTCTGGCGAACGGATAAGACTGCTGATGTGGCCGAGGCATCCACGCGGATGCTCCTCGGACTGATGGGGTGGAAGGGCCGCATCCTGTACAGCAGTCGTTTGCCCGCCCGCTCTGAGCGGTCGCAGCGACTCGCCGACCTCGCAACGGTGACCCAGGCCCGGAGCTACATCTGCGGTACCGGCGGTACACGCTACCTCGGTGTGGTCCCCTTCACCGCTCACGGGATAAGCGTGGTTTCCTTCCGTACGCCTGCATCTGGGGTGTGGGATGGCGGGCACGAGCTAAGCGCCGTGCACCCCCTCATGACCTACGGTATCCGGGCCGTAACCAAGGAAGTGCGTGCCGTTGCCGCCTTGTACCGCTTCGCCGATTAACATGCAAACTATTCGCATTAGGTCGGTGACAAGACGGCCTGCGACGGTCCTACTCCTTCGGCCGGGTCGATCTACGGCCGGGCGGTCATTTCGTCCTTACTGGGAAAAGCGTAGCCAGCGGTGAGAACGCTCCAAACAGCTCCGCAGCCCGCAGCAACTAAGCGTATCCGGGGCATAAAGGGACCTGTGGCCTTCAGTATTCGCTCACGGCAGACGAGAAAGCACGTCCAAAGGCTGGAACGCTACGCGGGGCTATGTCAATCTATAAGACCCCGAAAGCATGTGGGCAGGTGAATGGCCCACCGCTCGCAAGGTGAGGATCTTCTTCTTAGGTGTGCTAGCTCATATCAGTTCGGTTGACCATCCTGTTGACCTTCCCTTTTGGTGCCTACCGCTTGGATTTCACCCAGCAGGCCCTAGCACCGGAGCGTCTCAGCGGCCATGGAAGTTGGTGCCGTGGTTGTCAGCCGATGGTCGGCTTCTTGCCTGGCGCGACCGGAACATAGACCACGATCGCCGGTTAGCCAAACCGGCGATCGTGGCGACCATTGAGGGTGTTCGCGGTCGGCTGTGCTTGGCGGTGGGGCCGCAGCGAACGCAGGACAGCGCTTGGACCGGAGAGGAGAGCAAGAGCGTCGCTGGCCTGTGACCTTCTGGCATCAACAGCACGCCTCCGCCGAGGGGGGCAATGCCTCTTCCTGCTCAACAGGCCAGCTGAACCGATGCGCCGGCTCCTTTCGCATCCCACTCTCAAGGACTCACCATGCCTGCCCGTCTGCTATCCATTCCCGCTGTCGCCGCAGCCTTGGACGTCGATCGCCGCACTGTCTACCGCTTCATTGCGGCCGGGGAACTTCCGGTCGTCGACCTGCGCACCGGAACGGGCCGCTCGCGCGTCCGTGTCCCCGCATCCGGCTTGGAGGAGTTCATTACCAGCCGATCAGTAGCTTCCCCGCGCCCCCGCCGCTGACCTTCGCTGTCAGCTTGGTCCTCACCGTCCCCGGAATAAAGGAGTAGTGCCGCGTACCTGCGCAAGTTGAAGTCCGGCAAGTGGCAGGCGACCGTACGCAACCAGACAGGAGACCGGTTCAGTGAGTCATTCCCTCTCAAGGCTCAGGCGCGAGCTTGGGGCATTGAGATGGAAACTCAGTTTGCCCGCGGAAGCATGCGCGACCCGAGGGTTGGCGAAATGGCGTTCCGTGAGTGGCATGACCGTTGGTGGAACGCCCGCGTGGTCGAGCGCCACACCATGCGAGGCGACGCCTCCTGCATCAAGAACCACGTGATGCCCTACTGGGCGGACTGGGAGATGCGCGCCATCACCCGAATGGACGTCCAGAGCTGGGTCCGCTCCCTGGTCGAGAAGGGCGCGGGTGCTGCCGCGATCAAGCGGGCCTACAATCTGACGTCCTCGATCATGCGCGCGGCTGTCGACGACGACGTGATCACGGTGAGTCCTTGCCGCAGCATCGACCTGCCCAAGATCGCAGTTAAACCGCCGCAGTGGTTCACACTCGATCAGGCGCAGAGCGTCCTGGATGAACTGCCGTCCCCCTGGCGGACGATGTGCCTGCTCGGCTTCTACACCGGACTGCGCTGGGGTGAACTTTCCGGCCTTCATCGACACCGCATCGACCAGCGTCGCTCGCGACTGTTCGTGGTGGAGGTCAACACCAAGAGTGGCATCAAGGAGTACCCGAAGAGTTCCAAGAGTCGCCGGGAAGTTCCGCTGCCAGCCCATGTCCTGGAGGCACTTGAGCGCCACATCTACGGTCTAGACCGTGACGCGGTGGTATTCACCACCATCACAAAGGGCAGGGCCGGACGACTCCTCGATGACGGCAACTGGCGGAGGCAGACCTGGTGGCCGGCTGTAGAAGGCGCCTACTACTTTGACGGCGACGGTGAGCAGCAGCTCGTCCCGCGCTACCCACCGCACTCCATGCGCCACACCTGCGCCTCGTGGCTGGTTCAAAAGGGAGTCTCGCTCTACGAGGTCCAGCACCTCCTCGGCCACGAAAGCTTCCAGACCACGCAGCGATACGCCCACCTGCAGCCGGACGCTCACAAGGCTGTTCTCGGGGCATGGGAACGTCTGGAGACGCCGTTGACCATAGCTGCATAAAAGTGACTTCACCCTGTCCGTACTGGACAGGGTGAAGTCGTTTCGTGTCGTTCAAGCCCGGGTCATGGGAGTGGGCCGACTCGTCGGTGAGATGGTGTGCGGCTCACCGACGAGTCTTAGTGATCGTGCTCCAGTGGGCAGAAGTTCGGGTACGGCGAGACGGTGAGAGTAGGTTAGGTCCTATACCAGAGCCCTGACTGGCCTTGGGGCTGGCACGGTGTAGCAGCTGGCGGTCGGCTCCGGGGTGGTTCGCTGTGAGGCCGCATTACTCTGCGGCCGCGACGCTTATCGCTGTGACCTGTATGTTCTCCCGCCTCGATACATCGGGGCATGTTTCCGATGGCATTTCCCTTTACCGTCACCGATGTGTACTGACTCTCTTACTTCTTCGAGATCGGATGGGAGACTCCATCTGTTGGGTAAAACTGGTAACGCAGCCCCCGGCCTACCACCCGGAACCGGTCACGTCCGGCCGCCGCGAGTGGGTTTGGCAGTTCGAGCACGCGTCGCCGTTCTGGATCGAGGGCAGAGGTGATCAGCAAGATCCGATAGCGGGTGCTGCGTGCGTACTCTCGCGCAGCCCTTTCCTCGGAGACACCAAGTTCGAACTCCATCTGCTCCGTGTAGGACTCGCTGGTTGCCTTCACCTCGTAAAGGCGTGTGCTGCCGCGGTAGGCCACCTCAAAGTCGTAGCCGTGGGCGTCGGATGCTGCCGCGTCCTCGAAGAGGACCGCGGCGTAGCCCGAGACCCAGTGGACCTCGGCGTACCGGTGCTCCAGCCAGGCGCGTGCGGAGACCTCGCCCACCAGGCCGATGGCCGCCTTCTGTTCCTCGGTCAGCTGGGCCTTACGCGATACGACGACCCTCGTCGTCCGTGCGTCTGGTGTGCGGCGGGGTTGCGGTACGGGCGCCATGATGTCGAGACGCACCTTCCCGGACTGCCCGAGGAAGGTCTCGTCGACCGTGTGCGCCGCCAGGTCGGCGATGGCTGCAAAGTGGTCCCGCCCCACGACGATCTCTTTCTCGCCGATCTTGATCGTGGGCTGGACGGATCCGCGGGATCCGACGATGCCGGGTGATGGCACGGGCGGTTGTGCGAGGTCGTGGGCCGTGAGGCCCAGGAAGCCGGGGTCGGCACTGTGCGGCATGCCGGCCGGCCAACCCACGTTGCGGGCCACCTCGCTCAGGAGCCGCTTCTCGCTTAGGACGAGAAGGTCGGCCAATCCTGAACCGTGCACTGCGGTCCGCGCCTCCATCATGGGGGTGCTGTTCCAGCTGGGCGGCACGGGGACGCGGTGACGACGGCACCAGGCGGGCACCAGTTTCGTCAGTACGGAGACCAAGCGGTGGAGCGCTGCCGTGTTGAGGCTGCGTAGCTCGTCGACGGGCTCCAGATCACCCGCGCGTTCCAGGTCGTCTTCGGCTCCGTGAGACCGCAGCCAGTGGGCGACCCGTGCTCGCATCTGCTCCTCGGGAGGGGAGGCGAAGCGGGGCAGCCAGTCCGGGTCGGCAGTGAGGTCGTCCATATGGCGGGCCGCTGCGTACGCGGCCACGTCGCCTCCTCCTGCGGCCTGTGGCGCGTACCGCTCGCGCAGGCGGTCCAGGATGGAATCGGCGTGTGCGCGGAGGAACTCGCTGAACGTCCGGTCGTGGAGGTCCGGGTCGCAGACGGGCTTGTATGGGGCTCCGAGGGCGGCGAGCGCCTCGTTGAACGCCTGGTAGTCCAGCGCCAGGGCCTCGCGAAGCTCGGCGGGCGTCGTGGAGGTACGAGCGACGGTGAGCAGCTCGGCGGCGGGGAGCGGGAGGATGCACGGGAGCCCGCCGAGGACGGCAACCAGCTCCTCCTCGCTGGTGGCTTCATTCAGGGCCTCGGAAACCGCGCTGGCGCGGTCGGTGCCAGCCAGACAGACCAGGACGGGGCGGAGTTGCCGGACCGTGTGGTGCAAGTCGTTCGTGAGGCTGCGTCGCAGTTCCGAGATCCTGGACTCGGTCGTGTCGAGCGACAGCGCGAGTGTGCGGTCGTCGATGTGGTCCGGCATCTCGCCGCTCAAGTGCCGCTGCATCTTGACGAGAACGAGCTCCAGGGCGTCCTGCAAGGACGGCTGGTGGAGGAGCTGCGTGACCGCCGATGTGGCCGCCTGTAGTTCGTCCCAGTCACCGTCGCTATCGCTGGCGCCGTTCCAGACGACGACGGTCGGGTGGGCGGGATGGGGCAGCGGCAGGCTGCGGGTCGTCGGTGGGGGCTCCACGCGCTCGCCGGCGATCAGGATCTCAATCTCCTCGGCCCGGACGATCCGGATCGCGCGCAACCGGTCGAGCAGGGAGCGCACTGTGCGTTCGCTCCGGCGCAGGAACGCGCCGGACTTGAGCTCTATCACCAGGGCCACTACTAGGATCAGCCACTCCCGGCCCTCGGTCAGCCGGGCATGGTCGTCCGACGGCTTGATTGGCTTCTTGTCTCGGTTGTTCACCTGCACCCGCGCGTCGGAGAGCCGGGCCACGTTCACTCCGCCTGACTCCATTTTCTTCGCGATCCTCGCGCCGTCGTCGGATCCGGCGATCAGGACGGGATGACCTGCCAGTTCGACGAGTGTCTCCTTAAGCGGGTCGGATTCGTCGCAGACGTAGACCGGTTCCCCCTCGGAGGAGGGCGTGAGGGTGGTCAGTGTTTGCTCGCGGACCACCGCCAGCTGGACCGGCTCTCCGGCCGACCAGGGCCAGCGCCCGCTTTCCGCCACATAGGACCACGCCCTCCCGTAGTGCTTCTTGAACGAGACGCTGAGGTGGTCGGGCACCCCACCCGCGGCCACGATCGCGCCGAGGTCCCGCACGGCCGCCCCGGCGTGTTCGGATTCGTCCCAGAATCGCAGACCGCAGCGGCGCAGACGTTCGAGTACCGCCTTGTCGGCCAGAGCCCGACGGATCGAGAGGGGGAGTGAGGGGACGAACGCTGGAAGGTCTCCTTCGGCGCTGAACCAGGCACGGTTAGGCGGGACGAAGGCCGGACCGTCGGTGTCCCTGCCCTCCACCGGGACCCAGGGCATCGAGCGGAGGAAGGAGGCGAGCGGGCTCGGCCAGGTGTGGGGGTCGGGATTCCGGTCGTGGTAGGGCCGGTGAAGGGGGACGGTGAAGGCCGTGTCTCCCCAGGTGCGGAGCCCGATGAACAACAACTCCGCGAACTCTCGGCGGGCGGCAGGGCCCAGCTCCGCGACCTCGACGGCACCTGGCAGGTGCGGCAGCTGCCGGCGGAACTCGTACGGCGTCCAGGGGTGGGCGAAGCCGCTCCACGTACGGTCGACGTCCTTTGCCCAGACCCGTCCGAGCACGTCGCCGAGCGGCAGTCTCCTGGCCACGACTCCCGGTTCCATGTCCCGGCCGTTGGCTGCCCCGAGCCTGCCGCCGGCCCAGGAAAGGGGGAGGCCGTCGCCGACACCGATGGCCTTGAGGAAGTCGACGTAGGCCGCGAGGTCGCTGACCGGAACGGGCCAGTCGTCGGGGTCACTGAGCCAGCGCTTACGCAGGGCGGCCAGGGACGGGATCTCGTTGCCACCCGCGTCCAGGAACTTCGCCAGGCGTCGTCCTCCCTCGGTGCCCCAAGCGGGGGAAAAGAGGCAACGTGCCGCCTTGATCCAGTCGCCCTCACCAGTGGGCAGGCGGAAGCCTGTCTGGGGGAGCCGACGGCGCTCGACCTCGGTGAGTGAGGGGAAGAGGCGGAGGGCGAAGGACAAGGCATCTCGGCACAGGGCGTCCGAGGGGCTCTTGGCGAGGAGATCCCTCAGTGCCTCGAAGACCCGGCCGGGCCGGTACGGGCGTACCAGCCGGTGGGCTTCGAGGAAGGTACGTCCGGGACGTCCCCAGGCGATGCCGGGATGAGTGAAGGCCATCCGCCGACGCAGGGCCTTCAGCGCATTCGGTACCTGAGCGGTGCCGTTGCCGCCCTCGTCCTCGGGATGGAAGAAGACGGTTTGCTCACTCTTGCCGGCCGTTTCCGCACCACCGAGCGCGGGCCAAAGCCGGCCGTCCTGATCGAGGATGATCCGTCGGCCGCGAAGGTCTTCGGGGTGGTCGGCGAACGCTTGCGCGAGGTCGTCGTAGAAGTCCGCCCACAAGGGATCTGGCCGTGCCTCTCCAGAGGGCTGCAACCGTTCGGCGACGCGCTCCACCCACGCCGCAGCCGTCCGTGACGAAGGGCGCATGAGCTTTGCGAGAAGGTCTTGGTGGAGTTTGAGCAGACGGGTCTCCCGAAGTGGCCCGACGGAAGGATCGAGGAGGCGACCTCCGGCCTCGGCCAGCGCCTCGGCGGTGAGGACCTTCCAGGGGCGCTTCTTGTCGGGCCATGCGAACGAACTCCGAAGCGTGCCCCACGAGTCGGCCCCGACCAGGGGAACGATTGGCTCGTCCGCCAGCTTCCCGTCGAGCACCCTGTCGATTCGGGCCGGGGCGTCCCAGCACACGAGGTCCAGGATGATATGCCGGACTGCGGTACACGGCCCCTGGGCGCGCAGTGCCGAGACCAACTGCATGCAAAGTTCGGCCAATTGGTCCAGGAGGAACGCGTTTAGACCCACAGCCTCACTGATGTGAAGCCGGGCCAGCTTGGTGAAGAACGGAGCATGGGCGTGGCCATGGAAGGGCGCACGGGCCGCATCCGACATCGGGAGGAAGGTGTACAGCAGACCGCGCTCCAGGTCTTCGTCCAGCCGAAGCGCGATCCCGACCCAGGCTTCGCCTTCCCACTTCAGCCACTTCGCGTCGATCTCCCGTGCCTCGATGCTCTGTTCGATCGCCCGTCGCAGCCCATCGGGGGCGAGCGTGCGGCGGGCCAGCAGATAACGCCCGCCTTCCGCGAGGTCGACCTCCTCGACCCACCCTCCCTCCTGTCGGGCCACCAGCCTGGACGGGGTCACCGAGCGCGCCAGTACGCGGCGACCGCCCCGGTCCCCGCTGTCCTGGACGTCCACGATCAGTTCACCTACCCGGTCCAGGAAGAGCAGGAGCGGTGCCTCGCCATCGATCGCTTCGGTGGCTTGCGCGATCGCGGCCTCCACCGCGTGCTTGTTGCGCAGCGGCAGACGTACGACCGTGGAGAATCCCTCCGCGGCCAGGGACATGAGCGTGGCATCGGGGTCCTGGGCCGGGACTGGCAGGGCCAGCGGCGAGATGTCCTCGATCACCCGGTCTGCCAGCTCCGGATCGTCCACCAGCTCGCGCACGTCCTCGGGACGCGCGAACCGGAAGCAGAAGCCGTCGAACTTCACCGATGACGGGGATGCCTTGGAGTAGACCTCGGGCCAGTCCGTCAGCTGGAGCACACTACGGAATCCGAGCCCCTTATTGCCAATGCCCTCCCCGGCGCCCTTGTCCGACAGGGCGACTTCCGTGATCGCGCGGAAGTTGCTGTCGGTGAATCCAGCGCCCTCGTTGGCGACGTACAGGACACCGTTCTCGCCGGCATGCGGGCAGACCAGGACAGCGATCCTTCCGGAGCTGGACTCGGCCAGGGCATCGTGCCCATTCTGGATGAGCTCCAGTACGGCCCGACCCTCGTACTCCTGGGCCGTGTCCTCACTGACCGACTTCAGGCTCTCGGCAAAGCGCCAGTCCTCGCCCGCCTGCTCGTAGATCTGGATGCGCCGCTGCGTCAACGCCGTGATGATGTCCTGGAAGGCCGTGCCAGCCTCCGCGTCTCCCATGGATGAGATGACTTATCCCCCTCAGTGACCACGCACTCAACCGGTGCGTGCCGAAACCATGGCGCTCGCGCGGGGCCGCCCGCATCAAGGCTCGCTCTTTCTAGCCAACCTTGGTAATGAGCCATGGGCTGGCCAAAGACAGCTGCGTGGTGGCTCGGGATCAGAAGTCACCGGATGTGAGGCGGCCGTGAGATGGCTCAAAAGGATACTTCACATGCCCTAACTGTCAGTAACAGATGCTACGGCGCTGCACCGCACCATCGCACCGCCGAAGTCTCCCTCACGGGCGACCGGTCGAACGACGGAACAGGTCCATGACGGGTACGTCGGGACGAATCGTTCTGGACGACGCGCCGCGTCGCCGTGGAATGGCGGAGATCGTGAAACCGGATCGGCCGGAGGTGGGCGTCGCCTAGACCCTGTCCCGCACCCGGCGCAGCCGCGCCAGGTCGCTCAGCTTTGCCCCGCTACTCGGGCGGCCCGTACGTCATCTCCAGCGAATGCTCCTCCAGGCTGCGGAGCGTCAGCTGGTCGTCCCGGGCTTCATTGAGCAGGAAGAGCTCCCGGGTCCGACACTCCTCGCACAGGCTGACGACAGCGAACGGCCAGAGATCGACCGGAGCGCCGTACGGGGCACTGTCCACGTAAATGCGGTCGGGCCGAAGCGGCTGGGTGCTCGACCGCTCGAACGGCTCCCAGCTCGGATGGCTGCCCCTCAGCCGGAGCCCGACTATCCGGTACGAGCCCTCGTCGAGGTACTCGCACCGCTCCACCCAGTCCCAGTGCGTCCCAGAGAGCCAGCTGACCGCACTGATCGCCCGCACGATGTGCGGTTCCAGCCGCTCGACGTCCTCCGCCAGCTGATGGCTGGCGCGGACGCCGTGCGCGTGATGCGAGGTGTTTCTGAAATCCTTGATGTGGCCCAGTAGCGCGCGTGCGTTTCCCCGGTCGCGTACGGTGGCGAGCTGTTGGATGCGGGGCTCGATTCCCTCGGCCTCCAGCCGATCGAGGATCCAGAGCCAGGTGCCGAAGGTGGCGCCGGTCCGGAACTGCTTGCGCAGGTTCCGGGAGAAGCCGTTCGACGCGGCGAGCTCGGTGAGCGCCAGCACACCTAGCACCCGGGCCAGGCCCTCGCCCAGCTTGAGCAGTCCGTCCTTCCGCTCCGCCGGGTGCGTGCTGACCCGGTACCGACGAGATAGCGCGGCGGCGTGGTACGGAAAGCTCCACTCGGCGCGCGAGATTGGGTCGTCCAGCGGGCGCACGAGTTCGCCGATCAGGCCGGCCTCGTGGGCGGCGGCCCTGATCTCGTTCCGAACCCCCTGGACGTCCCTTTCGCCGCTGCCGAAGACGTTGGGCAAGATTCCCGACATCGTGGTCCGCAGTGCGCGCCGCCCCTCCTGCACGGTCTCCAGGAGGCTCTCCACCTCGCTGTCGGTCACCAGGTCGACGGGGACGTGCGTGTCCAGCAGATCGCGAGCGCTGGGGTACTGACCGTTGTCCTTGCGGGAGTTCAACCACTCGCAGAGCGCCTGGCCGCTGCCTCGGAGCGGCTGCAGCACGAAGAGCGAGGTCGCCGCCTCGCCGAAGCCCTGCGGCAGCAGGCGCCAGTTCCCCGGCCGTCCGACGAGCATGCCGCCCGAGCACAGGGTCAGCGCCACCCCATCCTCCGGCGCGTCCGGGAGCTCAACGGCCGAGTCCGCCTCGTGGAGGTCCTGGGCGCGCAGGTGCTTGGGCCGGTCGGCGCCGTCCTCCTGCTCCTCGCCGCGCTGCGGCGGGTGGACCCGCGTGGTCTCCAACCTGGCCAGGTTACGCAGCAGTTCGAACTCGCCGTCCAGTTCCGGCCGGTAGAAGAGCGCGGATGGGATCTCGCAACCCACCCGCGTCCTGCTGTCGTCGATCCAGGCATCCGGAGCGGTCGGGTGCACTTCGCGTCGGAGGTGGTCCATCGGATCCACCTGCAGCGGCAGGTGGACGAACTCGCGCAGCTCGGGATCCGGCTCGTACGCCTCGCCGATCCGCTGCGGCTCTCCGTCGCCATCGCGTACGCCGACGGCCTTGCGGACCGCCGCCTCGAAGACCTTCCCGCGCGGCCAGCTTAGGCCGGCCGAGGCGACCGCCCGGCGTAGCGCCGTGACGGCCTCCTGGCCCCTCGTCCACGTCGAGCCGACCAGCGGACGCAGGGCGGCCACCAGGGCAGCTGGATCATGGGTCTTCTGGATGACGCGCGATTCGGCGAGCCGAGTCAGGACCTCCTCGGACAGCTCGTACCTGAGCCGCAGCGGTTGATCGATCGTGATGCGCTGGTACATCAATTCGTGGGTGGAGACGACGCGGACCCGGTCGTCCGGCTGCTGGGCGGGGTCGGCGGATATGGTTTCCAGGTAGAGCCCGGTGATCTCGGCGATCTGGTCCGACGTGATGTATTTGCGCTTAGAGCCGATGGAGCGGCGCATCCGCTGCCACTGGTCCTGAGCGTTCAGCAGCAGCACCTGGCCCCTGCGCTGTGCCGGCTTGCGGTTGCTGAGGACCCACAGGTAGGTGCTGATGCCGGTGTTGTAGAAGAGATGGTCGGGCAGCGCGACCACGGCCTCGAGCCAGTCGTTTTCCACGATCCACCGCCGGATGTCCGATTCGCCGGACCCCGCACCCCCGACGTACATCGGGGAGCCGTTGAAGATGACCGCGATTCGGCTGCCGCCCTCGCCCGAGGCGCTCACCGGCTTCATCTTCGCCAGCATGTGCTGCAGGAAGAGCAGTGAGCCGTCGTTGATCCGGGGAAGACCGGCTCCGAAGCGGCCCGCGAAACCGAGCTGCTCGTGCTCCGACCGGACCGCGTACTCGCTCTTCTTCCAGTCAACGCCGAACGGCGGATTGGCGACGAGGTAGTCGAAGGCAGTTCCCTGGTGCCCGTCCTCGGCGAAGACGTTCCCGAAGGCGATCGTCGAGGCCCGGCGGCCACTGGTCATCATGGTGGCACGGGAGATCGCCCATGACTCCCGGTTTATCTCCTGGCCGTACAGCGTGACGTCCACCTGGGGGTTCATCAACGCGATGTACGAGGCAGCCTCGGTCAGCAGGCCGGCCGTCCCGCAGGCCGGATCCAGGATAGTGCGGACGGCATGCGGCGACGTCAGGAGGTCCGAGTCGGCGGCAACGAGGAAGCCGGCCATCAGGTGGGCGACGTCCCGGGGGGTGTAGTGCTCCCCGCTCGCCTCGTTGCCGCTTTCCGCGAACCGCCGGACGAGCTCCTCGAAGAGGCTCTCCATGTGGTCGTCGGTGATCATCTGTCCCAGGTCGATCGACACGAACTGCGCGACGACGCGGTAGAGGAGTCGGGCCTGGTGTAGGCGGGTGACGGTCCGCTCGAACTCGAAGCCGTCCAGCAGTTCCCTGACGTTTCGGGAGTACCCGTCGACATGGGCCAGGAGCAACCGGTCGGCGTTCTCCGGATCGCTGAGCACGCGCTCCATGGAGAACCGGCTGGAGTTGTAGAAGGGCCAACCCGAGGCGGCCGTCAGGCGCTGCTCACGCTCCTGCTCGCCGTCGGTGTGCTCGGCCTCATCGAGCACCGCCTGCCGGCTCGGGGCCAGCAGGCAGTCCAGCCGACGCAGCACCGTGAACGGCAGGATCACCCGCCCGTACTCGGAAGACTTGAAGTCGCCGCGCAGCAGATCGGCCACCGACCAGACGAGCTTGGACAGATGCCCGGTGCCGTCACTCATGCTGTCCTCCGCAGGCCGGTGCCCTCCATGGGACTGATCATCCCATGGCGGTGGCCGGGTCGGCCCACGAACGACGATGCCGAGGACGAGCAGGAGGGCGAACACGCCGACCATGCCGTACTGGACGAAGCTGCCGAGGATCGTGCCGACATCGGGTCCGCCGCTCGCCTCTTCGGCTGCGGCCAGGAGCGCGATCAGGTCAGGGATCTAGGGGAGCTCCTTGCGTGGGTGTGCGCAGGAAGATCCGGCGTGGGTCTGGGCATGCGAAAGGCCCCGGCCTGGGGACCGGGGCTTCGGGGGAGACGATCAATCCAGATCGACAGTTTCGGTGCCCAGGAACTGCTCAATCTTCATGCGGAAGGTCTTCTCTGAGGGCACTGCACCATCGAAAAACGTTGAGACCTGGAACGCGGCCAGATCATCAGCATGCTTGACGTCGACGCCAGAGGCTTCAAGCTCATCCCGAGTGGCCAGCTTCAAATAGCACATGGGGCAACGCAGGGCAATGACCGTGAAGTGGGGGGTCTCCTCCGTGCCCTGGTTCACTGAGAGAACGTGGGCTGCGCTCCTACAAGCTGGACACGGCTCGCGGATCGCGATCTCAACGCCGTTCTCCGCGAAGCGCACCCCGAAGCCGCCCAGCTCCAACTGCTCGACTGCAAGACGGTCCTGAAGATGTTCAGGAAGGTCCGAGAACCGATCGTCATACCGGTGTTTCGCCTGCCTGATTCTGACCTGCACGTTCCGATAGATCTCGCCGCGCTTGTTGTCCACGGCCATGCGGGCAGCGGTCGTCCACCGGCCCCAGAAGGCGTCCAGCGGGCCTCCGAGGTCCCCGAGCAGCGTTTCGACGGTCTTGGCGAGGATCGGCAGGAAGTCCTTGGCGTCCTCTTCGCTCCCCGTGTGGGCAACGCCATTCCGCACATCGATCAGCATGTCCAGCTCCTTGTCCAGAGCCAGGACCTCCAGCGTTCGTAGACGAGATATCGCCTCTGACGCCCCAATCGTGCGGACTTTCTTCGCCTTTCGGTGACCGCCCATGTGGAACAGCATGTCCACGCTGGCGTTGCCCCTGATCTCCACGATGTAGACCGGATTCTTCGAAACCAAGACGGCCTTGGCGAGGCGCTCCACGGCCACACCGGCGTGCAGCGCGAACTCGTCGTACTCCTCGCGCCCGTGGTCCTCCATGGCCCGGTGCGCGGCCTTCTTGGCACCCTCGCAGAAGCTCTCGAACGAGAGCGAATCGTCCATGAAGGGACGGTATCCACCCCTGTAGTACAGGGCGATGGAATTTAAGAAGACGCGGCCCCGACTCTGGGAGCCGGGGCCTTCGACGTGACGATCAGCCTGTCCTGGTCTCGCCGATCACGAGGCGTGCCTGTTCCTCCGGGGTGAGGGTGGGACCGTGGGATACGGACACCGTGGTGGTCAGTCCGGGGGTGTTGACCTTCCGCAGGGCGGCCATCTCGTCCGGACCGTGCACCTCGAAGTTGCACAGGTAGCAGCCGAAACCGTTCGCGGTGAACGTCGTCTCCGTGGCCGTATGGCCAATCGGCTCGAAGGTGAGGAGGCCCTGACCGCCACAGGCCGGGCAGTTGCCGCCCGAGGTCTTCAGGACGAGCAGGTCTCCGTCCCTGACCTCCATCGGCTTGGCGAACCACTCCTCCTTGCGGGGCTGGGGTGCCTTGAGAGCGCCTTCCTTTACCTCCGCCGGGAGACCCACGAACCGGTCCTCGAACGCGTGCCGGGCCTGGACCATCCGGAGCTGAACCTCGCGGAAGACCTGGTCCTCCTGCTCGTTCACAGCGTTCTTGACCGGGTCCGTCCACCGTTCCCAGAACTCGACCAGCGGCTTGCTGAGCTCGTCAAGCAGCGTCTCGATCGTCCGGGCGAGTGGAGTGATCATCCCCTTGGCCAGGGTGCTGTCCGATGCAGCATGGGCTGCGCCGTTGCGTATCTCGATCAGCAAGTCGAGATCGGTATCGGCCTTGAGCACACCGATCTTTCGGAGTCGCCTGATGGCCTCCGTGGCCCCGACAGTGCGGACTCTCTCCTCGTCCAACTGAACATGTCCGCCGAGATGCATGATCATGTCCGCACTGTTATTACGGATCTCCGCGACGTAGACCGGATTCTTCGCGGCGAGGGCCGCCTTGGCGAGCTTCTCGACCGCGACACCGGCGTGGAGCGCGAACTCGTCGTACTCCGGGCGGCCATGGTCGTCCATGGCCTTGTGGGCGGCCTTCTTGGCGCCCTGGTAAAAGCTCTCAGACGAGAGCGAATCGTCCATGTCGGGACGGTAGCGGCACCTGTGCCACACCCGCGACGGGTTAGGTGATCCATCTAAGCTGACGGCTGCCCCACCTGAATCGGCAGAGTGGGCGGGCAGGCGATGGCCGCCATTTGGGCTGCTGGCAGCGGCTTCAGCGGTGGCCACGTCAGCGTGGCGCCGACAGGCCACAGCGGATGGAACATGGGATGAGGGTCGAAGGGCGCGAGAACCTGATCGTCACTGAGGGACCCGGCCCGGACCAGCTGAATCAACAACCAGCCGATCCTCAGTGTCGAGATATACGTCGGGTTCGCGGTAGGGTCTGGCCCGCTGTACTGAGGGCAAACGAATTCCACCATGGCTGAACCCTCGTCGTTCTCCCAGGGCTCCATGGCACCGATTCTGGCGATCATGAAGCGACTAGGCTCACGATCGTGACAGAAGGCGGCACAGTCCTTCAGCGGCAGCATCTCCAACCTGGGATGCTTGTTCTGGCCTGAGAACATGAACATGGTCTTTAGGGACCAAGAGGCCAGCGCCCTCTGGTCCTCTGGGGTCAGCGTGACCGCTCGTCCGTTGATCAAGTCGGGCAGGAACGGACGCACCTCGTTTTCGAGTCTGTTCATCCATCCGTTGTTGCAGGATGCACAAACGATCTTGACTGTGGCGTCGAGAGCCGAGGCGACGTGTTGGACCCGGGTTGATTCTGTCTCTCTGATGTGGAGGGCCCGAGAGCCGCCGGGCGGCAACGCAGACTTGAGCCACCTGGGGAGTGTGTGCTCCTTCGTCAGCGGAGTGGCGCCACAGAAGACACAGGTACGAGCCATGCCGAGGACCGTACCGCCGCCTGTAGTACAGGGCGATGGATTTTAAAGACCCGGCCCCAGGGCGAACCACCCAGGAACTCCCCAGGGTCGGGGGTGGGGGGCAAACCTCGGGAGAGCTGGCCGGCTCGGTGAGCTCGGGCACGAGCTGGGCGTCTCCGTTGGCGTCGCCACTGTCGTCGGTCGTTCCTCGGCAACCGTCGATCAGCCGACCGGACGGCAGCCGTCGTTCTCTCTCAGTGAAGCCGCTCCACCTGTCCAGACCTCATATCTGCAACGTGCTCCGCACCAGACATAAACGCCAGACCTGATGAAGCACTGCTCGCTGAATTCCACCCGTTCCCTCGTCCGCCGCAGCTGGCGCGTTCGGGCGCGGGCGGCCTGTCCCGAAGCGCGAGTAGAAACTGTCTGGCGTGACGCTCGTTTGACGCTCCGAGTTCCCGTACGCGGGACCGCGGGCGGATAGACTGCCTCTGACCTGGGCTTTTTCGTGACCCGTCCAGGTCGATCCCTTTCCGATGACGTCGCACGTGGAGTGCGTGGCGATTCTTGAGCCCGTTGCAAAGGGTCTCTGACCTGTAGTTTTCCCGGATTGCGCAGGCGGAGGCGGGTGTACTCGACCTCTTTGCAGCGTTGTGCGCCGACCCCGGTGAGCTGGGCGCAAGCCCGTCCCGATGCTCGTGTGACGCTCTTGCTGACGGTGCGTCAGGTCAACTCGCCGGTTTGGACGGTCACGGGGGTCCCGACCGCCCCCGGCGAGGTGGGCGCAGGCGGTCCCGTTCTCGGTGTCAAGGCCACCGAACAGGGCGCGGCTGCCGTGGGGGCGAGGCCCGGCTCGGTGTAGCCGGTGATACCCGGGGCGCGCAGCTCGGCGATCACTCCCCGGATGGCCCGGCGCCGCTCGGCGATCGTGGGGGGGTGCATCCCCTCCTGCGCGAGGCGCTGCGCTGCCTCGCGCAGGATCCCGGTCGGCTCGCCGGGCCCGCGGCCGAAGAGCGTCACCCGGCGGCAGCGTGTGATCCGGGTTCCGGGACGTCCGGCTCCCCTTGCACAGGGCGTAGGGCGTGGCACGCCGTTTGTCCGCCCGCGAGAAGTGCGTGCGTGCCCGCCGGTGGGCGCCCAGAGCCTGGGGACGGGCCGGCGACCCCGTGGTCGAGGACCGCCCGCAGGGTACGGAAGTCGTGGGGTCTGCCGGCCGCCACGGCTCCCATGGGGCGTCCGTTCGTGGTCGCCAGGGCGGCGAAGTCGAAACCGGCGATGTCGCCTTGCACCGTCAGGGAGTCGGCGTCGGCGAAATGACCGGCGATCTGCAGCATGACGCCGTACTGGTCGGTCCACGACCAGGGCACCGCGGTGAAGGGTGTACTGGCGCCGAGCATGTTCCTCGCGACTGCGGCGGCCTGCTGCTGGGCGTGGTTCCACTGCTCCACGCGCACCCGTCGTCCAAGGAGCGGGTCGGGATGGAGAGCCACGTCCCCTGCCGCGAATATACGCGGATCGCTGGAAGCGCCGAAGGCGTCGACGATTATGCCGTCACCCACGTCCAGGCCAGCCCGGGCGGCCAGTTCGACGTCGGGCCGTATGCCGACGGAGACCAGCACCGTGTGGGCGCGCCAGCTCCTTCCGTCCCGGGCCATTGCCACGAGCATGCCGTCCCGACGGGCGAGTTGGGTGAGCGTGACCCCGGTGTGCACCCGAGTCCCGTGGGCGCGGTGAAGTTTCAGGACGGCGCGGCGCAGGGGAGCGGGCAGCACCCGGCGCAAGGGCTCCGCGCCGGCTTCCAGGACGGTGACGTCGAGTCCCCTCGACCGGGCGCTCGCGGCGACTTCCAGGCCGACCAGCCCCGCGCCGATGACCAGCAGCGGGCGGCCGGACTCCAAATCGGCGCGGAGAGCGGGCACGTCGCTGAGGCCACGCAGGGTGTGCACATGGTCGTGCCCGGCGGCGTACGGCAGCGAGCGGGCGCGTCCTCCGGTCGCCAGCAGCAGTCTGTCGTACGGCTGCCGGCTCCCGTCGGAGCATTCCAGGGTGCCGTCGGTGATGCTTGTGACCTTCGTACCGGTGCGCAGTTCGATACCCAGTTCCTGCCAGGCCGTCGGCGGCTTCAGGCGGAGCCGCTCGGACGTCAGGGCCCGCTTGCCGAGATCCTTCGACAGCGGCGGACGACGGTACGGGGGATGGGGGTCCTCACCGACCAGGAGGACGCGGCCGTCGAAGCCCTCCTGGCGCAGGGTGAGTGCTGCGGTCGCGCCGGCGATCCCGGTGCCGACCACGGCGATCGTGCGGGGCGTGGTCTCAGGCACGGGACGCCTCGACCATCTGGAAGTCGGCCTTGGCGGCCCCGCAGTCGGGGCAGGACCAGTCGTCCGGGATGTCCTCCCAGCGGGTGCCGGGGGCGATGCCTTCGTCGGGCCAGCCCCGCGCCTCGTCGTAGACGAAACCGCATACCAGGCATTCCCAGACCTTCATGCCAACTCCTCAAAGTCGATCTTCTCGCGGACCCCACAGTCCGGGCAGGGCCAGTCGTCGGGCACGTCCGCCCAGGCCGTACCCGCGGGGAACCCCTCGCGCGGCGCGCCGGAACGTTCCTCGTACACGTAGCCGCAGACGGGGCACAGGTAGCGGCTCATCAGCGGCTCCCGTGGCGGGTGAGGACCTTGCCCCTGGTGCGGGGATGGATGTTGGCCCGGGTGACGTCGCCGTCGTAGTGGGCGAGGAGCCGGGAATCCATCACACGACGCCACAGCGGCGGCACGACGGCGAGCAGGATCATCCCCGCGTAACCGGTGGGCAGTTGCGGGGACTCCTCGAAATGTCGCAGGGCCTGGTAGCGGCGGGTGGGGTTGGCGTGATGATCGCTGTGCCGTTGCAGGTGGTAGAGGAAGATGTTGGAGGCGATGTCGTCGCTGTTCCAGCTGTGCTGCGGGGTGCAGCGCTCGTAGCGGCCCGAGGGGGTCTTCTGCCGCAGCAGCCCGTAGTGCTCGAGGTAGTTGACGACCTCCAGCAGGCAGAAGCCGATGACCGCCTGGACCGCCAGGTACGGCAGCACCTCGACCCCGAACGCGGCGGTGAGCGCGGCGAAAAGGACCGCTGACATCGCCCACGCGCTGAGCACGTCGTTGTGCGGGTTCCACGGGCTCTTGCCCAGCCGGCCGAGCCGCTGCTTCTCCAGGTGCCAACCCGAGCGGGCGCTGCCGTACACCGAGCGGGGCAGGAATCGCCAGAAGGACTGGCCCAGGCGGGAGCTCGCGGGGTCCTCGGGAGTGGCGACCCGAACATGGTGGCCGCGGTTGTGCTCGATGTAGAAGTGCCCATAGCAGGTCTGGGCGAGGGCTATCCGCGCCAGCAGGCGTTCCAGCCCGTCCTTCTTGTGGCCCAGTTCATGCGCGGTGTTGATGCCGAACCCGGCGACGATGCCGATGGTGACGGTCAGCCCCGCCTTGTCCATGGCCGACAGGCCGCCGCGGGACCACAGCCAGCAGGCCAGCACCAGCCCGGCGTACTGGAGGGGCAGGAACAGGTAGGTGCACCAGCGGTAGTACCGGTCCGATTCCAGCCAGGCGAGGACACTGTCGGGCGGATTGTTGGAATCCTTGCCGACCAGCAGGTCCAGCAGCGGGATCACGCCGAAGACGACCGGTGGCAGCAGCCACCAGAAGTAGCCGTGCCCCGTGACCGCCGCCAGCCCCCACGCCGCGAACGGGAAGGCGGGCAGCACCAGTCCGAGCAACCACAGGTAGCGCTTGCCGTCTCGCCACGTCACGTGCGGCGACGGTGCTCCGAGCGGATACGAGGTTTCTGCCATGCCCCACCTCCATTGGACACTTCGACCGAGAACTGTCCAGAAATTAGACAGTTAAGTGCTGAGTCGTCAAGGTGTCGGGCGCTGCTCGCTAGGATGAGGGCCGAGATGACGCGCTATCGAGAGTCGGTCCGCTCCATGCTCAAGGAACGGATCCTGGACGCCGCCTACGAGCGGGTCGCGGCCGAGGGCTGGGACCGGCTGAAGATGACCCATATCGCCACCACCGCCGGAGTGAGCCGGCAGACCGTCTACACCGAGTACGGCTCCAAGGCGGCCATCGGCCAGGCGCTGGTGATGCGTGAGGTGGAACGCTTTCTCACCGGCATACAGGGCCAACTCCTCGCGCACCCCCGCGACATGCGGGCCGCCATCACAGCCGCCATCGGGTACACCCTGCGCACGGCGGCCGACAATCCACTCCTCAAGGCCATCCTGACCGGCAGCCGGGGCGGTGACGAGGATCTGCTCACCCACTTGACGACCCGCTCCGAGCCGCTCCTGGACACCGCCATCAGCATGCTCACTGCTCACTTGGCGGAGGTCTGGCCCGAAATAGACCCCGACTCGCGGGGCTTGGCCGTCGAGGCGGGGGTGCGCCTGACGGTCAGCCACCTCGTCCAGCCGGTCCTGCCGCCCGACCTTTCCGCGGAGCGCATCGCCGAGATCACCATGCGGGTCGCACAAGCCTGAAGTCGTGCCGTCCGCCTGCTTTCGAGGCTGACTCTCCGGCGTCAGGGCCCGGCATGGCCCCTAGCCACCTTGCTCTGTCGTACGGGGGGAGGGACGCGTTGTCGAAGCCATTACGCTGGCATGGCGTAATCATTCGCATCTGTAGAGTAACTACTCGGCGGGTCGGCCACCGTGCCCCACGCCTCCCTGAGCAGCCGGTCATGCAGCCCGTTCCCGGAGGGGGCGGACTGCTCTGCCGGGGCCAATCTCTTTGAAACCTCCGTTGAGATCGCTTCGATCGACTCTTCTCAGGGCCGAGGGCCGAACCCGGCGTTCCCCTGGTCACAGCTCCGCACCCGGCGTCGAGGCAAGCGACGGAGACCATCATGGCCACCAGTTACTGGTTCGATGTCATGGACTACGGTGCGACCGCCAACGGCGTCACCGATGACACCACCGCGATCCAGTCCGCGATCAATGCGGTTCCTCCTCCGGCGGAACTGTCGTTTCCCGGCGGGCACCTACAAAATCTCCTCCGCGCTGGTGACCCGCTCCAACCTGCTCCTGCAGGGCGTCAGTGACGGCTGAGGACGCTCCAGTGCACGCTCACGTCGCCGCTGCCGCCCGACCGGGCACCTCGCCACGAAGCGGCACTCGACAGACACGCGCACGGCCCGTGCCACCGGTCTCCTCCCGCTGCGCCCGTGGCCGGGTGCGCGGTACTGCGCGGGCGAGTGCGGGCAGCCCGGTGCCCGGCTCGGCCCGGTGTCAGGTGTTCGTGTTCCGGGCGAGCCGCTGAACCCGCTCGACATGGGGCAGGCCCGTGCCCCGGCCGGTGCGGATCGGTGTCGGGTCGGCCGCGGCGTGGGCCGGGTCGACCAGTCGGCGCGGGCCGGTGCTCAGGAGCGCGCCGTCGACGGAGGCCACGCCGCTGAGCGCGAGCACGGACACGACCTGGTCGAGCGCGGCCATGAGCCGCGCGACGTGGTCGACCGGGAGGTTCTCACGGCCGGCCGGCTCTCGGCCGCGATCCGCCCGCAGGCTCTCCCGGATGCACGAGTCCGGCCTCGCGACGGCCCACCACGGCTGGGACGTCACGGCCGTCACGGCCACCCGGCCGACGGCCCCCCGGCGGTGATCCGCGCCCGGGGCGCGGCCCGCAGCAGGGCCCGGGTGGAGGCGCCGGTGCCGCACCCGAGGTCCAGGACGTGCAGCCCGGCCCCGTCCCGGGGCGAGCTCCTCGCGACGCGCTGACGGCCGGCCGGGATCACGGGCCCGGTCCGCGGGCCGTGACCACCTCGTCGCCGCTGCGCCGTCCGGACCTGACACGATCCCGGTGACGCGCCACTCGGGGTGCGTGGCGACAAGTGGAGGTGCAGCACCATGACGGACCGCGACGTCCCGGCCCTCGACGACCCGGTGGGACAGTCCCTCGGGGACCGGCACGCGCAGCTCGCCCGCCGGTTCGGCCGGGCCCTGAGCTACGTGCCGGACGTGGCGTCGTTCTGCGCGGTCCCGGCCGACCCGGACGCGGCGGACTGGAACGACCTGGCGAAGCTGCTCGGCCCGGGCGAACTCGCCGACCTGTTCAGCGCTCCGGCCACGCCGCCGCCGGACTGGGAACCCGTCTTCCACATGGAAGGCCGTCAGATGGTGTGGTCCGGCGGCACCCCGCCGGAGCCGGAGGAGGCCGACGCCGCCGTCGTCGAACTGGGCGCGCCCGACGTGCCCGAGATGCTCGACCTCGTCGCGCGGACCCGGCCGGGGCCGTTCCGGCAGCGCACCCACGAACTCGGCACGTACCTCGGCATCCGCGAGCACGGCAGGCTGGTGGCGATGACCGGACAGCGGCTGCGGCCCCCGGGCTGGACGGAGATCAGTGCCGTCTGCACCGCTCCCGAGGCACGCGGGCGCGGCCACGCCGCACGTCTGATCATCGCGGTCGCCGCGCGCATCACGGCTTGCGGCGAGCGCCCCTTCCTGCACGTGGCCGAGGCCAACACCGGTGCGCTCGCCCTGTACGAGCGCCTCGGCTTCACCACCCGCAAGCGGGTCACCTTCCGGGGCTTCCGCACCCCCTGACACGGCCCGGCCGTGCGAGCGTCGGCCGTCAGCCGTTCCTCGACGAGGCCTTGAACGAGGGCGGCGTCGAACTTCGCCATGTCCAGTCCCGGTTCCGCGGCGTAGCCGCGGAAGACGTGCCCTGCCGGTGCGTCAGCGTCGTAATCTCGCCGAATTCGGGGTGGGGCCGCACGGCTGGGTGAGCGACGGCGTGAGCGGCGCGAGAATGGTGAGGGCCCGGTGAGTTCACGCGGCTCCTTGCGGCGATCGATCCGCCCTGCCCGGCCACGCCCCCCCACCACCCTGACAAGCCTGCTCGCACGACCCGCCCCCTCTCGCACGCCCCCACCGAAACCAGCTCCGCAGTCCGATCCGCTCAGGACGGCAGGACGGCAGGACGGCACCCCCGGACCAGCCCGCGCGCCGAAACGGAGGATTGACCCATGGCCACACCGCTCACCGCCGCCCGGCTCGTCGCCGCGTTGCGCGCCGAGGGCTGCTCCGTGCGCGAGGTCTCCGGCTGGCGCACCAACAACCGCAACCACGTGGGACCTTGGGGGCCAGTGCACGGCGTGATGGTCCACCACACCGTCACCGGACCGGGCACGGACGTCGTCGGTCTCATCTACCACGGACACAGCGCCCTGCCCGGCCCGCTCGCCACCGGCTGCATCACCAAGGACGGGGTCGTCCATCTGACCGGCAACGGGCGGGCCAACCACGCCGGCGGCGGCGACGGTGACGTCCTGAACGCCGTCATCGGCGAGTCGTACGGCACGTACCCGCCCCCGACGCACGAGCACGACGGCTCGGGCGGCGCGGTCGACGGCAACGCCCGTTTCTACGGCTGGGAATGCGAGAACCGGGGCGACGGCAGGGACCCGTGGCCGCCGGCGCAGTACCTCGCCATGGTCAAGGCCACCGCCGCGGTCTGCCGCGCTCACGGCTGGGGGCACAAGAGCGCGATAGGCCACCTGGAATGGAGCGACTGGAAGGTCGACCCGCGCGGGTTCGACATGGCCGACTTCCGCCGTGACGTCGCCGACGCCCTGGCCCTCCCGGCGGGCGTGTGGGAAGGAGAGGACATGCCCCAGTACGTCAACCTCGGTATCGCCGGGCCGTACCAACTCGTGCCCGGTGCCTGGGACTCGGTCGAGTTCGTGGCGGAGTGGACCGACGAGACCGGCGACCACGCCACCGGCGGCAGCGTCTTCGCACGCGGCCCGGCCCGGTTCAGCGGGACCTTCAGCGTGCACATCGACGGTCTGCCGGCCGGCGCGGTCGTCCAGGCGCGGATGTCGGAGTACCAGGGCGAGGAACTGCGCGCCGACCATCCCATCCACGAGGTCGCCGGGACCGGCGGCGGCACCTTCGTGGTGCTGCCCGTCACCAAGCGCCTGGCGTCGGGCCGCGGCATGCGGGTGCGGCTGCTGAACCAGTCCGCCGTCCCGGTCACCGTCGCGAGCGCCGTGCTGACCGTGCTGGTGTGGAAGGAGCCCTGAGCCACACGACGCCCGCCGGGCTGCGCCGTGCCCCTGGAGACCGCACGCTGGAGGGACAGCACACTTCTCCGCGAGGGAGCACCGGCATGGCGAAGCGCCGCAGCGAGGGCGGGAAACCGAAGAAGGGCGACCAGGTCACCTGGAGCAGCCATGGCAGCCGCACCGAGGGCACCGTGGAGCGGGAGATCACCGAGCGGACCGAGGCGTCCGGCCGCACGGTCGACGCCTCACCGGACGAACCGCAGTACGAGGTGCGCAGCGACAAGTCCGGCCGGACCGCGGTGCACAAACCGTCCGCGCTCAAGAAGAAGAAGTGAGGCGGCGTGGACGACGAGGAGCGCGAGAAGACCTGGAACGACTTCCGTGAGCTGGTGAACATGACACCGGCCGAACTGGAGAAGTGGCTGGAGTCGGACGATTCCCGCACCGCCGGCCAGCACCAGGACGGGGGCGAGTCCACCGGGCACGCCTCCGGGCGCCGGATCGTGACGATCCTGCGCGCCACGAAGGACGACCTCACGGACGACGACTACCGGCACATGCGCAAGGTCGTCGGCTACGTCCGCCGCCACCTCGCCCAGCGGCCCTCCGGGGACGTGCGGGACACGCGGTGGCGGTACTCCCTGATGAACTGGGGGCACGACCCGCTCAGCGAGTGACGGCCTCGTCCAGGAGCGTGGCGCAAAATCGCCAGCACTCCTCGTGGTCGATGCCGGCGGTGTCGTGGACCAGCGGTTCCGTCGATCCGAACAGGTCGACACGGGACAGGACCCGGGGCACCGCCACGGAACCCGACAGGGACGCCTGGCTCACGGCGCCGTTCTCGTGCTCGCAGGTCAGCTCGGATCCAGCGGCGGGAATCGACGGTGCCGCGCACGCGCGTGATCGGGCCGACGGCGGCGTCGAGCAGGTCGAGCAGGTGCGGGCCCAGGCCGAGCAGGGCGCCGTGGGCCGGAGGCGAGCCCGGGAGGGGTCGGCCGCTCCGCCGGTGGCGAGGTCGCGGACGCCCGTCATGAACGGCATGCCCGCCAGGTCGCCGGCCAGCATCAGGACGCCGGGGGTGAGGAGCGAGCCCACGGTCACCAGCACCTCACCCGCACGCTTGCCCCGCGCTGCGGGCGAGGCGGACGGCGTCGGGCTGGCCCTCGGCGCGGAGCCGGCCGCCGTCGGTAGCGGTCCAGCCGGGCATGATGGGCGGTTCCATGACCCGGCCGGTCTCCCGGTCGGCCGGTCCGGGCACGGACAGCCCGCTTCCGCAGACGCGCGCGGCGTCGATGCCCGCCGCGGTGATCGACACCGGCACGGTCTGCTCGACGGAGACGATGGCGAGACCGACGAGGTACCGGCTGCCCGAGGTCATCGCCGGCTACGACCGCTTAGCGGCGCCGAAGCCGGTGCCCTACCCGCACTCCTGCTCGCCGCAGGCGTGGGCGGCGGCCACCCCGCTCGCCCTGCGCACCGCACGGCGACTGGTCTGACCGCTTTCCGGGTCAGTGCTCGCCGGCCTCCGTGGGGGCCGCGGCGTGCCCGGCGAGCGCCTGGCTCATCTGCTGCTGGGTCTCTTCCGCCACCGCACGGGCCTCCTCGACTACGTCACCGCGTTCGCGTATGAGGCTTTCGTAGATCGGCAGTCCTGCGGTTCGGGTCGCGTCGGATTTCACAGCGGTCTTCCTGTCGATTTCACAGCCGGTTCCTGAGGGGTCCGAGTAAGTCTGCGTCACGGCCCCGCACCGCGTCACCCACCCCCGTGGTGTCCATATATCCGTCACGTACTCCGCGAATTCCCCACGTCTGTGGCCGCGCCCGGCCTCCGCCGCCGCGACGGGAAAAGGGCCCCGGGAACAGCTCCCGGGGCCCTTCGCGTGATACTCGTCAGAGCGAGGTCGTCCGCACGCCCGCGTGACCGCCCAGTTCGACGCCCTCCGACGACAGGGCGCCCTGCACCGTGGCGCAGATCTCGCCGGTCAGGGGCCCGACCAGACCGGCGGAGAGACCGGCCACGAGGCCCGCGGAGGCGCCGGCGCCCGCGTTGCCGCCGGAGATCTGCTCCAGGTCCGCGTCGGACAGCTCGGCGACGTCGACCCGAGGAGTGAGGTTCATGAGGGTGTTTCCCTTCGCGTGAATGTCTCGCAATGGCGGTGGGCACCGATGGGTACCGTGATTCTCGAGAATTCTCGAAAACTCTCGAGAACCGGGATTCCGCCCCGGCGGCTCCGCCGTGCGCAGGATCAAAGCACTCCCCGAAGAAGAGGGCCAGCCGTCCACCGCCGTGCGCGGCGTATTCCGGCGGCCGTCTTCACCGCTGTGTCCGGCGGGTGACCGGCGGGTCACCGGACCGGGGAAATTCTTCACAGGGCCCGTCGCCCGGCGGCACGCGCCGGGGGTTGCGCCCGGCGTTCCGAAGCGGGCACTTCGGTGCCAAGTTCCCATGCGGCGGCCCGACATGGGCGGCGGACCGGGGCGGCCCGCCGCCGCACGGCGCGCGGTGTGCAGATGTGCGGGAGGTTCGGGCCCCGTCCCGTCAGGCGGCCGCGGCCGGCTGCATCAGCCGGGCCAGCAGATCGTCCAGCGTGATCAGGCCCGAGAGCCGGCCGGCGTCGTCGCGCACCACGGCCAGGGACGACCGGCGGCGGCGCAGCACCTCGATCGCGTCGGCGACCGTCGTGGCCTCCGTCAGCTCCGGCACCGGCCGGGCCAGGTCCCGCGCGGTCGTCGCACGGCCGCGGGCCCGGGCGACCAGGGCGTCCCGGGCGTGCACGGACCCGAGGACGAGTCCGTCCTCCCGGACGAGCAGCCGGGTGCGGTCGTGTGCCGCCGCCAGCCGCAGCAGGGCGTCGACGGCCGCGCCGCCCTCGACCCAGGTGATGTCGGCGGCCGGGATCCGCAACGCGGCCACCGGCGTCTCCGGCTCGGTCAGCGAACGGGTCAGCAGCTCCGAGTCGGTCGCGCTGATCAGCCCCAGCCGCTCGGACTCCTCCACCAGGTGCGTCAGCTGCTCCCGGTTGTGCACCGAGGCCAGCTCGTCGCGCGGCGCCACCCGGCACAGCCGCACCAGGCCGTTGCTCAGGCGGTCGAGCAGCCGGATCAGGGGGCGCACGGCGCGCACCACCGCCCGGAAGGGCGGGGAGAGCAGCATCGCCGACCGCTCGGGGTGGGCGATCGCCCAGGACTTGGGGGCCATCTCGCCGACCACCATGTGCAGGAACACCACCACGACCATCGCCACGGCGAAGGCGACGCCGTAGCTCACGGCGCTGGGCAGGCCCAGCGCGTGCAGCAGCGGGTCGAGCTCGTGCGAGATGGCCGGCTTGGACACCGAGCCCAGGCCGAGCGTGCACACCGTGATGCCCAGCTGGGCACCGGCCAGCATCAGCGACAGCTCGCGCATGCCGGCCAGGGCCGCCGCGGCCCCGCGCCGCCCCTCGGCCGCCGCCTTCTCCATGCGGTGCCGCTTGGCGGCGACCAGCGCGAACTCGGCCGCCACGAAGAAGCCGCTGCCGACCAGCAGCAGCACGGTCACGAAGACCGCCATCGGGAAACTCACGCCATCTCCTCGGCTTCCTCGGTGTCCCCGGCGTCCCCGAGCACGCTGACGCGGACCCGGTCGGCCACGTGCCGGTCGAGCGTGCGCACGTCGATCACGGCGCGGCCGCCCCCGGGCAGCTCGACCGTGACCCGGTCGCCGACCGTCGGGAAGCGGCCCAGCCGGTCCACGACCAGGCCGGCCACGGTGTCGTAGTCGTCGTCCTCCGGCAGCCGGACACCGGTCGCCTCGGCCACCTCGTCCAGGCGGCGGCCGGCGTCGACCAGCCAGCCGTCGCCGACCGCGACGGCCAGGAGCGTGACCTTGTCGGACTCGTCGGCGATGTCACCGACCAGTTCCTCGGCGATGTCCTCGTACGTGACCAGGCCCGCCACGCCGCCGTGCTCGTCCAGGACGACCGCGAACTCGTCGTCCTGCTCGCGCATCCGCGCCACCGCGTCGGGCAGCGCGAGCGTGTCCGGCAGCAGCAGCGGCCGCCGGGCCACCTCGCCCGCCCGCGCGCCGGCGAGCCGGGCCGCGGGCAGCGCCATCAGCTCGCGCACGCCCAGCACACCCGCGATGTCGTCCGGGTGGTCGCCGAGTACCGGGTAGTTGGAGTGGCCGTGCCGGGCGATCAGGCCGACCGCCTCGTCGGCGCCGGCGTCCCTGCGGACGAACACGGCGTCGGCGCGCGGCACCATCACCTCGTCGAGGGTGCGCTCGGAGAACTCCAGCGCGTGGTCGAGCAGCGCGGCGGTGTCCTTGGGCAGCTCGCCCTGCTCGTGCGACTCGCCGATCAGATGGCCCAGCTCCTCCAGTGTGGCGCCGTGGTGCAGTTCCTCGACCGGTTCGATGCCGGCCTTGCGCAGCAGCCTGTTCGCCGCGGCGTCGAAGACGTGGACGACGGGTCCGACGAACTTCAGATACGCCAGCGTCGACGGCGCCAGCGCCTTCGCCAGCCGCTCGGGCACCGCGATGGCGAGGTTTTTCGGGGCCAGCTCGCCCAGCACCATCTGCACGACGGTGGCCAGCACGAAGGCGAGCACCACCGAGACGCCGCTCACGACGGTGCCGGGCAGGCCGAAGCCGGACAGGGCGGGCTTGAGCAGCGCGGACACCGACGGCTCGGCGATGAAGCCGACGACCAGTCCGGTGACGGTGATGCCGAGCTGCGCGCCCGAGAGCATGAACGACAGCCGCTCCAGCACCTTCAAGGCCCGGGCGGCCCGGCGGTCCCCGGCCTCGGCCTCACGGGCGAGGGTGAGCCGGTCGGCGGAGACGTAGACGAACTCCTGGGCGACGAAGTACCCGGTGCCGGCGGTCAGCAGGAACACGGCGAACAGGCCCAGCAGGGCCTCCGCGGCACTCATCGAACACCACCCCGCCGTGTGCCGCGCTCAGTGATGCCGTGGCGAGATGGTCGGGGACTGTGCCCCGGGGGGTCCGTCGGTCTGGCGGACAAGGACGCGCTCCTCATGTGTGGTCGGTATCCGGAACAACGCTCGCGAATGCGCTCGTGTTCCCGTAGATTCTACGGCGATGTAGAAATACCCGGCGTTCCGGGTCGCGGCTCCGGCACGACGCGGCGTCGTTCCATGGTGTCCCCTCCGGAATCCGTCGCGACGCCCGGCAGCGCTGCCTGCCCGGGGCCGTGCACGACGCCGTCCGGGTCACCGTCCGGACCGTGCCGGGCCGTGTCCGGCCGGCCGAAGATGTAGGCGGCCGGAGTTCGCAGCGGGCGGTGCGGTGGGCCGGCGGAGAGCAGCGGAGTGCGAGGGTCGCCCCCCGGCGAGGCGGCTGCGGAGCGGCAGGCCCGGCGCCGGCCGACCCGCCGTTCAGTACACGTCGCGCACGTAGCGCTTGTCCGTCGCGAGTTGCTTCACGTACGCGGCGGCCTCCGCCTCGCTCAGCCCGCCGTGCGCCACCGCGGTGTCCCGCAGCGCCCGGTCGACGCCCCTGGCCATGCGGGATGCATCCCCGCACACGTAGAAGCGGGCGCCGTCACGCAGCCAGTGCCACAGCTCCGGACCGTGCTCGTCGACGATGTCCCGCAGCCGCGCGGCGGTCCCGGCGATCGCGTCGGCCACCGGCGTGGGGACCTGCTCCTCGCCCCGCTCGCCCCGCACCAGCGCGGGTGGTCAGCCGACCGGGTGCGGCCAGCAGGTCGGCCGTCGTCGCGCCCTTGGCGCACAGCCGGCCGGCGTTCGCCGGGTGCGCCTTGTCGCCGGAGGCCTTCAGGACGGTGCGCCGGCCGTCCGGCCCCATGGCCACGTCGAGCACACACGGCTTGATCATCGGGAGTTGCCCCCGTCACACAGCCGCCGTCGGGCCGTTGTGAGGTGCATTGAGGTCGCGGAGCGTGTCGCAGTTGGGCCGAACGGGTGACTCTGCGCAAGAATTGCCCGATGCAGACAGCCAGTGCGAGCCAGGACGGAGCATGCCGGTGAACAGCCACGATGTCACCGACGAACAGTGGGAGGGGCTCGCCCAGGTCGTGCCGCTGCGGGGCCGGGACGCCTGGCCCTCCTCCGTCGGCCACCGCTCCGTACCCGAGGCCGAGACCGAGGCGCGGCGCCGTTTCGTCGTGCTGCGCGTGAACGTCTTCGCCGACGCCCGTGACGTCGCGGAGACCCTGATGGCCGGCGTGCCGGTGCTGCTCGACCTCACCGGTGCGGAGACGGAGGTCGCCAAACGGGTCCTCGACTTCAGCACGGGCGTCGTCTTCGGCCTGGCGAGCGGGATGCACCGGGTGGACCGGAACGTGTTCCTGCTGACACCGGCCGGAACCGAGGTGACGGGACTGATGGAGGGCGTCGGGGTGCCTGGGGCGTGACGCGGGGAGGAGCCCTGGGAGGCAGGGGCTGGTTGATCGCAGGGGGCGGTCGATCGAGAGGCCGATCGTCTCGGACAAGCCGGTCGACCGAGGGGCGCTGGACCGCGGGGGTCGCTCGATCGTAGGAACGCCGGGGAGACGGAACGGTTCGCCCCTCATGCGGCCCCCTACCGTCCGGACATGACGTCGCCCTCCGCTCCCGCCCCGGACACCGCTTCCGCCCCGGACCCCGCCACGGTCCCCGGCCCTGCCACACCCCCCGCGCAGCCCGACCGCCCCCGCATCACCGAGCTGCGCCTGTCCGCCTTCGCCGGGCACCGCCGGGCCGCGTTCCCGCTGGGACGGCTCACCCTCCTGGCCGGCCCCAGCGGCTCCGGCAAGTCCAGCGCGCTGCGGGCGTACGAGGCGCTCGCCCGGCTCGGGGGCGGCGCCACGCTCGGCGAGGCGTTCCCGGACCCCGCCCTCTGCGTCCCGGAGCGGGCCCGGCCGGACGCCCAGCACCGCCGGGGCTTCCGCATCGGCTGCACGGCCGACGGCCCCGCGGGTCCGGTCCGGCTCGACATCGCCGTGCAGGCGGAGCCCGAACTCCGCGTGGTGGGCGAGCGGCTCACCTCCGACGGACCGGTGCTGCTGGAGACCGCCCTGCGCGACCCGGGCAAGCGCACGGTCCAGGCCGCCTGGCACACGGCCGGACCGACCCCGGTGACCCGCGGCCCCCTGCCCGACGACCGGCTCGGCACCGCCTTGCTGCCGCTGCGCGTCGCGGGCCGCACTCCCGGGCAGCGCAGGGTGCTGGCCGCCGCCGAGCAGATGGTCGTCGCCCTGCGCTCGGTCTTCGCCTGCGACCCCGAACCCGCCCGGATGCGCGGCCCCGTACCGGCCGGCCCCGGCCGTCTGCTCGGTGACTGCGGGAACGTGGCGGAGGTGCTGTGGCGTACGCGCGCCGAGTGCGGGCGGCGACACGCGCGGTTGGTGGCGGCGGTGCGCGCGGGGTGCGCCGGGCCGGTGACGGACGTGCTCGCCCGCACGGACGGTCCCGGGGCCGTCCGTGCGGCGCTCGACCGCGGCGACGGCGTGTGGACGGACCTGGCGCGGCTCGGCGACGGCGAACTCCGCTACGCGGCCCTGTGCTTGGTTCTGCTCACCGGCCCCGGCGTCCTGGAGGTCGACCCGGCCGGTGAGGTGCCCGCCGCGTTCCAGACGCTCACCGTCCTGGCCGACGGGCTCGACCGCGCGCTGGACCCCCGGCAGCGGAGGGAACTGCTGGGGCTGGCGGCCCGGATGTGCGAGCGGGGGCACATCCGCCTTGTCGGCGCGGTCAGCGACGCCTCCTGGGCCGCCGGGACCGAGGGCGTCACGGTGGTACACCTGGACCGTGACTGATCCCCTGGACGTGGCGACACTGCAACGCCGACTGGCCGACTTCGCCGCCGCGCGCGACTGGCAGCAGTACCACACCCCGAAGAACCTGGTCGCCGCGCTCAGCGTGGAGGCCTCGGAACTGGTCGAGATCTTCCAGTGGTTGACGCCCGAGGAGTCGGCGGGCGTGATGGCCGACCCGGACACCGCGCACCGCGTCACCGACGAAGTCGCCGACGTGCTCGCGTATCTGCTCCAGCTGTGCGAGGTGCTCGGCATCGACCCGCTGGCGGCGCTGGACGCGAAGATCGACCGGAACGAACGGCGGTTCCCGCTGCCGTAGCCGGGTGTACGGCCCGGTGGGGGAGTCTCGCAGTCCACTTGTACGCTGCGTAATCAGACGGCGGCCCGAATCCGAATTGTTGTCCGTTAATTTCCGTCTTCCTCTGGCTTTTGGTCTCACGGCCCTTCACTCTGGGTAGTGAACAAGGGAGTTCGGGCAGGCGGACGCGCGGGGCGCGTCGGACAAGACGGGGGCAGCGCATGGACGCGGTGCGGCTCATCGTGACGAGCAGGCGGTCCCTGGCCGCGGGCGGCGAGGTGCGGGAGGTCATGGCCGAGGTGTGGCAGGCGCAGGCCCTCGCGCAGGCGATAGGGAGCCGCCTCGCGGTCGCCGGCCCACCCGAACTGCGCGGGGAGGCCCTGGGCTTGACGGAGCTGGCGGGCCGCGGCTGCGGCGTCCTGGACGCGCCCGAGCTGGCCCCGGGCGAGCTGCGGGCGGGTCAGCTCACGGAGTTGGGAGACGCCCGCCACACGTTGATGTACCTGGGCGGCCTCCTCGGCGAGGTCGGCATCGCCCTGGTCGCCCTGGCCTGCGCCGCGGCCGACGAGGGCACGTACTGGCAGTGCATGGAGGCCATCGACGCGGCGGACGAGTCCCGTGACCGCGTCCTGGAGATGCTCCGCAGACTCGCCGAACGCGAACAGGTGTTACCGGAGCGGGAGGCGGGTTGAGGGGGGAGATCCGGACGAGGACGGGGAGATGACCCGGACGAGGTCCCTCGGCCCGGGCCGCCCCTGGCGCGTGCCGTCCCCCTGGCGCGTGCCGCCCACCGATGCGTGCCGCCCACCGATGCATGCCGCCCACCGATGCGTGCCGCCCTCGGCGCGTGCCGCCCACGAGCGATGCCGCCTCGGCCTGTGCTGCTCTCGGCGCGTACCGCCCCCGTCCAGTGCCGCCCCGCCCCCGCCCAGTGCCGCCCCAGCCCCCGCCCAGGACCACCTCAACCCCGCCCGGTGCCGCCCCGCCCCCGTCCAGTGCCGCCCCAGCCCCCGCCCAGGACCACCCCAACCCCGCCCGGCGCCGCCCCAGCCCCGCCCAGTACCGCCCCCGCAGCCCCCGCCCAGGACCACCCCAACCCCGACCGGTGCCGCCCCCGCCCCCCGGACCGCGGTCGGTCGCCTAGCCGGCCCGTCCCTCCTCGACGGGCTCGCGCCCCGAGTCCCCCGACGCCTGAAGGTCCGCGTCCAACGCCGACAGGTCCGCGTTCAACGCCGCCATCAGCTCCTCCATCTGCTGCAACAGCCCTTTCGGCTGCCCGGTCGTCCCGCCCTGCTGCGGCACGGTCTCTTCGGACATGACGGCCTCCTCGGCCCCTGGCCCCCCGGGGAGGCCGTCGCGGGTGACGCCCCGGCGGTGACCGGCCGGTGCGGAAGCCGGGGGCTCCGGCTCCGCCCGAGCCAACGATCACCGCCGGGGGCGGTCACTGGCCCGGTCACGCCGGTCCTGCGGTATTGACGTAATTTCACCCGACCGGGGACGGCGCGGGACGGGGGACCGATCGCGTGGTCGCCCGCCCCGGAGTGCAGGATGGATGTATGGATCTCCGCATCTTCACCGAGCCCCAGCAGGGGGCCACCTACGACACTCTGCTCGCCGTCGCCAAGGCCACCGAGGACCTCGGCTTCGACGCCTTCTTCCGTTCCGACCACTACCTGCGCATGGGCAACGTGGACGGTCTGCCCGGCCCCACCGACGCCTGGATCACCCTGGCCGGACTCGCCCGCGAGACCAAGCGCATCCGCCTCGGCACGCTGATGACCGCCGGCACCTTCCGGCTGCCCGGCGTGCTCGCCATCCAGGTCGCGCAGGTCGACCAGATGTCCGGCGGCCGCGTCGAACTCGGCCTCGGCGCCGGCTGGTTCGAGGAGGAGCACAAGGCCTACGGCATCCCCTTCCCCAAGGAGAAGTTCGCCCGGCTCGAAGAGCAGCTGGAGATCGTCACCGGCCTGTGGGCCACGGCCCCCGGCAAGACCTACGACTTCCACGGCACCTACTACGACCTCACGGACTCTCCAGCGCTGCCCAAGCCGGCGCAGGCGAAGATCCCGGTGCTCGTCGGCGGTCACGGCCCGACCCGCACCCCGCGCCTGGCCGCCCAGTACGCCGACGAGTTCAACATGCCCTTCGCCTCCGTCGAGGACAGCGAGCGGCAGTTCGCCCGGGTGCGCGCCGCCGCCGAGGAGGCCGGCCGCAAGGGCGACGACCTGATCTACTCCAACGCCCTCGTCGTCTGTGTCGGCCGGGACGACCAGGAGGTCGCCCGCCGGGCCGCCGCGATCGGCCGCGAGGTCGACGAGCTCAAGCTCAACGGCCTGGCCGGCTCCCCGGCCGAGGTCGTCGACAAGATCGGCCGCTACGCCCGGATCGGGTCCCGCCGCATCTACCTCCAGGTCCTCGACCTGCACGACCTGGACCACCTGGAGCTGATCTCCTCGCAGGTGCAGTCGCAGCTGTCGTAGCGGACCGGGTCCGTCCGCCCTCGATAACCGAAGGCGCTGGTGGGCACAGGTGTGCGAAGCTGTGGGCGTCGTCCTGCCGAGCCCCCAGGATCACCCTTCCTGGGGGCTTTCGCGCGCACGGCACCGCAGTCATCCGACCCGGCCGGAGAGGCCCTCCGCATGTTCCTGACGATCAGTACCACCGGCACCCCGGAACGCCCCGCGACCGACCTCGGCTACCTGCTGCACAAGCATCCCGACAAGGCGCAGGCGTTCTCCACCTCCTCCGGCACGGCGCACGTCCTCTACCCCGAGGCCGACGCCCGGCGCTGCACGGCGGCACTGCTGCTGGAAGTGGACACCGTGGCCCTGGTCAGGAAGGGCAAGGGCAAGGGCCGCGGCGGCGCCCCCGACGCGGCGCTCGCCCAGTACGTCAACGACCGGCCCTACGCGGCCTCCTCCCTGCTCGCCGTGGCGCTGAGCAACGTCTTCTCCAGCGCGATCAAGGGCGTCTGCCACGCCCGCCCGGAGCTGCCCGGCCAGGCCAGGCCGCTGCGGATCGAGGTGCCCGCGCTGCCCGCCCGCGGCGGCCCGGACCTCGTGGCCAAGCTGTTCGGGCCGCTCGGCTGGACGGTCACCGCGCAGCCCGTGCCGCTGGACACCGAGTTCCCCGCGTGGGGCGACTCACGTTACGTCGGCCTCGTGCTGGAAGCGGACACGCTCACCCTCGCCGAGGCCCTGCGCCACCTCTACGTCCTGCTCCCCGTCCTCGACGACGCCAAGCACTACTGGGTCGCCCCCGACGAGGTCGACAAACTCCTGCGCGCCGGTGAGGGCTGGCTGCCCGGCCACCCCGAGCAGCGGCTGATCACCAGCCGCTACCTCTCCCGCCGCTGGTCCCTGACCCGCCAGGCGACCGAGCGGCTGGAGCTCGTGCGGCTCGCCGAGGCCGACGACAGCGAGGTCGAGGCGATCGACAACGCCGTCGGGGCGGAGAGCGAGACCGAGGAGAAGCCCACCCCGCTGGCCGTGCAGCGCCGCGAGGCGATCGTCACCGCGCTGCGGCGCTCCGGGGCCGCCCGGGTGCTCGACCTCGGCTGCGGCCAGGGCCAGTTGGTGCAGACACTCCTCAAGGACCCGGCGTTCACCGAGATCGTCGGCGTCGACGTGTCCGTACGGGCGCTCACCATCGCCTCCCGGCGGCTGAAGCTGGACCGCATGGGGGAGCGGCAGGCGTCCTGCGTCCGGCTCTTCCAGGGCTCGCTCGCCTACACCGACACCCGGCTCAAGGGCTACGACGCCGCCGTGCTCAGCGAGGTGATCGAACACCTCGACCTGCCCCGGCTGCCCGCCCTGGAGTACGCCGTGTTCGGCGCGGCCCGACCGCGCACGGTCCTCGTGACCACCCCGAACGTCGAGTACAACGTGCGCTGGGAGAGCCTCCCGGCCGGACACGTCCGGCACGGCGACCACCGCTTCGAGTGGACCCGCGCCGAGTTCCGGTCCTGGGCTCAGGCGGTGGCCGAACGCCACGGCTACACGGTCGCGTACGAGCCCGTGGGACCCGACGACCCCGAGGTGGGACCGCCCACCCAGATGGCGCTGTTCACCCTGGCCGGCCCGAAGGAGGCGAAGGCGGCATGACCGACGAGACGCAGGGGCACGTGCTGCCCGTCACCGACCTGTCCCTGGTGGTGCTGATCGGGGCCTCCGGCTCCGGCAAGTCCACCTTCGCCCGCAGGCACTTCAAGCCGACCGAGGTCATCTCGTCCGACTTCTGCCGCGGCCTGGTCTCGGACGACGAGAACGACCAGAGCGCCACCAGGGACGCCTTCGACGTCCTGCACTACATCGCGGGCAAGCGCCTGGCCGCCGGCCGCCGCACGGTCGTGGACGCGACCAGCGTGCAGTCCGAGGCCCGCCGCCAGCTGATCGACCTGGCCCGGCAGTACGACGTGCTGCCCATCGCCATCGTGTTCGACGTGCCAGAGGAGGTGTGCGCCGAGCGCAACGCGGCCCGCTCCGACCGCGCCGACATGCCCCGCCGGGTCATCCAGCGCCACACCCGCGAACTGCGCCGCTCGCTGCGGCACCTGGAGCGCGAGGGCTTCCGCAAGGTGCACGTGCTGCGCGGGGTGGAGGAGGTCGAGCGCGCCACGGTCGTCACCGAGAAGCGCTTCAACGACCTGACCCACCTCACCGGCCCGTTCGACATCATCGGCGACGTCCACGGCTGCGCCGCCGAACTGGAGGCGCTGCTCGGCAAGCTGGGTTACACCGACGGCGTCCACCCGGAGGGCCGCACGGCCGTCTTCGTCGGCGACCTGGTCGACCGCGGCCCGGACAGCCCCGGCGTGCTGCGCCGCGTGATGTCCATGGTGAAGTCCGGCAACGCGCTGTGCGTCCCCGGCAACCACGAGAACAAGTACGGCCGTTACCTGCGCGGTCGCAACGTCCAGCACACCCACGGTCTCGCCGAGACCATCGAGCAGATGGCGGGCCAGAGCGAGGAGTTCGTCGCCGAGGTGCGCCGGTTCCTCGACGGGCTCGTCAGCCACTACGTCCTCGACGGCGGCCGGCTCGTCGTCTGCCACGCCGGCCTGCCCGAGAAGTACCACGGCCGCACCTCCGGCCGGGTCCGCAGCCACGCCCTGTACGGCGACACGACCGGGGAGACCGACGAGTTCGGCCTGCCGGTGCGCTACCCGTGGGCGGAGGAGTACCGGGGCCGGGCCGCGGTCGTCTACGGCCACACCCCGGTCCCGGAGGCCACCTGGCTCAACAACACCATCTGCCTGGACACCGGCGCCGTCTTCGGCGGCAAGCTCACCGCGCTGCGCTGGCCGGAGCGCGAGCTGGTCGACGTACCGGCCGAGCGGGTCTGGTACGAGCCGCTGAAGCCGCTGCGCAGCGAGGCGCCCGGCGGGCACGACGGCCGCCCGCTGGACCTCGCGGACGTGCACGGCCGGCGGGTCGTGGAGACCCGGTACCAGGGGCGCATCTCGGTCCGCGAGGAGAACGCGGCCGCGGCACTGGAGGTCATGAGCCGCTTCGCGGTCGACCCGCGGCTGCTGCCGTACCTCCCGCCGACCATGGCCCCCACGGCCACGAGCCACGTCGACGGCTACCTGGAGCACCCGGCCGAGGCCTTCGCCCAGTACGAGCGGGACGGTGTCGCCCGGGTCGTGTGCGAGGAGAAGCACATGGGCTCGCGGGCGGTGGCCCTGGTGTGCCGCGACGCGGAGGCGGCCCGCAGGCGCTTCGGCGTCGGGGGCACCTCCCGCCCGAGCGCAGCCGAGAGTGGGGGAGGGCCGACCGGGTCCCTCTACACCCGCACCGGCCGCCCCTTCCTCGACGACGACTCCCTCACCGAGGGAATCCTCGACCGGCTGCGCACGGCGATCGGCGAGGCGGGCCTGTGGGACGACCTGGAGACGGACTGGCTGCTGCTGGACGCCGAGCTGATGCCCTGGTCCCTGAAGGCGTCCGGGCTGCTGCGCTCCCAGTACGCCGCCGTGGGCGCCGCGTCCGGCGCGGTGTTCCCCGGCGCGCTGGCCGCGCTCAAGGGCGCGGCAAAGCGGGGCGTGGACGTGTCCGGACTGCTGGCCCGCACCCGTGAACGCGCCGCCGACGCCGCCGCGTTCACCGCGGCCTACCGCCGCTACTGCTGGACCACCGACGGCCTGGACGGCGTCCGCCTGGCACCGTTCCAGATCCTCGCGGTCCAGGGCCGCAGCCTGGCCGCCCTGCCGCACGACGAGCAGCTCGCCCTCATCGACCGGCTCGTCGAGCACGACGGCAGCGGCCTGCTGCAGACCACGCGCCGGCTCTACGTCGACACCGCCGACCCCGAGTCGGTCCGGGCCGGCGTCGACTGGTGGCTGGAGATGACCGGCCGCGGCGGCGAGGGCATGGTCGTCAAACCGGTCGGCGCGGTCGTCCGCGACGGCCAGGGCCGCCTGGTCCAGCCCGGCATCAAGTGCCGCGGCCGGGAGTACCTGCGGATCATCTACGGCCCCGAGTACACCCGCCCGGAGAACCTCGCCCGCCTGCGGTCCCGCTTCCTCAACCACAAGCGCTCCCTGGCGATCCGCGAGTACGCGCTCGGCCTGGAGGCCCTGGACCGGCTGGCCGAGGGCGAGCCGCTGTGGCGGGTGCACGAGGCGGTGTTCGGGGTGCTGGCCCTGGAGTCGGAGCCGGTGGACCCGCGGCTGTGAGCCCGTACGGCGGCCTCCGGCCGGATCGCGCCACCCCGGCGCGATCCGGCCGGAGGCCGTGACGCCGGTCCCGACCGACCCTGGTGAACCGTGGGTCGCCGTGCCGGCTGCGCTGGTGGGTCCGGGCAGGTGAAACCGACTCCGGGGGAAAGCCGGTGCAGACAGGGTGCGGCGCCCGGCGCGTCCGGCGACTCCGGACAGCGGGCGGATCTCGAGCTGCTGTCACGGCTCACCCAGGTCCTCTGTGGAACCGCCACGGTGGTGCTCGAGACCGGGGCCGCTGGGACGGTCACGAGATGATGTCGTCACCCCGACGCGAACAGGAGCGGTCGGAAACGCGCGCGAGGTGAGTCAAGACGGGCTCCGGCGGTCAGGATGAAGGCATGGCATACCACGTCCACTCCGAGGCCGGGCGGCTGCGCCGTGTCATCCTGCACCGGCCCGATCTGGAGCTCAAAAGGCTCACCCCGAGCAACAAGACCTCGCTGCTCTTCGACGACGTGCTGTGGGTGCGCAGGGCCCGCGCCGAGCACGACGGGTTCGCCGACGTCCTGCGCGACCGGGGCGTGACCGTCCACCTCTTCGGTGACCTGCTGGCCGAGACGCTTCAGGTCCCGCAGGCCAGATCCCTGGTGCTGGAGCGGGTCTTCGACGAGAAGGAGTACGGCCCGCTGGCCACCGACCACCTCAGAGCCGCCTTCGAGCACCTGCCCGGGCGGGAGCTGGCGGAGGTGCTCGTCGGCGGCATGACCAAGCGCGAGTTCCTCGACGTGCACCCGGAGCCGACCTCCGTGCGCTTCCACGTCATGGAACTGGACGACTTCCTGCTGGGCCCCCTGCCCAACCACCTCTTCACCCGGGACACCTCCGCCTGGATCTACGACGGCGTGTCCATCAACGCCATGCGCTGGCCCGCCCGGCAGCGCGAGACCGTGCACTTCGAGGCGATCTACCGCCACCACCCGCTCTTCCGCGACGAGAGCTTCCGCGTCTGGTCGGAGGGCCAGGCCGACTACCCGTCCACCATCGAGGGCGGGGACGTGCTGGTCATCGGCAACGGGGCCGTGCTCATCGGCATGAGCGAGCGGACCACCCCGCAGGCCGTGGAGATGCTCGCGCACAAGCTGTTCGCCGCCGGCTCGGCCGAGACGATCGTCGCCCTCGACATGCCGAAGCGCCGCGCCTTCATGCACCTCGACACCGTGATGACGATGGTCGACGGAGACACCTTCACCCAGTACGCGGGCCTCGGCATGCTCCGCTCGTACACCATCGAGCCGGGCGTCGGCGAGAAGGAGCTGAAGGTCACCGACCATCCGCCGGAGCACATGCACCGCGCGATCGCCGCGGCCCTCGGCCTGAACGAGATCCGGGTGCTGACCGCGACCCAGGACGTGCACGCGGCCGAGCGCGAGCAGTGGGACGACGGCTGCAACGTCCTGGCCGTCGAACCCGGCGTCGTGGTCGCCTACGAGCGGAACGCCACCACCAACACCCACCTGCGCAAGCAGGGCATCGAGGTGATAGAGATCCCGGGCAGCGAACTGGGCCGGGGCAGGGGCGGACCGCGGTGCATGAGCTGCCCGGTCGAGCGCGACCCGGTGTGAGCGGACCGCTCCGTATAGGCATGCTGAGTTTCGTATAGTATTCCAGGGAGTCAGTGTCAGTGTCCCCGTTCCTGTCTCGTCACCGTCCCCGTATCCCTGGAGCGCCCCCATGGCGACAGTCCCGACCGCCCTCGCCGGCCGCCACTTCCTCAAGGAGCTGGACTTCACCGAGGAGGAGTTCCGCGGCCTGGTCGAGCTGGCCGCGGAGCTGAAGGCCGCCAAGCAGGCCGGGACCGAGACCCCGTACCTGCTGGGCCGGAACATCGCGCTGATCTTCGAGAAGACCTCCACCCGGACCCGCTGCGCGTTCGAGGTCGCGGCCGCCGACCAGGGCGCCTCGACCACGTACCTCGACCCCTCCGGCTCCCAGATCGGGCACAAGGAGTCGGTCAAGGACACCGCGCGGGTGCTGGGCCGGATGTACGACGCGATCGAGTACCGGGGCGACAGCCAGCACAAGGTGGAGGAGCTGGCCGCGCACGCCGGGGTGCCCGTCTACAACGGGCTCACCGACGACTGGCACCCCACCCAGATGCTCGCCGACGTGCTCACCATGACCGAGCACTGCGCCAAGCCGCTGAGGGAGATCTCCTTCGCCTACCTGGGCGACGCCCGCTTCAACATGGGCAACTCCTACCTGGTGACCGGCGCCCTGCTCGGCATGGACGTACGGCTCGTCGCCCCGAAGTCCTACTGGCCGGCCGAGGCGGTCGTCGACCGGGCCCGGGCGCTCGCCGAGGGCAGCGGCGCGCGCATCACCCTCACCGAGACCCTGGACGAGGGGGTGCGCGGCGCCGACTTCGTCGCCACGGACGTGTGGGTCTCCATGGGCGAGCCGAAGGAGGTCTGGGACGAGCGCATCACCGCCCTCGCCCCCTACGCCGTGACCATGGACGTGCTGCGCGCCACCGGCAACCCGGACGTGAAGTTCCTGCACTGCCTGCCCGCCTTCCACGACCTCGGCACGGAGGTCGGCCGGGAGATCCACGCCTCGCACGGCCTGGACCACCTGGAGGTCACCGACGAGGTCTTCGAGTCCGCCCACTCGGTCGTCTTCGACGAGGCGGAGAACCGGATGCACACCATCAAGGCGGTCATGGTGGCAACCCTCGCCTGAACAGGCCTTATGCTGACCGGCGGCCCGGAACCACCCCTTCTCCGCGGCCGTCCGCGCGACGCACCCGTCGCATCCGAGCACCACCAGAAACGAGCACCATCCGCATGCCCCGCTACAAGTCGCCCCACCTGCTGGTGGCCGAATCCGGCGCCGACCGCGAAGGTCACGGCCTCAAGCGCACGATGGGCCTCTTCCAGCTCGTCTGCTTCGGCGTCGGCGCGATCGTCGGCACCGGCATCTTCGTCGGCCTGTCCGACTCGGTCGCCCAGGCCGGCCCGGCCGTCGTGATCTCCTTCGTCCTGGCCGCGATCACCTGCGTCTTCACCGCGTTCGCCTTCGCCGAGCTGGGCGGCGCGATCCCGGTCTCCGGCTCCTCGTACTCCTTCGCCTACGCCGGACTCGGCGAGGGCACGGCCTTCCTCGTCGGCTGGTGCCTGCTGCTGGAGTACGGCGTGTCGGTGTCCGCGGTGGCGGTCGGCTGGAGCCAGTACGTCAACGAGCTCCTCGACAGCCTGGTCGGACTGCGGCTGCCCACGGCCCTGTCGGGCGGCCCCGCCGAGGGCGGCGTGGTCAACCTGCCGGCCGTGATCGTCATCGCCATGGCCGCCGTACTGCTGGTCCGCGGGGTGCGCGAGAGCGCCCGGGCCACGGCCGCGATGGCCGTCCTCAAGCTCGCCGTGCTCGTGGCCTTCGTCGCGATCGGCTTCACCGCCTTCGAGGACGGCAACCTCACCCCGTTCTCGCCGGAGGGCCTGGCCGGCATCGGCGCGGGCACCACCGCCGCCTTCTTCTCGTACATCGGCTTCGACGCGATCACCACGGCCGGCGAGGAGGCGAGGAACCCGCGCCGGGACATCCCGGTCGCGATCCTCGTCTGCATCGGCCTGGTCACCGTGCTCTACTGCGCGGTCGCCCTCGCCGCCATCGGCGCCATCGGCGGCGACGCGGTCGGCGGCCGGCCCGCCGCGCTGTCGTACGTCGTGAACCAGGTCACCGGCTCCACCATCGGCGGCGGCGTGATCGCCTTCGGCGCGGTCGTCGCCATCGCCTCGGTGGTGCTCGCCGTGATGTACGGCCAGACCCGGATCCTGCTGTCGATGTCCCGCGACGGGCTCGTCCCACGGGTCTTCGAGCGGGTCTCGCCGAGGACCTCCACGCCGGTCGCCGGCACGCTGATCGTGGCGCTGGTCTTCGCGCTGCCCGCCGCCTTCGCGCCGCTGGACGCCGTGGTCAACCTGTGCACCATCGGCACGCTCGCCGTCATGGCCGTCGTCAACATCGCGGTCATCGCCCTGCGCCGCCGCGAGCCGGGCCTCGCCCGCACCTTCCGCGTGCCGCTGTACCCGCTCACGCCGCTGCTCGGCGTCGGCTTCTGCCTGTACCTGATGTACGAGACGGGCCGGGCGACATGGCTGCAGTTCGCCGTGTTCCTGGCAGTGGGCCTCGCCCTGTACCTGCTCTACGGGCGCCGGAACTCGCGGCTGGCCCGCCTCACGCCGACGGACGCCGCTGAGCGGGAACCGCAGGCAGTCTGAACCACACGGCCTTGCCGGACTCCGTCGGCCGGTGCCCGCACGAAGAGCTCAGGGCGCGGATCAGCAGCAGACCGCGCCCGTGCTCCTGCCAGGGGTCGGGCGGCCCGCCGGCCGGACAGGTGAGGTCGCCGGGCGGGGCCGGGTCGGTGTCGTGCACCTCGACCTGGCAGCCCGACGGCATCAGCTCCACGACCAGCTCTATCGGTGTCCCGCCGGAGGTGTGCTCCACGGCGTTGGCCACCAGCTCCGCCGTGAGCAGCTCGGCGGTGTCGCAGTCCGCCCCGTGCTCCAGCTCGGCCAGCGCCGTACGGACCAGGGCACGGGCCACGGGCACCGCCGCGGCGGTGTGCGGCAGCGCGACGCGCCAGGAGGCGGGGGCTGAGGGGAGTTCGTACAAGGCGGGTCCGTTCATGGAGCAGGACATCCTGCTTTCAACCTTATGCATGGTACGGCGCCACTCCCTGGACGCGTCCGAGGGGCACCGGCGGGGGCACCGTCGCCCTCCTTGCCGACGGCTTACCCAGGTGAACGCGGTGCCGCGCACGGCTGCTCCCACCGTTACGCCGGTGTGGACGAGCTGTGACGGATGTGACCGGCCCGGAGCACTCCCGGACCCACCGGATTCCTACCCGGCCGGGCTATCGCGCACTCATGACGACGGTCACGAATGAGTGATAGCTTCAGGGGGTAGAGCTCAGTGAGGCAGTGCCCGCCCGAGGAGGCCGCCCGTCATGAGTCCCTTCACCGGCTCCGCCGCCCGCACCCCCGGCTGGGAGCACCTGCGCGTCGATGTCGCCGACGGCGTCGCGACCGTCACCCTGGCCCGCCCGGCCAAGCTCAACGCGCTCACCTTCGGCGCCTACGCCGACCTGCGCGACCTGCTCGCCGAGCTCTCCCGGGAGCGGGCCGTACGGGCCCTGGTGCTGGCCGGCGAGGGACGCGGTTTCTGCTCGGGCGGCGACATCGACGAGATCATCGGCGCCACGCTCGCCCTGGACACCGCCCGGCTCCTCGACTTCAACCGGATGACCGGCCAGGTGGTCCGCGCCATCCGCGAGTGCCCGTTCCCGGTGATCGCCTCGCTGCACGGCGTGGCGGCGGGCGCCGGGGCGGTCCTGGCCCTGGCCGCCGACTTCCGCGTCGCCGACCCCACCACCCGCTTCGCGTTCCTCTTCACCCGCGTCGGCCTGTCCGGCGGCGACATGGGCGCGGCCTACCTGCTGCCCAGGGTCGTCGGCCTGGGCCACGCCACCCGCCTGCTGATGCTGGGCGACCCGGTCCGCGCCCCCGAGGCGGAGCGCATCGGCCTGATCAGCGAGCTGACCGAGGAGGGGCAGGCGGACGAGACGTCCCGCCGGCTGGCCCGCCGCCTGGCGGAGGGCCCGGCCCTGGCCTACGCCCAGACCAAGGCGCTGCTGACGGCCGAGCTGGACATGCCCCTGGCGGCCTCGGTCGAACTGGACGCCTCCACCCAGGCCCTGCTGATGACCGGGGAGGACTACGCGGAGTTCCACGCGGCCTTCAGCGAGAAGCGCCCTCCCAAATGGAGCGGACGGTGACAGCGACACCCTCAGGGACGCGGGGAACCGCGCGAGCGGCCACACCCCACCCGCACACCGGGACGGGCGACCCCCTGCGCGTCGCAGTCATCGGCGGCGGCCCCGGCGGCCTGTACGCCGCCGCCCTCCTCAAACGACTCGACCCCACCCGCGACATCACCGTCTGGGAACGCAACGCCCCCGACGACACCTTCGGCTTCGGCGTGGTCCTCTCCGACGAGACCCTCGGCGGCATAGAACACGCCGACCCCACGGTCTACGAGGCCCTCCGGAGGGACTTCGTGCGCTGGGACGACATCGACATCGTCCACCGCGGCGTACGCCACACCTCCGGCGGCCACGGATTCGCCGCGCTGGGCCGCCGGCGCCTGCTGGAGATCCTCCACGGCCGCTGCCGCGACCTCGGCGTCCGCCTCCGCTTCCGCTCCGTGGCCCCCGACGACCTGCCAGGCACGCACGACCTGGTCATCGCCGCGGACGGCATCCACAGCACCACCCGCGACACCTACGCGGACGTGTTCCGGCCCCGGGTCACGGCACACCGCTGCCGCTACGTCTGGCTCGCCGCGGACTTCGCATTCGAATCCTTCCGCTTCGACATCGCCGAGACCGAACACGGCGTGATGCAGCTCCACGGCTACCCCTACGCGCCGGACGCCTCCACCGTGATCGTCGAGATGCGCGAAGAGGTCTGGCAGGCGGCCGGCTTCGACGAGCTCGGCGAGGCGGAGTCGGTCGAGCGCTGCGCCAAGATCTTCGCCGAGACGCTCCACGGCCGGCCCCTGAAGTCGAACAACTCCACCTGGACGACCTTCCGCACGGTCGTCAACGACCGCTGGTCGCACGGCAACGTCGTCCTGCTCGGCGACGCCGCCCACACCGCCCACTTCTCCATCGGCTCCGGCACCAAACTGGCCGTCGAGGACGCCCTGGCGCTCGCCGCCTGCCTGACGGAGCAGGACTCCCTGCCCGAGGCCCTGGCCGCCTATGAGGCCGAGCGGCGCCCGGTCGTCGCCTCCACACAGCGCGCGGCACGGGCCAGCCTGGAGTGGTTCGAGAACCTCGCCCTCTACCTGGACCAGCCGCCCCGCCAGTTCGCCTTCAACCTGCTCACCCGCAGCCGCCGCGTCACCCACGACAACCTCCGCCTGCGCGACGCGCACTTCACGGAGGCGGTGGAGCGCGAGTTCGGCTGCCCGCCCGGCACGCCCCCGATGTTCACCCCGTTCCGGCTGCGCGGTCTGACCCTGCGCAACCGGGTCGTCGTCTCACCCATGGACATGTACTCGGCCGTCGACGGCGTCCCCGGCGACTTCCACCTCGTCCACCTGGGCGCGCGGGCACTGGGCGGGGCCGGGCTGGTGATGACGGAGATGGTGTGCGTCAGCGAGCAGGGCCGGATCACGCCCGGCTGCGCCGGCCTCTACACCGGGCGGCAGGCCGAGGCCTGGAAGCGGATCACGCACTTCGTGCACGCCCGGGCCCCCGGCACGGCGATCGGCGTGCAGCTCGGCCACAGCGGCCGCAAGGGCTCCACGAAACCGATGTGGGAGGGCATGGACGAGCCGCTGGAGGAGGGCAACTGGCCGCTCGTGGCCGCGTCGGCGCTGCCGTACAAGCCGTTCGGCCAGACCCCGCGGGAGCTGTCGCGGGCCCAGCTCACCGATCTGCGCGAGCAGTTCACCGCCGCCGCCGTGCGTGCCGCCCGGGCCGGTTTCGACCTGCTCGAACTGCACTGCGCCCACGGGTACCTGCTCTCCGGCTTCCTCTCCCCGCTGACCAACCGCCGCACCGACGCCTACGGCGGCACCCTGGACAAGCGGCTGCGCTTCCCGCTGGAGGTCTTCGACGCCGTGCGCGACGCGTGGCCGGCGGAGCGGCCCATGACGGTCCGCATCTCCGCGACCGACTGGGCCGAGGGCGGGACGACCGCCGAGGAGGCAGTGGAGATCGCCCGGGCCTTCGCCGCGCACGGCGCCGACGCGATCGACGTGTCGACCGGGCAGGTCGTGGCCGACGAGCGCCCCGAGTTCGGCCGCTCCTACCAGACGCCCTTCGCGGACCGCATCCGCAACGCCACCGGCGTCCCGGTGATCGCGGTCGGCGCGATCTCCTCCTGGGACGACGTCAACTCCCTGATCCTGGCGGGCCGGACGGACCTGTGCGCCCTGGCCCGCCCGCACCTCTACGACCCGCACTGGACCCTGCACGCGGCAGCCGAACAGGGCTACACGGGCCCGGCCGCCCCCTGGCCGGCCCCCTACCGCGCGGGCAGCCGCCGCCCCCGCACGGGCCGCACGGACGCGCCGAAGCCGCGGCTGAGTCTGTGACGCGACGGCCCTTGCCTAGGCCGTCTGCGGGACGGTGCGGGTGAAGTCGACTTCCTTGGCCGTGGTGATCCGGGCGCCCATGTTGCGCCGCATCATCTCCAGGGCGGCGTCGGCCAGGTGCGCGTGGATGGAGGCGACGGCGTCCTGGGGGACAGTGACCTCCAGGTGGCGGATGTGCGCGTCGAGAGCGGAGTAGAGGACGCACTGCTCGGTGACCTGGCCGGTCAGCACCACGTGTCCGACGCCCAGGCTCCGCAGGAGGTAGGCCAGGGGCGTCTCGAAGAAGACCGAATGGCGGGCCTTCACCACGAACAGCGACTCCTCGTCGGGCCGGATCGGCTCGATCAGACGGGCGTGCGGCCGGGCGAGCGCGGCGTCGACGAGCTCTCCGTGGTGGGAGCGCCACCGTCCGAAGTTGTCGTTGGCGTAGATGACCGGCACCTCCGCCGCGCGGGCCCGGTCGATCAGGTCGGCGATGACGGGCACGACCTGCTCGACGGACGGCACGAGCAGCTCCGCGTCCTCGTGGTCATAGGTGTTGATCATGTCGACCACGATCAGAGCCGGCCGCGTCGGACCTTCCTGCCGTTCCATGGCCGTCTCCCGTGTGCTGCGTGTGGTGCGGGTCGCGAAGCGTGCTGCCGAGTACCCGGGGGCGTGGCGGAGCTAACAGCGGCCACGGGACGGGGCCACCGTGCCGTCACACCCCCACGAACCCCGCCCCCGCGTCTCGCAGCCGCTCGTGCAGCCCCCGGAACACCGCCGACGAGCGGACCCCCGGCCAGTCCTCCGGCAGGAGCGCGGCGGGCAGGCCCGGGTCCGTGTAGGGGAGGTGGCGCCAGGAGTCCAGGGCGAGAAGGTAGTCGCGGTAGGCCTCCTCGGGCGGGGTGTCCTCGCGCTTGTCCCAGGCGCGCAGGACGTGTTCGTGGCGGTCGAGGAACGCCTCGTGCTCCTTGGCGATGGCGGCCAGGTCCCACCAGCGGGCGACGGCGTCGGCGGTCGGGGCGAAGCCGAGGTGGTCGCCGCGGAAGAAGTCGACGTACGTGTCGAGCCGCAGCCGCGCGAGGGTGTGCCGGGTCTCCTCGTACAGCCGGGCGGGCGCGATCCACACGCCCGGGGCGGCGGTGCCGAAGCCGAGTCCGGACAGGCGGGAGCGCAGCACGTGCCGCTTCTGCCGTTCCGACTCCGGCACCGAGAACACCGCCAGCACCCAGCCCTCGTCCTCCGGCGGAGCCGTCGCGTAGACGCGCCGGTCGCCGTCGTCGAGCAACTGGCGTGCGTCCGGGGACAGTTCGTACCCCGCCGCGCCCTGGGCGGTGCGGGCGGGCACGAGCAGCCCGCGTCTCTTGAGCCGCGACACCGAGGAACGTACGGAGGGGGCGTCCACGCCGACCGCGGCCAGCAGCCGGATCAGTTCGGCCACGGGCACGGGGCCCGGGACGAAGCGACCGTACGCGCCGTAGAGCGTGACGATGAGAGACCGTGGTGCATGCTGGTCGGACACGTTGATCATCTTAGGTCGTACGGATCAGTCCCGGCCGCCTTCCGTGCGCAGCCGGAACCGCTGGAGCTTGCCGGTGGCCGTGCGCGGCAGCGCGTCCAGGAAGACGATCTGGCGCGGGCACTTGTACGGGGCCAGTTCCTTCTTGACGAAGGCGCGCAGTGCCCCGGCGTCCCGGTCGGCGCCCTCCCTCAGCACGGCGAAGGCCACCACGACCTGGCCGCGTTCCTCGTCGGGCCGTCCGACGACCGCCGCCTCCACCACGTCCGGGTGGCGCAGCAGCGCGTCCTCGACCTCGGGGCCCGCGATGTTGTACCCGGCCGAGATGATCATGTCGTCGGCGCGGGCGACGTACCGGAAGAAGCCGTCGGGTTCGCGGACGTAGGTGTCGCCGGTGATGTTCCAGCCGTCGCGCACGTACCCGCGCTGCCGTGGGTCGGCGAGGTAGCGGCAGCCGACCGGTCCGCGCACCGCGAGCAGCCCGGGCTGCCCGTCGGGCACCGGCGCGCCGTCGGCGTCCTGCACGCGCGCCTGCCAGCCCGGCACGGGAACGCCCGTGGTGCCCGGGCGGATGTGCTCGTCGGCGGCGGAGATGAAGATGTGCAGCAACTCGGTGGCGCCGATGCCGTTGATGAGGCGCAGGCCGGTGCGTTCGTGCCAGGCCTGCCAGGTGGCGGCTGGCAGGTTCTCGCCGGCCGAGACGCACCGGCGCAGGGACGACAGGTCGTGGCCGTCGAGCTCGCCGAGCATCGCGCGGTACGCCGTGGGGGCGGTGAACAGCACGGAGACCCGGTGCCGGGCGATGGCCGGCAGCAGCTGCCTCGGACCCGCCTGCTCCAGCAGCAGCGCGCTCGCCCCGGCCCGCAGCGGGAAGACGACCAGCCCGCCGAGGCCGAAGGTGAAGCCGAGCGGGGGACTGCCCGTGAACACGTCGTCGGCGCGGGGCCGCAGGACGTGCCGGGAGAAGGTGTCGGCGATCGCCAGGACGTCCCGGTGGAAGTGCATGCAGCCCTTGGGGCGGCCGGTGGTGCCGGAGGTGAAGGCGATCAGCGCCACGTCGTCGGCCGCCGTCGGGGCGGCCTCGAACGGGGCCTCGGGCGCCGGGCGGTGGAGCAGGTCGTCGGGCGCGTCACCGCCGTAGGCCGTGATGCGCAGACCGGGGATCTCGGCCTTGGCGAGGTCGTCGACGGAGCGGATGTCGCACAGCGCGTGCCGCACCCGGGCGATCTCGCACATGGTGCTCAGCTCGTGCGGGCGCTGCTGGGCGAGCACGGTGACCGCGACGGCTCCCGCCTTCAGCACCGCCAGCCAGCAGGCGGCGAGCCAGGGCGTGGTGGGTCCGCGCAGCAGCACCCGGTTGCCGGGGACGACGCCGAGTTCGCCGGTGAGCAGGTGGGCCACGCGGTCGACCCGGGCCCGCAGATCGTCGTACGTCCACGGCTCGCCGGCGGGGGTGAGGAACGCGGGGCGGTCGCCGGGCTGGCCGGTCAGCAGTTCGGCGGCGCAGTTGAGCCGTTCGGGATAGCGCAGCTCCGGCAGGTCGAAGCGGAGCTCGGGCCATTGGTCCGGGGGTGGCAGGTGGTCGCGCGCGAAGGTGTCGACGTGGGCCGTGCGCCGTGCATGCATACGGTTCGCCCCCTCGGCGTGGTGGGCTCGCCTCTGGAGCGTATCGTGTTGGTGACGGCAGTCAACGGTTCGCGATAGCCTCGGAGTGGCCCGGCCGGACGCAGGGCGGCGGAGAAGGGACCGGCGATGACCGCATTCTCGCTCGAACCGGCACAACTCGCCTGGTGCGCCGAGCTGCGCGCCCTGGCCGCGGAGCGGTTGCGCCCCCTGGCCGAGAAGGGTGAGCCGGGCCGGGTGAACCGGGCCCTGGTCGCCGAACTGGGCCGACTGGGCCTGCTCGGGCGCCTGTTCGCCTCGGGCGCGCTCGACCTGTGCCTGATGCGCGAGTCCCTGGCCCGGGCCTGCACGGAGGCCGAGACGGCCCTGGCCCTCCAGGGCCTGGGCGCCCACCCGGTCCACGCGCACGGCACCGCGGCCCAACGGGCCCGCTGGCTGCCCGGGGTCACCGACGGCACGGCCGTGGCGGCCTTCGCCCTGAGCGAGCCAGGCGCGGGCTCGGACGCGGCGGCCCTGGAGCTGACCGCCCACCCCGACGGCACCGCCCGCTGGCGGCTCACCGGCGAGAAGTGCTGGATCTCCAACGCGCCGGAGGCGGACTTCTACACCGTCTTCGCGCGGACCACCCCGGGCGCCGGCGCCCGCGGGGTCACGGCGTTCCTCGTGCCCGCCGACCGCCCGGGGCTGACCGGACGCGGGCTCGACATGCTCGCGCCGCACCCCGTCGGCGCGCTCGACTTCGACGGCGTACCGGTGACGTCCGGCGACGTGCTGGGCGAGGTCGACCGCGGCTTTCCGGTCGCCATGGGCACGCTCAACCTGTTCCGGCCCAGCGTCGGCGCCTTCGCCGTCGGCATGGCTCAGGCGGCGCTCGACGCCACCCTCGCCCACACCGCCCGCCGCGAGGCCTTCGGCGGCACACTGCGCGACCTGCAGGCCGTCTCCCACCAGGTCGCGGAGATGGCCCTGCGCACGGAGGCGGCCCGGCTGATGGTCTACGCGGCGGCGACCGCGTACGACGAGGGCGCCCCGGACGTGCCCGGGCGCTCCGCCATGGCGAAACTGCTCGCCACCGAGACCGCGCAGTACGTCGTCGACACGGCCGTCCAGCTGCACGGCGCCCGGGCGCTGCGCCGCGGCCACCTGCTCGAACACCTCTACCGCGAGGTCCGCGCGCCCCGCGTCTACGAGGGCGCCAGCGAGGTCCAGCGCGGCATCATCGCCAAGGAGCTGTACGCCCGGCGGGAGGCCCGGTGAGCACCGAACGCGTCAACCCGCCCGGCCTGTCCCCGCCGGCCGGCTTCTCCCACGCCGTCGTCGCCACCGGCTCCCGCGTGGTGTTCCTGGCGGGGCAGACCGCGCTGGACACCGACGGCAAGGTGGTCGGAGCGACCCTGCCCGAGCAGTTCGAGAAGGCCCTCGCCAACCTGCTGAGCGCCCTCGCGGCGGCCGGCGGCACCCCGGCCGACCTGGCCCGCGTCACCGTCTACGCCATTGACGTCGCCGCCTACCGCGCCCACGCCCGGGAACTGGGCCGCCTGTGGCGGAAGCTGGCGGGCCGTGACTACCCGGCCATGGCGGTCGTCCAGGTGGTCCGGCTGTGGGACGAGGAGGCGCTGGTGGAACTGGACGGCTTCGCGGTCCTGCCCTGAGGCGGCTTTCCGGTCAGGCCGCGGCGGCCAGCTGCCCCACGCCCACCCGGCGGGGCTCCACCACGTGTCCGTCCGGCAGCAGTTCGCCGGTGTCGTCGAAGACGATCGCCCCGTCGCACCGCAGGCTCCAGCCCTGCTCGGGGTGGGCGGCGACGACGTGCGCGGCGCGGGAGCCGGTCGCGGGGCACAGGGGCTGGTGGGCACACATGGCGCACCTCCACGTCGGTAGGGCCGTCCGAACGGTTCGGACGACTCGTACAGACAGACCATCCTCCCGCGCCGGACTCATCGGAACGGCACGGCCGGAAGCGTGACACGTCCCGGACATTCCCCGGACCGTTCCACGACGCCCGGCGCCAACTCGCCACCGAAGGGGTGAGGGTCCCCCGCGGTGGCGGCCCGGGGACCGACACGAGTAGTAGTACGACATTCCGCTCTTTAGCGGAGGTTTCCCCGTGCATGTGCGTGCGTTCCCTCGCTCCTCCGTGCGCCAGGACATCTCCACCACCCGCTACGGCGTCGGCGGCACCCGGGCTCGGGGGTGCGCCACCGGCCCGCGCGTGCGTCCATGACCTGGCTCTTCCGCACCGCGATGGTGCGCCACCACCCCCCTTGGCTGTTTAATTGCGAGGTCTTGGCAACAACCTGACTAGCGCAACAAGGGTGTGAGGTCACATGTCGACCCGTCGGATACGAGGGGCCGCCGTCACGGCGGCGCTGGCCGCGGCGGTCACCGCCTGCTCCGCTCCCGGCGACGGCGGCCCGGGCGACGGCACGTCCGCCGGATCCGTCGTCATCGGGGTGGCCTCCGAGCCGGACACCCTGAGCCCGCTGCTCGGCTACGGCAAGGACGGCAACTCCAAGATCTTCGACGGGCTCCTCGCCCGCGACGCCGACCTGAAGCTGAGGCCCGCCCTGGCGGCCGCGCTGCCCGAGGTCACCGACGGCGGCCGCACGTACACCTACACCCTGCGCGACGGCGTGGAGTTCAGCGACGGCGAACCGCTGACGGCCGCCGACGTCGTCTACACGTACCGGACCGTGCTCGACGCGAAGACGAACAACACCTTCAAGAGCGAGCTGGACGCCGTCGAGGAGGTCCGGGCCGAGGGCGACGACCAGGTCGTCTTCACCCTCAAGTACCCCTACGCCCCCTTCGCCGCCCGCACGGTCCTGCCCATCGTCCCCGAGCACCTCGCGGGCAGGCAGAACCCGAACACCGGCTCCTTCAACACCAAGCCGGTCGGCACGGGACCGTACGTCCTGTCGAAGTGGAGCAAGGGCGAGAAGCTCACCTTCAAGGCCAACCCCCGCTACTGGGGCGGCGCGCCGAAGGTGAGGAGCTTCACCATGGCGATCGTCGCCGACGACAACGTCCGCGCCACCCGCCTGCGCTCCGGCGACCTCGACGGCGCCGTCCTCCCGCCCAACCTCGCCGCCACGTTCAAGAACGACGACGGCAAGCGCACCTACCAGGCCCGCTCCTACGACTTCCGGGCCGTCACCCTCCCCACCGCGCACAAGGTCACCGGCGACCGCGCGATCCGCCGGGCCCTCGACGCCGCCGTCGACCGCGAGGCCATGGTCGACCGGATCCTGGACGGCGCGGGCCGCCCGGCCTACGGGCCGCTGCCCGTCGACGACCCGGCGTTCAGCAAGTCCGTCGAACGCGCCCACGACCTCGGCAGGGCGAGGAAGATCCTGGACGAGGCCGGCTGGAAGCCCGGCGAGGGCGGCATCCGCGCCAAGGACGGCCGGCGGGCCTCCTTCACCCTGCTCTACCCCTCCGGCGACAAGGTCCGCCAGGACCACGCCCTCGCCTACGCCTCCGACGCCAAGAAGGCCGGCATCGACGTCCGGGTGGAGAGCGCCACCTGGGAGGTCATCGAGCCGCGCATGAAGGACACCGCCGTCCTCGCCGGCTTCGGCAGCACCGGCGACCCCGACTTCGGCCTGTACACGCTGCTGCACTCCTCCCTCGCCGGCGACGGCTTCAACAACATGGCCCGCTACGACAACCCGGCCGTGGACCGCGCCCTCGACAACGGCCGCCGCAGCCAGGACCCGGACGAGCGCCGGTCCGCCTACGACAAGGTGCAGCGCGCCCTGGTGCAGGACCCCGGCTACACCTTCCTCACCCACATCGACCACCTCTACGTGCTGGCCGACCACTGGGACGGCCTGGGCACCCAACTGGAGCCGCACGAGCACGGCTTCGCCAGCGGGCCCTGGTGGAACATCGAGGACTGGCAGCCGAAGAAGTGAGCCGCGTGCCCTGGGGAGCCATGGCACGGCTGGCGGGACGGCGGGCGCTGTTCGCCGTCCCCGTCCTGCTCGTCGTCACCTTCGGCGTGTTCGCCATCGCCGCCGCCTCCCCCTTCGACCCCGTCAAGGCCTACGCCGGCACCGCCGCGCTCGGCGCCGACCAGGAGACACTGGACCGGCTCCGCGAGAACCTCGGCGTGGACCGGCCCTTCGCCGTCCGCTGGTGGGACTGGCTGACCAACGCGCTCACCGGCGACCTCGGCCACTCCAGCGTGCTGCGGCAGCCGGTAGCCCAGGTGATCGGCGAACGGCTCGTGTGGTCCGCGCTGCTGTGCGCGGCCGCCTTCGCCGCCGCCGTGCTGGTGGGCACGGTCCTCGGTGTGCTCGCCGCCCGCCGCCCGGGCTCCGCCGTCGACCGGGCCGTGACCTCCCTCGCCTACACCCTGGAGGCGGCCCCGGTCTTCTGGATCGCGCTGCTCGCGATCTGGCTGTTCGCCCTGCAGTGGGACGTCCTGCCGGCCGGCGGCCTGACCGACACGGGCCGTGAACAGGTGACGTTCGGGCAGGTCACGAGCCACCTCGTGCTGCCCGCGGGGGTCCTCGCGGTGTCCCAGCTGCCCTGGTTCACGCTGTACGTCCGCCAGGGCGTCGGCGACGCGCTGGCCGAGGACCCCGTGCGTGGCGCCCGCGCCCGCGGCCTGAGCGAACGCACCGTGCTGCTCGGGCACGCCCTGCGCTCCGGGCTGCTGCCGGTGCTCACGCTCATCGGCTCCCGCGTGCCCGAACTCATCACCGGCGCCCTGCTGGTGGAGAGCGTCTTCAGCTGGCCGGGCATCGCCGCCGCCACCGTCGAGGCGGCCACCGCCGTCGACTTCCCGCTGCTCGCCGGCCTGACGGCCCTGGCCACCGCCGCCGTGCTCGCCGGCAACCTGCTCGCCGACCTGCTCTACGGACTGTTCGACCCGAGGGTGAAGCTCAGTGACATGTGACGCACCGGCGCCCGCCGGCTCCCCGGCCGAGAGCGCGTGGCGGTCGTACGGGCCGAGGCGCCGCTCCACCCGCGCCCTGCGCGTGCGCACCTCCGCCGCGCTGGTGGCCGTGACCGTCCTGGCCGTGCTGCTCGTACCGCCGCTGGCCCAGCTCGACCAGCAGGCCGTCGACCTCGCCGCCAAGCTCCATCCGCCCTCCTTGCAGCACCCGTTCGGCACCGACGACGTCGGCCGCGACCTGCTGCTGCGCTGCGTCTACGGACTGCGCGTGTCGCTGCTGGTCGGCGTGGCGGCGGCGGTGACGGCGACCGTCGTCGGCACCGCCGTGGGCGCGGCGGCCGGGGCGCTGGGCGGCTGGGCCGACCGGGCCCTGATGCGGGTGGTCGACACGTTCTCCTCCGTGCCGCACCTGCTGCTCGGCATCTTCATCGTCGCGATGTTCCGGCCCGGCGTGTGGCCGGTGGTGATCTCGGTCGCGCTCACCCACTGGCTGTCCACGGCCCGGATCGTGCGCGCCGAGGTGCTGTCGCTGCGGTCGCGGCCCTACATCGACGCGGCCGTCTCCGGCGGGGCCTCCCGGTGGCGGGTGGCCGTACGGCATCTGCTGCCGGCCGTGCTGCCGCAGGCCGCCCTCGCCGCCGTGCTGATGGTGCCGCACGCCATGTGGCACGAGTCGGCCCTGTCCTTCCTCGGCCTGGGCCTGCCCACGCACACGGCGAGCCTCGGCACCCTCATCCAGACGGCCCGCGGCTCCCTGCTCGCCGGCCAGTGGTGGCCGACCCTCTTCCCGGGCCTCTTCCTCATCGTCCCCACACTGGCCATCGCGGGCCTCGCGGGCGCGTGGCGGGAGCGGCTCCATCCCCGTCACCGATCGGAGCTGATGCTGTGAGCACCTCAATCGGCCCCCAGCCGGCGGACACGGGAGCGGGCCCGGCCCCCCGGCGAGCCCCCGTGCTGTCCGTGCGTGACCTCTCCGTGCGGTTCCTCATGCCCGGCGGGCGGCGCGTCGCGGCCGTCACCGCGGCCCGGTTCGACGTGGCGCCGGGGGAGTGCCTCGCCCTCATCGGCGAGAGCGGCTGCGGCAAGTCCGTACTGGCCTCCGCGCTGCTCGGGCTGCTCCCCGGCAACGCGCAGACCGCCGGCTCGGCCCTGCTGGGCGACCTGGACCTGCTGACGGCGGGCGAGCGGACCCTCGCCCGCACCGTACGGGGCCGGCTCATCGGGCTCGTACCGCAGAGCCCGGCCGCCCACCTCACGCCCGTGCGCACCGTCCGTTCCCAGCTGGAGGAGACCGTCGCCGCCCTGACCGCGACCCGGGGCCGCGCCGCCCTGCGCGCCGCCGCCGAGGCCGCCGCCGAACGGGCCGCCTTCCCCGCCTCCCACCTCGACCGGTACCCGCACGAACTCTCCGGCGGCCTCGCCCAGCGCGCCGCCACCGCCCTCGCCCTGGTCGGCGACGCCCCCCTGCTCCTCGCCGACGAACCCACCACCGGACTCGACCGCGACCTGGTGGACCGTACGGTCGACGAACTGCGCCGGCACGTCGACGACCCGGGCGGGACGCGGGACGGCGGACGGGCCCTGCTGATGATCACCCACGATCTGGCGGCGGCGGAGCGCATCGCGGACCGGGTCGCGGTCATGTACGCGGGGCGGATCGTCGAACTCGCCGACGCCACCGCCTTCTTCGGCGACCCCGGCCCCCGCCACCCCTACAGCCGCGGCCTCCTGCGGGCCCTGCCCGACCGCGCCTTCACTCCCGTCCCTGGCATGCCGCCCGAACTGGGCGACCTCCCCGACGGCTGTGCCTTCGCCCCGCGCTGTGCCCGCGCCGACGGCATCTGCGCCAGCCACGCGCCCCCGCCCGGCCCGGTCGCCTGCCACCACCCGCACGTGCCGGAGGACGTCCGTGCTTGAACTGCGCTCCATCACCGCCGGATACACCAGGAAGACCCCCGTCGTCCGGGACGTCTCCCTCACCCTGGCCCCGGGCGAGTCCGTCGGGCTGCTCGGCCCGAGCGGCTGCGGAAAGTCCACCCTGGCCCGGGTCGCGGCCCTGCTGCACCGCCCCGACGCGGGCACCGTCCTGCTGGACGGTGCCCCCGTACGGCACTGGCGCCACCGCGCCCCGCGCGCCCAGCGCACCGCCTTCGGCGTGGTCTTCCAGCAGGCCAGGCTCTCCGCGGACCCCCGGCTGCCGCTCACCGACCTGATCGCCGAACCCCTGCGCGCCACCGGCCGCGCCCGGGAGATCCCCGAGCGGATCGCCGAGCTGGCCCCTGCCGTCGGCCTCACGCCCGACCTGCTGACCAGGCGGCCGCACGAGGTCAGCGACGGCCAGCTGCAGCGCGCCTGCCTGGCCCGCGCCCTGGTGCTGCGCCCGCGCGTGCTGGTGTGCGACGAGATGACCGCCATGCTCGACGCGTCCACCGCCGCCGCCCTGGTCGCCGCCGTCGAGGACTACCGTGCCGGGACGGGCGCCGCCCTGCTGGCCGTCGGCCACGACCGCACGCTGCTTCAGCGCTGGTGCGACCGCACCGTCCACTGGGACGCCCTGTCCTAGGACCCTAGGACCCTAGGACCCTGGGCCCGGCTCGGGTCAGTGGTCGTCCCAGTGCCCCTCGTGGGCGGCGTGGCGGTGCCCGTCGTGCACGTAGTCGGTGTGGTCGCCGTGCCGGACGGCCAGGTGGCCACAGGTGTCGCCGTGCTGGTGGTCGTGGTTGTGGTGCACGGTGTGACCGCCGGTGACGCACTCGTCGACGTGAACCTCGTGCATCCGGTGGACGTGGCCGTCGTGGGCGTAGTCCGTGTGGTCGCCGTGGGGGAAGGCGACGTGGCCGCAGGCGTCGCCGTGGGCGTGTGCGTGGTCCGCGTGGGTGATGTGCTCGGCGGTGTTCATCGGGGCTCCTCGCGTGTGCTGGTGGCCGCCGGGGGACCGGCAGGGCGGCATCGCCCTGGGGCGGCTTGTCTGCGTCCATGCTCCGGCGGCCCGCCGCCGCCCACCATCCGGCCACAGCGCAGGGGTGAGCCCAGGCTGGTCAGCGGACCGCGACCACCACGCAGCTCTCGCCGTACTGCCAGACCGGGCCGGCCTGCCGGAAACCCGCCCGCCGGAGCAGGTCCAGGTGCACGGAGACGGGGAGTTCGGCGGGGCGGCCGGTGCCGGCGGGCTCCGCGCGGCGCCGGCGCTCGGCGAGGAGGTCGGCCAGCTCGGGGTCCTCAGCGACCGCGGCCCACCAGGAGCCCCAGTCCTCGTGCGCGAACACCCGCTGCCGCCCGGCGCGGCACCGCCCCACATGGGCGGCGATCCCGGCCGGGCCCGCCTCGTCCTGGGGGAGGTGGTCGCCGTTGACGAGGACGCCACCGGGGCGCAGCAGCGCGGCGAGCTGCCGGTAGGTGCGCAGCAGGGTGGCGTGGTCGAGGTAGTGCAGGGCCGTGGTGGAGACGGCCGCGTCCAGCGGCCGGTCCAGCTCCAGGGCCTCGGTCCAGCCGGGTGCGCCGATCTCCGCGTCGACGTAGCGGGCGGCGTCCGGGTGGTGGGTCCGGCCCAGTTCCAGCAGGAGGGGGTCCCGGTCGACGGCCACGATCTCCGCCCGCGGCAGCCGCCGGACCAGCCGGGCCGCGAGCGAGCCCGGCCCGCAGCCCAGGTCGACCACGAGCGGCCGGCCCTCGCGCCCCGCCGTGATGTGCTCCACGACGTCGGCGATCACCGTGAACCGCTCCTCGCGGTCGACGGCGTACCGCTGCTGCTGGAGCTCCCAGCGCTCCACCCACCGCTCCGCCGTCCCCAGACTCAGCCCCATCCGGTCGTGCCACCTTGCCGTCTCGCACCTGACTCCTGCCGGAACGAGCCTACAGGTGGAAACGGTTCTCATTACGCCCAGTGGGTGTGGTCACTCGAGTGAGGCGAGAACGGACAGCAGCCGGTCGATCTCCTCCACGGTGTTGTACACATGCAGACTCACCCGCACCGAACCGGTCTTCTCGCCCGCGTCCCCCTGGCAGTGGTGATCCGAGCGCACCATGAAGCCGTGGCTGAAGAGGATGAAGCCCAGGTCGCCCGAGTCGATGGCCCGGTGCCGCAGGGAGACGATGCCCAGGCGCCGCTGCACGGGCGAGTCGGCGGCCAGGCTCAGCGGACAGCCGAGGATCTCGTAGGCGTCGAGCCGGCGCAGCCCGTCGGTGAGCCGGGACGCCAGGTCGGCCGTCCAGCGCTCGATCCGGTCCACACCGGCCGCGTCCAGCCAGTCGAGGGCCGCTTCCAGCGAGGCGATGCCCACCGTGTTCGGGGTGCCGCTCCACCCGCCGGGCACGAACGCCGGCCCGCGCGCCTGCCGCGCCCACACCGCACCCGAGCCGGGCAGGGCCAGCGCCTTGTGCCCGGAGAAGACGACGAAGTCGACGTCCAACGCGGCCACCGACACCGGCAGATGCCCCACGCTCTGCGCCGCGTCCAGACAGATCACCGCGTCCGGGCCCACCGCCCGGCGGATGCGCTGCACGTTCATGTCACCGCCGTAGACATGGTGCACGTGCGTCGTGGCCACGAACCGGGTGCGCGGCCCGGCCCGTTCGGCCAGCGCCCGGTGGTCGTAGTCCCCGGAGCCGTTCTGGTACGGCATCGGCACCACCCGCACCCGCACGCCCTCCCGCGCGAGCTGCCGCTGCGCCTCCAGCCACGGCACGATGTTGGCCTGGTGGTCGGCCTCGGGCACGACGATCTCGTCGCCGTCGCGCAGGAATCCGGGCAGCCAGTCACGGGCGATCGTGCGCAGCCCCTCGGTCGTGCCGCCGGTGAAGTGCACGACCGAGCCGCCGGTCCCGGGATCGCCCAGGAACCGGGCGACGCGCTCGCGGGTCCGCTCGACCAGCTCCGTGGTCCGGTTGGCCCAGGTGTACGTGCCGCGCGCGGAGTTGGCGTTGGACGTCGTGAGGTAGGTCTGCACGGCGTCCAGGACGGCCTGCGGCTTCTGCGCCGTGGCCGCGCTGTCCAGGTACGCGAGCTCCGGATGCCCGGTGACGATGGGGAACCGGGCGCGCAGCTCCCGCTGCCACGCGCCGAGGTCCTCGGATGCGGTCGGTGTCGTCATGCCCGTCAGTCCCGCACCAGGGGCGCGCCCGCGTCCCGCCAGGCGATGATGCCGCCCGCCAGACTGCGCACGTCCGGGTGGCCCATCCGGGTCAGCAGCGCCGCGTACCGGGCGGACTGCTCACCGACCGGACACGCCAGCAGCACCGGCCGGCTCCGGCTGAACGGCAGCCCGCCCCGGACGAGGTCGGCGAACAGCTCGTCGACGATGTTGACCGAACCGTCGATGTGCAGCGCCGCGTACGCGTACGGGCTGCGCAGATCGACCACGAGCGGCTCCTCGGCCTCGATCCAGCGCCGGGCCTCGGCCACCGTCACCGACGGCGCCGCGCCGACCTCCGCCTCCGACAGGTCGGCCGGCGAGTTCTTCCGCGGCGGCCGGCCCAGCAGGTCCGGCCGCCGCTGCCGGACGTAGCTCAGATAGCTCTCCACCCGGTCGCAGACGATGAACACCGCCGTGCGCCGCTCCTCCGACTCCTCGTCCAGGGCGCGCAGATGACGGACCGCGCCGAAGTAAGCGGCCCCACCGGTCGGCCCGCCCAGGATGCCGCAGCGGCGGTTCAGCGTGAGCATCCCCTCGATCGCCTCGTCGGCGGTCACCGACGCCATCGTGTCGTACGTGTCCGGGTCGAACAGGCCGACCTCCTGCACCTCGTCGATGGTGCGGATCCCGGGGATGAAGTCGGACTTGGCCGCCACCAGCCCGACCACCCGCACCGACGGGTCCTGCTCGCGCAGTGCGCGGGCCACGCCCGTGGAGGAGCCGGCCGTGCCGACGCAGGCGACGAACCAGTCCGGGACCCGGCCGTCCAGGTCCTTCACGATCTCCGGGCCCGTGCCGGACAGATGGGCCTCGGTGTTGCGCGGGTTGAAGTACTGGTCGGTGTGCAGGTGGGCACCGCCGGACGCCGACAGGGTGCGGTGGAAGAGGGTCAGCGGATCGTCCGTCGCCGTCGGGTCCAGGCACTCGCTCTGGCCCGGCAGCTCCTCGATCTCCGCGCCGAGCAGCAGCAGGAGGTCCTTGATCTCCGGGATGCGCATCCGGTTGGTGACGCTCTTGAAGCCCAGGCCGTGCATGCCGGCGACGACCGCCAGCGCCTTCGCCGTGTTGCCGCTGGACAACTCCACGACCTGGCTGCCCCGTTCGACCGCCTCGTCCAGCAGGGGCCGCGCCATGTTCCAGGCGGCCCGGTCCTTGACCGAGCCGAACGGGTTGAGCATCTCCAGCTTGGCGTACAGGTCGATGTGGCGCAGGCCGTGCACGGCCGGGTCGATCCGCACCAGCGGGGTGTTGCCTATCGCCTCCGTGATGCTGTCGTACCTCACTGGACTCCCCCCGAGGGCGTGATCGGCCAGAACTGGTCGTCGAGGCACCACCGCCAGGCGTCGCCGTCCTGCCATGCGGCGACCTTGCGGGCGGCGGGCTGCTGCTGGGCGCGGGTGGCGTGGAAGTCCATGGCGTAGCCCGCGGTGTTGGCGAAGGCCAGCAGGTCACCGGGGGCCGGGCGGCGCGGCAGGAACACCGTGCGCCGGGTGATCAGGTCGGTCTCCAGGCACAGGCTGCCGAACAGGTGCACGGCGACGGGCCCCTCGCCCTGAGCCGCACCGCTCCGGGGAACGACGACCGGGTCCATCAGCACGCCGTGGTCCTCCAGGGCGATGTCGTCCGCTTTCGCGGCCAGCCGCACGAGCAAGGCCCCGTCGGTGCCCTGCGTCCGCACCTCCAGCACCTTCGCGAGCGTCAGCCCGCACTGGTCCAGCAGCGCCCGGCCGGGCTCGGTGTACAGGTCGTACAGGTGCTCCAGCAGCAGCGCGGCCAGCGGGCGGCCGCCCAGGGACGGGGCGGGCTGGGCCAGCAGGTCGTCCAGGTAGGCGGGGCCCGCCACGGACCGGTGCGCGGGGTACAGGCCGAGCGCGCCGCGCAGGGTGCCCGACTCCTCGCGCAGCCCGTAACCGTGCCCGCCCCAGGTCAGAGGGGGGCGACGGCCCATCACCGCCGCGGTGAGCTCGCTCGTGTACGTCTCCCACTGCTCCCGCTCGGCGAGGTAGCTGACGCCGAACCCGCCGCCCACGTCCACGGCCCGGGGCCGCAGCCCCCGGCTCCGGCACGCCTCCAGAACCGCCAGGCACCCTTCGAGGGCGACCGCCTTCTCCGCCACGCTCGTGGTGTCCAGATGGAAGGCCACCCCGGTCGCCTCGACCGCGTCGCCGTGCCGCTCGACCGCCTCCAGCAGCTCCTCCGCCTCCGCCACGGGCGTGCCGAAGCGGCTGCGTCTGCTCAGCACCCGCACGCCCGAGGTCTCGAACCCCGACAGTCGCAGCAGGACCGGGACCCGGTCGAGGGAGTGCTTGCGCACCAGCGCGGCGAGCTGGTCCAGCTCCGCGGGCCCGTCCACGCCGACCGTGACGCCCGTACGGGCCGCGAGCCACAGGAACTCGGGGTTCTTCGGCCCCGTGGCCGTGATCCGGCCCGGGGCGAAACCGGCGCCCAGCGCGTGCTGCAACTCCTCCAGCGACGCGACGTCCACGCCCGCGTCCGTGGCGGCGAGGCGGCGCAGCAGGGCGCTGGAGCGGTTGGCCTTGTGGGCGTAGAAGATCTGCCCGCCCAGGTGGTGCGCGCGGTACACGGACCGGAACCGCTCCACGTTCTCCGCGACATGGTCGGGGACCACGACGTGCAGCGGCGAGCCGAGCGCGTCGGTGAGCGAGTGCAAGGTCCCGGCCGCCGCCATGAGCGACCTCAGCCGCGGTTCGAGCCGGGGTTCGAGATACAGCGGTTCGAGATACAAGGGCCGGCCACCCATGCGCGCTCCCTCCCCTGAAGCCGCTGCGCCCGGCATCCGGGCACGTCGGACACTCCCCGCGTGTCGCCGTATGACCCATATCCATTCTTCGGTCGCTTTACGCCCTGTAAGGCCGGGGCCTGTCCTGTGACTGGTGTGAAGCGGATCACGGCGACCGGGGGCGGCGCGCGCCGGGCGCCCGGTACGCGCCCCCCGGCCACCGGGCCGGGCGTCCCGCCACCGGGCCGGGCATCCCGCCGCACGCGTGCGCCACCCGAGCCAGGGGTACCCCGGCCGTGCCCGCGACCGATGGGGCGTGACCCGCGGGTGCTCCGCATCTGAACGCGGGGTACGCCCCGGCCGCGATCGCCGCCCTCCGCGATGCCCTGCCTCAGCCGCCCTCCGCCTCTCCCTCATAGCCGTCGTACACGAGGAGCCCGTCGTCACGCAGCCGCACTCCGGGCGTCGGCGTATGGGGGGTGAGGCGCCCGTCGTGCATGAGGTGATGGACCGGTACGCCACGGGCGAGCACCGCGAAGTCGGCGATCAGTCGACGGTGACACCGCCACCAGACCGCCTCGCTGCACATCACGGCCGTGCGGATCTCCGCGGCCTCGCGCAGCAGGCGGTCCATCGCGGCCACGAACTCCGGGGAGCGGGTGTGGGCGGCGTACCCGCGGAAGGACTTGTTGCGCCAGACGACGTCCGGGCTGTCCGCGGGCAACGGCCGGAACCCGCCGAGGGCGGGCTCCCACCGGTACCCGACGCCCCCGGCCGGCAGCCACCCGCCGAGCCGCTCCCGCAGCAGGTCGGGGTCCCGGCGACTGCCGGGAGCGATCCGTACGTCCACGACGGCCGCGACCCCGGCCTCCCGCAACAGCCCGGCGATCCGCTCCCGCCCGGCGGTGCTGTGGCCGAAGGTCAGCAGTGGTACGTCCACAGGGGCGGACTATCCCGATTCGACCGGTACACACATCGGCCACGCGGGCCGGAATCGCCCTCTTTTCAACCGCTCCGAGACGGACGGACCCTGGCGGGAAGGGATGCGCACGGACGGTGTCGAGGGGGAGCCGCGATGTCCGGACCGCTCTATGTTCCCGTTCTGCCGACGAAGCCGCATGCGGCCGGGGCCCTCCAGCGGCTCCGGCCGGACGTCCGGGCCGCGATCAGGCCGCTGTGGAACCTGCCGCCGTTGCCCGGGGCGCCGCCGGAGACGCTGGGTACGGTGGTCGGCACGTACGTCGGTCGGGTGAGCGCGGTGAGCAGTCACGGCGGATGGATCGACGCTCCCTTCGGCGAGGTCGCCCAGATCGCCGCTCTCGCCGAAGCGCTGGCCGTCTACTGCGAGTTGGGACGGTTGCGACCCGTCACCGGGCCGGAGCGGACCGCGGAGCAGCAGGCGGCGGCCGTGGAGACGGCCCGGCGGTGCCATCGGCGTCTGGGTGTGCGGGTGCGGGTCTCGGGGGAGTGGGACGGCCGCCTCGGAGAGGGGGTCAGGGGCCTGCTGGCGCTGACCGGTCCGGAGGTGCCGTTGGAGCTGCTGCTCGACATGGGGGTGGTCCTCGACGACCGGCCCGGCGCGGGCAAGGAGGCGCTGCGCGCCCTCGACGCGCTGATGCCCCTGGCGGTCTGGCGAAGCGCCACCCTGCTCGGAGGCGGCATTCCGCAGGTCACTGCCGACATGCTGGAGGAGGGATCGTGCGAGGCGTCACGTGCGGAGTGGAGCATGTGGCACGAGGTGCGCGCGACGGGCAGGGCCCATGCCCCGCTGCTCGGCTACGGCGACTACGGGGTGCAGCCCCCCGGCGCCCTCGCGCAGGCCCCGGCGCCCGGGAGGAAGGGCGGCCCGCCCTGGGGTGTGCTCCGCTACACGACCGACACCACGTACTTCTTCGTCAAGACGCTCACCCGAGGCCCCGACCGGATCGCCGTCAACCGTGCCGCGGCCCGCCGGATCACCGAACTGCCCGAGTTCCGGGGAGCGGGAGCCGGGCCAGGCGAAGAGTGGCTGAGCGGCTGCGCGGACGGCCCCCTCACGAGCAGTGAGGGTGTGGGCGGGCCCACGGAGTGGCTGAGGGCGGGAAACCTCCAGCACATGACGCACGTCGTACGGAGCCTGTCCGACGGTTGAGCGGGCCGTCGGCCAGGTTCCGAGGAGCCTGGCCCTGCACGCGGCTCAGTCGAACAGCGGTGCCGGCGCGGTCTTGCCCGACACGATCCGCCAGGCGGGCACCCGCACCGTCCGGCTCACCGGGCAGGCTCTGGCGCCGTGGCCCCCGGAGGGCAGTCGACGGCGTGACCACTCCCACGGTCGCGTCCGGTTCGAGTCCCGCCAGCAGTAAGTCGACGACGCGCCGCACGGTCTCCCTCGGCCGCGTTGCGCCTGGACCGCCCGTCGCCGCCGCGTGCCGAGCTCCCGGACGGTACGTCCACCCAGCCGAGCACCGGTGCCGGGGTGGCCTCCCGAAGGCGCCGCCACCTCCCCTCCCGCTTCGCCTCTACGCAGGTCAGCAGGGGCGTGGCGGCGCTTCTTCTGCGAACTCTCAGATGTCCCGGAAGATCTCGATCTGCGCTCCGATCGAGTTCAGCCGCTCCGCCAGGTCCTCGTAACCCCGGTTGATGACGTACACGTTGCGCAGCACCGACGTGCCCTCGGCCGCCATCATCGCCAGGAGGACGACCACCGCGGGGCGCAGGGCCGGGGGGCACATCATTTCCGCGGCGCGCCAGCGGGTGGGGCCCTCGACCAGGACGCGGTGGGGGTCCAGCAGCTGGAGGCGGCCGCCGAGACGGTTCAGGTCCGTGAGGTAGATCGCGCGGTTGTCGTAGACCCAGTCGTGGATGAGGGTCTTGCCCTGGGCGACCGCCGCGATGGCCGCGAAGAACGGGACGTTGTCGATGTTCAGGCCCGGGAACGGCATGGGGTGGATCTTGTCGATCGGCGCCTCCAGCTTGGAGGGCCGTACGGTCAGGTCCACCAGGCGGGTGCGGCCGTTGTCGGCGAAGTACTCCGGCGTGCGGTCGTGGTCGAGGCCCATCTCCTCCAGGACCGCGAGCTCGATCTCCAGGAACTCGATGGGGACCCGGCGGACCGTCAGCTCCGACTCCGTCACCACGGCCGCGGCCACCAGGCTCATCGCCTCGACCGGGTCCTCCGAGGGGGAGTAGTCCACGTCGGCGTCGATGGTCGGCACGCCGTGCACGGTGAGGGTGGTGGTGCCGATGCCGTCGACCTTGACGCCGAGCGCCTCCAGGAAGAAGCACAGGTCCTGGACCATGTAGTTGGAGGAGGCGTTGCGGATGACGGTGATGCCGTCGTGCCGGGCGGCGGCGAGCAGCGCGTTCTCGGTGACCGTGTCGCCGCGCTCGGTCAGGACGATCGGGCGGTCGGGGTTGACCGAGCGGTCCACCCGGGCGTGGTACTGGCCCTCGGTGGCGGCGATGTCCAGGCCGAACCGGCGCAGGGCGATCATGTGCGGCTCGACGGTGCGCGTGCCGAGGTCGCAGCCGCCGGCGTAGGGCAGCTTGAAGTGGTCCATGCGGTGCAGCAGCGGGCCGAGGAACATGATGATGGAGCGGGTGCGGCGGGCCGCGTCCGCGTCGATCGCCGCCAGGTCCAGCTCGGCCGGCGGCACGATCTCCAGGTCGACCCCGTCGTTGATCCACCGCGTGCGCACGCCGATGGAGCCCAGCACCTCCAGGAGGCGGTACACCTCCTCGATGCGGGCGACGCGGCGCAGTACTGTGCGCCCCTGGTTGAGCAGAGAGGCGCACAGCAGCGCCACACACGCGTTCTTGCTCGTCTTGACGTCGATGGCACCGGACAGCCGACGGCCTCCGACCACCCGCAGATGCATCGGGCCGGCGTAGCCGAGCGAGACGATCTCGCTGTCGAGGGCCTCCCCGATCCGGGCGATCATCTCAAGGCTGATGTTCTGGTTGCCGCGCTCGATGCGGTTGACGGCGCTCTGACTGGTGCCGAGCGCCTCGGCCAGCTGCGATTGCGTCCAGCCCCGGTGCTGCCGGGCGTCACGGATGAGCTTGCCGATGCGTACGAGGTAGTCGTCTGCCATGGGATTGAGGTTATCTCAGATATGAGATGGGGTCCGAACGGAGGGTCCGTACGGGTGATGGGCCGTCAATCCCGCCCCATGGCCTCAGTGTCGCTTGGAGGTCGTGGTGCGCCGCCACCCGAAAGGTCCGGGCAGATCCATCGATGTCGTACGACGTCCCGTGCTGCTGCGCGTGTGCCGGGGGCCGTTCTTGCCGCCGCCGGTGGTGATGGACCAGGAGCGCTTGTTGATGTTGAGCCGCACGCCGGGAAGAATCCGGAAACTCTTACGGAACGTGAGGGGCATTCAGGGCCTCCTTTCGGTGTCACCGGGGGTCCCCGGTTCCGTTCGGTTACCCCGAGTTCGCCTTCTGATGGCTGTGTTGGCGGCGGCGCAGGGGTCGCCGGGCAAGTGGCGGGCGTTCGCGGCGGTGGCGATCCGGCCGTCCCGGGCGCGGACCACGGCCGCCGTGGTGTGGTGGTGGCCCCGGCGGTGTGCGCGGGCGGCACGGGCCGCGGTCTCGACGAGTTCCCGGTCGGCCTGCTGGGTCCGTGGGGTCGGCGACTCCGCCGTCGCCGGGTGCTGGACGGCACCGGCCCGGAGTGGCGAGGGCGTACAGGCGGGTATCGGCCACGACGTGATCCGTCGCGGTCGCCGCCCGGGCATGACCAACCGCCCCCGGTGTACTAGAGTTATCTCGACATCGAGATATCTGCCGAGGAGCACCGCAGCCGTCACCCTGGTAAGGGTTGCCTAACTTAGCCTTACCTTAGCGGATCGGTCGAGAGGCCATGACGGCAGGATCGTGGTGGAACGCGCACATCAATGAAGGAGACTGTCGTGTCGGCGAACAGCTTCGACGCCCGCAGCACGCTGCAGGTGGGCGACGAGTCGTACGAGATCTTCCGGCTGGACAAGGTGGAGGGCTCGGCCCGCCTTCCCTACAGCCTCAAGGTCCTGCTGGAGAACCTGCTCCGCACCGAGGACGGCGCGAACATCACCGCCGACCACATCCGTGCCCTCGGCGGCTGGGACTCGCAGGCCCAGCCCAGCCAGGAGATCCAGTTCACGCCGGCCCGCGTGATCATGCAGGACTTCACCGGCGTTCCCTGTGTCGTGGACCTCGCCACCATGCGTGAGGCCGTCAAGGAGCTGGGCGGCGACCCGGCGAAGATCAACCCGCTCGCGCCGGCCGAGCTGGTCATCGACCACTCCGTCATCGCCGACAAGTTCGGCACGAACGACGCCTTCAAGCAGAACGTCGACCTGGAGTACGGCCGCAACAAGGAGCGCTACCAGTTCCTGCGCTGGGGTCAGACCGCCTTCGACGAGTTCAAGGTCGTCCCGCCCGGCACCGGCATCGTCCACCAGGTGAACATCGAGCACCTGGCCCGTGTCGTGATGGTCCGCGACGGCAAGGCCTACCCGGACACCCTGGTCGGCACCGACTCGCACACCACCATGGTCAACGGCCTGGGCGTCCTCGGCTGGGGCGTCGGCGGCATCGAGGCCGAGGCCGCCATGCTCGGCCAGCCGGTCTCCATGCTGATCCCGCGCGTCGTCGGCTTCAAGCTGACCGGCGAGCTGCAGCCCGGCACCACCGCCACCGACCTGGTCCTCACGATCACCGAGATGCTGCGCAAGCACGGCGTCGTCGGCAAGTTCGTCGAGTTCTACGGCGAGGGCGTCGCCGCCACCTCCCTGGCGAACCGCGCCACCATCGGCAACATGTCGCCGGAGTTCGGCTCCACCGCCGCGATCTTCCCGATCGACGACGAGACGCTGAACTACATGCGTCTGACCGGCCGCTCCGAGCAGCAGGTCGCGCTGGTCGAGGCGTACGCCAAGCAGCAGGGCCTCTGGCTCGACCCGGCCGCCGAGCCCGACTTCTCCGAGAAGCTGGAACTCGACCTCGCCACGGTCGTCCCGTCCATCGCCGGCCCGAAGCGCCCGCAGGACCGCATCGTCCTCGCGAACGCCGCCGAGCAGTTCGCCAAGGACGTCCTCAACTACGTCGAGGTCCCCGCCGCGCCGCAGTCCGGCACCGCGGCCTCCCCGGTCGACGAGGCGAGCGACGAGTCCTTCCCGGCCTCCGACGCCCCGGCCTACGGCAGCCAGGAGAACGGCGCCGGCGCGCCGCAGCACGCCGACGGCACCGGTGCCGCCGTCCCGTCCAACCCGGTCACCGTGACCGCCCCCGACGGCACCTCGTACGAGCTGGACCACGGCGCGGTGACCGTCGCGGCCATCACCTCCTGCACCAACACCTCCAACCCGTACGTCATGGTCGCCGCCGCCCTGGTGGCCAAGAAGGCGGTGGAGAAGGGCCTGACCCGCAAGCCGTGGGTCAAGACCACCCTCGCCCCGGGCTCCAAGGTCGTCACCGACTACTTCGAGAAGGCGGGCCTGACCCCGTACCTCGACAAGGTCGGCTTCAACCTCGTCGGCTACGGCTGCACCACCTGCATCGGCAACTCCGGCCCGCTGCCGGAGGAGGTCTCCAAGGCCGTCAACGACCACGACCTCGCGGTCACCTCGGTCCTCTCCGGCAACCGGAACTTCGAGGGCCGTATCAACCCCGACGTCAAGATGAACTACCTCGCGTCCCCGCCGCTGGTCGTGGCCTACGCGCTCGCCGGTTCCATGAAGGTGGACATCACCAGGGAGGCCCTGGGCACCGACCAGGACGGCAACCCGGTCTTCCTGAAGGACATCTGGCCCTCCGAGGCCGAGGTGAACGACGTCGTCGCCAACGCCATCGGCGAGGACATGTTCGCCAAGTCCTACGCGGACGTCTTCGCGGGCGACGCCCAGTGGCAGGCGCTGCCGATCCCGACCGGCAACACCTTCGAGTGGGACGCCGAGTCCACCTACGTCCGCAAGCCCCCGTACTTCGAGGGCATGCAGATGGAGCCGGCCCCGGTCCAGGACATCTCCGGCGCCCGGGTGCTCGCCAAGCTCGGCGACTCGGTCACCACCGACCACATCTCCCCGGCCGGTGCCATCAAGGCCGACACCCCGGCCGGCAAGTACCTCACGGAGCACGGCGTCGAGCGCCGCGACTTCAACAGCTACGGCTCGCGCCGCGGCAACCACGAGGTCATGATCCGCGGCACGTTCGCCAACATCCGTCTGCGTAACCAGATCGCGCCGGGCACCGAGGGCGGCTACACCCGCGACTTCACGCAGGAGGGCGGCCCGGTCTCCTTCATCTACGACGCCTCGCAGAACTACCAGGCCGCCGGCATCCCGCTGGTCGTCCTGGCCGGCAAGGAGTACGGCTCCGGCTCGTCCCGCGACTGGGCGGCCAAGGGCACCGCGCTCCTCGGCGTCAGGGCCGTCATCGCCGAGTCCTACGAGCGCATCCACCGCTCGAACCTCATCGGCATGGGCGTCCTGCCGCTGCAGTTCCCGGAGGGCCAGTCCGCCGAGTCCCTCGGCCTGACCGGTGAGGAGACCTTCTCCATCTCCGGTGTCACCGAGCTCAACGACGGCACCACCCCGCGCACGGTGAAGGTCACCACCGACACCGGCGTCGAGTTCGACGCGGTCGTCCGCATCGACACCCCGGGCGAGGCGGACTACTACCGCAACGGCGGCATCATGCAGTACGTGCTGCGCAGCCTGATCCGCAAGTAGGCGGCACGGCCAGGCAGGTCACGGCAGTTCGAGGGCCGCGTTCCCGGGTGACCCGGGGACGCGGCCCGCGCCGTTCACTCCCCCCGGTACTTCGCCGCCGCGGCCTGCGCGAGGTCCTGGGACTTCTCCAGGGCCGCGTCCACCGACTGCCGCCCGGCGATGGCCGCGGCGATCTGCTCCGAGACCGCCGTACCGAGCACGGCGAACTCGGGGATGCCCAGGAACCCGATGCCGCTGTAGGGGCGGGGGGCCACGCCGGGGTCCTTCGGGTCGGCCGAGTCGGTGGCCGCCGTGTACTCCTGCCGGTACCAGGCGCCGGCCGCCTGCTGGTACTCCGGGTTGGCGTACAGCGACCTGCGGTTCCCGGCGGGCGCCGCCGTCCAGCCCCGCTCCCGGCCCACCAGTTCCTGGTACTCCCGGGAGGAGGCCCAGGAGATGAACTCCCAGGCGGCGTCCTTCTCAACCGAGGCCTGCTGGATCCCCCACGCCCAGGTCCACAGCCAGCCGGCCTTCTCGGTCCTCTCGTGCGGGGCGGGGACGTAGCCCACCTTGCCCTTGACGGCGGAGGTGTCGGCCTCGATCGTCGACGCCAGGGACGTGGCGTCGTACATCATGGCGCAGCCGCCCTCGACGAAGCGGTCGAGGATCTCCATGACGCCCATCCGGTCGGCGTCTGGCTGGCCGTGCGCGCGCAGCAGGCCGACGTAGAAGCCGACGGCCTCCCGGAACTCCGGCGAGGTCAGGCGGGCGTTCCAGTGCATGTCGTACCAGGCGCCCCCGAAGGTGTTGACGACCGTGTTGAGCGGGGCGAGGTTCTGGCCCCAGCCGGGCAGGCCGCGCAGGCAGATGCCGCTCGCGCCGTCCGTGCCGTCGACCCGGGCCGCGAGGTCGGCGACCTGCCGCCACGTCGGGTTCGGCGGCATGGTCAGGCCGTCCTTGCGGAAGAGGTCCTTGCGGTACATCAGGAAGGAGCCCTCGCCGTAGAAGGGCTCGGCGTAGAGCCTGCCGTCCTCCCCGGTCAGCGACGCCACCAGGTTCGGGAAGACGTCGTCCTGGTCGAAGTCCTCGTCCGCCTTCACGTAGGAGTCCAGCGGGGCGAGCCAGCCGTTGTCCGCGTAGATCGGCACCTCGTACGCGCTGACGCTCGCCACGTCGTGGGTCCCGGCCTGGGTGGCGAACTCGCGGTTCATCCGCTCGCGCGCCTCGTTCTCCGGGAGCAGCGTGTAGTCGACCGTGATGCCGGTCCGCGCGGTGAAGTGCCTCTTGGTGAGCCTCTCCAGGGTCTGCATCTGAGGCGCGTCCGTCGCGAGCACGCTGAGGTCGGCCTGCTGCTCCTCGGCACCGGGCGGATCGGTGTCACCGCACCCGGCGAGGGCCAGGCCCACGGCGACCGTGGCGGCCACGGCCACCCTGACGAGGCGGCTCCCTGTCATGACAACCGGCCCATACCCACTCCTCGCATTCCTACGCACATGGGGCGAACGCGTCGCCTCAGGGTCGCCCTCTCCGGGCCGCCGCCCGTCTGGAGAGGGCGTCGGCCGCGACGGCGGCCAGCAGCACCCCACCGGTGATCATGAACTGCACGGCGTCCTCCACCCCCAGCAGGCCCATGCCGGAGGCGATCGACTGGATCACCAGCACCCCGAGCAGCACCGACCAGGGCGAGCCCCGCCCGCCGAACAGGCTCGTGCCGCCGATGACGGCCGCGGCGATCGCGTTGATCAGCAGCATCCCGGAACCGGCCGCCCGGGCCGTGGTCGGACTCGCCGAGGTCAGCCCCGAGGCCACGAACAGCCCGCCGATCGCGGCCAGCGTCCCCGACACCATGAACATCGCCACCCGCACCCGCTCCACGCCGATGCCCGCGCGGCGCGCCGCCTCGACCCCGCCGCCGAGCGCGTACACCCGCCGCCCGTAGCGGGTGCGCCGCAGCACGTAGTCCGAGACGACCAGCACCATCAGGAAGATCAGCAGCGCGAGCGGCAGGCCGTGGAAGCGGTTGAGGGTGTGGGCCGCGGCGAAGGAGGCCACCGCGAGCAGCGCCGTGCGCAGCCAGATCTCGCGCTCCGGCCGGTAGGGCATCCCCGCGGCCCGGTGGCGGCCGCGCCGGCGGCGCGCGGCCAGCAGGTACCCGGCCGTGCCGAGCGCCGCGACCGCGTACGCCGCCCCGTCGGCGCCGAAGTGCCGGCTGGTCAGGGACGCCACCAGCCCTTCCTCGTCGATGTTGATCGTGCCGCTCGCACCCAGCAGGTAGAGCGTCAGGCCGTTCCAGATCAGCAGTCCCGCGAGCGTCACCACGAACGCGGGCACCCCCAGCCAGGCGTGGAAGACGCCGTGGAAGGCGCCCACGGCCGTACCCACCGTCACCGCCACGACCACCGCGAGCCACTCCGGCACGCCGTGGTTCACGTTCAGCACGGCGAACGCCGCCCCCGCCAGACCGCTGACCGAGCCGACCGACAGATCGATCTCCCGGATCAGCAGCACGAACACGATGCCGACGGCGACCAGCCCGGTCCCGACGATGTCCACGCCGATGTTGGACAGGTTGCGCGGCGAGAGGAACTTGTCGTCCAGCGCCTGGAAGACGCACCAGATCGCGATCAGCCCGGCGACGACCAGCACCGGCCCGCGCTCGCTCTCCCGCACGCTCCCGCGCACCTCCAGGGCGTACCCCCGCAGGCTCTCCTGCCAGCCACGGCCGCGCCGTTCCCGGCCGGTGGTGACCGGCCCGGCCCCCGGACCGCCGCGCCTCGGCCCGACGCCGGTCACGGCCACGCCTCCTCGTCGCCCTTCGTGCGATGCGCCACGGCGTTGTCCGCCGCCCCGGTGACGGCGGAGATGATCTGCTCCTGCGTCACGGTGCTCACGTCGAACAGGCCGTTGTTGCGCCCCAGCCGCAGCACGGCCACCCGGTCCGCGACGGCCTTGATGTCGCCCATGTTGTGACTGATCAGGATGATCGCCATGCCACGGTCGCGCACCTCCTCGATGAGGTCGAGCAGATGGCTGGTCTGCTCCACGCCCAGCGCGGCGGTGGGCTCGTCAAGCAGCAGGACCTTGGGCTCGGCCATGAGCGAACGGGAGATCGCGACGGCCTGCCGCTGCCCGGCCGACAGCGCCGCGACCGGCACCCGCACGTCGGGGATGCGGATCGACAGCGCGCGCATCAGCTCGCGGGCCCGCCGCTCCATCTCCACCTCGTCGAGGATGCCCACCCGGTCGATCTCCCGGCCGAGGAAGAGATTGCCGACGACGTCCAGGTTGTCGCACATCGCGAGGTCCTGGTAGACGGTCGCGATGCCCAGGCTGTGGGCGTCGTGCGGACGCTTGATCTGCACCCGGTGCCCCTCCCACTCGATGACGCCCCGGTCGGCGGGGCTCACCCCGGAGATCACCTTGACCAGCGTGGACTTGCCTGCGCCGTTGTCACCCGCCAGCGCCACCACCTCACCGGCACGGACCCGCAGGTCCACGTCCACGAGCGCCTGGACGCCGCCGAACCGCTTGCAGATGCCGCGCAGCGCCAGCACGGGCGGATGGAGCACGGCGGCCACCTCCCTCACCGCGTGAGCCCGATCCGGTCGCAGGCGCGCCGGAGCTTCGGGGTGCAGATCTGGCCGACCGTGTAGACGCCGTCCCGGACGAGCGTCCGGCCGATGTTGTCCCGCGTGACGGCGGCCGGGTCGAGCAGCACCGCCGGGACGTCCCGGGTGGTGGGGCTGTCCACGGTCGTCGTGACGAGGGCGTCCACGTCGTCACCGCGTGCCAGCGCGACGGCCAGCGCGGCCACCGCGTCCGTCTCCAGCCGGAAGGGCTTGTAGACGGTCATGTACTGCTCGCCCTCGACGATGCGCCGCACGGCGTCGAGGTCGGCGTCCTGGCCGGTGACCGGGGGCAGCGGGGAGACCCGGGCGCTCTTGAGGGCCGCGATGACACCGGCGGCGATCGAGTCGTTGGCCGCGAGGACCCCGTCGATCCGGTGCGGGCCGAGGGCGCTGATCGCGGCGGACATCTGGTCGTGCGCGTTCTCCGTGCGCCACCCCAGAGTGCTGTACGACTTCAGGATCCGGACCTTGTCCCGCAGGACGGATTCCGCCCCGCGCTCGTACCAGGCGGCGTTCGGGCTGGACGGGTCGCCGTTCATCATCACGACACCGCCCCCGTCGGCCCGCGCGCCCATGGCCGTGAGGAGCGCCGCGCCCTGGAGCCGGCCGACCTGGTTGCCGTCGAAGCTGACGAACCCCGAGATCGGGCCCTCGGCGAGCCGGTCGTAGGCGATCACCGGGACGCCCTCGCGGTGCGCCTCCCGGACCGAGGAGCGCAGTGCCCTGGGGTCGACGACGTCCAGGATCAGCGCCGAGGCGCCTCTGGTGATCATGGACGCCATCTGCTGCCGCTGGCTCGCCGCGTCGTTCTCGGCGTTGGCGTACATCACCGTGCACTCGGCGCACAGCTCACCCGCTTCTCGATCATGGGCTTGTCGGACTGCTCCCAGCGGGGTACGGCACGGCTCGGCAGCAGCACGCCGACGGTGGGCCCGTCCTTGCCCTCGCCGCCGTCGCCGGTGCAGCCGGCTCCCGCGAGGACGGCCGCCATCAGGACGGCGGCCGCACGCCCCACCCGCCCTCTCACGACGCCCCTCCGTCCTCGGCCGGCGGCCTGGGCCGCCGGAGGACGCGGTTACGCCTCCGGCGGGAGTCGCGGGGGCGCTGGTGGGCCGGGTCGGGGGGCCGGTGGGGAGGCTGGTCGGTGGGGTGGTGCTGGTCGGGGGGCCGGTGGGGAGGCTGGTCGGTGGGGTGGTGCTGGTCGAGAGGTCGGTGGTGGGTCTGGTCCGTGGGGCGGGCCCGGTGTGTGCCTCGTTCGCCGCCGGCGCCGCCGGCGCCGCCGGCGCCGCTGTCATGGCCGCGGCTGTTTCGGCCGCGGCCGTCTCCGCCGCCGTCACCATCGCGACCGCGGCTGTCGTCGCCACCGCGACCGCGGCTGCCCTCGCCGTCGCCACCGCGGCCGCCATCGCCATCGCCACCGCCGCGGCCCCGGGTCCGGCCGCGGGTGCGGCCCAGGCTCCAGCCCCAGCCGCCGGTCCGGTTCCGGGGACGGTCCTCGGGCCGGGCCGGTCCGGGCGGCTCCGGGTCCGGTTCCGCCCGCGGGCCGGACCCCGGTCGGGGCTCCGCCTCCGCATCCGGGCGGGAGACGACGATCTCGCTCCACACCTGCTTGCCGCCACCGACCGGCACCGAACCCCAGGCCGCCGACATCGCCTCGACGAGGAACAGCCCCCGCCCGCCCGTGGACTCCCAGTCGACCACCACCGGCTTGGCCGGCGCGCGCGGCGAGGAGTCGTTCACCGTCACCCGCAGCCGGTCGGCGGCCAGGGTCAGGTCCAGCCGGACCGCGCCCTGCGTGTGCACCAGCGCGTTGGTGACCAGCTCCGACACCACCAGCAGCACGGTGTCGGCCTCCGCCACCACGCCCCACGAACGCAGCGTGCGCGCGCTGAACCGGCGCGCGTGCATCACCGCGTCCGGCAGCCGCCACACCACCCACCCGGCCCGCACCGGCCTGACCCGCATCCCGTCGTAGCGCAGCAGGAGCAAGGCCACGTCGTCCTCCCGGCGTCCGGCCTCGCCCAGCAGGTGGTCGGCCATCCGCCCCGGGTCGGCGGGGTCGGCCGCGGCCAGCGCCTGACGCACCAGCCGCATCCCCTCGTCCAGGTGCAGGTCGGCCGACTCGACCAGACCGTCCGTCACCAGGGCGAGGACCGAGCCGGGGGCGAGCGCGAGTGCCGTCAGCGGGAACTCGGCGTCGGCCAGGACCCCCAGGGGCAGCCCGCCCTCGACCGCGATCTCCGCTGTGCCGCCGCCGGGATCACGCACCAGGGGGGCCAGATGCCCGGCCCGCACGAACAGGGCGTTGCCCTCCTCCATGTCCAGCTCGACGTAGCAGCAGGTGGCGAACAGGTCGGTCTCCATGCCGACGAGCAGCCGGTTGGCGTGCGCGACGACCACGTCCGGCGGATGCCCCTCGACGGCGTAGGCGCGGACCGCGGTACGCATCTGACCCATGATCGTCGCGGCCCCGGCGCTGTGCCCCTGTACGTCCCCGATGACCAGGGCGACCTTCCCCTCCGACAGGGCGATCACGTCGTACCAGTCGCCCCCCACCTGGAGGCCGCGCCGGGCGGGCAGGTAGCGGGCCACGGCGATGCCGCCGGGCAGCCGGGGAAGGCGGCGGGGGAGCAGGCTGCGCTGGAGCATCGTCGCGAGTTCCTGCTCGGCGTCGTAGGCGTGCGCGCGTTTCAGGGCCTGTCCCACCAGTCCGGCGGTCGCGGTGAGCAGGGCCCGCTCCTCGGGGGCGAACTCGTGCGGGGCGTCCCAGCCGACCAGGCACACCCCGGCCACGCCGTTCTTCGCGGGCAGTGGCAGTACGGCCAGTCCGCCGGGGCCGACGCCGGCGAGCCCCGGTTCCAGCACGGCGCCCGCGGGCCACAGGCTCATCCGGCCGTCCCGCAGCGCCGCCTGCAGCGTGGGCAGGGCGCTGACCGGCGCGTCGGGCCACTCCGAGCGCCACTCCGAACGCCACAGCTCCGGCCAGGCACCGGCACCCGGCGGATCGAGCACCGTGACGGCCAGCCGGTCCTCCAGCACCTCGGCGAGCGCCACCCGGTCCGCGCCGAGCGGTTCGCGCAGGGCGGCGACGACCACGCGGCTGACGTCCCGCACCGTCGTCGCGTCGTCGAGCGCGGCCGTCAGCCACTGGATGCGGGCGACGTCGCTGGCGCCCCGGCGCAGCACCGGGGCCGCGGTGACCACGCCCAGCACGCGTCGCGGGGCGCCGTCGGGCTCCTTCAGCACACGGCAGCCCAGACGCAGCCAGCACAGTTCCCCGGTGGGCCGGCGGATGCGGAACTCCAGTTCACGGCGGCCCGGGGTCTGCGCGGACGGCTCGATCACCGACAGCAGGGCGGGAACGTCCTCCGGGACGCTGTACGACAGGAGGGTGTCGGTCTTGCCGTCGAACCCGTCCTCGGGGATGCCGACGAGTTCGAGCAGGGCCTGGTCCGTCTCGACCAGCCCGGTGCCGGGCGCCAGGGCGAAGGAGCCGACGCCCATGGCGCGCAGGGCCGAGTCCAGCAGCGGGGTGGGCGCGGACCGGTCTGCCTCGCCCCGCAGCCGCCCGGCGACGGCCTCGGCGTACCGCCCCAGGAACTCCCGCTGCTCGCCCCCGAACCCTTCCCCGGCCTCTCCCACCACGACCAGACATCCCAGCCACCCGCCCGCCGCCCCCAGCGGCAACGCCCCGAACGGAACGGGGACGGTCCCGTCCTCTCCCCGGGCGGACCCCACCCCGTCGAGCCACACGGCCCGGCCCCGCTGATAGGCCTCGACGACGGCGGCCGTGCGGTCTCGGCCTTCCGCGGTCCTGTCGGCTGGGGCCGGGACGGGCGGGGTGGGGGCCCCGGGGGTGGTGTCGCTCTCCGCTTCCACTGACTTCCGGCCGGGAGAGGGGGTGCGGTGCGGGTCGGGTCCTGGGGCGGTGGCGCCTTCCGGCTGTGGTGCGTCCCGGGAGGGGGTGTGGTGCGGGGCGGGTCCTGGGGCGGTGGCGCCTTCCGACTGTGGTGCGTTCGTGCCGGAGGCACCGCTCCGGTACCCCTGATCCGGCGCGTTCGCGACGGACCCGCGCGGGCCCCTCCTCGGTCCGACCGTGCCGCTCCCCGGAAGCCGCACCCCACTCGGCACCCCGTACCGCTCCGGATCGCCCCCGGTCGACTCAGCCACCCGGAGTTCGGTCCCGTCCTCGCTCCGCACGTACACCGCCGCCAGCCCCACCCCGGCGAACGCCAGCACCCGCTCCCTCGCGTCGGGCTCCGGCACGGGGCGAGACGGACCGGCGTCCCCGCTCCCCGGCGCCCGAAGGCCGGGAGCCCCGGCCCGGGTCTCGCCGTCATGAGGCATGTCCGCATCCACCTCCCGTCCATGCCGTGGCCACCGGCAGGTGGGAGTCCCCGGAACTCAGGCGACGACGACGCGGGCACGGGACCGGCGGCGCCGGGTCACACCGGCATGGCGGAACCACGCCGCGCATGAGCGGCAGGGCACCCACCAACAGAATCGCACACCTGGATAACCACGACATTTGGGGCGAAGGTCACCCCTGTCATGACTATCAAGGCGACGTACGATGCGGCACCTGGCACCTGGCACCTGGCGGAGAGTGGCCGCGTCCGGGGCCGGCTCGTAGGCGCCGTGGAAGCGGTCGGCGGCGGCCGTCCGGAAGCAGGGTCCAGGCCGGACGGCCAGGTCGTCACCGAGGCGCCAGATCTGGTTGTCCCAGCCTCGGGCACCGAGCCGTACCGGGTGAGCGGCGCGGTCGGGGCGCTGCCTGCGCAGCAGGTCCCGGACCGGTTCCGGGGTGATCTCGATCGACGCGTGGGTCATGCGGTGGAACGTTGGCCGGGTGGTGGCCCGGGGAGGTGGGGGTCGTGCGCTTCCCCGGGATGGCGCCAGGTGCGCGCCCGCGGCTGGGGCGTCCAGCGTGCCCTCGGCGGTCTCTTCATCGGCGAGGCCGGCCGCAAGGGCCTCCCGGGCGGCAAACCCACCTGGGGCCCACCGGCCCGGGCCACCCTGCGCCGCCTCGTCGCCACGGCCGGGCCGGTATGAGCGCCGTCGGCCGCGGCCGACGGACCTGCGCGGGATGGGGGCGACCGTGAGGGCAGGTTCCGGTCCGCCCTGTGGGAGCGCTCCCACCCCGCCTGCAGCGGAAGGTAGCACGATCAAAGGGGCGGCGCCCAGGTCAAGTTGACTTGGCTTGCCCGGTGCGGTTGGCTGCCGGTCCGACCATCAAGATCCGGGGGATCCTTTGAACCGCACCATCCGTGCCGCCGTGTGCTCCGTCGCGATGACCGGGCTCGTGCTCGGCCTCGGCGCCTGCTCCGAGGCGGTCGACCAGGTGGACAAGGCGGTGGACGAGACGTACGAGGTGACCTACGAGGTCACGGGGAAGAACGTCGACTCGATCGAGTTCCACGGCGGCGGTGGCAAGGCCATGGAGCCGAAGACCGAGTCGGTGTCGAAGCCCGAGCTGCCCTGGCGGAAGACCGTCACCCTGCGCGGCATCATGCCCGCCGCCGTCATGCCGGTCGCCGCGGACCCCGAGGGCGCCCAGGTCACTTGCAAGATCATTCACAAGGGCAAGGTGCTCGAGGAGCAGAGCGCCGAGGGTCTGGTGACCGCAGGCGGCTGCACCGCGGAGTCCCCTATCACGCAGTGACGCCGGGCCGGGCGGGCCGGGCCGGCCTCGCCTCGGCGGCCGCGACGTCAGGGCAGGGGCACCGCCGGTGCGGGAAGCGAGGCCGGGGGAGCGGCGGAACGCCGTGCCCGGGCCGCTCCCCGAGGTCACCGCTCCCCGAGGTCACCGCCCGGGGTCACCGCTCCCCGGGGTCACCGCACCCCGCAGGCCCCACCCGGCGCCGTGCCACGTCCCTCCGGCCCTTCCGGTCCTTCCGGCCCTTCCGGTCCCTCCGGCCCGTCCAGCACCGTCCGCAGCCACAGCAGTTGCCGCCGCACGTGCACCGCGTCCCCGCCCTCGTGCCCGTTGAACGGGTACGCGTGGATCTCCTTGCGGGGACCGGTCCCGGAGAGTTCGCCGTACCGGTTGAACGCCGCGTACGCCCCGCTCGGCGGGCACACCGTGTCCCGCAGGCCCACTCCGAAGTGGGCCGGGGCCCGGGCGCGGCGGGCGAAGGAGACGCCCTCGACGAAGGAGAGGGTGCGGTGGGCGTCGCGCTCGGCGCCCCGGTGGACGGAGAGGTAGGCGGCGATCTCGCCGTACGGGTCGGCGTCCGTGAGGTCCAGGGCCCGCCGGATCCCGCACAGCAGCGGCGCGGTCACCAGCACGGCCGCCAGGTCCGCGACGAGCCCCGCGGCGGCCAGCGCCAGCCCGCCGCCCTGGCTGTTGCCGGCCGCCACGACCCGCGTGGGGTCGACCCCCGGCAGTTCCCGTACCGCCGCCACCGCCCGCACCGCGTCGGTAATCAGCCGCCGGTAGTAGTAGTCCTCAGGCGTCCGCAGCCCTCGCGTCATCACCCCCGGGCCGCCCGGAACCCGGGCGTGCGGATCGGGCGTGTCACCGCCGCACCCGTACTGGTCGCCCTGCCCGCGGTTGTCCATGAGCAGATGCGCGTAGCCGGCGTTCACCCAGGTCAGCCGTTCGTGCGGAAGTCCCCGCCCGCGCCCGTACCCGGCGAACTCGACCACCGCCGGGAGCGGGCGCGTCTCACCGGCCCCGGCCGGCCGGCTGAACCACGCCCGGACCGGGTCGCCCGCGAAACCCCGGAACGTCACGTCCCGGGTCCGGGTCAGCCGCAGCCCCGAGTCCGCCTCCCGCACGGACAGCAGCGGTCCGTGCCGCCCGGCCTCCTCCAGCGTGCTCCGCCAGAACGCGTCGAAGCCCTCGGGCTCCTCGATGTCCGGGCGGTAGCGCTCCAGTTCGGCCGGTGGCAGATCGAACGCGGGCACGGCGTCACCTCGCAGGAGTCGGCGGACTTCCAGAAACTTGCGATGCGGAACAGGCGGGGAACCCTTGGGTTCTACCCGGCCTCGATGCGGATCCAACGCGGCACAGGCGCCCCGTCCGTCTGCCGCGTCACCCATTGACAGCGCTTTCTGGTGCCCCTAAGTTGCGCGAAGTTACCGGTAAGAGCTCGAAAGTTTCGGATCCACGTGCCCTGTCCACGGGAGGACCGAGCCATGAGCACGTCGACCACACCGGCCCCGCCGGGCACCGAGGACCCGCCTCCGGCCCGGGCCGCACCCCGGCGCGGCGGACGGGCACCGGCCGGCTGGCGGCGGGCGGTGCGCCGCGACTGGCAGCTGTACTCGCTGGCGATCCTGCCGCTGCTGTTCTTCCTGGTCTTCCGCTACCTGCCCATGATCGGCAACGTGATCGCCTTCCGGCGCTTCGAGCCCGGTGGGTCGCTCTTCGGCGAGGAGTGGGTGGGGCTGCGCTATGTGCGGATGTTCCTCGAAGACCCCACCTTCTGGCAGGTGTTCCGCAACACCCTGTGGATCGGCGGGCTCACGCTCCTGTTCTGCTTCCCCGTCCCGATCGTGCTGGCGCTGCTGCTCAACGAGGTGCGCCGGCGCTCCCTGAAGCGGTTCGTGCAGTCGGTGTCCTACCTCCCGCACTTCCTGTCGATCGTGATCGTCGCCGGCATCACGATGCAGATGCTGGCCAGCGACGGACCCGTCAACCACGTCCTCGGCTGGTTCGGCCACGACCCGATCCGCTTCATCCAGGAACCCGAGTGGTTCCGCACGATCTATGTCGGCTCGGAGATCTGGCAGACCGCCGGCTGGGGCACGATCCTCTACCTCGCCGCGCTCACCACGATCGACGAGGACCTGTACGAGGCGGCGCGCATCGACGGCGCCAATCGCTGGCAGCAGATCCGGCACGTCACCCTGCCCGGCATCCGGCCCACCATGGTGACGCTGCTGATCCTCAACATCGGCACCTTCCTGGCCGTGGGCTTCGAGAAGGTGCTGCTGCTGTACAACCCGCTGACGTATCCGACCGCCGACGTGATCTCGACCTACGTCTACCGGGCCGGCGTCGAGTCCAACAGTTTCAGTTACGCGGCCGCCATCGGACTGTTCGAGGCGATCATCGGCCTGGTCCTCATCACGTCAGCCAACCAGCTCTCGCGCCGCACGGTGGGGACGAGCCTGTGGTGAGGCCGAGCCGCTCCTACCGGGTCTTCCAGGGCGTCAACGCGGTGGTGCTCACCCTCGTGGTGCTGGTGACCCTCTATCCCTTCGCCAACATCCTCGCGCGGTCCTTCAGCGGCGAGCGGCACATCCGGGCGGGCGAGGTGACCCTGCTGCCCAAGGGGTTCGACCTCACCACGTACGAGATCGTGTTCCGGGACGCGATGTTCTGGCGCAACTACGGCAACACGGTGCTCTACACCGTCGTGGCGACGGCCGTGGCGATGGTGCTGACCACGTGTTACGCCTACGTGCTGTCCAAGAAGCAGCTCAAGGGGCGCGGCTTCCTCGTCGGCGTCGCCGTGTTCACCATGTTCTTCACCGGCGGCCTCATCCCCAACTACATCCTGGTCACCAGCCTCGGCCTGAAGAACAGCGTCTGGGCGATCGCCCTGCCGAACGCGATCAGCGTGTTCAACCTGCTGGTGATGAAGGCGTTCTTCGAGAACCTGCCGACGGAGCTGGAGGAGGCCGCGCAGATCGACGGCCTGAGCACCTACGGCATCCTGCTGCGGATCGTGCTGCCGCTGTCCAAGGCGGTCGTGGCGACCATGGTGCTCTTCTACTCGGTGTCGTTCTGGAACTCCTGGTTCAGCGCGTTCCTCTACATGGACCGGACCGAGCTGATGCCGGTCACGGTCTACCTGCGCAACCTCATCCAGGGCGCCACCGGCGGCGGCAACGCGGGCGCCGGCGCCGAGCAGCTCAGCCAGGTCGGCGCCAACATCCAGTCGGTCACCATCGTCCTCACCGCCCTGCCGATCCTCTGCGTGTACCCGTTCGTCCAGCGCTACTTCGTCTCGGGCGTGATGCTCGGCGCGGTCAAGGGCTGACGCCGCCTCCTCAACTCGCCTAACGGAACAAAGGAGTCTCCTTGCAGAACGCAGGACAGCTGTCGCGGCGCCAGATACTCGCCGCAGCCGGCTTCATCGGCCTCGCCACGGTCACCGGCTGCGGCAGAGGAGACGACGGCGGGGACGGGAAAGACCTGTCGAAGAAACGGAACGGGGCGATGAAGAACTACCGCGCCGGGCAGCGGTTCAAGGCGGCGAAGCCGCTGTCCTTCTCCGTGCTGCACAACAACAACCCGGTCTACCCCATGAAGAGCTCCTGGCTGTTCTGGAAGGAGCTCACCCGGCGCACCGGCGTGACCCTGAAGCCCGTCGACGTCCCGCTGGCCGACTACGAGAAGAAGCGCAGCGTGCTCATCGGGGCCGGGGACGCCCCGTTCCTGATCCCCAAGACGTACCACCCCTCCGAGGTCGCCTTCGTCTCCTCCGGCGCCATCCTCCCCGTCAGCGACTACGTCCACCTGATGCCCAACTTCCGCGACAAGGTCCGCAAGTGGAGGCTGGAGCCCGAACTCGACTCGATCCGCCAGTCCGACGGCAAGTACTACCTGCTGCCCGGCCTGCACGAGAAGGCCAAGGCCGGCTACTCCCTGTCCTTCCGCACGGACGTCCTGCACAGGCACGGCCTCGCCCGGCCCACCACCTGGGACGAGGTGCGCGAGGTGCTCACGGCGCTCAAGGAGGAGTACCCCGGCACGTACCCCTTCTCCGACCGCTGGAGCACCAACACCCCGTTCCCCTGCGGCGCGCTGTTCGGCTACCTCGGCCAGGCCTTCGGCGTCCGGGCCGGCTGGAGCTACGACAACATCAGCTACGACCACACGGCGGGGAGGTTCGTCTTCACCGGCGCCCAGGACGGCTACCGCCGGATGGTCGAGTACCTGCGCGGACTCGTCGCCGACAAGCTCATGGACCCCGAGAGCTTCAGCCAGACCGACGACCAGGCGGTGCAGAAGCTCCTCGCCGAGAAGTGCTTCGCGATGAGCGCCAACCCCCAGGAGCTGGTGCAGAACTACCGCTACAACCTGGAGAAGCAGGTCGAGGGCGCGACGATCGAGATGGTCCCGGTGCCGCTCGGCCCCGCCGGCCCGGTGGTGCTCGGCGGCACCCGCCTGGAGAACGGCGTCATGGTCTCGGGCAGGGCCCTCGAGAGCGACGGCTTCGTCGCGATGATGCAGTTCCTCGACTGGCTCTGGTACTCCGACGAGGGCCAGAAGTTCTGCAAGTGGGGCGTCGAGGGCGTCACCTACACCGAGTCCGGCGGACGCCCCCGGCTGAAGCCGGGCATCTCCCTGATGGGCTCGGACCCGGACGCCGGCAAGGACCTCCAGAAGGACTACGGCTTCTTCAACGGCGTCTTCACCTACGGCGGCAGCTGGGACCTGGTCTCCTCCTCCTTCAGCCCGGACGAGAAGAGGTTCCAGGACGCCATGGCCCAGCGCCGGCAGCTGCCCATCGACCCGGCCCACCCGCTGCGGTCCTTCGAGCAGGAGCAGGCGACCCTCTGGGACACCCCGCTGAAGGACACCGTCATCCAGAACACCTTGAAGTTCGTCCTCGGCAAGCGCCCGCTGTCCGAATGGGACGACTACGTCGCCGAGCTGAGGTCGAAGAACATGCAGCGACTCGTCGACCTGCACAACAAGGCCCACGAGCGGTTCGCGAAGGAGAACGGGTGAGGAGCGGGGAGGCGGTGGCATGAGCACCGTGCGGACCTCCGGCTTCGGCACCGGAGCCCTCTCCCGCGCCTGCGCCCTGATCCACACCCTCCTCACCGTCGAGGCGCTGCTGCTCCTCACCGCCTCCCCGGGCCTGGCCGGACTGCTCCTGCTCGGACCCGACCCCGCCAACCTGCCCCTCGCGGCGCTGTGTCTGCTGCCCCTCGGCCCGGCCCTGTCCGCCGCGCTCCACGCCCTCCACCACCGCAGCCGCGACCTCACCGAACTGCACCCGGCCCGGTCCTTCCTGCGCGGCTGGCGGCTCAACGCCGTACCGGTGCTGGCCCTCTGGGCGCCCCTGCTGGCCTGGCTGACGGTCATCGCCTTCACCCTGACCCACTTCGCCGCCACGGGCCTGCCCGGCTGGTGGGCGGTCCTGCTCGCGGGGATCGGCGCCGGCTCCCTGCTCTGGGGCGCGCACGCCCTCGTGCTCACCTCGCTCTTCACCTTCCGCGCCCGGGACACCGCCCGCCTCGCCGCGTATTTCCTGCTCCGGCAGGGCCGCGCCACCCTCGCCGCCGCCTCTCTGCTCGTCCTCACCGCCGCGCTGACCGCCCTGCTGACCGAGGCCCTGCCCGCCCTGCTGGCCGCCCCGCTGCTGCTGTCCCTGCTGCACGGCAGCCGCACGGTGATCACCGAGACCCGGCAGGAGTTCACCGCATGAGCGCGCCCCGCACCCCGAGGATCCCCCACGGCGGCGATCCCTCACCCGAACCGGCCCAGGCCGGAACGAGGCCAGGGCGGTGGCGTGCGCGCGGTACGCCGTCCTTCAGTGGATGCGCCGCCCGTGCGCGTCCGGCACACCGGACTTGCGGAAGAAGTAGCTGTTGATCTGGTCCCGCCACTCCAGGGCGCTGCGCGTCTGCTCCTCGTACCGCTGCGCCACGCGCGCGTGCCACTCCGGCGGGACGAGGTCCCCGAGGCCCGCCCACACCCGGCGGGCCTGCGCCACCTCCTCCACCCCCTCGAAGTGCGTGTCGTAGATGTGCTGGATGACCGTGCTGCCGCTGTGCAGCACATGCCCGTACGGCACGTGGTGGAAGAACAGCAGCAGCTCGTCGGGGCAGGTGTCCGGCGACTCGTACAGCCCGGACCAGGGCTTGCCGTACTGGCCGGCGTACCCGGTGCCGGTCGCCACGCTCCGGTCCACGCCGACGCCGTCCCGGTCGGCGAAGTGGTAGGTGCCCCACGGGCTGTACTCGTAGCCGTCGACACTCGGCCCGTAGTGGTGCCCGGGCTGCACCATGAAGCCCACCCCGAGCGGGGCGGTGTACTTCTCGTAGGTGCGCCACGAGCCGTCGAGCACCGCGTGCAGCCCGTCGGACAGCCGCCGCGGGGCACCGGGGAAGGTGAGCGCGATCCACTCGTCGAGCACCTCGCGCGGCTCGGCGTCCGGCTCCCAGGCGAGCCGCCCGAACGTGTAGAGGTTCGCCTGGGCGAGCGGATGCCCGGTCCAGAAGGGGCCGGCACCGGCGTTCGACACGGCCACGAGTCCGCCCCGCGCCGTCTCACCCACGCTCCGGCCGGGTTCGGGCCGGAAGCGCAGCACCTCGCTCCACATCGGCCCCAGCCAGCACACGTGCCGCTGCTGCCCGGTGTACTCCTGGGTGATCTGCAGCTCCACCGCCAGACGCGTGCGGGGCACGGCCCCGATCAGCGGCGAGACCGGCTCGCGCACCTGGAAGTCCATGGGCCCGTGCTTCACCTGGAGCACCGCGTTGGCCGCGAACTCCCCGTCCAGCGGCACGAAGTGGTCGTACGCGGCCCGGGCCCGGTCCGTCGTGCGGTCCCGCCAGTCCTGACGGTGGTCGTAGACGAACGCCCGCCAGTGCACGGTGCCGCCGAACGGCTCCAGCGCCGCCGCCAGCAGGTTCGCCCCGTCGGCGTGAGTGCGGCCGTAGGCGAACGGACCCGGCTGGCCCTCCGAGTCCGCCTTCACCACGTACCCGCCGAAGTCGGGGATCGCCTCGTACACCCGCCGCGTCGCCCGTGCCCACCAGTCGCGCACCGCCGTGTCCAGCGGATCGGCGGTGGCCAGCCCGCCGAGCACGACCGGTGCGGCGAAGGAGACCGACAGGTGGGTGCGGACGCCGTAGGGGCGCAAGGCGGCGGCGATGTCGGCCACTTCGCCGATCCGGCCGGTGAGCAGACGCGCCTCGGTGGCGTGCACATTGACGTTGTTGACGGCGACGGCGTTGATCCCGCACGCCGCCAGCAGCCTGCCGTACGCCCGCACCCGCTCCAGGTCGCCGCGCGCCCGCCCGTCGTCCCAGAACAGCGAACCACCCGCGTACCCGCGCTCCACCTGGCCCATGACCGGGTGCACGGCCACGTTGTCCCAGTGGTCGAGCATGCGCACGGCGAGCGCCGGGCGGTGCACCTCCCGGGCCCGCTCGCCGCGGAAGGCCTCCTCGCCGAGCCGTACGACGTGGAACAGGCCGTACAGCAGCCCGCGCCCGCCGGACGCCGTGACGGTCGTCGTACCGCCCTCGCGGACGCGGGTGAAGCCCTCGTCGCCGAGGCCGTCGGCGCCGAGGGCGAGGACCAGGTCGTACGCGCCGCCGTCCGGCACGTCGCGCTCGACCCGGCCCCCGAACCGCCGGCAGGCCTCGGCCACCTCCCCGTGCACCGTCTCCACCAGGGGAGCCGACCCCCGGATCAGCGTCCGGCGGCCACCGATCGCCCGGAAGGCTCCGGGCGGCAGCCAGGCCGGGTCGACACCCTCCGGAAGGACGGGCACGGGAAGCGGCATGAGACCCCCAACTCATCTGGTCAGCCCAGCAGTTCGACCTCCGCCAGTGTCGCCTCGCCGTCGAGGACCAGGCGGTACTTCCCGTACGTACCCGGTGACTTCACCGAGAACGCGCGGGTCTGCCGGTCCCAGGCGAAGGCCTCCCCGGAGCGCCGGTCCAGCGTGTGCCAGGTCTCACCGTCCGCGGAGCCCTGGAGCGTCCAGCCGGCCGGTGCCTTCGCCCGGTCCGCCGACGACGTCAGGGTGTACTGGACGGCCTTCGCACCCTCGCGGACCGGCAGGTCCACGGACGTCACCGCGGCGTCCGTCGCCGACGTGTCGTCGAACAGGGCGCCGTCGCCCGCCAGCAGGTCCGCCCGGGGCGCGGGCACCTCGTCGTCCTGCGTGATCGACACGGGCGCCGCGTCCTTGCCCGTGCCCCACGACGACGGCCTCGGGCCCATGTCGAACTCCAGGACACCGCCCTTGGCGACCAGCGCGTGCGGCAGCGAAGTCTTCGACCAGGGACGGCCGTTGACCTTGAGCCCTTGCACGTAGACGTTCTTCGCGCTGTTGCGCGGCGCCTTCACCACCAGCTCGCGCCCGTTCTCCAGGTGCACGGTCGCCTTCGTGAACAGGGGGGAGCCGATCGCGTACTCGCCGCTGCCCATCACCAGCGGGTAGAAGCCGAGCGCGGAGAACAGGTACCAGGCCGACTGCTCGCCGTTGTCCTCGTCGCCGTGGTAGCCCTGCCCGATCTCGCTGCCCGTGTAGAGCCGGGACAGCACCTCGCGGACGTTCTTCTGCGTCTTCCAGGGCTGGCCGGCCGCGTCGTACATGTACAGGGCGTGGTGGGCGACCTGGTTGGAGTGCCCGTACATGCCCATCCGCACGTCCCGCGCCTCGGTCATCTCGTGGATGACACCGCCGTAGGAGCCGACGAACTCCGGGGAGGCCGTCTCGGGGGTGGAGAGGTACTCGTCCAGCTTGTCGGCGAGGCCCTTGCGCCCGCCGTACAGGTTGGCCAGGCCCCGGCTGTCCTGCGGGGCGGTGAAGGCGTAGCCCCACCCGTTGGTCTCGGTGTAGTCGTGGCCCCACACCCGCGGGTCGTACTTCGAGGACTCCACCCGCCAGTCACCCTTCGCGTCCCGGCCCTGGAAGAACCCGGCCTTCTTGTCGAAGAGGTTCACGTAGTCCCGTGCGCGGTCCAGGAAGTACTCCGACTCCTCCTGGTAGCGCCGCTCGCCGGTCTCCTCGTACAGCTTCCGGCCCATGCGGGAGATGCCGTAGTCGTTGAGGTAGCCCTCCAGCGCCCAGGAAAGGCCCTCGTGGGTCTCGGTGCTCGTGTAGCCGAGGAAGGGGGAGGTGGCCATGCCCTTGCGGCCGACGCCCGAGTTCGGCGGGACGACCGTGGCGTTCTTCACGGCCGCGTCGTAGGCCGCCTTCGCGTCGAAGCCGACCCCCTTGACGTACGCGTCCGCGAACGCCACGTCCGAGGAGGTGCCCGTCATGAGGTCCGCGTAGCCGGGGGAGGACCAGCGCGAGGTCCAGCCGCCGTCCTTGTACTGCTGCACGAACCCGTCGACCAGCTCACCCGCCTGAGAAGGCGTCAGGAACGAGTAGGCGGGCCAGGTCGTCCGGTAGGTGTCCCAGAAGCCGTTGTTGACGTACACCTTGCCGTCGACGATCTTCGCGCCGGTGTGGGTCGGGGTGTCCGGGTTCGGCATCCGGGAGAACGGCGAGGCGTACCGGTACTTCCCGCCGACCTTCTCGAACCCGGAGTTCGGGTACAGGTACAGCCGGTACAGGCTGGAGTACAGCGTCGTCAGCTGGTCGGGCGTCGCGCCCTCCACCTCGACCTTGCCGAGCAGCCGGTCCCACTGCCGCTGGGCGCTCTTCTTGACCGCCTCGAAGGACCGGCCCTCCGGGATCTCCTGGCGGAGGTTGTCCTTGGCCTGGTCGACGCTGATGAGGGAGGTCGCCAGGCGCAGGGTGACGGTCCGGTCGTCGGCCTTGAAGCGCAGGTAGCCCTTGACGCCGCTGGAGTCGCCCCCGGCCACCGGCTTGTCGAACTCGCCGTAGACGAACAGCCGGGTCGCGCCCGTCGACAGCCCGGACTTGACGTCCGAGTAGCCGGTGACGATCCCGTTCTCCTTGTCGAGGGTGAGCCCCGCCTGGTCGGTGACGTTGTCGAAGAGGACGCTCGCATCGTCGCCCGGGTAGGTGAAGCGCAGTGCCGCCGCGTGGTCGGTCGGCGCCATCTCGGCCTTCAGCCCGTTCTCGAACCGCACCCCGTAGTAGTACGGCCGCGCGGTCTCGTTCTCGTGCCGGAAGGCCAGCTCCCGCGCCTCCCGCCCGTACTCCGGGGTTCCGCCGGCCACGGACGGCATCACCTGGAAGGTCTGCCGGTCACCCATCCAGGGGCTCGGCTCGTGGCTCGCGCTGAACGCCTGGATCGTCGGCAGGTTGTCCGCGTTGTTCGACCGCGCGTAGTCGTACAGCCAGCTCAGCGAACCGGCGTTGGTCACCGGCGTCCAGAAGTTGAAGCCGTGCGGGACGGCCGTCGCCGGGAAGTTGTTGCCCCGTGAGAAGCCGCCGCTGGAGTTGGTGCCGCGGGTGGTCACCGCGTAGTCCGACAGATGGGCCTTCGGCCGCTCGGGCGCGACGGAGGCGATGTTCACGTCGTCCAGCCAGCCGCGGAACTTGGCGGGGCCCTTGGGGGAGTCGTAGGCCACCAGGATCCGGTCCACGGTCTTTCCGGCCGCGACCGAGCCGATCCGGGACGCCACGTTGTTCCACTGGTTGACGTACAGGATCTTCGAGGCGCCCTGCCCCCGCGGGGTCAGCGGGAAGCCGTGCTGGTCGGTGGCGCGCAGGTCGCTCAGGTGGGTGCCGTCGGTGAAGGCGAGGTCGACGGAGACGTTCGTGGCGTCGTAGTCGAGGTCGCCGTCGGCCATGGACGGGAAGATCCGGTACGACAGCTGCGTGTTCCGGCCGACGGCCACGTTCACGTCGAAGACCTTGTTGTACGAGTACGCCCGTCCCTCGGCGGTGTGCCGTCCGGCGTAGCGCAGCGCCCGCTTGCCCGTGAACCCGGCGCCCGCCTTGGCGGTCGGGGAGCCGCTCGGGCCGCGGTCGACCAGCGAGAGCATGTCCTGCGGGACCGGTCCGTCGCCGCCGCCCGTGGACAGCTGGAGGTCGGCGAGCTGCAGGATGCCGCCGCCGTTGTTCCGGGTCACCTCCAGCCGGAAGTGCCGGTACTCGGCGGGTTCGGCCAGGTCGTACGTCTTCGTCTGGAACCGCTCCGGGAAGGACTCCCCGGACCGGGTGTCGAGCGTCGTCCACTCCTTGCCGTCGGCCGAGCCCTTCAGGGTCCAGTCCTTGGGGTCGCGCTCATCGGCGTCATTGGCCGACGTCAGTGCGTAACGCACAAGTTTGACTGGTTTGTCCAGGTCGAACTCGACCCAGCCGGTGGGCTCGAAGGCGAGCCACTTGGTGCTCGGTTCGAGATCGACGAGGTTTTCCTTCACCTCCCCGCCGCCCGTGTTCTCGGCACTGGCCCGGACGTCCGTGACCTGATCCGTCACATTGCCCGGTATGCCGCTGCTGTAGCCGCCGTCGACGCCCGAGGCGCGCTTGCCGCCGTCGGGGCCGGTGTCGACCGTGTTCGTCCAGTCCGGAAGCGGGTCGTCCGCCTCGAAGGAGGACGCGAACCCCCGATCAGGTCTCTCCGGGGCCTGGGGCAGTGCGACCGCAACGCCCTGCGAACCCAGGGCCAAAGCGAAGGCGGTCGTCGACACGACCGCCGAACCCCATCTGTGCCGAGCTTTCCGCTGCATCAACGGGTACCCTCCCTGCGCAGTGGACAACGTTGTCACCTTCAATGCGCAAGGACCAGTAGTTGCTCAAGTGCCGGGGCGTGTCAAGGGTTTTGCCTGTGACATTCGAGGGCGAAGACCGGGATTTTTCCGTCGTGAAACACACAGGCCGCTCATACTTCCGCGAGGTCTCAACTCGGATAAGACCCGCGGCCAACCTTGTGTTCGATCTTGATCCGCTGGCGGGAAGTGGACTATACCTGTCGGGCGATTCACACGATCCGCACGTCACCACCCGCACTTTCCTGCACGACCCAGCGTGACCCGATCGCGGTGCCGGCAAGGATCCGGTTCACCGCCTGAGTCCTGGAGAAGGCGAGGACTTGAGCATGGGATCCACTTCCGCCGAGCACCACGGCACCGAGGGTGTCGGCCGCCGTGACCTGATCAAACGATCCGCCGCGCTCGGGCTGATCTCCGTCCCCACCATGAGTTTCCTCTCCGCCTGCGCGAGCAGCGGCGGCGACGACAGCGGGGACAAGGCCAAGGCCGGCAAGAAGACCGCGAAGAACCCGCTCGCCGTCAACGACACGGCCGGCCTGGAATTCGTCCTGTTCGACGGCGGTTTCGGCAAGGAGTACGCCGAGGACGCCGTGAAGATCTACGAGAAGAACTTCCCCGAGGCGTCGGTGAAGTTCTCCGCCACCCAGAAGATCCAGTCCACGCTCCAGCCCCGCTTCAACCAGGGCACCCCGCCGGACCTCATCGACAACTCCGGCGCCGAACAGATGGACATGGGCGTCCTGGTGGGCAAGAACCAGCTCACCGACCTCACCCCGCTGCTGGACGCGCCCTCCTACGACGACCCGGCCAAGAAGGTCCGCGACACGCTGCGCCCCGGCATCGTGGAGATGGGCCAGTTCGACGGCGAGAAGGTCTGGATCCTGTACTACGCCTACACGGTGTACGGCGTCTGGTACTCGCAGAAGGCCCTGGACTCGCTCGACGAGCAGTACCCGGAGACCTGGGACCAGATGCTCGCGGTCTGCGCCAAGGCCAAGAAGAAGGGCATGGCGGGCTGGACGTACGCGGGCAAGTACCCGTACTACATCCCCTTCTCGCTCTACCCGATGATCGGCAAGGTCGGCGGCCGCGAGGTCCTCGACGCCATCGACAACCTGGAGCCCAACGCCTGGAAGCACCCGGCCGTCAAGGCCTGCTTCGAGGCCTACTACGAGCTCTACAAGAAGGGCTACGTCCTCAAGGGCACCCCGGGTCTGGACCACATCCAGTCGCAGACCGCGTGGGCCGAGGGCAAGGCGCTGTTCATCCCGAACGGCTCCTGGGTGGAGAACGAGTCGGCGAACGTCATCCCGGAGGACTTCGACCTGGCCGTCTCCGCGCCCACCGGCCTGGACTCCTCCGACAAGCTGCCCTTCGGCACGATCTGGGCCTCCGGCGGCGAGCCCTTCATCGTCCCGGCGAAGGCGAAGAACGCCCCCGGCGGCATGGAGCAGCTGCGCATCATGCTCAGCGAGGCCTCCTCGAAGAACTTCACCAGCAAGGTGAAGTCGCTGACCGCCTACAACGGCGGCACCGACGGCATCGCCCTCACCCCGGGCCTCAAGTCGGGCGTCGCGGCGCTGGAGAAGGCCGGCGAGAACGTGGTGAACCCCCGTCTGCAGGACTGGTACGTGCAGTTGCAGAAGGAGAAGATCGGCGTCTCCGGTCTGGGCGAGATGATGGCCGGCCGCCTCACTCCCGCCGAGGCCATCAACAAGATCCAGGGCTTCGCCGACGAGGCCGCCAAGGACGACTCCATCAAGCACTACAAGCACCAGTAACGGCACCGGAAACCCAATTTCCGCAACGGCACCGGAGTGGCGATGCAGCACGGCAAGTACCGGTTCATCGTGGGCTTCCTCGCGCTGCCCCTGGGACTGTACGCGCTCTTCGTGGTCTGGCCGTTCATCCAGTCCATCTATTACTCGTTCACGGACTGGACCGGCCTGAGTCCCGAATTCAAGATGGTCGGTTTCGACAACTACAGCCGGATGCTGGACGACGACATCTTCTGGAAGTCGTTGCAGCACAGCCTGTTGTTCGCCCTCCTGCTGCCGGTGGTGACGATCGGGCTCGCGCTGTTCTTCGCCTTCATGATCAACGTGGGCGGCAGAAAGAGAAAGAACGGCCCGGTCGTCACCGGTGTCCGCGGCTCCTCCTTCTACAAGATCGTCTACTTCTTCCCGCAGGTCCTCTCGATCGCCATCGTCGCGCTGCTGTTCGCGTTCGCGTACAACCCGGACAGCGGCGCGATCAACTCGCTCCTGCGCGGCATCGGCCTCGGCGACCTCCAGCCCCTCTGGCTGGGCGACCCCGATCTGGCCCTCTGGGCGGTGATGGCGGTCCTCGTCTGGTCCACGGTCGGCTTCTTCGTGGTCCTCTTCTCCGCCGGCATGGCCTCCATCCCGGCGGACATGTACGAGGCGGCCCTGCTGGACGGCGCGAACCGCTTCACCACGTTCTTCCGGATCACCCTGCCCCTCCTGTGGGACACGGTGCAGTCCGGCTGGGTCTACATGGGCATCCTGGCCCTGGGCGCCGAGTCGTTCGCGGTCGTGCAGATCATGACGACCGGGCCGGGCGGTCCCGACTACTCGACCACCGTCATGGTCCTGTACGTGTACCAGAAGGCGTTCCGGGACGGGCAGGCCGCCTACGCCACCACCATCGGTGTCGCCCTGCTCGTCGTCACGCTGGCCTTCGCCGCCGTGGTGATGCGGCTGGGCCGCCGCGAGCGGCTGGAGTACTGATGAAGACCACCGAAACCCCCGCTCCGCTCCCGGCCGGGTCCGGCGCCGTCCTCACCAAGGAGGACCTGCCGCCGGCCGCACCGCCCAAGGCGAAGAAAGAGGGCACGGTCCTCAACGTCTTCTCCCACGGCGTCCTGGTCATCTGGGCGGTCATGGTGGTCATGCCGCTGCTCTGGGCGGTCATGACGTCGTTCAAGGACGACCGCTCCATCTTCAGCTCGCCCTGGTCGCTCCCGGACTCGCTGCACTTCGACAACTGGTCGAGGGCGTGGACCGAGGCCAACATGAGCGACTACTTCCTCAACACGGTCCTCGTGGTCGGCGGGTCGCTCATCGGCACGCTCGTCCTTGGCTCCATGGCGGCCTACGTCCTGGCCCGCTTCGACTTCCCGGGCAACCGCTTCATCTACTACCTGTTCATCGGCGGCATGAGCTTCCCGATCATGCTGGCCCTGGTCCCGCTGTTCTACGTCGTGAACAACATGGGCCTGCTGAACACCATCCACGGCCTGATCCTGGTCTACATCGCCTACTCGCTGCCGTTCACGGTGTTCTTCCTCACGGCGTTCTTCCGCACGCTGCCGACGTCCATCGCCGAGGCGGCCTTCGTCGACGGCGCCTCCCACAGCCGCACGTTCTTCCAGGTCATGCTGCCCATGGCCAAGCCGGGCCTGATCAGCGTGGGCATCTTCAACTTCCTGGGCCAGTGGAACCAGTACATGCTCCCGACGGTCCTCAACACGGACCCCGACAAGCGGGTCCTCACCCAGGGCCTGGTGCAGCTGGCGGTGAGCCAGGGGTACAAGGGCGACTGGTCGGGCCTGTTCGCGGGCCTGGTCATGGCGATGCTGCCGGTCCTCGCCGCGTACATCATCTTCCAGCGGCAGGTGGTGCAGGGGCTGACGGCGGGGGCGCTGAAGTAGCCCGGGCCTGACCGGCACCGCCGGGTTGGTGCGCAGTCCGGCGCGACGAGGCGCCGCTGCGCCCACCCGCGCCGCCCTGGGGGCACCTCCCAGGCCCTCAAGGCACTGGGGGAGGCACGACTGCCCGCAGCTGAGCGGGCGACGACCCGCACCCCCCGGCGCGGCCCCGACCCACCACCCGGCGTCAGGCGAAGACCCCGCACTCCCACCCACTCTCCGGCGAAGACCCCGCACCCCCGCCCACCCCCCGCCGACAGTAAGCGCGAACTACCGCGTAGCACTCCGCAACCACCCGCATACCGCCCGGAATCAGTTCAACCTCTTGACGGGAGGCAACCCGAACGGCTCAGCTTAGAGTTCACTAGTTGGACATAGACGGGGCCTCATCGATGCGGCCCCGTGCGCAGGAGGTCGTCGTGGAGACTCCGGGGTCGCAGTCGTCGCTGCACCGAGCCAACCTGGAGCGGGTCGTACGAGCCGTGCGCCTGGCGGGCTCCCTCACCCAGGCCGAGATCGCGCGGACGACGGGCCTGTCCGCGGCGACGGTCTCCAACATCGTCCGGGAGTTGAAGGACGGCGGCACGGTCGAGGTCACGCCGACCTCCGCCGGTGGCCGCCGCGCCCGCAGCGTGTCGCTCAGCGGCGACGCCGGCATCGTCATCGGCGTCGACTTCGGCCACACCCACCTCCGCGTCGCCATCGGCAACCTCGCCCACCAGGTCCTGGCCGAGGAGTCCGAGCCCCTCGACGTCGACGCCTCGTCGACCCAGGGCTTCGACCGCGCGGAACAGCTGGTCACCCGCCTGATCGAGGCCACCGGCGTCGACCGCTCCAAGATCGCCGGCGTCGGCCTCGGCGTGCCCGGCCCCATCGACGTGGAGTCCGGCACGCTCGGCTCCACCGCCATCCTCCCGGGCTGGACCGGCACCAAACCCGCCGAGGAGCTGCGCGACCGCCTCGGCGTCCCCGTCCACGTGGACAACGACGCCAACCTCGGCGCCCTCGGCGAGATGGTCTGGGGCAGCGGCCGGGGCGTACGCGACCTGGCGTACATCAAGGTCGCCAGCGGTGTCGGCGCCGGCCTGGTGATCAGCGGGAAGATCTACCGGGGCCCTGGCGGCACCGCCGGAGAAATCGGACATATTACACTCGATGAATCCGGCCCGGTCTGCCGCTGCGGCAACCGCGGCTGCCTGGAGACCTTCACGGCCGCGCGCTACGTGCTCCCGCTGCTCCAGTCCAGCCACGGGACCGATCTGACCATGGAAGGCGTCGTGCGGCTCGCCCGGGACGGAGATCCGGGCTGCCGTCGGGTGATCGCCGACGTCGGCCGCCACATCGGCAGTGGAGTGGCCAATCTCTGCAACCTGCTGAACCCGAGCCGGGTGGTCCTCGGCGGTGATCTCGCCGAGGCCGGAGAGCTGGTGCTCGGGCCCATCCGGGAGTCTGTCGGCCGCTATGCCATCCCCAGTGCGGCGCGCCAGCTGTCCGTTCTCCCGGGGGCTCTCGGCGGCCGTGCGGAGGTGCTCGGAGCGCTCGCTCTCGCACTCAGCGAGATGGGCGATTCGACCCTTTTGGACGGGACGGCCGCAGGTCCCCTGAAGGCCGTCACCCCTGCCTTCACTTAGAGAACGGATGGCACCGTTGCCATCTCGTTAAGGATTTACTTCTTGACGTCGCACGTGTGGCCGAGTTGACTTCCAGCCACCTCGGCCGCAATGTCGCGGCCTCGTCAGGGAGGTTTCTGAAGTGAACACGCGTATGCGTCGCGCCGCCGTTGCTGTGGCCGCAGGTGTGATGGCTGTTTCGCTTGCTGCCTGTGGCAGCGCCAAGGAGTCCGGCGACAACGCCGACTCCACCGCGGGGTCCGCCAAGAAGGGCGACGACATCAAGGTCGGTCTGCTCCTTCCCGAGAACGCGACCGCCCGTTACGAGAAGTTCGACCGGCCGCTCATCGAGAAGAAGGTCAAGGAACTCACCAACGGCAAGGGCGAGGTCGTCTACGCCAACGCCAAGCAGGACGCCAGCACGCAGAACCAGCAGGTCGACACGATGGTGACCAACAAGGTCGACGTGCTGATCGTGGACGCTGTGGACTCCAAGGCCATCGCCGGTTCGGTGAAGAAGGCCAAGGACGCCGGCATCCCCGTCGTCGCCTACGACCGCCTGGCCGAGGGCCCGATCGACGCCTACACCTCGTTCGACAACGAGACCGTCGGCAAGACCCAGGGCGAGGCCCTGCTGAAGGCCCTGGGCGACAAGGCCAAGGACGGCCAGATCGTCATGATGAACGGGTCCTCCACCGACCCGAACGCCGCCCAGTTCAAGAAGGGCGCGCACTCCGTGCTCGACGGCAAGGTGAAGATCGGCCGCGAGTACGACACCAAGGAGTGGAAGCCGGAGAACGCCAACGCCAACATGGAGGGCGCCATCTCCGCCCTCGGCAAGGACAAGATCGTCGGCGTCTACTCCGCCAACGACGGCATGGCGGGCGGCATCATCACCGCCCTGAAGGCCGCCGGCATCGCCGACATCCCCGTCACCGGCCAGGACGCCGAGCTCTCCGGCGTGCAGCGCATCGTCACCGGTGAGCAGTACATGAGCGTCTACAAGCCCTACCCGCAGGAGGCGGACGTCGCGGCCGAGATGGCCGTCGCCCTCGCCCAGGGCAAGTCGCTCGACTCGATCGCCAAGGACAAGGTCGACAGCCCGACCACCAAGGCCATCCCGTCCGTCCTGGTCCCGGTCGTCTCGCTGACCAAGGACAACATCAAGGACACCGTCATCAAGGACGGCATCTACACCGTGAACGAGATCTGCGCGGGCAAGTACAAGTCCGCCTGCGACAAGATCGGCCTCAACTAAGCAGCCGCCAGGTCCGATGAAGACACCAGGGAGTCCGTCCGGACTCCCGGAACTCCCACGGACCGGCTGCCCCGAGTTCCTCCGGCGCCCCGCCACACCAGCCCCGCAAGCTCCGCGGGGCGCCGGAGTGATCACTCCTCCCACACTTCTGCACAACCTCCCGCCGGGTCAGGCGGCGAAGGAGATGGTTCACGTGTCCGCTACGCCCGTGCTGGCGTTGCGCGGGGTCTCAAAGCGGTTCGGTGCCGTACAGGCGCTCACCGACGTAGAGCTTGAGGTCCACGCCGGTGAGGTGGTCGCCCTGGTGGGCGACAACGGCGCCGGAAAGTCCACGCTGGTCAAGACGATCGCCGGCGTGCACCCCATCGATGAGGGCGTCATCGAATGGGACGGCAGGTCCGTCCAGATCAACAAGCCGCACGACGCCCAGAACCTGGGCATCGCGACCGTCTACCAGGACCTCGCGCTGTGCGACAACATCGACGTCGTCGGCAACCTCTACCTGGGCCGGGAGCTGCGCAAGCGCGGCATCCTGGACGAGGTGGAGATGGAGCGCCGCTCCCGCGAGCTCCTCGACACGCTGTCGATCCGCATCCCCAGCGTGCGCATCCCGATCGCCTCGCTCTCCGGTGGTCAGCGCCAGACCGTGGCCATCGCCCGGTCCATGCTCGGAGAGCCCAAGCTGGTCATCCTCGACGAGCCCACCGCCGCGCTCGGCGTCGAGCAGACCGCCCAGGTCCTCGACCTGGTCGAGCGGCTGCGCGAACGCGGTCACGCCGTGATCCTGATCAGCCACAACATGGCCGACGTCAAGGCCGTGGCGGACAAGGTCGCCGTGCTGCGCCTCGGGCGCAACAACGGCGTCTTCGAGGTCAAGTCGACCTCGCAGGAAGAGATCATCTCCGCCATCACCGGCGCCACCGACAACGCCGTGACCCGCCGTGCGGCGCGCACGAACGGGGAGGTTTCCAAGTGAGCATCGACAAGACCTCCGCGGCTCCGGGATCCGAAGAGCACGTCGTGGAGAACCCCGAGGCGGCCAAGGCCGCCGTCACGGTCGTCGACCCGCGGCTGCTGGTGCGCGAGCAGGGCCTCGCGGGCTACGTCACCGAGTTCAAGCGGAAGATGAAGTCCGGTGACCTGGGTTCCATCCCGGTCGTCATCGGCCTGGCCATCATCTGGCTCATCTTCACGAGCCTGAACTCCAACTTCCTCACCGCGGGCAACCTGTCCGACATGTCCGTCGCCATGGTCGGCACGGGCATGATCGCCGTCGGCATCGTGTTCGTGCTGCTGCTCGGCGAGATCGACCTGTCGGTCGGCTCGGTGTCCGGTGTCGCCGGTGCGACCTTCGCGGTGCTGAACGTCACCAACGGCATGAACGAGTGGCTCGCCTTCGTGCTGGCCATCCTCACCGGCACGGTCGCCGGCGTGCTGCACGGCTTCTTCTTCGCGAAGATCGGCGTCCCCGCCTTCGCCGTCACCCTGGCCGGTCTGCTGTTCTGGAACGGCTTCATGCTCCAGACCCTGGGCGACAACGGCACGATCAACCTCGACCCGGACGGGGTCGTGGCCCAGCTGACGAGCTACTACTTCTCCGACGTGGCCGCCGCGTACGCGCTGGCCGCGGTGGTGACCGCCGGGTACTTCCTCAGCTCCTTCTACGGCAACCGCCGCCGCGAGGCCGCGGGTGTGCCGTCCCGGCCGCTGAGCGAGACGATCGTGCGCACGGTGCTGCTGGCGGTCCTCGCCTTCGCCGTCGCCATCGTCTTCAACCAGTACAAGGGCCTGCCGCTCGCCGTGGTGATCTTCATCGTGGTGCTGCTGGTCACGGACTTCGTGCTGCGGCGCACGGCGTACGGCCGCAAGGTGTTCGCGCTCGGCGGCAGCGTCGAGGCCTCGCGCCGGGCCGGCATCAACGTGGAGATGGTCCGGATCTCGGTCTTCGCGATCTCCGGCACCTTCGCCGCGGTGGGCGGCCTGTTCATCGCCTCGAAGATCGCGGCGGCCAACCAGGGCGCCGGCGGCGGTGACCTGCTGATGAACGCGATCGCCGCGGCGGTGATCGGTGGCACGTCCCTCTTCGGCGGCCGCGGCCGCACGTGGAACGCGCTGCTCGGTGTGCTGGTGATCGTCTCGATCCAGTACGGCCTCGCCCTGGAGGGCATCGCCTCCCCGGTGCAGTACATGATCACCGGTGGTGTGCTCCTCGCCACGGTCGTCATCGACGCGGTGACGCGCAAGACGCAGAAGACCGCGGGTCGCGCGTAGCGCCGAAGACCCTCACTGTGCCCGGCACCGACAGGTGCCGGGCACAGTCGTGTCGTAGGCGGGGCCCAAGTTGGGTACAGCCGAATGCGTGACGGATGACGCACGGCCTCGGCGCGGTCCCCTGGGGCGGAACATTAGACTCGACACGCCCGGCAACAGCTCGATCAGCTCTACTGCAAGGAGGCACGGGTGCCGCTGCTGACCCGTATCAGGGGACCGCGCGATCTGGACCGGCTCAGCCTGGAGGAGCTGAACCAGCTGGCGGAGGAGATCCGGACCTTCCTTGTCGAAGCGGTCTCCAAGACCGGCGGTCACCTCGGCCCCAACCTCGGCGTGGTGGAGCTCACCATCGCCCTGCACCGGGTCTTCGAATCGCCCAGGGACAAGGTGCTGTGGGACACCGGACACCAGTCCTACGTCCACAAACTGCTCACCGGCCGCCAGGACTTCTCCCGGCTGAAGATGAAGGGCGGCCTGTCCGGCTACCCCTCGCAGGCCGAGTCCGAGCACGACGTCATCGAGAACTCGCACGCCTCGACCGTCCTCGGCTGGGCCGACGGCCTCGCCAAGGCCAACCAGCTGATGAAGCGCGACGACCACGTCGTCGCCGTCATCGGCGACGGCGCCCTGACCGGCGGCATGGCCTGGGAGGCGCTGAACAACATCGCCGACGCCAAGGACCGCCCGCTCGTCATCGTCGTCAACGACAACGAGCGCTCCTACGCGCCGACCATCGGCGGCCTCGCCAACCACCTGGCGACCCTGCGCACCACCGACGGCTACGAGCGCTTCCTCGCCCGCACCAAGGAGGTCCTGGAGCGCACCCCGGTCGTCGGCCGGCCGCTCTACGACACCCTGCACGGCGCCAAGAAGGGCCTGAAGGACTTCATCGCCCCGCAGGGCATGTTCGAGGACCTGGGCCTGAAGTACGTCGGCCCGATCGACGGCCACGACATCGAGGCCCTGGAGTCCGCCCTGGCCCGCGCCAAGCGGTTCGGCGGGCCCGTCATCGTGCACTGCCTCACCGAGAAGGGCCGCGGCTACCAGCCCGCCCTCCAGGACGAGGCGGACCGCTTCCACGCCGTCGGCAAGATCCACCCCGACACGGGCCTGCCGATCGCCAGCTCCGGCGCCGACTGGACCTCCGTCTTCGGCGAGGAGATGGTGAAGCTCGGCGAGGAGCGCGAGGACATCGTCGCCATCACCGCCGCCATGCTCCAGCCGGTGGGCCTGGACAGGTTCGCCAAGCGCTTCCCGGAGCGGGTCTACGACGTCGGCATCGCCGAACAGCACGGCGCCGTCTCCGCCGCGGGCCTGGCCACGGGCGGCGTGCACCCGGTGTTCGCCGTCTACGCCACCTTCCTCAACCGCGCCTTCGACCAGGTGCTGATGGACGTGGCGCTGCACAAGTGCGGTGTCACCTTCGTCCTGGACCGGGCCGGGGTCACCGGCACCGACGGCGCCTCCCACAACGGCATGTGGGACATGTCGATCCTCCAGGTGGTGCCCGGGCTGCGGCTGGCCGCGCCGCGCGACGCCGACCAGGTCCGCGCCCAGCTGCGCGAAGCCGTCGCCGTCGAGGACGCGCCGACCGTGGTCCGCTTCTCCAAGGGTGCCGTCGGCCCCGCCGTACCGGCCGTGCGCCGGGTCGGCGGGATGGACGTGCTGCGCGAGCCCGGCACCGACCGGCCCGACGTGCTGCTGGTCTCCGTCGGCGCCCTCGCGCCGATGTGCCTGGAGGTCGCCGGACTGCTCGACAAGCAGGGCATCTCCACGACCGTCGTCGACCCGCGCTGGGTCAAACCCGTCGACGAGGCCATGGCCCCGCTCGCCGAGCGGCACCGCGTGGTCGTCACCGTCGAGGACAACAGCCGGGTCGGCGGCGTCGGCTCGGCCATCGCGCAGGCGCTGCGCGACGCGGGAGTCGACGTCCCCCTGCGCGACTTCGGCATCCCGCCGCGCTTCCTCGATCACGCCTCGCGCGCCGAGGTGCTCGCCGAGATCGGCCTCACCGCGCCGGACATCGCCCGGCAGGTGACCGGCCTGGTCGCCAAGCTGGACGGGCGCTACGAGCGGGCCACGGTCGACTCCGTGGAGCCCGCGCGCGACTGACGCCCACCCGGTACCGCCGAATGGGCCGGTTTCACCCCCGACAAGGGTGGTGAAACCGGCCCATTGGCGTGATTCCGTCGCTGTCGGGGCATGCGGATGGTGCCCCCTCTCGATCATGTCGAGGACGACAAGCGTGGGAGGTACCCCGTGAGCAGCACCCTCTTCCGGACGAAGAAGGTCGAGCAGTCCATCCTCGATACCGAGGAGCCAGAGCACGCGCTCAAGAAGTCCTTGTCCGCGCTGGATCTGACCGTCTTCGGTGTCGGTGTGATCATCGGCACCGGCATCTTCGTCCTCACCGGCACCGTCGCCAAGAACAACGCCGGGCCCGCGGTGGCCCTGGCGTTCGCGGCGGCCGGTGTCGCCTGTGCGCTGGCCGCGCTCTGCTACGCCGAGTTCGCCTCCACGGTCCCGGTCGCCGGGTCCGCCTACACGTTCTCGTACGCCTCCCTCGGGGAACTGCCAGCCTGGATCATCGGCTGGGACCTGGTCCTGGAGTTCGCGCTCGGGACGGCGGTGGTGGCCGTCGGCTGGTCGGGGTACATCCAGTCGCTCATGGACAACGCCGGCTGGCAGATGCCGGCGGCCCTGGGCAGCCGGGAGGGCGCCGACGGCTTCGGCTTCGACATCCTCGCCGCCGTGCTCGTGCTGGTCCTCACGGTCATCCTCGTCCTCGGCATGAAGCTGTCGGCGCGCATCACCTCGCTCGTCGTCGCCATCAAGGTCACGGTCGTGCTCGTGGTGATCATCGCGGGCGCGTTCCTCATCAAGGGTGAGAACTACGACCCGTTCATCCCGAAGGAGAAGCCGGTGGAGGCCGGGGCGAGTCTCGACTCGCCGCTGATCCAGCTGATGTTCGGCTGGGCGCCGTCCAACTTCGGCGTGATGGGCATCTTCACCGCCGCCTCGGTCGTGTTCTTCGCCTTCATCGGCTTCGACGTGGTGGCCACGGCCGCCGAGGAGACGCGCAACCCGCAGCGCGACATGCCGCGCGGCATCCTCGGCTCCCTGCTGATCTGCACCACGCTGTACGTGCTCGTCTCGATCGTGGTCACCGGCATGCAGAACTACACCCGGCTGTCCGTGGACGCGCCGCTGGCCGACGCGTTCAAGGCCACGGGACACCCGTGGTACGCGGGCTTCATCAGCTTCGGGGCCGCGGTCGGTCTGACGACGGTGTGCATGATCCTGCTGCTCGGGCAGACCCGGGTGTTCTTCGCCATGAGCCGTGACGGGCTGCTGCCGCGGTTCTTCTCGCGCGTGCACCCCCGGTTCAAGACGCCGCACCGGCCGACCATCCTGCTCGGTGTGATCATCGCGATCCTGGCCGGGTTCACGCCGCTGACGGAACTGGCCGCCCTGGTGAACATCGGCACGCTGTTCGCCTTCGTGGTCGTCGCGATCGGCGTGATCATCCTGCGCCGGACCCGCCCCGACCTGCCCCGGGCGTTCCGCACCCCGTGGGTCCCGGTCATCCCGATCCTGTCGGTGTGCGCCTCCCTGTGGCTGATGATCAACCTGCCCGCCGAGACATGGGTCCGGTTCGGCATCTGGATGGCGGCCGGCTTCCTGGTGTACTTCCTCTACGGCCGCACCCACAGCCGCCTACGCGCCGGAGCGGCCGAGGAGCAGCCGACCGCGGGCGGCGGCACGACGCCCTAGCCGCCACGGAACCCGGGCCGCCGAGGGCGCCCGGGCGCCAGGGCCGCCGACGCCACACCGGGGGCGACGGACGCCCGCACGGCCCTCCGGCGGCTGCTGCCGGCCCGCGACGACCGCACGGCCCGGGCCGCCCCGCCCGGGCCGGTTCCGGACTACGAGGGGCGCGCGGGGTGAGGTCCTTAGCTGCTGCCGGGCTGCGACCGGCGCACCGCACGAGTCCCTGGGATGCGGCGGAGACGCGGCGCGCCGCCCGGGTTGGTCGCGGGCCGTGAGGGGCGCGCCGGGTGAGATCCCCGGGCTGCTGCCGGGCCGCGAGGGGCGCCCCATGCGAGGCCCGCGGGGCTGCTGCCGGGTTGCCAGGGGCGTACCACGCGAGGTCCCTGGGTTGCTGCCGGTCCGCGGCGGATGCGCGGCACCGGCCCTCGGGCCGGTCCGGGCGATTGGCGCGCGCCGCGCGAGGTCGCCCCGTGCTGCTGCCGGGCCGAGGGGGAGCGCACTGCGCGTCCTGGAGCCGTGCCGGGTCGCTATGGGCGCGCTGCGCGAGGCGACCTGGGTTGCTGCGGGTTCGTGGCGGATGCGCGGCACGGGCTCCCGGGCTGGTCCCGGGCGACGGGCGTCCCGCGCGAGGTCCCCGGGCTGCTCCCGGTTCGCGGCGGATGCGCGGCACCGGCCCTCGGGCCGGTCCGGGCGATTGGCGCGCGCCGCGCGAGGTCGCTCCCGTGCTGCTGCCGGGCCGAGGGGGAGGGCACCGCGCGGCCCGGAGCCGTGCCGGGCCGCTATGGGCGCGCTGCGCGAGGCGACCTGGGTTGCTGCCGGTTCGCGGCGGATGTGCGGCACGGGCTCCCGGGCTGGTCCCGGGCGACGGGCGTCCCGCGCGAGGTCCCCGGGCTGCTCCCGGTTCGCGGCGGATGCGCGGCACCGGCCCTCGGGCCGGTCCGGGCGATTGGCGCGCGCCGCGCGAGGTCGCTCCCGTGCTGCTACCGGGCCGAGGGGGAGGGCACCGCGCGGCCCGGAGCCGTGCCGGGTCGCTATGGGCGCACCGTGCGCGGCCCGGTCACCTTCGCGCCCAGGGTGCCGACCCGCCCGCGCAGCTCGCGGTCGGCCGTGACCACCAGGACGGAGCGGTCGCCGGCCGACGCCACCACCTCGACGATGTGGTCGTCCCCGCTGCCCGGCGCCGACGACACCCGGACCCCGGGTACCGACTCCACCCCCCTGGCCGCCCCCTCCACGACGAGGACGATCTCCACCGGCCCGGGCACCCCCGGCACCCCGTCCGCCGCCAGCCGGTCCCGCAGCCGCTCCGCGGCCCCCCGCCGGTCCCGCCACCACCCGTCCGGCACCGATCCGACGACATTCGCGGCGTCCACCACGACGAGGAGAGGCTCAGCGGCGTTCATGCGGCCAGGGTCGCACGACGGGCGCCGCGGCACGCGGGGGTGGGCCACGGCGGGCCGCCGAGCCCGCATAAAGTGAACTGGTGAACGGCGACTGGCTCCTGCGCGGCCGTGACGGCCGCCTCACCGTCTACCTGCCCTCCGGCGAAGCCGTCCTGTGCCGGGCGGAACGCGGCCCCGGCGGCCCCTGGGAGGACACCCCGCGCACCGTCGGCGGCACCCAGAAGCTGCACCCGGGCGCGGCGGTCGGGCAGGGCGCCGACCGCTACGCCCACCTGGCGGCCTGGCGGCCCACCGTGCCGGGGGAGTCGGGGCTCGTGCACACCACGCACTTCCGGCCCCTGCTGGCCCCCCTGGACTGGGTGCCGATCGGGCACCCCGACAAGAAGGGCGACCGGACCGGGCCGCCGGCCGTGGCCGTCGACGGCCCGGGGCGCGGCTACGTCTTCGTCCGCAACGCGGGCGGCGGGGTGAGCCTGCGCAACCAGAAGGTGAAGGGCGGCTGGGGCGGCTGGCTGGACCTCGGGGGGCAGGACGTAGAGCAGCAGCTGGCCCCCGTGGCGGGGGAGTCGGGGCTGATCGAGCTGTACGCCTGCGCGCCCGGCGCGATCCTGCACTGGCGGCAGGAGGGCGACGGGAAGAAGCCGGCGCGGGCCGGTGAGGTGGAGGCCGCCGTCCGTCCCGGGACCCTGCGCGCGCTCGCCACGTCGGCCGAGCACACCACCGTCTTCTTCACGGACCTGTCCGGTGACCTGTGCGCCTGGCGGCCCGGTGAGAAACCGGTGCCCCTCCTGACGGCCGCCGGACCCGGGCCGGTCTCCGCGGTGCGCTGTGTCATCGAGGGGCACGACTGCACCGTGCTCGCGCAGCGCTCGTCGAGCGGCCGGGTCGCCTTCGCCGCGTACCCGACCGAGCAGGAGTCGGCGGGGGCCTGGTGGACGGAGTCCGGCCCGCAACTGCCGTCCGACGCCCTGGTCGCGCTGGCGCTGGACGAGCACGAGGAGGTCGTCGCGGCCTCGCTCTCGCCGTCCAGCGGGACCCTGCTCCTGACCCGCCGCAAGGACGAGCCGGGGCTCGCGCTGGAGGCCTGGCGGGAGATCTGACGCCCTGCCGGAAACGGGGGGGGAGCCCTTCATTCCGAGGCTCCTGACGCACCAGACACACGAAGTGTGGCGAGGGTTGTACAGATGCCCGCGTGACAAGGCGCACCCTGGATGAACATGGTCAAAAAGTGAAGATCTTGTTAGCCTCCTTTGACTTGTTCGATTTGCTCGGGGGGCCGGTTGCTGCTGCGTCTGGCCGACGCCGTGGCAACGGGGTTGGGGAATGATGTCGTGAGCAGATCCTCCACGGTGGATCTTGTCGTTGTCGGACTCGGTTACGTGGGACTGCCGCTGGCCAGATCCGCCGCCGCAGTGGGTCTGAAGGTGGTCGGACTCGACCGCAGCCGGCGGGTGGTCGACGGACTGAACGCCGGCCGTTCGCACGTCGACGACATCACCGACGCCGAAGTGCGCACCATGCTGGATCAGGGCTTCCGCGCCGTCGACGAGGCCGGGGTCATCGCCGACGCCGCCGCGGTGGTCGTGTGCGTGCCGACCCCGCTCACCGACCACGGCGCCCCGGACCTCGGCGCGGTGCACGCCGCCGTCGACGACATCGCCGCCCACCTGAGGGCCGGCACGCTCGTCGTGCTGGAGTCGACGACGTACCCGGGCACCACCGACGAGGTCGTCCGCCCGCGCCTGGAGGCCGGCGGACTGCGGGTCGGCGTCGACTTCCACCTCGCCTTCTCCCCGGAGCGCATCGACCCGGGCAACGCCTCCTTCGGCCTGGAGAACACCCCCAAGGTCGTCGGCGGCATCACGGCCGACTGCACCAAGGCCGCCCGTGCCCTCTACGAGCGGTTCGTGCAGCGCGTCGTCGAGGCCAAGGGCACCCGCGAGGCCGAGATGGCCAAGCTGCTGGAGAACACCTACCGGCACGTCAACATCGCGCTCGTCAACGAGATGTCGATGTTCTGCCGGGAGATCGGCGTCGACCTGTGGGACGCCATCCGGTGCGCCTCGACGAAGCCGTTCGGGTTCGCGCCCTTCTACCCCGGCCCCGGCGTCGGCGGGCACTGCATCCCGATCGACCCCAACTACCTTTCGTACAAGGTGCGTTCGCTGGGCATCCCGTTCCGGTTCGTGGAGCTGGCGCAGGAGATCAACCAGCGCATGCCCGTGCACGTCGTCAACCGTGCGGCGGACCTGCTGAACGACCAGGGCAAGGCCGTGCGCGGCTCCCGGGTGCTGCTGCTCGGCGTGACGTACAAGCCGGACATCTCCGACCAGCGGGAGAGCCCCGCGCTTGCCGTCGCCGAGAACCTCCTGGCGCGCGGTGCCGAGCTCGTCTACTTCGACCCGCGGGTCGAGGACTGGCGCGTCGACGGTGCGCCCGTCGAGCGGGCCGGGGACTACCTCGCCGCCGCCGAGGCCGCCGACCTCACCATCCTGCTCCAGCCGCACCGCGAGATCGACCTGGACGCGCTCGCCGACCGCGCCCGGGCGCTGTTCGACACCCGGGGCAAGTCCGCCGACCATCCGCGGGTGGTCAAGCTGTGACTGCCGACGATACGTACATACCGGGAGCCGTCGACTCCGGTGGCCGTCGGGCCCACCGCAAGCGGCGGCACCTGAAGGTCTCGTACTTCGTCTTCCTGGGCCTGGCCGCGCTGATCGCCACCCGGCTCGACGCCGGCTCGCTCCACCTGTACTCGATGGGCGCCATGGGCCTGCTGGCCCTGAAGATGATCGGCGCCCTGTTCTACCGTCCGGCCAAGGCCGGGCGGGAGGAGCTGGAGTACCTGGAGAACGCCTGGGTCACCGCGGTCATCCCGATCTACAACGAGGACCCGGTGATGTTCGAGCAGGGCATGCGCAGCCTCCTCGCGCAGAGCCGCCTGCCGAACGAGATCCACATCATCGACGACGCCAGCGCCAACGACTCCGGCATCCGTGCGGCCAGGAAGCTGCGCCGCGAGTTCGAGGCCAAGGGCGTCAAGTACACCGTCAGTGTCCAGCCCGAGAACAAGGGCAAGCGCGAGGCGCTGGCGCTGGGCTTCGAGGCCGCGCCGTACTCCGACATCTTCCTGTGCGTCGACTCGGACACGGTGCTGTCCCGGGACACCGTGCGCGAACTGCTGCTGCCGCTGGCCGACGAGAAGATCATGGCCTCCACCGGCATGGTGCTGGCGCTCAACCACGACAGCAACATCTTCACGCGCCTGCAGGACCTGCGCTACGGCAACTCGTTCCTCTTCGAGCGGGCCGCCTACTCCCGGCTGAAGTCGGTGCTGTGCTGCTGCGGCGCGCTGTCCGCCTACCGCGGCACGCTGGTGCGCAAGTACCTGCCGGACTTCCTCAACCAGCAGTTCCTGGGCAAGCCGGCCGTCTTCGGCGACGACCGCCGCATGACCAACTACTGCCTGATGGAAGGCCAGGTCGTCTTCCAGGAGACGGCCGTCGGCTACACCGCCGTCCCCGAGAAGCTGCCGCACTTCCTGCGCCAGCAGGTCCGCTGGAACAAGTCCTTCTTCCGCGAGTCCCTGTGGGCGTTCCGCCACCAGAAGAAGTACCGCCCGGCTTTCTGGCTGACCTGCATGGAGCTCGCGCTCTGGCTGGTCTTCGGCTCGGCGATGTTCTACTCGATGGTCATCCTGCCCATCATCAAGCCCCAGCAGTTCCTGAACCACATCGGGGACTACCTGATCTTCATGGTGCTCATGGGGTACCTGCGCAACGTCCGCTACCTCGACTTCCCGCGCCGCGGCATGGGCTTCGTCAAGCGCTTCGGCATGTTCCTGCTCGCGCCGATCTACGGCGTGATCCAGCTGACGCTGCTCACCCCGCTGCGCTTCTACGCCCTGTTCACCCTGCACAAGGGCAGCTGGGGCACCCGTCAGGGCGGCGTGGAGGTGTCCGTGGCCGGGGACCACGAGCACGACGTGACGGAGATCTTCGAGGAAGAGGACCCGTACTCCGACAAGAAGGTCACCGAGACGCTCCAGCTGATGCGCCTGGAGGGCGTGGCCCTGCGCACCCGGCCGCGCCCGGCGGGCGGCATCCCCTCCCAGCCGCAGCCGATCCCCGGCTATGACGAGGAGCAGCACGCGGCCGTCCCGCAGCAGCGGGTGTCCTGGGGAGCCCCGGCACCGGCCGGCCAGCAGCAGTGGCAGGGCGGCGGCTACGGTCAGCCCGACCCGTACCAGCAGCAGTACCCGGGCCATGGCCACGACCCGCAGCAGGGCGGCTACCCCTACCAGGACCCCTCCTGGCAGCAAGGCCAAGGCCAGGGTCAGGGCCAGGGGCACGGCCAGGGCTATGGGCAGGGCGGCGGCTGGTAGGACCGCGGAAGAACGGAGAGAGGGGCGGCCGGGGGGCCGCCCCTCACTTGTGCGTCCGGGCCTCAGGTGTACGAGGCCATGGCCTCCTCGACCGTCAGCACCGGGATGTCCCGGTCGTCGATCGCCTTCATCAGGGTCTCCAGACCGGCCTTGCCGATCTCGGTGCTGGTCGCCGGGGGGCCCTCGGTGACCTTGTGCAGGCAGAGGATCAGCCAGTCGCCGCTGTTGACGCACCGGTCGAGCCTGCCGCCCGGGCCCGTCAGCTTCGACAGGGCCGTACCGCCGATGCCCGTGCCGTCGTTGATGCCGGTCAGCGCCTTGAGGCGGTAGGGCATCGCCGGGGCGAAGGACTCGATGGTCTCGGAGATGATCGACCGGGCGGTGGTGAAGTGCCGACTGGCGATCTGGTCGACCGGCACGCCGTCGGACGTCTTCTGGAAGGCGCCGTGCGGGTAGGCGAAGTGCTCGCTGGTGAAGCCGTTGGACACCAGCCACTCGCGCAGCTTGCGGAAATCGTCGTCGGCCTGTTCGGCGGTCAGCTTGGGGTAGCTGGCCGTGTGCACGGCGTTGGCGTACGAGTGGCCCGCCATCTCCCAGCCGGAGAAGTCCTGCATGGAGCGCATCTGGCCCATCGTCAGGAAGCTGCCGGTACCGATGGCGTCGGCGATGTTGTAGACCGTGCCGGGGAAGCCGAAGCGGTCCATGACCGGCCGGGCCAGGTCGTGGATCGACTTGTGGGAGTCGTCGAAGGTGATGGAGACGACGCCCTTGGGGAAGACCGAGACGGTGTCCGGGATCAGCTCCACGGCCTGCAGCCGGTAGGTCACCGGGCCGCCCGCGTTGTCGTACACGGCGAACGACATGTCCGTGAAGCCGGTCTTCGTGGACGGCTTGCCGTCCGCGCCGATGGAGTACGTACCGGCCGCCGCGTTGACGTCCGCCCACTGGAGGTGGACCGTGACCCACTCGCCGGACTGGACGTAGTTGGCCGACGTCTTGGAGTGGACGTGGAAGGTCCAGGCGAAGTGGTTCGCGAGCGAGCCGCTGCCCAGGTAGAAGACCATCTTGGCCAGGTTGGTGACGTCGTCGACGCGGAAGACGAGCCGGATCATCTTGCCGCTCAGGCTCATCGCGCTCAGGCCCGTCCTGCGGACGTAGGACTGCTTGCCGGTGCCGTTGGTGGTCACCCGGACCGCCTGGGTGCCGCGGACGAACTGGGTCTTGTCGTTCGCCTCGGCCGAGGCCGTGCCCGCGCCGCCGGGTGTCCAGCCGTGGCCCGACTGGAACTGCTGGGACCAGCTGGCCCGGCGGTACTTCGGGCGGCGCCCGGAGGGGGCGTAGAGGGGAGGCGTGGTGAGGCCTCCGATGGCTCCCTCGGCGGCGGGGGCGGCGGCCGGCTGTGCCATCACCTTGCCCATCCACGCGCCGGCACCGGCCATCGCGACGCCCCCCGCGCCGCCCATCAGCAGCGCGGAGCGCCTGCTCACCACCGGTTTGTTCTCCGTTGCCTCGGCAGCGTGCCTGTGGGCGCCGGACCGCCTGTTCCTCACCGGGTCTCCCGAACCGTGTCGAAGTAGTTCATGCCCTCGCCGGTGAAGTCCGCCACCTCGGCCTGGACCTCCTCCGCCGACAGCGTGTCGTTCGCGTTGTAGTAGAGCCAGTCGACCTTCATGTCCCAGGCGCGTTCGCCCTTGAACGGCAGGTCGATGAACCAGTGGTTGAAGTTCACGGACATGTCCGCGCGGGGCACGTACTTGCCGTTGCTCAGGAAGAGCTTCTTGCCGTCGAGCCAGTAGGCGACCACGCCGTCCTTCACCCGGATCAGCACGGTGTGCCAGGCGTCGAGGCTCTTGTTGGTCGTCTCGTAGACCCGGTCGTTGGTCTTGTGGTCGTACCAGGTGACCGTGTCGAGCTTGGGGCCGGGCCGGCCCCAGCCGCCGTTGGGCATGTACTCGTTGTCCAGCTCGCTGTACTTCGAGCCCTTGCCGCCGATGGTGTAGAAGGTCTGGTTGACGTGGTCGCCGGCCTTGCCGGCGGACGGCCCGTCGCTGAAGTGGATGCGGGCCGCGTAGGTGCCGTCGCGGAACTTGCTCGCGGCCGTGCCGAGACTCGCCTGCTTCGTCCCGGTCTTCGTGCCGTCCGTGCTCGCCCGGAGGTTGAGCACCTGGCCGTCCGCGTGGGAGCCCTCGGCGGTGGGGAAGCTGACGCCCTGAGCCGACCAGGTGTTCTCGATGCCGGGACCGCCCTTGCTGGTGCGGACCAGCCAGCCGTGCTTGAACAGGGCGGGGTCCTTGGGGCCCAGGTAGCTGAAGTCGTCGAACAGCACCCCGGCCGGCGGGGCGGGCAGCGCCGCGGGCGCGGTCTTCGCCGTCGCCTTCTTCTCGTCGCTCGCCTTCGTGCCGTCCGGTTCCTCACCCCAGGCGAGGACGCCCCGCTTGTACGCGGTGACCTTCTCGGCCTCCTTGTAGGACGTCTTCTCCGCGTCGAAGGAGCGGTCGTCGGACTGCTTGAGCTTCTTGTGGTCGGTGCGGAACAGCTGGACGTCGATTCCCTTGCTGTTGGCGCCGGCCCCGAGGTCACCGGCGCCCTCGGTGAACCGGAGTTCCAGGTAGTGGTCGGCGGTGTCGGTGGGCTTGTCCATCGCGACGATCCGCCCGGCCACGTTCGAGCAGCCGAAGACGGCGTTCACACAGTTGTAGGCGTACGAGGCGGAGCCGTCGGCAGTGAACCAGTACCGGAGCGTGACATCGCTCAACGGCAGCGGCTTGCCGGTGTCGTTGAAGACCTCAAGGGACGGCTTGGCCGCCGCCGCCGTGGCCGGGGTGTCCGTGCGGTAGCGGACCTTCAGCTCGGGCGGGTCCGGGTTGGCCGCCTTCCACACCGGGTACAGCGCGGTTCCGCCGGCCGCCACCACGGCCACGAGGAGCAGGAGCCTGATCTTGGGCCACACCCGTCGTCCGGACGGTCGGCGGCGGGAGGACGCCACGGAAGACTCCTTCTCAAGACACCGGCGGCCTTGGGTGGAGACCGTCGGAGCCAGGTAAACAATGGTCGGATTGTGTGAGGATCCTATCCGTGCAGGCATGCGCAGAGGGGGGCGGGTGCACGGATTGTTACCGCACGCCCCACCCCCCTCAGGGGTAACGCGTTACGCCGGGACGCTCGCGACGCCCGGAGCCAGGAACCTCTTGCCGTTGACGCGCTCGGAGACACCCTCGCGGTCCAGGTACGGCGTGATGCCGCCCAGGTGGAACGGCCAGCCGGCGCCCGTGATGAGGCACAGGTCGATGTCCTGCGCCTCGGCGACCACGCCCTCGTCGAGCATGAGCCCGATCTCCTGCGCGACCGCGTCGAGCACCCGCTCGCGCACCTGCTCCTCCGTCAGGACGGTGTCGCCCTGCTTCAGCAGCGCGGCGACCTCGGGGTCGAGCTCGGGCTTGCCGCTGTCGTAGACGTAGAAGCCGCGCTTGCCGGCCTCGACGACCGCCTTGAGGTTCGGGGAGACCGTGAAGCGGTCCGGGAACGCCCGGTTGAGCGTCTCGGAGACGTGCAGGCCGATGGCCGGGCCGACCAGCTCCAGCAGGACCAGCGGCGACATCGGCAGACCGAGCGGCTCGACGGCCTTCTCGGCGACCTCGACGGGGGTGCCCTCGTCGATGACGTTCTGGATCTCGCCCATGAAGCGGGTCAGGATGCGGTTCACGACGAACGCCGGGGCGTCCTTCACCAGCACCGCGGTCTTCTTCAGCTTCTTGGCGACGCCGAACGCCGTGGCCAGCGAGGCGTCGTCGGTCTGCTCGCCCCGGACGATCTCCAGCAGCGGCAGGACGGCGACCGGGTTGAAGAAGTGGAAGCCCACGACCCGCTCGGGGTGCTGGAGCTTGGAGGCCATCTCCGACACCGACAGCGACGAGGTGTTGGTGGCGAGGATCGCGTGCGCCGGGGCGACCGCCTCGACCTCGGCGAACACCTGCTGCTTGACGCCCATCTCCTCGAACACGGCCTCGATGATGAAGTCCGCGTCCGCGAAGCCCTCGGCCTTGTCCAGGACACCGGTCACCAGCGCCTTGAGGCGGTTGGCCTTGTCCTGGTTGATGCGGCCCTTGCCGAGCAGCTTGTCGATCTCGGCGTGGACGTAACCTACGCCCTTGTCGACGCGCTCCTGGTCGATGTCGGTGAGCACGACCGGCACCTCCAGGCGGCGCAGGAACAACAGCGCGAGCTGGGAGGCCATCAGACCGGCGCCGACGACACCGACCTTGGTGACCGGGCGGGCCAGGGACTTGTCCGGGGCGCCGGCGGGGCGCTTGCCGCGCTTCTGCACCAGGTTGAAGGCGTAGATGCCGGCGCGCAGTTCACCGCCCATGATCAGGTCGGCGAGCGCCTGGTCCTCGGCGTCGTAGCCCTGCTGCAGGTCGCCGTTCTTGGCGGCGGCGATGATGTCCAGGGCGCGGTAGGCGGCCGGGGCGGCGCCGTGCACCTTGGAGTCGGCGATGAAGCGGCCCTTGGCGACGGCCTGGTCCCAGCCCTCGCCGCGGTCGATCACCGGACGCTCGATCTCCAGCTCGCCCTTGAGGACGGCGGAGGTCCAGATCAGCGACTGCTCCAGGAAGTCCGCGCCCTCGAAGATCGCGTCGGCGATCCCGAGCTCGTAGACCTGCTTGCCCTTGAGCTGCTTGTTCTGGTTGAGGCTGTTCTCGATGATCACCGAGACGGCCTTCTCGGGGCCGATCAGGTTCGGCAGCAGCGTGCAGCCGCCCCAGCCGGGGACCAGGCCGAGGAAGACCTCGGGCAGGGAGAACGCCGGCACGGCCGCGGAGACGGTGCGGTAGGTGCAGTGCAGACCGACCTCGACACCGCCGCCCATCGCGGCGCCGTTGTAGTACGCGAAGGTCGGCACGGCCAGCTGCGACAGCCGCTTGAAGACCTCGTGGCCGCCCTTGCCGATGGCGAGCGCGTGCTCGTGCTCCTTGAGGATCTCGACGCCCTTGAGGTCGGCGCCGACCGCGAAGATGAACGGCTTGCCGGTGATGCCGACGCCGACGATCTCGCCGTCCGCCGCCTCCTTCTCGACCTGGTCGATCGCGGCGTTGAGATTCGCCAGCGAGGCCGGGCCGAAGGTGGTCGGCTTGGTGTGGTCGTGTCCGTTGTCCAGGGTGATCAGGGCGAAGCGCCCGGCACCCAGGGGGAGGTCGAAGTGGCGTACGTGCGCGACTGTGACGACCTCGTCCGGGAACAGTTCGGAAGCCTGCTTCAACAGCTCGGCGGTGGTGCTCACTTGTCCCCCTCGAAGTGCGGGTTCTCCCAGATGACCGTCGCGCCCATGCCGAAGCCGACGCACATGGTGGTCAGGCCGTAGCGGACGTGCGGCTGCTCCTCGAACTGGCGGGCCAGCTGCGTCATCAGGCGGACGCCGGAGGAGGCCAGCGGGTGGCCGAACGCGATGGCGCCGCCGTACTGGTTGACGCGCTCGTCGTCGTCGGCGATGCCGTAGTGGTCGAGGAAGGCCAGGACCTGGACGGCGAAGGCCTCGTTGATCTCGAACAGGCCGATGTCGGAGATCGACAGACCGGCCTGGGCCAGCGCCTTCTCCGTCGCCGGGATCGGGCCGTAGCCCATGACCTCCGGCTCCACGCCCGCGAAGGAGTAGGAGACCAGGCGCATCTTCACCGGGAGGCCGTTCTCCCGCGCGAACTCCTCGGAGGCGATGAGGGAGGCGGTGGCGCCGTCGTTCAGACCGGCCGCGTTGCCCGCGGTGACCCGGCCGTGGACGCGGAACGGGGTCTTCAGGCCCTGGAGGTTCTCCAGGGTCGTGCCCGGGCGCATCGGCTCGTCGGCGGTGACCAGGCCCCAGCCCGTCTCACCGGCCTCGGCGTTGGTGCGGCGGACCGAGACCGGCACCAGGTCGGCCTGGATCTTGCCGTTGGCGTACGCCTTGGCGGCCTTCTCCTGGGAGCGCACGGCGTACTCGTCGGCGCGCAGCTTGGTGATCTGCGGGTAGCGGTCGTGCAGGTTCTCCGCGGTCATGCCCATGAAGAGGGCCGACTCGTCGACCAGCTTCTCGGAGACGAACCGCGGGTTCGGGTCCACGCCCTCGCCCATGGGGTGGCGGCCCATGTGCTCGACACCGCCGGCGATGGCGATGTCGTAGGCGCCGAAGGCGACGGAGCCGGCGACCGTGGTGACGGCGGTCAGGGCGCCGGCGCACATGCGGTCGATGCTGTAGCCCGGGACGGACTGCGGCAGGCCGGCGAGGATCCCGGCCGTGCGGCCGATGGTCAGGCCCTGGTCACCGATCTGCGTGGTCGCGGCGATGGCGACCTCGTCGATCTTCTTGGGGTCCAGGCCGGGGTTGCGGCGCAGCAGCTCCCGGATCGCCTTCACGACGAGGTCGTCGGCACGGGTCTCGTGGTAGATGCCCTTCGGGCCCGCCTTGCCGAACGGGGTGCGGACGCCGTCGACGAAGACGACGTCCCTGACGGTACGAGGCACGATGGCTCTCCTCCAGGGTCAGGATTGCGGTGCTGCTGCGATGCGCTGAGCGCGCGCTCAGTCTCCATGCTACTTATGAGTAACGTAGCTGCACAGTCCTGACAGGCGGAGCGGTGAAGGTCACACCTTCGGCGGCGCCGTGGACCCCCGCGGTGTCAGGACGGGTGTGGGCACGGGATGCGACCCGGCCTCACCCCCCGTGATCACCGAGAACAGCGTCCGGGCCACCTCCGCACCGAAGCCGTGCACGTCATGGCTCATCGCGGACAGCGTCGGATGCGTCAGCCGGCACAGCTGCGAGTCGTCCCACGCCAGCAGCGACACGTCGTCCGGCACCCGCAGCCCCATCTCCGCGGCCACCGAAAGACCGGCCACCGCCATGATGTCGTTGTCGTACACGATCGCCGTCGGCCGGTCCGGCGGCGCGGCCGTCAGCAGTGACCGCGTCGCCCGCGCCCCCGCGTCGCCCGAGAAGTCCGTCGCCACCTGCCACGCCCCGGCCAGCGCCAGCGCTCCCGCCGCCTCGTCGAACGCCGCCGTCCGGATCGAGGTGTGCCCGAGGTCCGCCGCCCCGCCCACCCGGGCGATCCGCCGGTGCCCGAGCGCGGCCAGGTACCGCACCGCCTCCGTCACGGCCGTGGCGTCGTCGGTCCACACCGAGGTGAGCCCCCCGGTCAGCGAGGGGTGCCCGACGGCGACGGCCGGCAGCCCGAGCCGCTCGACCAGACCCACCCGGGGATCGTCGGCCCGGAAGTCGACCAGGATCGACCCGCCGACCTGCCGCCCACGCCACCACGCCTCCTGCACCCCCACCTCCTCGTCCAGACTCCGCACGAGCCGCAGCAGCAGCGAGCAGGAGTGCTCGGCCAGCACGCTCTCCACGCCCGACACGAACTCCATGTACCAGGGCTCGAGACCGAGCATCCGGGCCGGCCGGCACACCGCGAGCCCCACCACGTCCACCCGCGACCCGGCCAGCGTCCGGGCCGTGAGACTCGGCGCCCAGCCCAGCTCCCGCGCCGCCCGGAAGATCCGGTCCCGGGTCGCCTCGGACAGGCCCGGCTTGTGGTTGAAGGCGAGGGACACGGCTCCCTTGGACACGCCGGCGCGCGCGGCGACGTCCTTGATGGTGACGCGAGGGGTCGGCGTTGCCGTCATCGGGTGGGCTCCACGCAGTACAGGGCCGATCGAGCACGTTCCGCGTCCGGAGTCTTCCAGCCGCGCACCCCGATGGTCACCTCTTCGCCCGGCAGCAGCGTGACCAGCCCCCGGTCGGCCCGCGCCGACGGATCGAGCCGGTCGGCCTGCAGCAGCAGGTCCCGCACCAGCGTACGGGCGGTCACCGTGATCCCCTCCGGGGCGAGCGCGACCTCGAACTCCGGCCGGGGGCAGGCGACCTCCCGGTCGGGCACCGGGAAGTGCACCGCCCGCAGCCCGTCCGCGTCCGCCACCAGGAACTCCTTCGGTCCCGCCGGCACCAGTCCGTCCGGCACCCCGACCCGTGCCACGCTTCGCGCCCCGGCCGCCAGGGGCACGCCGCGCCGCCCCAGCACCTCGCCCTCGACGGACATCCGCCGCAGGGTCAGCGTCCCCGTCCAGTCCCCGGCCGCCTGGTTCACCGCGGCCAGCTCCAGCCGTCCGTCCTTTGTCCCCCGGATCGTCAGCAACCGGTCCGCGTACAGCCGCTTCAGCTCGTGGAACAGCGGCTTCTCGCGCCCGTCCCCGTCGATCGCCGCCCAGGAGGTCACCGGCCAGCAGTCGTTGAGCTGCCAGACGATCGTGCCCGCGCACACCGGCCAGTGCGCGCGCCAGTGCTCGATCCCGGCCGCGACCGCCCGGGCCTGGTTGACCTGCGTGAGGTAGTGCCAGCGGTCGAAGTCGCCGTCCGGCACCGCGAAGTGCCGGGCGAGACCGCGCGCCAGCTTGCCGTTGCCGTCGTCGGCCTTCTGGTGGTGCAGCATGCCGGGGGAGTCCGGCGCGAGATCCTCACCGGGCAGCGCCCGGCGCAGCGTGGCGTACGCGGGCGGCGCCTGCCAGCCGAACTCGGCGACGAACCGCGGCACGCTGAGCCGGTAGCCGGCGTAGTCCTCGCGGTTCCACACCTCCCACGAGTGGTGGGTGCCGTGCGCCGGGTCGTTCGGATGGTGCCGCCACGACCCGGACCAGGGGCTGCCTGCCGTGTACGGCCGGGTCGGGTCCAGCTCGCCCACCACCCGGGGCAGCACGCCCAGGTAATAGCCCTCGCCCCAGGAGTCCCCGGCCAGCCGCGGCTCCCACCCCCAGTCGCGGAAGCCCCACAGGTTCTCGTTGTTGCCGTTCCAGAGCACCAGCGACGGGTGCGGCATCAGCCGTACGACGTTCTCCCGCGCCTCGGCCTCCACCTCGCCGCGCAGCGGCTGCTCCTCCGGGTAGGCCGCGCAGGCGAACGGGAAGTCCTGCCAGACCAGCAGGCCGAGTTCGTCGCAGGCGTCGTAGAAGTCCGCGCTCTCGTAGATCCCGCCGCCCCAGACGCGCACGAGGTCCACGCCCGCGGCGGCGGCCTGCTCCAGCCGCTCCCGGTAGCGGGCGCGGGTGATCCGGGACGGGAAGACGTCGTCCGGGATCCAGTTGACGCCCCGCGCGAAGAGCCGCTCGCCGTTCACGACGAGGGTGAAGCCGGTGCCGTGCGCGTCGGCCCGCCGGTCCAGCTCCACGGTCCTGAAGCCGATCCGCCGCCGCCACACATCCAGCTCCTCGCCGCCGTGCAGCAGCTTCAACTCCACCTCGTACAGCGGCTGTTCGCCATAGCCCCGCGGCCACCACAGCGCCGGGTCCGGCACCCGCAGACGTACCGTCCCGCCCGTCCCCCCGATCTCGGCGCGGGCCCGTGCCCCGGCCACGGACGCCTCCACGGCGAGCGGTGCCTCCACCCGGGTCCGCTCGACGTCGACGGCCAGCTCGACGACCCCGGTGCCCTCCTCGACGGTCACCAGGGGCCGCACCCGGGCGATGCGGGCCGTCGACCAGTGCTCCAGGCGCACCGGCCGCCAGATCCCGGCGGTGACCAGGGTCGGCCCCCAGTCCCAGCCGAAGGAGCAGGCCATCTTGCGCACGTACTGGTACGGCTCGGCGTAGGCGGCGGGCCGTTCGCCCAGCCGGCCCCGGACGGCCTCGGCCTCGGCGTAGGCGGAGACGAACCGCACGGCCAGCCGCCCCGACAGCCCCGTCACGTCGAACCGGTACGAGCGGTGCATGTTCCGCACCGTCCCCAGCGGCCGCCCGTCCAGGGAGATCTCGGCGACGGTGTCGAGCCCGTCGAAGACCAGGTCGGTCTGCTCCTGCGCCGACGAGCCGTCGAGTTCCCGCTCGTAGGTCCAGTCCCGCCGCCCCACCCAGGCCACCTCGGTCTCGTTCCGGCCGAGGAACGGGTCCGGGATCACCCCGGCCGCCATCAGGTCGGTGTGCACGCAGCCCGGCGCGGCGGCCGGCAGCGCGTCCGGGCCGTGCCACAGGATCCATCCCTCGCCGAGCGGTGTGACCTCCAGCATGCGCACTCCCTTTACCGGTTAAGTGAAGAGTCGAGTGTCGATTTCGCATCGTTGGCGGGAATGGGACTTTACCGGTTGAGCCAGCGCTGTCAGAGTGCCGAACCAGCCATACCGCACGTGCTCGTCCGTCCCGAGTCCCCTGCCGCGAACGGAGCTGATGCACATGAACCGCCGTACCGTCCTCGCCCTCACCGTCGGAGCGGCCCTGCTGGCCTCCGGCTGCACCGGCACCGGAGGCAGCGCGAAAGGCGCGGATGCGAAGGCGCCCGACGATCCCTCCGAAGTCACCGGGACCATCACGGTCCTCACCCACCGGACCGACCTCGTACAGGACGGGACGATGAAGAAGTACGCCGCCGAGTTCCGCAAGACGTACCCCGGGGTGAAGGTCGAGTTCGACGCCATCACCGACTACGAGGGCGAAGTCAAGATCCGCATGAACACGGAGAACTACGGCGACGTCCTGATGATCCCGGGCGTGATCGAGAAGAAGGACTACCCCCGTTTCTTCGCCTCGCTGGGCAGCCGGGCCGAGCGGAGCGAGAAGTACCGCTTCACCGACTACACCACCGTGAACGGCAAGGTCTACGGCCAGAGTCCGCTCGGCGCGGTCCCCGGCTTCATCTACAACAAGAGGGTGTGGCAGCGCGCCGGCGTCACCGAATGGCCGAAGACCCCGGCCGAGTTCCTCGCCGCCCTGAAGGCGGTCAAGGCGAGGACCGACGCGGTCCCGTACTACACCAACTTCAAGGACATGTGGCCGCTCACCCAGTGGACCCAGGTCAACGGCTCGGTCAGCTGCGACGAACAGGCCACCACCCGGCTCGCCGAGGGCAACCCGTGGGCCGAGGGCTCCGACCTGCGGACGGCCGACACGCTGCTGTACGACATCGTGCGCGAAGGGCTCGCCGAGAAGGACCCGACCACCACCAACTGGGAGGCCTCCAAGCCCAGGCTGGCCAAGGGCGAGATCGCCACCATGTGGCTCGGCTCCTGGGCCGTCATCCAGCTGCGGGGCGCCGCCGAGCAGGCGGGCGCGAACCCCGACGACATCGGGTTCATGCCCTTCCCGGCGCGGAAGGACGGCAGGTTCTGCGCGGTCGCGCTGCCCGACTACAACCAGGCCGTCAACATCCACTCCGACCACAAGGCGGCCGCCCGCGCCTGGATCGACTGGTTCACCGAGGAGTCCGGCTACGCCGAGGACAACCTGGCCCTGTCCCCGCTGAAGGACGACCCGCTGCCCGACGTCCTCAAGCCCTACGAGGAGGCCGGCGTCAGGCTCCTCGACCTCGACGACTCCAAGGGCGCCGAGGTGAAGTCCATCGACAACACCTCCGAGGTCGGCATCAACAAGCCCGACTACCGCCAGGACCTCGTCGACCTCGCCCGCGGCGCCACCGAGGGCAGCCTGGACGACTTCCTGGACGGCCTCGCGAGGAAGTGGACCGAGACCCAGCAGTTCCTGGGGTCCTGATGACGGACACCACCGAGAAGGCGGCCGTCCGGCCCGCCCTGGGCCCGGCCGCCCCACAACCGGCCCCGGCGCCGCGCACGGCCCGCCTGTGGCGCGGGGCCACCCCCTGGCTGTTCCTGCTCGCCCCGCTCACGCTCCTGATCCTCTTCACCTACGCGCCGATCGCCAACATGGTCGCGTACAGCCTCACCGACTGGGACGGCGTCAGCCCCGAGCTGCGCTACACGGGCGCCGACAACTACGCCGAACTCTTCACCCGCTCCGACCTGTTCGAGGTCTTCTGGGTCAGCGGCTACTACCTGGCGGCCTCCGTCCTCCAGATCGTCGCCGCGCTGTACTTCGCCACGGTCCTGAGCTTCAACGTCCGCTTCCGGAACTTCTTCAAGGGCGTGCTGTTCTTCCCGTACCTGATCAACGGGGTGGCGATCGGCTTCGTCTTCCTCTACTTCTTCCAGGACGGCGGCACCCTCGACTCGGTCCTCGGGCTGTTCGGTGCGGAGACCGACCGTGCCTGGCTGGGCACCCCGGAGTCGGCGAACACCTCCCTGGCGGCCGTCTCGGTCTGGCGCTACCTGGGCCTGAACTTCGTCCTCTTCCTCGGCGCGATCCAGTCGATCCCCGGGGACCTCTACGAGGCGGCCGAACTGGACGGCGCCAACCGCTGGCAGCAGTTCCGCCACATCATCGCGCCCGGCATCAAGCCGGTCCTCTCCCTGACCGTGATCCTGTCGATCTCCGGCTCCCTGTCGGTCTTCGAGATCCCGTACATCATGACCGGCGGCGCGACGGGCACCGAGACCTTCGTGATCCAGACCGTGAAGCTGGCCTTCCAGTTCAACAAGACGGGGCTCGCCTCGGCAGCCGCGATCGTGCTGCTGCTGATCGTCCTGGCCGTGACCTGGGTGCAGCGGCGCCTCGTCCCCGACGACAAGGTGGACCTCACATGACGCGCCGCGCAGTCGCCCGCGCCCTGATGTACGCGTCCCTGCTCGCCGCGACCGCGGTGGTGCTGCTGCCGCTGGCGGCCGTCTTCCTGACGTCCCTGAAGTCCGAGCGGGAGATGGCGAACGGCAGCGGAGCCCTGGCGCTCCCCGACGACCCGCTCAACCTCGGCAACTACGCGACGGCGTTCCACGACGGCCGCATGCTCTCCGCGTTCGCCAACACCGCGTTCATCCTGCTCTTCGCCATCGGCGGCACGGTCCTGATCGGTTCCATGACGGCCTACGCGATCGACCGCTTCAGCTTCCGCTGCAAGAAGCCGGTCCTCGCCCTGTTCCTGATCGCCGCCCTGGTCCCCGGCGTCACCACGCAGGTGGCGACCTTCCAGATCGTGAACAGCTTCGGCATGTTCGACAGCCTGTGGGCGCCGATCGCCCTCTACATGGGCACGGACATCGTCTCGATCTACATCTTCCTGCAGTTCGTGCGGTCCATCCCCACCTCGCTGGACGAGGCGGCCCGGCTGGACGGCGCCAATGCCTTCACGATCTACCGCAAGATCATCTTCCCGTTGCTGAAACCGGCGATCGCGACGGTGGTGATCGTCAAGGGGATCACCACCTACAACGACTTCTACATCCCGTTCCTCTACATGCCGTCCGAAGATCTTGGCGTGATCTCGACGTCCCTGTTCCGCTTCAAGGGCCCCTTCGGTGCCCACTGGGAGACCATCTCGGCGGGAGCGATCCTGGTGATCCTCCCGACCCTGATCGTCTTCCTGAGCCTCCAGCGCTACATCTACAACGGCTTCACCAAGGGAGCGACCAGGTGAGGAGGCACCCGCCCCCTACGGCGCCTCGGCGGACAACGCGGTCACCAGCACCGGCGTGACCTGCTCGACCTGCCAGGCCCGGGCCCCGTACCCGGTCAGTGCCGCCGCGACGGACTCCGCGTCCACCACCGCCGGCGGCTCCCAGCACACCCGCCGCACCGTGTCCGGCGTGATCAGGTTCTCCTGCGGCATGTCGAGTTCCTCGGCGAGCGCGGACACCCCGGCCCGGGCGGCGGACAGCCGCGCCGCCGCCGCGGGATCCTTGTCGGCCCAGGCCCGGGGTGGCGGCGGCCCGGCCACCGACTGCCCCGGCTGCGGCAGCTGCGCCTCGGTCAGGGCCTTCGCCCGGTCCACCGCCGCCTGCCACTGCTCCAGCTGTCGCTTGCCCATCCGGTGCCCGAAGCCGTTCAGCGCGGCCAGCGCGTGCACGTTGGCCGGAAGGGCGAGCGCGGCCTCCACGATGGCCGCGTCCCCGAGCACCTTGCCGGGCGAGACGTCCCGCCGCTGCGCGATCCGGTCCCGGGTCTGCCACAGCTCACGCACCACGGCCAGCTGCCGCCGCCGGCGCACCTTGTGCATGCCCGACGTGCGCCGCCAGGGGTCCTTGCGGGGCTCGGGCGGCGGGGCCGAGGCGATCGCGTCGAACTCCTGGCGGGCCCACTCCAGCTTGCCCTGCCGGTCCAGCTCCTTCTCCAGCGCGTCGCGCAGGTCGACCAGGAGCTCGACGTCCAGCGCCGCGTAGCGCAGCCAGGGCTCGGGCAGCGGCCGGGTGGACCAGTCGACGGCGGAGTGGCCCTTCTCCAGGACGAAGCCCAGCACGCTCTCGACCATCGCGCCGAGGCCGACCCGCGGGAACCCGGCGAGCCGCCCGGCCAGCTCCGTGTCGAACAGCCGCGTCGGCACCATGCCTATCTCGCGCAGGCACGGCAGGTCCTGCGTGGCCGCGTGCAGCACCCACTCCACGCTGGACAGGGCCTCGCCCAGCGCGGACAGGTCGGGGCAGGCCACGGGGTCGATCAGCGCGGTGCCGGCGCCCTCGCGGCGCAGCTGCACGAGGTAGGCGCGCTGGCCGTAGCGGTAGCCGGACGCCCGCTCGGCGTCGACGGCGACCGGGCCGGAGCCGGCCTCGAAGGCGGCGATGACCCGGGCCAGGGCGGCGTCGTCCGCGACGACGGGCGGAATGCCCTCGCGCGGCTCCAGCAGAGGGATCGGCGCCTCCACAGCAGAAGATCCGCCGTCGTCCGGAGGGGCGCCTCCGGTGGTTCGCAGTGGGCTGTCTGCTGCGGTGTCGTGGGCGTCGGTCACCTGTCAAGGGTATCCGTGTATGGACAGCGCCCGCCGACGGAACGTTCCGTCGGCGGGCGCCCGAGGGTCGCAAACCAGTCATGCCGGGGAAGTGGCGGGTTCACGAGCCGCGCGTGAGGGAAGGGGACCGAGCGGCCGGTCCCGTTCATGGGTGAATGATCAGGAAGGGTCAGGGCGGGGGCGGATCGGGTGATCCGGGGGCGGTCGGTGGTCGGGGTCAGTGGATGATGCCGGTCCGCAGCGCCACCGCCACCATCCCGGCGCGGTCGCCCGTGCCGAGCTTGCGGGCGATGCGGGCGAGGTGGCTCTTGACGGTCAGCGCGGACAGGCCCATCGAGACGCCGATCGCCTTGTTCGACTGGCCTTCGGCGACCAGCCGCAGTACCTCGACCTCGCGGCCGGACAGTTCGCGGTAGCCGCCCGGGTGGCTCGGGGCGCCCGGGGGGCGGCGGTGCAGGCGCGCGGCGGCGGCGCCGATGGGGGCGGCGCCCGGCCGGGTGGGGAGCCCGACGTTGGTGCGGGTGCCGGTGACGACGTAGCCCTTCACACCGCCGGCGAGCGCGTTGCGCACGGCGCCGATGTCGTCGGCCGCGGAGAGGGCGAGGCCGTTGGGCCAGCCCGCGGCGCGGGTCTCGGACAGCAGGGTGAGGCCGGAGCCATCCGGCAGGTGGACGTCGGCGACGCAGATGTCGCGGGGGTTGCCGATGCGGGGACGAGCCTCCGCGATGGACGAGGCCTCGATGACATCGCGCACACCGAGCGCCCACAGGTGGCGGGTGACGGTGGAACGGACGCGCGGGTCGGCCACGACCACCATGGCGGTCGGCTTGTTCGGGCGGTAGGCGACCAGGCTTGCGGGCTGCTCGAGGAGAACGGACACCAGGCCTCCTGGGGTGCGGGACGGGGCCGGCTCGGGGGGGTGAAGCCGGGACGAACCGTGCTTTCAAGGTCACAGACGTCTTCGGCAGAGGACCCGTCCGCCTTTAGAGAATGATCACGATTCGGTGATAACAATCCGTGCAATTCGGACACGCGGTCGATCATTCGAAGGTCGGACGGTTTCGGTCTGCGTCGGTACGCGGTCGAAAGTGGCCGTATCGACAAAGTGATTCGGCCAAGAGGGGGACGCAGGTGTGATCGTCGGCAGGGCAGCGTTGACCACCCCGTACAAGTTCGATCAGTACGGGGTGGGAAGGGGTTCGATCAGCGGGACTGGGGCCCGCGCCGCTGGGGCAGCGTCACCACGGACGCGTCGCCGGGCACGGCCGGGGGCAGCCCCGCGACCTGGGCCAGCAGATCGCACCAGGACGCCAGGTGGGCGGCCGTGTCCGGCACCCCGCCCAGGCCATCGCGCGGCGTCCACGAGGCGCGGATCTCGATCTGCGAGGAGGCGGGGCGGGCGGACAGTCCGCCGAAGTAGTGGGAGCTCGCCCGCGTGACCGTGCCGCTCGGCTCCCCGTAGGTGAGCCCGCGCGTCTGCAGCGCGCCGGTCAGCCAGGACCAGCACACCTCCGGCAGCAGCGGGTCCGCGGCCATCTCCGGCTCCAGCTCGGCGCGCACCAGCGTCACCAGCCGGAAGGTGCCCCGCCAGGCGTCGTGCCCGGCCGGGTCGTGCAGCAGCACCAGACGGCCGTCGGCCAGGTCCTGTTCACCGTCGACGACCGCGGCCTCCAGCGCGTAGGAGTACGGGGCGAGCCGCTTGGGCGCCGGCGTCGGCTCCACCTCGATCTGGGGTCGCAGCCGCGCCGCCTTGAGCGCGTCGACGGCGGTCCGGAAGGGCAGCGGGGCGGAGTCCGCCTCCCGCCGGTCGTCCTCGGTGTCCTTCGCTTCGTCCATTCCGCCAGCGCCGTCCGACAGTCGTCCCTGAGCCGCAGCCATGCGGGAAGATTACGGGGACCGGAGCCCGGGTGCGGGCTAGACACCCCGCGCCCGCCCGTGCCCGCCCGCGCCCGTCCGCGCCCGTCCAGGGGCTGGATCGCGCTGCCTGGCGGCGTGCGAAACTTGGCCCGTGAGTGCCAACGACGCCCCCCGGGCCCCGCAGCCGTCCGCCCCGTACGACTCCGCCTTCCTCAAGGCGTGCCGGCGCGAGCCCGTGCCGCACACGCCGGTGTGGTTCATGCGGCAGGCCGGGCGTTCGCTGCCGGAGTACCGCAAGGTGCGCGAGGGCGTTCCGATGCTGGAGTCCTGCATGCGGCCCGAACTGGTCACCGAGATCACGCTCCAGCCGGTCCGCCGGCACGGCGTGGACGCGGCGATCTACTTCAGCGACATCGTCGTCCCGCTCAAGGCCATCGGCATCGACCTCGACATCAAGCCCGGCGTCGGCCCGGTCGTCGAGCATCCGATCCGCACCCGCGCCGACCTCGCCCAGCTGCGCGACCTCACCCCCGAGGACGTCTCCTACGTCACCGAGGCCATCGGCCTGCTCACCCGCGAACTCGGCGCCACGCCCCTGATCGGCTTCGCCGGCGCCCCCTTCACCCTCGCCAGCTACCTCGTCGAGGGCGGCCCGTCCCGCACGTACGAGAACGCCAAGGCGATGATGTACGGCGACCCCGGGCTCTGGGCCGACCTGCTCGACCGCCTCGCGGACATCACGGCCGCCTTCCTGAAGGTGCAGATCGAGGCGGGCGCCTCGGCCGTCCAGCTGTTCGACTCCTGGGCCGGCGCCCTGGCCCCCGTCGACTACCGGCGCTCGGTGCTGCCGGCGTCGGCGAAGGTCTTCGAGGCCGTGGCCGGCTACGGCGTCCCGCGCATCCACTTCGGCGTCGGCACCGGTGAGCTGCTGGGCCTCATGGGCGAGGCCGGCGCGGACGTCGTCGGCGTCGACTGGCGCGTCCCGATGGACGAGGCCGCCCGCCGCGTCGGTCCCGGCAAGGCGCTCCAGGGCAACCTCGACCCGACCGTGCTGTTCGCCCCGACCGAGGCCGTCGAGGCCAAGACCCGAGAGGTCCTCCAGTCGGCGGCGGGCCTGGAGGGACACGTCTTCAACCTGGGCCACGGCGTCATGCCGGCCACGGACCCCGACGCGCTGACCCGGCTCGTGGAGTACGTCCACACCCACACCGCCCGCTGACCCCGTCCGGCCCGGGACTCACCACCCGGGCCGTGCCCGCCTGCCGAACAGGACGCCGCGCGGCTGGGGAGGGGGCGGCGTGCCGGGGCGCAGCGGCAGGGCGATCAGCAGGCCGACGACGAACCCGGCGACGTGCGCCGCGTACGCCACCGTGCCGGCGTCGGAGACACCCGCGCCGGAGGAGTGCACCGCCTGCAGCACGAACCACAGGCCCAGCACGATCCAGGCCGGCAGCCGCAGCGGCAGGAAGACCAGGAACGGGACCAGCACCCACACCCGGGCCCTCGGGTACAGCACCAGATAGGCACCCAGCACCCCGGCGATCGCCCCCGAGGCGCCGATCAGGGGAGCGCCGGAGCCGGCGTTGAGGAGCGCGAAGGCGTAGGCGGCCGCGATGCCGCAGACGCCGTAGAAGAGCAGGAAGCGCAGGTGGCCCATGCGGTCCTCGATGTTGTTGCCGAAGATCCACAGGAACAGCATGTTGCCCAGCAGGTGCAGCCAGCCGCCGTGCAGGAACATCGCCGTCAGCACGCTGAGTTCCGGCGACTTGTCGTAGGACGGCGGACCGATCACACAGCCCGGCCCCTGCGGGCCCACGCCCACGTCACCGGTGGGCACCAGACGCGGCATCTCGTGGTGGATCAGCTCCCGCGGCACGGCCGCGTAGTGGTCCAGGAACGCCTGGAGGTGGCACAGCTGGGCCAGGCCGCTCCCGCCCGTGAGGGAGCCGGCCATGCCGGGGGTGAGCAGGAAGACGACGACGTTGGCGGCCAGCAGGGCGTACGTGACCCAGGGGGTGCGCCGCACCGGGTTCAGGTCATGGACGGGGATCACCACACCCCACGTGTGCCCGGGGCGCCGCCGGCGAATCGGTGGCGTGGGTGAACGCGGCCGTCGGGGCGTGCGTATGTGTCGGCAACCGCCCGCGGCGCGGGGAAGGCGGGTCGCGGGGCCGACGTGAGGAACAGGCGATGAACGACCGAGTGACTCCTGCGATGCACGCACTGCCGGACGGCGAGGCGGAGCTGACGCTGGTGGTGCGGCTGCCCTGGGAGGATGTGGCCCGCCTCGGCCAGGAGGCCGGACGGCTGGCCGCGCAGTGGCGGCGGCCGGTGACGCTGGAGGAGGCGGTGAGCCACCGGCTGCGTTCCTCGCGGGTGGCCGCGCACGCCAAGCCGTCAGGGGAGCAACCGGCGGCGGTGACGGCCGCGTCGGCGTCGGTGTCGTCCCTGCCGGCCCGGCCGCCGGCGGAGCAGGCCCGGCAGGCCATCGACCGGATCAACGGGACGGCCGGGACCGCGTAGGTTTCGCCGCAGGGGTGCGGGTTCTCGTGCGGGTGCGGGCTCGTTGTGGCTGTCGCGCGATTCCCCGCCCCCCTCAGGGCGCGATCGAACCGCGTACCTTCGCCGCCGCCTTGCGGGCCGCCACCAGGACCGGGTCCCAGACCGGGGAGAACGGCGGGGCGTAGCCCAGGTCCAGGGTCGTCATCTGTTCCACCGTCATGCCCGCCGTGAGGGCGACCGCCGCGATGTCGACGCGCTTGCCCGCGCCCTCCCGGCCGACGATCTGCACGCCGAGCAGGCGGCCGGTGCGCACCTCGGCGAGCATCTTGACCGTCATGGGGGAGGCGTTCGGGTAGTAGCCGGCGCGGCTGGTCGACTCGATGGTGACCGCCTCGAAACGGAGCCCGACGCGGTGGGCGTCCTTCTCGCGCAGGCCGGTGCGGGCGATCTCCAGGTCGCAGACCTTGCTGACCGCCGTGCCGACCACGCCGGGGAACGTGGCGTAGCCGCCGCCGGCGTTGGTGCCGATGACCTGGCCGTGCTTGTTGGCGTGGGTGCCGAGCGGGACGTGCCGCAACTGGCCCGAGACCAGGTCGAGGACCTCCACGCAGTCGCCCCCCGCCCAGACGTCCTCGTGACCGCGCACCCGCATCGAACGGTCCGTGAGCAGGCCGCCGTGGATGCCGAGGGGGAGCCCGGCCGCCCGGGCGAGCGCCGTCTCGGGGCGCACTCCGATCCCGAGCACGACCACGTCCGCCGGGAACTCGCACTCCTGCGTGGCCACCGCACGGACCCGGCCGTCGTCCCCGGTCAGGATCTTCGTCACCTCGGCGTCGTTCACCATCGTGATGCCCAGGCCCTCCATGGCCTCGTGCACCAGGCGCCCCATGTCGGGGTCGAGGGTCGACATGGGCTCGCTGCCCCGGTTGACCACCGTCACCTCGTAGCCGCGGTTGATGAGCGCCTCGGCCATCTCCACGCCGATGTACCCCGCCCCGACCACCACCGCCCGGCGGCCGCGCGTGCCCGCCAGCGTGTCGAGCAGGGCCTGGCCGTCGTCCAGCGTCTGCACCCCGTGCACCCCGGGCGCGTCGGCCCCGGGCAGATCGGGCCGGATCGGCCGGGCCCCGGTCGCGATCACGAGCTTGTCGTACGGCGTCCAGGACTCGGCGCCCGAGTCGAGGTCCCGGGCGCGCACCCGCCGCCCGTCCAGGTCGAGTTCCGTGACCTCGGTGCGCAGCCGCACGTCGATGTCCCGCGCACGGTGCTCCTCGGGGGTGCGGGCGATCAGCCGGTCCCGGTCGGTGACGTCGCCGCCCACCCAGTAGGGGATGCCGCACGCCGAGTACGACGTGAAGTGGCCCCGGTCGAACGCCACGATCTCCAGTTCGCCGGGGCCCTTCAGGCGGCGGGCCTGCGACGCCGCGGACATGCCCGCGGCGTCGCCGCCGATGACGACCAGTCGCTCCCTGCGCGTACGGCTCATGCTCATGCGAACACGCTACGGGAGCAGGGGATTTCAGTCCCGCTCGCCCGGGGTCCGCGGCTGTGATGCCTCCGGCGCCGGGCGGGCCGCCGGCAGCGGGCCGAGCGTGGCCGCCGCGGGCGCGGGCCGGGGCCGGCGCGACAGCCGGGGGCGTACGACGCGCAGCCACAGCAGTGCCAGCAGCGCCGCCACCGCCGCGAACGGCAGGACCGCGCCCAGCACCACCGCGAGCCAGCGCAGCATCGTCACGAAGGCGTGCCAGCCGCCCGCGAGGGCGTCCAGGAAGCCCGGATCGTCGTCCTGCTTCGCCTCCTTCCTCACGGGCGTCTCGGACAGCGTCAGGGTGATGGTGGCCAGGCTCGTGCGTTCCTTCAGGGACGCCTGCCGGGCGAGCAGCGCCTCCAGGTCGGCCTGCCGGGTGCTCAGCTCGCCCTCCAGGGTCACCACGTCGCTGAGCCTGGTCGCCCGGTCCATCAGCTCCCGGATCCGGGCCACGCTGGCCCGCTGCGAGGTGATCCGGCTTTCCACGTCCACCACCTGGTCGGTGACGTCCTCGGCCTTCGCACTGCGGTCGAGGAGCTTGCCGGCGCCCTCCAGAGAGGCCATGACGGCGTCGTACTTCCCGGCCGGCACGCGCAGCACGACCCTGGTGTGCTCGCGGCCCTGCCCGTCCCGGGTGGTGCTCTCGTTGCCGATGTAGCCGCCGGCGTCCTCGGTGCGCGTGCGGGCCTCGTCCAGGGCCTTCAGGACGTCCTTGACCTGCACGGTCAGCGAGGCGGTGCGGATGATGTGCTGTGCGGGCAGCTTCACCGGCGCGGTCGCCCCGGCCCCGCTTGCGGTGCCGCCGGGCGCGGCCTCCTTCGCACCTGCCCCGCCGCCGTCCTGCGCGAGGCCGCGCTCGGCGGCCGTGCTCCCGGCGGAGTCGTCCGAGGCGCCGCTGCACCCGGTGAGCGCGAGGGCGGCGGCGAGCAGGAGGGCCGCCACTGCCGGAGCGGGACGGCGGGTGGATCGTCGTGTGCGCATGCGGGCATCCCCCGAGGGTCGATTCTGCTGACGCTTCTTCGACGCGCGAACCGCGCCGGACGTTTGGCCCGGGCCGGTTCCGATGCGGTCACGGTCCGGACTCGTGACGGACACCGGGGCGCGGCGGCGCCGCTCGTGGGGTCTGAGAGGCTGGGGCCATGCGCGAAGTACAAGGTCGTGGGGGCACGGGGCAGGTCGTCGTCGTCGGGGCGGGCATCGCGGGGCTGGCCGCCGCGCACCGGCTGCTGCAGCGGGGGGCGCGGGTGACCGTGCTGGAGGCCTCCGGCCGGGTCGGCGGCAAGCTGCTGCCCGGGGAGATCGCTGGCGCCCGGGTGGACCTCGGCGCCGAGTCGATGCTCGCCCGCCGGCCCGAGGCGGTGACGCTCGCGCGCGAGGTGGGCCTCGCCGGCCACCTGCAGCCGCCCGCGACGGCGACCGCCTCGATCTGGACCCGAGGCGCCCTGCGCCCCATGCCCACGGGCCATGTGATGGGCGTGCCGGGTACCGCCGCCGCCCTGTCCGGCGTGCTGTCCGAGGAGGGCCTCGCCCGCATCGGGCGGGACGCCGAGCTGCCGCGCACGGAGGTCGGGGACGACGTGGCCGTCGGCCGGTACGTGGCGGCGCGCCTGGGCCGCGAGGTCGTCGACCGGCTGGTGGAGCCCCTGCTGGGCGGGGTGTACGCGGGCGACGCCTACCGCATCTCGATGCGCTCGGCCGTCCCGCAGCTCTTCGAGGCCGCCCGCACCCACGCCTCCCTCACCGAGGGCGTCCGCGACATCCAGGCCAGGGCCTCCGCCGCGCGGCAGACCGGCCCGGTGTTCCTGGGCCTCCGCGGCGGCGTGGGCAGCCTGCCGCTCGCGGTGGCGGAGTCGGTGCGGGCCCGCGGCGCCGAGATCGTCACCGGAGCCCCGGTGACGGAGCTGCGCCGAGTGGGCCGGCCGGACCCGGCGGGCGCGGCCTGGCGGGTGGTCGCCGGTGACCGGGTCCTGGAGGCCGACTCGGTGGTGCTCGCCGTGCCCGCCCCCGTCGCCGCCCGGCTGCTGCGCGCCGAGAGCCCCGGGGCCGCCGCCGGGCTCGACACCGTCGAGTACGCCTCCATGGCCCTGGTCACCCTCGCCTACCGCCGCGCCGATGCGGACCTGCCCGACGGCAGCGGCTTCCTCGTGCCGCCGGTCGACGGGCGCACCATCAAGGCGTCCACGTTCGCCTCGCAGAAGTGGGGCTGGATCGCCGAGGAGAACCCGGACCTGGTCGTCCTGCGCACTTCCGTGGGCCGCTACGGCGAGACGGAGATCCTGCGGCGCGACGACGGCGAACTGGCCGACGTCTCCCGGCACGACCTGAAGGCGGCGACCGGCCTCGACGCCACTCCCGTCGCCACGCTCGTCACCCGCTGGGACGACGGCCTGCCGCAGTACCCGGTCGGCCACCACGCGCGCGTGGCCCGCATCCGCGAGCAGGTCGGCCGGCTGCCCGGGCTCGCCGTCTGCGGCGCCCCGTACGACGGCGTCGGCATCCCCGCCTGCATCGCGAGCGCCTACGCGGCCGTCGACCAGATCCACGGCAACCCGCGGGGTGTGCAGCAGCTCACCGCCCACCCGGTGCAGAGCCTGCACGGCGGAGCGGGAGAATGAGGAGCATGAGTGACGACGCCTCCACCACGCCCTCCGGCACCGCGCCCGACCGCATCCCGAACAAGGGCAAGCTGGCCAAGGACCTCAACGAGGTCATCCGCTACACGCTCTGGTCCGTCTTCAAACTGAAGGACGTGCTCCCCGAGGACCGCGCCGGGTACGCCGACGAGGTCCAGGAGCTGTTCGACCAGCTCGCCGCGAAGGACGTGACCGTCCGCGGCACGTACGACGTCTCCGGTCTGCGCGCCGACGCCGACCTGATGATCTGGTGGCACGCGGAGACCAGCGACGCGCTGCAGGAGGCGTACAACCTCTTCCGCCGCACGAGGCTGGGCCGCGCTCTGGAGCCCGTGTGGTCGAACATGGCGCTGCACCGCCCCGCCGAGTTCAACCGCTCGCACATCCCGGCGTTCCTCGCCGACGAGACGCCCCGCGACTACGTGAGCGTCTACCCCTTCGTGCGCTCCTACGACTGGTACCTGCTGCCCGACGAGGACCGCCGCCGCATGCTCGCCGACCACGGCAAGATGGCCCGCGGCTACCCGGACGTGCGCGCCAACACCGTCGCCTCGTTCTCCCTCGGCGACTACGAGTGGATCCTCGCCTTCGAGGCCGACGAGCTGTACCGCATCGTCGACCTCATGCGTCACCTGCGCGCCTCGGAGGCCCGCCGGCACGTCCGCGAGGAGGTGCCGTTCTTCACCGGCCGCCGCAAGGACGTCGCCGAGCTGGTCGCCGGTCTGGCCTGATCAGCGGACGCGCTCGCCGGCCCCGGCTCCGCCCGGGGCCGGCGGCCTGGGCTCGGCGTGCGGCGCGCACTGCGCACGCCGCCCGGGCAGCCGCCCGTCCAGCAGATACGCCTCCATGTGCCCGTTGACGCAGGCGTTCGGCCCGCCCGCGAGGCCGTGGGCCCCGGCGTCCCGCTCGGTCACCAGCACCGAACCCGCCAGACGCCGGCGGAGTTCGAGGGCACCGCGGTACGGCGTGGCCGCGTCCCGTTCGGCGGCCAGGATCAGCGTCGGCGGCAGCTCGCCCGGCCCGGCCCCGACGTCCAGCGGCCGCTGCCGGGGCGCCGGCCAGGAGGCGCAGGGCAGGTTCGTCCACACGTTGTCCCAGGTCTCGAAGGGCGCCACCCGCGCGAGCCGGGTGTTGTCCCGGTCCCACACCTCCCAGTCCGTCGGCCAGGGAGCGTCGTTGCACTCGACGGCCACGTACACCGCCCGGGAGTTCTCCGCCTCCACGGCCGCCTCGGGATGCTGTTCCGCCTGCTCGACCAGGGGCCGCGGGTCGCCCTCGAGGTACGCCGACAGCGCGCGCGCCCGGTGCGGCCACTGGTCGTCGTAGTACCCGGCCTGCAGGAACGCCCTCTGCAACTGCGCCGGTCCGACCTTGCCGCCCGCGGGCTCGGCGGCCAGCCGCGCGCTCGCCCGCTCGTAGCTGCGCAGCACCTCCCGCGCGGTCCGTCCCAGTGCGTACACGCCGTGGTGGCGGGCGATCCACTCCCGGAAGTCCCGCCAGCGGTGCTCGAAGGCGGCCGACTGGGCGAGGTTGTTGCGGTACCAGATCCGCTCCGGGTCGGGATCGACCACCGAGTCGAACACCATGCGCCGCACGTGCCCGGGGAACAGCGTCGCGTACAGGGCCCCGAAGTACGTGCCGTACGAGGAGCCCAGGAACGTCAGCCGTTCCTCGCCGAGCGCGGCGCGCAGCACGTCGAGGTCGCGGGCGTTGTTCAGCGAGTGGTAGTGGCGCAGTGCGTCACCGGCGCGTCCGGCGCAGCCGCGGGCGTACGCCTCGGCCTGGACGCGGCGCTCCTTCTTGTAGGCCTCGGAGGGGTGCGTCGGCGCCTGCGTGGGCCCTTCGAAGAACTTCTTCGGGTCCTTGCACGACAGGGGAGCCGAGGGAGCGACCCCGCGCGGGGCGTAGCCGACGAGGTCGTAGGCGGCCGCGATGCGCTTCCACTCGGGGAGCAGGCCGATGAGCGGGAAGTACAGGCCCGTGGCGCCGGGTCCGCCGGGGTTGTAGACGAGGCTGCCCTGCCGCAGGACCGGGCGCTTGCCGTGCGGGTCCTCGCGGGTCGCCCGGGCCCGGCTGACGGTGAGCTCGATCTGCCGGCCGTCCGGCCGGGCGTAGTCCAGCGGGACCTTCACGGTGCCGCACCGCATGCTGCCGGGCAGGTCCTGCGCGTCGGGGCACGGCCCGAAGTCGATCCCGGCCGCCCCGGCCCGTGCCGCGGCCACGGCCGTGCCGCGCAGCTCGGCGGTCCCGGTCCGGTCCTCGGTGTCCGGGACGGCTGTGAGGGCGCTCAGCAGCAGGGACCCCGCGGCCGAGTAGAGGAGGGCGGCTCGCATCGGGTGTCCCTTCGCTGCACGGTGGCGACGCAAGGGATGTTTCGTGCGCGGCGCGGGGAAGGCAAGCACCGTCCGCCGGTGTCGGCGCCGATGCCCCCGGTGCGCCCCCGCTCGGTCAGTCGCGTGCCCCGCGGCGTGTGAAGGCGGCGCGCAGGTCGGGCTCGTCGATCGCGCTGACCCCGCGCACCGCCACCGAGGTGAGGTACGTGCGGTCGTCGGCGTCGCCGTCCGCGGTCCGGGCCAGGGAACCGAGCAGCCGCTGACCGGCCGGGGAGGCCCACCGCGAGTACGGGTGGACCTCGACGCGCGCCATGGCCAGACAGCTCAGCACCAGGGCGAGCGGCAGCGCGAACCACAGGGCGACCAGGTGGCGCGGCATGTCCGGCGGGAGCGGGGTCAGCAGCGCGGCGACGCCGAGGGCGAGCACGGCGACGGCCGCCCCGCGCACCTGCCGGACCGCCGCCGCGACCGTCGTACGGGCACTGTCGGGCACGGCCAGCCCCGCGCGCACCAGTCCGTCGGCGATCCCGCGCACCGCGTCCGCCGCGGCGGCGGTGGAGCGCACCGGCGCGATACGGGACTGTCCCTCGGGCCCGATGGCCCCTATCACCGACCGCTCCACCTCGTCGCGCCCGCGCGGATCGACGACCGTCGCCCAGCCGGTGTGGGCCAGCAGCAGACGCCGCTGGCGTGCCATGGCCACCAGGGTGACGTCGGCGACCCGCCGGGGCCCGCCCGACAGGAACGCGGCCTCGTACAGCGTGAGTTCACGGATCCGGCCGGTGTCCGCGTCACCGGCCGCGGCCCGAACGGCGGCCAGGCACAGGCGGGTGCACGCCGTACCGGCCACGGCCCAGGCCGCCAGCAGGAAAAGAACCCAGAGCATATGTTGTTTGTATGTGACACGGTTGCGCGAGCACCATGCCCTGGCCACGATCCGGACGGAGTGTTGTCGGTATGTGACGTACCGTTTCGCGGTCCCGGTGGGGGGCGGTACGCGGCTGGCGGAGTGTGACGGCGGAGGAAGGGGCCGGTGCGGGGGCGCCCCGTGGCCGCCGCCCGCCCGATGGGCCGTGTGCTCAGGGCGTCCGAGCGGAGCGGGCCTCAGCGCCGGAGCAGCGCCCTGCGCGTCGCGCGGGCCAGCCGGCGGACGGGCCGCGCGGAGCGGGGTGCGGGGCCCGAGCGCTCCAGCCACCACTCCCTCAGCTCCCGCCGGGCCTGCGTCTCCCCGGGCCGGCCGGCGGCGAGCAGGTGCTCGGCGAAGGTGAGGGCGTCGCGCCGGTAGCCGCCGGTCATGGGGTTCGTCTGGGCGTAGCCGAGGAAGGCCACTCGGTACTCCCGGCCCAGGATGACCGGCAGTTCGGGCGCGACCTTCGCCACGACGTCCGCCCGCTTCGCCGCGAGCGCCCGGGCCTGCACGCCGATCCGCGCCCGGTCGAACCCTTCCGGCACGGGCGTCCCGGCCACCAGCGCGGACAGCAGCGCAGCCTGCGCAAGCCCGACCCGCTGCCGCGCCTCGCCGACCCCGACCTCGGACCGCGGCCGGGCCTTTTCGTCCCGGGCCCCTTCGTCCCGGGCCCCTTCGTCCCGGGCCTCTTCGTCCCGGGCCTCTTCGTCCCGGGCCTCTTCGTCCACGGCCTCGGGCTGCTGTCGGGCTTCCGCGACGGGGTCCCCGGCCTCGGGCCGCGGTTGGGTTTCCGCGACGGGGTCCCCGGCCTCGGGCCGTGGCAGGGTCTCTTCGTCCCGGGCCTCGGGCCGCTGTCGGGCTTCCGCCACGACGTCCCCGAGCCGCGGCCGGGCCGCGCCGGGACCCCCCGGGCGCTGCCCGGCCGCCTCCGTTTCCCGGGGGTGGGGCAGGCCGAAGGCGCCCCGTGTCGCCTCGACCGCCCCGGTCTCGTCGCCCGGCCGCAGGACGGCCGTGCCGGCCTCGGGCATCTCCGCTCCCGCTTCGGGCGTCTCGGTCCCCACCTCGGGCGTGTCTGCCGCTGCGCGGGCAACGCCCGCCTCTGTCCGGGACGCCTCCGCCCCGTACCTGGGCCTCCCGGTCTCCGCCTCGGGCGTCTCGGCCACCGTGGGGGGTACGCCTGCCGAGGGCCGGGGTGCCTCCGCCGCAGCCCGGGGCGTTACCACTCCCGCCTCGGGCGTCTCCGCCGCCGTGTCGGGTATGGCTGCCCTGGGCCGGGGTGCCGCCACCCCACCTCGGGGTTCCTCCGCTCCAGCCCTGGGCGTTACCACTCCCGCCGCGAGCGTCTCCGCCGCCGTGTCGGGTACGCCCGCCCCGGCCTGAGGTGCCTCCGCCGCAGCCCGGGACTCCTCCGTCCCGGCCCGGACCACCCCCGCCCCGACCCGGGGCACCTTCGACCCCGGCGCGGACGGCCTCGTCGCCGGTCGTGCCGCCGTGCGGCCCGCTTCGCGGAGTTCCGCCTTCACGCGTTCCACCGCTCCCGTCTCCACTGCCCTGCGGATCGAGGCCAGCTCGGAGTGGAGTTCCGCCGCTTCCGGGAAGTTCTCGTCCCGTTCCAGCAGGACGCCCGGCGGGCGGACGCGGGACGCCAGGTCGGTCAGGATGTCGAGGACCGGCCGCGGCACAGGGTGGGCGTGGCTGTCGTGCCAGACGCCGTCGCGCTCGAAACCGCCCGCGACATGGACGTAGGCGATGGCCTCAAGGGGGAGCTCCGCCAGGGCCTTCGCGGGGTCCTCGCCGCGGTTGACGTGGTTGGTGTGCAGGTTCGCCACGTCGATCAGGAGACCCACCCCCGTACGGTCGGCCAGCTCGTACAGGAACTGGCCCTCCGTCATCTCCTCGGCCGGCCAGGAGATCAGCGCCGCGATGTTCTCCACGGCCAGCGGCACCGGCAGCGCGTCCTGCGCGATCCGCACGTTCTCGCAGAGCACGTCCAGCGCGTCCCGGGTCCGAGGGACGGGCAGCAGATGGCCGGCCTCCAGCCGCGGGGACGCCGTCAGGGCGCCGCCCGCCCGGACGAACGCGATGTGCTCCGTGACCAGCGGCGAGCCCAGCGCCGTCACCCGCTCGGCCAGCGCGGCCAGCCGGCCCTCGTCGGGCCGCTCCGCGCCCCCGAGGCCCAGCGAGACGCCGTGCGGCACCACGGTGACGCCACGCTCGCGCAGCCGCCGCAGCGAGTCGGGCAGGTGCCCGGGGCAGACGTTCTCGGCCACGGCCTCGACCCAGTCGATCCCCGGCATGCGCTCCACGGCGTCCGCGATCTCCGGCCGCCACCCGATGCCCGTCCCCAGTCGCTCCATCGTCCCCTCCTCCACCCGGCCCGCTCCCCGAACGTGAGGGGGGTATGGCCCAGCCGCCCGCCGCCGAACCCCGCACGGGCCGCCTTCAGAGCAACATTTGAGGTTCGACCCCACCGGCACAGCCCCCGCACTCGCGCCGCCCCCCGACGCGTCGCGGGCCGGACCTGCGCGAAGGCGGCGAAGCAGGCGCACCGCCCCGCGCGGGAACGGCGGGGGGCGGCCCCGGCCCTCACGACCCGGCGACTGCACACGCTGGTCGCCGGGAGGGGACCGGCGCCCGCCGGCCCCTGCGGCCGGGCACGGCTCTAGACGGCGCGGGGGGAGCGGTAGTTGAACACCGACCACAGGACGAACAGACCGGTGACGATCATGATGATCGACCAGAAGGGCTGGTACGGCAGCCACATGAAGTTCGCGATCAGCGCGAGTCCGACCACGACAGCGCCCACCATCCGGGCCCAGGCGGCGCCGGTGAACAAGCCGAACCCGGCCGCCACCACGAGCACGCCGACGATCAGGTGGATCCAGCCCCACGCGGTCAGGTCGAACTCGAAGACGTAGTCGCCGAAGCTCGTGTACACCTCGTCGTCGGCGATCGCCGCGATGCCCTGCAGCACCGCGAAGAGACCGTAGACGACCATCAGGGTGCCGCCGAGGGCGAGACCCCCGGAAGCCCACGCGTCACCGGAACCGCGCGGGCCGCCCCCACCGGGCATCCGGTCGTCGGGCGCGGGAGGAGCGGGGGGAGGGGGCGCGGCGCTGCTCATGGCTGCCTCCTGGGTCGGGGTTGTCTGGTAACCCCACTGGAGCACTCGTCCGGGACCCCCGCGCCCGCGGTTACTCCGAACGGGTGGACGCCGGGCCGCCGGCCCCGTGCGGCTCCCGGCGCAGCGCCGGATGGTCCGCGACGACCGTGCAGGAGCCGGGCGCGATCTCCGTGAACCCGGCGTCCCGGACCAACGGCAGTCCGCTGCCGGTCAGTGGGGGCCAGCGGGCCGGGTCGGCCGTCCGTACGGCGAGCGGGAAGCCCCTGTCCCGCCAGGCGGTCCGCTGCGCGTCGGACAGCTCCCACCAGGCCAGCTGGGCGGCGTGCCCGGCCTGGGCCATCGCCTTGCCCGCCGACATGCCGAGCTCCGGGTTGAGCCAGAGCACGGGCGCGGCCGGGTCGGCGTCCCCCGGCTCCCGCGGGTCGTCCAGGTCGGTGCCGGAGACCTGGAGCCGGGCGAGATCCTTGGGCCAGCCGTCCAGCGGCACCGGCGGGAAGACCCGCACCTCGGCCGACTTGCCGGTGACCGTGATGCCGGGCAGGGCCTCGGCCCGCCGCCACTCGGCGCCGCGCGCCCGGCGCACCACCTTGCGGATCCGCGCGTCCTGCCAGTCCCGCATCGCCCCCGCCCACGCGCCGTCGCCGGCCGAGCGCTCGTCGGCCAGGATCGTCAGGACGGCCCGCGCGGCCGTCTCCAGCGCGTCGGTGCGCGCCGGCGGGTCCGCCCGCTCGATCCGCACGACCAGCGGCAGCACGAACTGCGGTGCCGTGTCGCGGGTGGAGGTCTCGGACCGGAAGGGGCTGTCGTGGACGGGCGTCGGGTCGTTCACGGTCGTCGGGTCTTCGCTCACGCACCCCAGTGTGCCAGCCGGAAGATCGCGGCTGACCGGCCCGGGCGGCCGCCGGACACGGCCGCCGCCGGTCTTGCCCGCCTCAGCCCGAGCAGGCCGTGCGCTGGGCCTCCTGCCACTCGCAGACCGGGCAGAGCGTGATGCCCTTGTACGACTGGGGATACTCCGTCGGCTCCCGGCACAGCACGCACTCGGCGTACGGCGGTCCGTCCGCCCGGGGTGGCCTGGCCGCGTCGATCAGGCAGTAGTCGTCCTCGCTCATGTCTCCAGCGTAGGCCGGTCGGGACCGTCCGCCCACGGCCCGCTCAGATGTCCCGCCGTTCCAGCGGCCTGGTCGCCGGGCCCTGGATCACCTTGCCGTCGGTGTCGAAGCGGGAGCCGTGGCAGGGGCACTCCCAGGCGCGCTCGGCGGCGTTGAAGTCGACCAGGCAGCCCAGGTGGGTGCAGCGGGCGGAGAAGGCGTGCAGGGCCCCGTCGTCGTCCCGGTAGACGGCGAGCCGGTGGCCGCCGGCCCGGACCACGGCCCCCTCACCGGGCGGCAGGGACTCCACCGGCGGCGAGGGCCGCAGCCGGTCGCCCACGAAGTGCCCGGCCACCTTGGCCTGCGTCTTGAGGAACGACGGCGCCTCCCGCACGGCCGGCTTCACCCGGCGTGGGTCGTACAGCCCGCTCCACTCGCACTCCTCGCCGGTGATCTGCGCGGCGAGCAGGCGGCCCGCCATGATGCCGCCGGTCATGCCCCAGCCGCCGAACCCGGTGGCCACGTAGGAGTGCCGGGCGCCGGGGTGCAGCGGGCCGACCATCGGGACGGTGTCGGTGGGGGTGTTGTCCTGCGTGGCCCACCGGTGGGTGACGTCCAGGCCGGGGAAGTGCCCGGTGGCCCAGGCGGTGAGGCGTTCCAGCCGCTCCCGGGTGTCGCCCGTGCCCGGCGTGAAGTGCTCACCGGTGACGATCAGCAGGCGCCGGTCCCCGTCGTACGGCGCCGTGCGCACCGAGCGGGTGTTCTCGTCGGGCGTGATGAACATGCCGCCCGGGTCCTGGCCGGCGGGGATGGTCCCGGCGACGACCAGCTCGCGCTTCGGCGTGAGCCGGGCGAACAGCAGCGCCCGGTCGAAGATCGGGTAGTGCGTGGCGACGACGACGTCCCGGGCCCGGACCGTCGCCCCGGTCGCGGTCGACAGCCGGCAGGGCTCGCCCTCGTCCAGGCCGAGGACGGTGGTGTCCTCGAAGATCCGGCCGCCGCCCTCGACCAGGTCGGCGGCGAGGGCCAGCAGGTACTTGCGCGGATGGAACTGGGCCTGTCCGGTGACCCGGACCGCGCCCGCCACCTCGAAGGGCAGCCCGGTCTCGGTCACGAACTCGGCGGGCAGCCCGGCCTCGGCGGCCGCCCGGGCCTCGGCCCGCAGCTCCTCGACCTTGCCGGGGTCGCGGGCGTACGTGTACGCGCTCCTGGCCTCCCAGTCGCAGTCGATGCCGAGCTCCGTGGCGATCCCCGCCGCGCGCTCGATCGCCTCGGACTGGGAACGGGCGTACAGGCGCGCGCCCTCGGGGCCGCGGGTGCGGCGCAGTTTGTCGTAGACGAGGGAGTGCAGGGCCGTCACCTTGGCGGTGGTGTGTCCGGTGACGCCCGCCGCGACCCGGCCCGACTCCAGCACCGCCACGCTCCGGCCCGCGCGCGTCAGCTCCCACGCCGTGCACAGTCCGGCGATCCCGCCGCCGATCACCGCCACGTCGACGTCCAGGTCCTCCGCCAGCGCCGGATGGCGGCCGTCCGGTGCCGTGTCGAGCCAGTAGGAGCTGCTGACCTGCTGCTTCTCGCTCATGTGGCACCGGGTACCCCGGCGCGCCCGCGTCAGTGCCGGACGGATCGCTTTACAGAGGGAGCCGGCAGGGCTAACGTACAACCAAATGGTTGTAGATGAGCCGAGTGACGAGACGGCGGACCGGTTGTTCCACGCCCTGGCCGACACCACGCGCCGGGACATAGTGCGCCGCTGTGTGAGCGGGGAGCTGTCCGTGTCCCGGCTGGCCGAGGCCTATCCGATGAGCTTCGCGGCGGTGCAGAAGCACGTGGCGGTGCTGGAACGGGCGGGACTGGTCACCAAGCAGCGCAGCGGACGGGAGCAGCTCGTGCGCACCGACCCCGACGCGGTGGGCCGCGCCCGCCGGGCGCTCGACGAGCTGGAGTCCGCCTGGCGCGGGCGCGTGGACCGGATGGCCCGGCTGCTCGCCGAGGACCCCGGCGGCGGCGGGTCCCGGACCGGGCCGTCCGCAACCGGAGAGAACGACCCGACGGAAGGGCCCGAGAGATGAGTGTCACCCGTGTCGACAAGGACCTCGACCACCTGACCCTGACCCTGGTCGCCGACTTCGCCGCGCCCGTGGAGCGGGTGTGGCGGCTGTGGGCCGACCCCCGGCAGCTGGAGCGCTGGTGGGGCCCGCCGACCTACCCGGCGACCGTGGAGGATCACGACCTCACCCCCGGCGGCGAGGTCACCTACTTCATGACCGGACCGGAGGGCGACCGGCACCGCGGCTGGTGGCGGATCACCTCGGTCACCGAGCCGACGGCCCTGGAGTTCACCGACGGCTTCGCCGACGACGACGGCAAGCCCAAGGACGACATGCCGACCATGTCCGTGTCGGTCCGGCTCAGCGAGCGCGAGGGCGGCACCCGCATGGAGATGCGCTCCCTCTTCGATTCCTGCGAGCAGATGGAGCAGCTGATCACGATGGGCATGGAGGAGGGCCTGAAGGAGGCCGTCGGCCAGATCGACGCCCTGCTGGCCGCCTGACCGGCCGGGTCAGGACCCCAGCAGCCGCCGCCGGAACTCGGCCACGTCGAAGTCCGCCTCCGGGTAGCGCGGATCCAGCTCCCTCAAGTGCTCAAGGAGCAGCGTGCCGACCGCCCAGTCCCGGTACCACTTGTGGTCGGCAGGCACCAGGTACCAGGGCGCGTACGAAGTCCCGCAACGCTCCAGGGCGATCTCGTAGGCCTCCCGAAAGGCGGGCCACAGGGCGCGGTCGTCGATGTCGGAGGCGGCGAACTTCCAGCGTTTGTCCGGCTTGTCGAGGCGCTTGAGCAGCCGGCGGCGCTGCTCGTCGTAGGAGAGGTGCAGGAAGCACTTGACCAGGGTCGTGCCGTCGTCGGTGAGGGACCGCTCGAAGCGGTTGATCTGCTCGTAGCGCCGGGCGATCTCGGTGGCGGGTGCGAGCTGTCTGACGCGCGCGATCAGGACGTCCTCGTAGTGCGAGCGGTCGAAGACGCCCAGCTCGCCGCGGACCGGGAGGGCCTGCTCGACCCGCCACAGGAAGGGGTGCGCGCGCTCCTCGACGGTGGGTGCCCGGAACGCCGTGACCCGGCAGCCGGAGGGGTTCAGCCGGCCGATGACGTGCTTGACCGTGCCGCCCTTGCCGCTGGTGTCCATGCCCTGAAGGATCAGCAGGACGCGGCGCCGGTCGCCCCTGGTGCTCGCCGCCCACAGCCGTTCCTGCAGGACGGCCAGCCGCTCGCCGATCCGGGCCGTCCCGGCCCGGCCCGCCGCTTTGCCGTCCGGTCCGGCGGGGGTGCCGGCGGCGTCGTACCGGGCCAGGTCGACCGGCTCGCCGACGGGCAGGCGCAACCGGTCCCGCAGCGAGGTGCTCTCCTTGTGTGTCACCGGAACCCCTTCCGGTCCTGTGCCTGACGATCCGGCGGGGCGCCGGGCTGCGTACCCGCCGCCCCGGCCGGATCCGGAGCGCCGGCTACCGGCGCCAGGGGCCCGTCACCGCGAACGTGGTACCGGGCGTGTAGCAGTTGACGTACATCGTGTCGCCGTCGGGCGAGAAGGTCACCCCGGCGAACTCACCGAACTCGGGCTCCTCGGGGGTGCCGATGTTCTGGCGGTTGCGGGCCATCGCGTAGACCTCGCCGCGCCGGGTCACGCCGTACACGTGCTGGGCGCCGCTGCCGTCCTCGCAGACCATGAGGCCGCCGCCGGCCGCCAGGCAGATGTTGTCCGGGGACTCGCCCGGCAGCCGCACGTCGGTGTCCGGGCCGAACACGACGACCAGGGTCAGGCGGCGGCGCTCGGGGTCGTAGCGCCAGACCTGCCCGAAGTGGTCGGCCGCCGAACCGTCGCCGGTGCGCGCGAAGGACGACACGAAGTACACCGACCGGCCGCCCCAGTAGCAGCCCTCCAGCTTCTGCGCGTGGGTGATGCCCTTGCGGCCGAAGTCCTGCAACCGGATCGGCGTCTGCGCGGCCTGCGGATCGGGGACGTCCACCCACTCGACGCGGTCGAACGCGGCACCGGTGTCCTGGACCGTGGACAGGTCGGGCACCCCGGGCACGCGCATGGCCTGCAGCCGGCCGCCCGCGCGCAGCGAACCCCGGCCGCCCAGCGGCCGGTCGGGCAGGAAACGGTAGAAGAGGCCGAAGGGCCTGTCGAAGGCGTCCTCGGTCTCGTAGACCACGCCGCGCCTCGGGTCGACGGCGATCGCCTCGTGCTGGAAGCGGCCCATCGCGGTCAGCGGCACGGCCCCGGTGCGGCGCGGGTCGACCGGATCGACCTCGAAGATGAAGCCGTGGTCCTTGGCGTAGCCGTTGGTGCCCGCCTTGTCCTCGGTCTCCTCGCAGGTCAGCCAGGTGCCCCAGGGGGTGGGGCCGCCCGCGCAGTTGACGGCCGTGCCGGCGATCGCCACGCGTTCCGACAGCACGTGGTTGCGGGAGTCCAGGGTCAGGGCCGTACAGCCGCCCTTGCCGGCCGGGTCGTAGGTGAGGCCCTCGACGGCGGGCACGGGGATTCTGCCGCTGTGGCGGTTCTCGTGGTTGCGGACCAGGTGGACCCGGCCGCCCCTGCCTTCGAAGGCCGACATGCCGTCGTGGTTGGAGGGGACGGCGCCCTCCCCGGAGCGGAGCGGGTCGCCCTCGCGGGAGAGGATCCGATAGCGGAAACCTTCCGGCAGATCGAGGACGCCCTGCGGGTCGGGGACGAGGGGGCCGTAGCCGGTACGGCCGGTGGTCTGTGCGGCGGCGGTGCCGGCGAAGAGTTCGGACAGGGCGCCGGAGAACGCGATCCCGAGGCCCAGGGCCCCTGTTCCGGCGAGCACCTGGCGTCGGGTGGTGGCGGTACGACCGGTCTCGGTCATGGGACAACCTTCCTGCTGGCGGACAGGAACTGTGATCCCGCTGTGTCTACCACCCGGTGCCGGTGGCGGGAACCACGCGCGTAGCGCGCGTCACTGCTCGACCGCGTGCCGCAACTCCTCCATGGCGTCCCGCGCCTGCTCCGTGCGGCCGGCGGCCTGCTCCACCGGTGCCTGCGCGCCTTGCCCGCCCGTCTCGCGGCCGCCCCGTTCCAGGAAGCGGAGCAGTTCCACCGGGATGGGCAGCACCAGCGTGGAGTTCTTCTCCGCCGCCACGGCCATCACGGTCTGCAGCAGCCGCAACTGGAGCGCCGAGGGCGTGTCGGCCATCTGGTGGGCGGCCTGGGCCAGCTTCTTGGACGCCTGGTACTCGGCGTCGGCGTTGATCAGCCGGGCCCGCCGTTCCCGGTCAGCCTCGGCCTGGCGGGCCATGGAGCGCTTCATGGTGTCCGGCAGGGACACGTCCTTGATCTCGACGCGGTCGATGGTCACGCCCCACTCCACGGCCGGGCTGTCGATCATCAGCTCCAGGCCCTGGTTGAGCTTCTCCCGGTTGGACAGCAGATCGTCCAGTTCGCTCTTGCCGATGATCGAGCGCAGCGAGGTCTGGGCCATCTGCGAGACCGCGAAGCGGTAGTCCTCGACGTTGACGACAGCGGCCGCCGGGTCCACGACCTTGAAGTACACCACCGCGTCCACCCGCACGGTCACGTTGTCCCGGGTGATGCCCTCCTGGGCCGGAATCGGCATGGTCACGATCTGCAGGTTGACCTTGCGCATCCGGTCCACCCCCGGGATCACGGTGGTGAATCCGGGCCGCCGCACGTCCCCGTGCAGCCGCCCGAGCCGGAAGACCACCCCGCGCTCGTACTGCTTGACGACCCGCGCCGCCGCGGCCAGATAGACCACACCGCCGGCGCAGACCGCCGCCACCGCCCCGATCAGCTCCCCGACCATGCCGACCTCCCCGCTCAGAGGCCCCGTTCCGGATACTTCTGTCACGATATGCCCGGAGTGGGGGCCGGGGCCATGCCTGGGCGGACGGGGCCGGACGCACCGGATCCGGGGCGCGCCGACCGCGCGCCCCGGACCGGGTACCGTCCGCGTCGGCTAGGCCGCCGTGACCTTCTCGCTCTCCGGCGACGCCTCGGTCTCCGTGACCTTCACCGGCTCCGTGCCCGTCGCGCTGTGGCGTTCGGCCCAGTTCTCCAGGGCCGTGCGGCAGGCGTGGTCGAGGTGGTGCAGACCCGACAGGTTCAGCTCCACCGGGCGGTCCTGGGGCAGGGCCTCCAGACTGTCCATGATCTTCGGCAGCCGCAGGAAGGTCGCGTTGCCCGCCAGGTACACCTGGATCGGGCCGGCGCCCTTGTCGATGACCTCCAGCCTGCCCTGCGAGGCCTCCCAGGCGGTCTTGACGACCGACAGGGCCAGACCGATGAGCACACCCTCGAACATGTTCACCGCGACGATCGACACGGCCGTGACGACGAGGATCAGCGCCTCACCCTTGTGCGCCCGCCACAGCGCCGTGATCTGGCGGAACGGGATCAGCTTCCAGCCGGCGTGCACGAGGATGCCGGCCAGGGCGGGGATCGGGATCAGCGCCAGCGCCCACGGCATCGCGGCGGCGAACAGCAGCAGCCACACGCCGTGCAGCACCCGGGACGCCTTGGTCCTGGCGCCCGCGCTCACGTTGGCGGAGCTGCGCACGATGACCGCGGTCATCGGCAGCGCGCCCAGCAGACCGCACAGGGTGTTGCCCGCGCCCTGGGCGATCATCTCCTTGTTGTACTCGGTGCGCGGGCCGTTGTGCAGCCGGTCCACGGCCGCCGCGCTGAACAGGCTCTCCGCGGAGGCGATCAGGGCGAAGGCGATGATCGTGCCCCAGATGGCCGGGCTCGCCAGCTCGCCGAAGGCCTCGGAGCCGGGCGGCTGGACGACGCCGAGCAGGCCCTCCACCTGGACGGTGGCGACGGGCAGGCCGAAGGCGAGCGTGGCGACCGTGGCCAGGACGACCGCGGCGAGGGCGCCGGGCACGGTCCGCACCGCCTTCGGCATCCTCTTCCACAGCACGATGACGGCGATGGTGCCCGCGCCGATCGCGAGAGAGGTGAGCGCCTTGGTGCTGCCGAACGCGTCGGTGAACGCCCCGGGCAGGCCGGCGATCTTGCCGAGGCCGGAATCCGGTGCCTTCAGGCCCGCCGCGGCGTAGATCTGACCGGCGATGATCACCAGTCCGATGCCGCAGAGCATGCCCTCGACGACCGAGACGGATATCGCCCGGAACCAGCGGCCTATGCCGAAGAAACCCATGGCGAGCTGGAGCAGCCCGGCGAACAGCACGATCACGCCGAGCGTGCCCACGCCGAACTCGCTGACGGCCTCGAAGACCAGCACGGTGAGGCCCGCCGCGGGCCCGGACACCTGCAGGCTGCTGCCGCGCATCATCCCGGTGACGATGCCGCCGACGATGCCGGTGATGAGACCCAGCTCAGCGGGCACGCCGGAGGCGACCGCCACGCCGACGCACAGCGGCACCGCGACCAGGAAGACGACGATGGAGGCGAGGAAGTCCTGCCTCAGATAAGGGAACTTGGACAGCATGGTCAGCGGCCCCCTCAGAGCGTCTCGAACGTGTCGGACTCCGCGCGGTGTTCCCGCACGGCACCGGTGTGGACCTCGTAGTACCAGCCGTGCAGCTGCAGTTCACCCGCTTCGAGGCGCTTCTCGATGCACGGGTAGGAACGCAGTCGCAGCAACTGCGAGAGCACGTGGTGCTGTACGGCCTCGGCGACCGTCGGGTCCCCGGGGTCGGAGCACTCGGGCTCGTCCGCCGCGTGGGCGAGCCAGTCGCGCACGGCGGGTACGGCGGTGAGGTCGTCGTGGCGCACCACCGCGCCGACGGCGCCGCAGTGGGAGTGGCCGCAGACCACGACGTGCCGGACGCCGAGCACCTGCACGGCGTATTCGATGGTGGCCGCCTCGCCGGTGGGGGTGCCGGAGGCGTAGGGCGGAACGACGTTGCCCGCGGTGCGCAGCTCGAAGAGCTCGCCGGGGCGGGCGCCCGTGATCAGGGCCGGTACGACCCTGGAGTCGGAGCAGGTGATGAACAGGACGTCGGGGGACTGGCCCTCGGCGAGGCGGGCGAACTCCTCAGGGCGCTGTCCGAACTTGCGGGCGTTGTCGATGAGGGGCTGCATGGTGAGTGACTCCTCCTGGCGCGCAGTGGGGGCGCGTCGGACGGGCATGACAGAGGTGGGGGGCTGCTCTGCTGCTCAGCAGCGGAAGACCTGCAGGGCAGCCGGTGTGTGCGACGCCGAGGATCTCGACGTGTGCCGGTGCGCGGTGCGGGGTCCGGCCGGTTCGTCCGCCGTCGGCTGGATGTGCCGGGACAGCGGCGGCCGGTCGGGCGCCGTGGGCGCGGAGTCGGTGGCGTGGGACCGGTTGCGGGTCCGCAGGGGACCGGTCGGGTCCCCGTGGTGCCCGGAGCGGCAGGTGGCGATCTCGTCGCGCAGCACCTTGCCGGAGAAGGTGATCCCGGGGCGCGAGGCCGTACCGGAGGGATTGGTTCCGGGATGAGCCTTGGCCTCGGCTTGACTCGGTGTGTGCGCGGTTGCGAAGGACGCGGTCGGCGCGAAGAGCTGGAGGGCGAGCAGGACGGCGGCGAGGAGCGAGACCACGGTCCGTGCCGTCGTACCTCGATGCATGCGCCCCCCTTCAGTCATCGCAGACGTCTAGCGTTGACCAACACTTGGTCAACGGCTGGTCAAGAAACACGTTAACCCTGCAAAGTCGTTTGCAGGGTTAACTTAACGTTTCAAGCTGAAGAGAGCCTGAAAACCGTGGGTGCGCTGGCCGGAACCAGCCCTTCCCGTACGGCTGTTGACGCGATATTGGAAGCGGGGTTACCGACCGGTCGGCAAAGCGGCCGCGTCGCGGGCCAGCGCGGTGAGCCGCGAGATGGCCCGGAAGTACTTCTTGCGGTAGCCGCCGTTGAGCATCTCGTCGCTGAACAGCTGGTCGAACGGCACGCCCGAGGCCATCACGGGCACCTCGCGGTCGTAGAGCCGGTCGGCGAGTACGACCAGCCTGAGGGCGGTCGACTGGTCGGGAACGGGCCGCACGCCGGTGAGGCACACCGCCCTGATCCCGTCCGTCAGCGCGCCGTACCGGCTGGGGTGGACCCGGGCCAGGTGGTCCAGGAGGGGCGAGAACGAGTCGAGGGAGGCGCCCTCGGTGGCGTGCGCCGTCGCCGTCACCTGTTCGTGGGAGTACGGCGGCGGCGCCTCGGGCAGGCCGCGGTGGCGGTAGTCCTCGCCGTCGATGCGCAGGGCGCGGAAGTGCGCCGACAGGCCCTGGATCTCGCGCAGGAAGTCGGCCGCGGCGAACCGGCCCTCGCCGAGCTTGCCGGGCAGCGTGTTGGAGGTGGCGGCGAGGGCGACGCCCGCGTCGACCAGCTTGCCCAGCAGGGTGGAGACCAGGACCGTGTCGCCGGGGTCGTCGAGCTCGAACTCGTCGATGCAGAGCAGGCGGTGGCCGGAGAGCGTGCGGACCGTCTGCTGGAAGCCGAGGGCGCCGACCAGGTTGGTCAGCTCCACGAACGTGCCGAACGCCTTCAGGGCGGGCTCGGCCGGGGTGGCGTGCCAGAGGGAGGCCAGCAGGTGCGTCTTGCCGACGCCGTAGCCGCCGTCCAGGTAGACGCCGCGCGGACCGACCGGGGCCTTCTTCGCCGCCCTGCCGAAACCGAACAGCCGCCGCTTGCCCGAGCCGTCGTCCCCGCCCAGGCCGGCCGCGAAGCCCTCCAGGGCCCGCACGGCCTCGGTCTGACTGGGCTGGTTCGGGTCCGGTATGTACGTGCTGAACCGGACGGAGTCGAACCGCGGCGGCGGCACCATCTCGGCGACCAGGCGGTCCGCGGGCACGTGCGGCTCACGGGCGCACAGCGACAGCGGGGCCGGGTCGGTCACGGGGCCGGTTCCGGACGGGGAGGGGGAAGAGGACACGGTTCACCATGCTACGGCGCGTGGAACACTGCACGGCATGCGACGCCTGTTCCCTGTGACCGATGAAACAGCAGCTCCGGCCCCGGACGGCCGGTCCGGTGAGGGCGCCGGGCGGGAGTGGAGCCTGGCCGAGCTGGCCGCCGCGTACGCCTATCCCGAGCCGGGCACCGGGCGGGCGGAGCCGTATCTGCGGGCGAACATGGTCTCCACGCTGGACGGCGCCGCCCAGCACGACGGACGTTCGCAGCCCATCTCCAGCGCGGCCGACATGCGGATCTTCGGCACGCTGCGGGCCCTGGCCGACGTGGTGGTCGTCGGGGCTGAGACCGTCCGCCGGGAGGGCTACCGCCCGGCCCGCGCCCGGGCCGAGTTCGCGGCGCTGCGCGAGGCGGCCGGGCAGGCGCCCGCACCCGCGATCGCGGTGGTCACCGCCAGCCTGGACCTGGACTTCTCGCTGCCGCTGTTCACCTCGCCCCTGGTGCCCACCCTGATCCTCACCGGAGCCGCGGCCGCCCCGGACCGCGTCGCCGCCGCCGGGGAGGCCGGGGCGCTGGTGGTGACCGCCGGGGACGGCATGGGCGTGGACCCCGCCCGAGCCGTGGCGGCGCTGGCCGGACTCGGCCACACCCGTCTGCTGACCGAGGGCGGGCCCCGGCTGCTGGGGCAGATGGTGGCGGCCGGCGTCCTCGACGAGCTGTGCCTGACCGTCTCCCCGATGCTCACCGCGGGCGACGCGCAGCGCATCGCCGGGGGACCCGCCGTCACCGTCCCGCACCGCTTCTCCCTGCTGTCGATGCTGGAGGAGGACGGCTTCCTGTTCACCCGGTACGGCAGGGCCTGACGTAACGGACCCGGGGTACAAGGTGTCGGCGGCCGGTGCATCCGGTCCTCCGGTGGCACCGGAACAGGAGGGCGCTGGCCCTCCGCGGTCCGTTCGTCGGCGGCATATGCGTTCCGCTCGGGTTCCGGAGGGCACACTGGAGCCGGCAGTACCCGTGCGTACACGGGCAGGATGGTTTCCGCAGGGCCCGGCACGGCCCACGCAGGAGTGGGGCCGAGGCCCCGGAGCAGAAGGGGCGCCTGGTGTTCACAAGCGTTTTGATGATCGAGAAGGCCCTGACGTCCGCCGACGTGGAGTTCGTCACGACCTTGCACGGGGAGGAGGAGGTCTCCTTCCAGGTGCTGCTCCAGCCGCGCGGTGAACAGGCCGACCGTCTGCTGCGGGCCATCGACGACGTGGCGCTCGGTGAACTCGACGAGGCCGTGCGGGAGGGGGAGACGCCGGAGGGCGAGGAAGCCCTGAGCGTGGGGCAGCGGGCTCTGGAGGTCTCCCTCGCGGCGCTGCGGGCCTCGGGCAGCGCGGCGGAGGGGCGGCTGATCGAGGACCATCCGCTGGACGCGCTGAAGTCGCTGGTGGAGGAGGTGGGGGCCGATGAGGTCATCGTGCTGACCGACCCCCACTACGTGGAGGAGTTCTTCCACCGGGACTGGGCCTCGCGCGCCCGGCACAAGGTCGGGGTGCCGGTGCTGAAGCTGTTCTCGCACAGCAAGGCATAGCCCTCCACGCGGCGGCGCATCACGGCCCCCGCGGCCCTGGCACGGCCCCGCGCGCCACTGAAATAAGGTGGGTGCGCCCACACCCGTCACGCCGTACTTGGAGAACCGCATGGCACCCGGCCTTCCCACCGCCATGGACCGACCGCACTTCATCGGCATCGGTGGGGCGGGGATGTCGGGGATCGCGAAGATCCTCGCCCAGCGCGGGGCCGTCGTCGCGGGCAGCGACGCCAAGGAGTCGGCCACGGCCGAGGCGCTGCGCGCGCTGGGCGTGACCGTGCACATCGGGCACGCGGCGGAGCACCTGGCCGACGACGCCAGCTGCGTGGTCGTCTCGTCGGCGATCCGGCACGACAACCCCGAGCTGGCCCGCGCGGCCGAGCTGGGCATCCCCGTCGTGCACCGCTCCGACGCGCTGGCCGCCCTGATGGACGGGCTGCGCCCGATCGCGGTCGCCGGCACGCACGGCAAGACGACCACCACCTCGATGCTGGCCGTGTCGCTGAGCGAGCTGGGCCTGAAGCCCTCCTACGCCATCGGCGGCGACCTGGACGCGCCCGGCTCCAACGCGCTGCACGGCGAGGGCGAGATCTTCGTCGCCGAGGCCGACGAGTCGGACCGCAGCTTCCACAAGTACACGCCCGAGGTCGCGATCATCCTCAACGTCGAGCTCGACCACCACGCCAACTACGCGTCGATGGACGAGATCTACGAGTCCTTCGAGACCTTCGTGGACCGGATCGCCGAGGGCGGCACGCTGGTGATCTCCGCCGACCACGAGGGCGCGCGCGAGCTGACCCGGCGGGTCACCGGACGCGGCGTGCGGGTGGTGACCTACGGCGCGTCCGAGGACGCCGGTGTGCGCGTGCTGTCGGTCGTGCCGCAGGGGCTGAAGAGCGAGGTCACCGTCGTGCTGGAGGGCCGGGAGCTGACCTTCGCGGTCTCCGTGCCCGGCCGGCACTACGCGCACAACGCGGTGGCGGCGCTGGCGGCGGGCGTGGCGCTCGGCGTCCCCGCGGCCGAGCTGGCCCCGGCGCTCGCGGCGTACACCGGGGTGAAGCGGCGGCTGCAGCTCAAGGGCGAGGCGGCCGGCGTCCAGGTCATCGACTCCTACGCCCACCACCCCACCGAGATGACCGCCGACCTGGAGGCCATGCGCGGGGCGGCGGGCGACTCCCGCATCCTGGTCGTCTTCCAGCCGCACCTGTTCTCGCGGACGCAGGAACTCGGCAAGGAGATGGGGCAGGCGCTGGCCCTCGCGGACGCCTCGGTCGTCCTCGACATCTACCCGGCCCGTGAGGACCCGATCCCCGGCGTGACCAGCGAGCTGATCATCGAGGCGGCCCGGGCGGCGGGCGCGGACGTCACGCCGGTGCACGACACGGCGGAGGTCCCCTCGGTCGTCGCGGGAATGGCGAAGCCCGGTGATCTCGTTCTCACCATGGGAGCGGGCGACGTCACCGACCTCGGCCCGCGGATCCTGGACCGTCTGTCGAACTGAGGGGCTGGAGGCTCATGCCGTACGACGTCGAGAAGCCGGACGAGCAGTGGCGCGCGGAGCTGAGCCCGGGCGAGTACGCGGTGCTGCGCCAGGCGGCCACGGAGCCGGCCTTCACCGGTGAGTACACCGACACCAAGACGCGGGGCGTCTACTCCTGCCGTGCCTGCGGAGCGGAGCTGTTCACCTCGGACACCAAGTTCGAGTCGCACTGCGGCTGGCCGTCCTTCTTCGATCCGAAGGACACCGACGCGGTGGAGCTGATCGAGGACCGTTCGCACGGCATGGTGCGGACCGAGGTGCGGTGCGCGCGCTGCGGCTCGCACCTCGGGCACGTCTTCGAGGGCGAGGGCTACCCCACGCCCACGGACCAGCGGTACTGCATCAACAGCATCGCGCTGCGGCTGACGCCCGAAGCGGGCTGAGCGCGCTCAGCGGATCCGGCACTCCTTCCGGGTGAGGGGTGCCGTGTCCCCGGCCGTGCGGCGGCACAGCACATGGACGTCGGAGGTGCCGTCGGCGGAGCGGCGGACCTCCTTCAGCACGATGCTGTGCCCGGTGCGGTCGCCGTAGAGCGGGGCGCGGGTGAAGTCGATGGTGCCGGTGGCCATGCCCTCGATCCTGACGTTGCGCAGGTTCACCCAGGTCGAGGCGCGGCTCTGCGGCCGGTCGTCGCGGGTGGCCGCCCAGAACAGGGCCCGGGTCGCGTCGTGGGCCAGGGCGGTCTGGCCGCTGGCCAGGGCCGGGCTGTCGTAGCGCAGCCGGCGGCCCTCGAGGCCCGGCAGGTGCTTGGCGGCGTCCAGGTAGAAGGCCGTGTTGGTGGCGGCCTTCTGCAGCTCGGCGAGGGCCGCGTGGTACAGCGTGACCTTCGGCGCCACGGACTGCCCGCCGGCCGTGAAGTCGGCCTTGGACAGGTCGTCGCCGGTGAGGATGGCCAGGGGCCTGTCGGCGCAGCCGGGTTCGGTGCCCAGCTGGGTCATCAGCGGATCGACGTCCTCCACCCGGCCGGCGAAGTAGATCACCGACGGGACCCGCTCGCCCCGGCAGATCTCCTGCGCGTGCGAGCGCAGTTCCGGCGTGCCACCGCTGAGTTCGTAGCGGCGCTGTCCGAGCGGGGTGAAGCCCTGCCGCCGCAGCATCTGTCCGCCGTAGCGGGCCTGTTCGTCGGTGTACAGGTCGTCGGTCCGCGCCGTGTCGCGGGCGAGCACCAGGGCGTACTGCCGCCGCCCGGGGGTGCGCAACTGGGCGGCGACCAGGCCCAGTTGCCGGGTCTGCCACTCGTCCGTGGCGGCCAGGCTGAACCAGTTGGCGAACTCGCGGGGCAGATACGTGGCGGAGTTCGTGCCGGAGACGACCGGCAGGCCCGCCTCCATCAGGGTGCGGGTGGTGGCCCTGCTCGACTTCAGGTCGCGGCCGGTGCCGACGACGCCCACCACGGTCGGGTCGTGCGCGGCGTACGCGGCGATCGCCTCGGCCATCCGCTCCTGGTGCCCCAGGTCCACACCGCCGTTGGCGAGCAGCACGCGCAGCTTCACGCTGGAGTTCTCGTTGACGACGGCCTGCGCGAGGTACACGCCCGCCAGTTCCTCGGCGCCCTTCACCAGCGAGGAGCCGTCGGCCGGGTCGGCGCTGAGCGGTCCGGCGTAGACGACGGTGACGTACTTGCCGGGGTACCGGGCCAGGACGTCCGCGTTCTGCCGGTCGATGCGGTCCTCCAGGTCGGCCACCGTCCAGGGTCTCTCCTCGCCGGCCGTCAGGGCCCCGATCGCGTCGCCGGGCGCGGGCTCCGGCAGCCAGTCGGCGAAGCGGACCCCGTCCGTCGCTATGCCGATGCACTCCGTGCCGCCGCCGGGCGCCGTCGCGCGCCGGGTGTCGCGGTTGGCGGTGAGCAGGGACGCCGAGCAGTACCGGTCGTGCAGGGCGTCGGCCCGCATCACCGTCCCGGCGGCCAGCACGGCGATCACCAGCACCAGGGTGTGCAGGGCCCACACCAGCCGGGCGAGCGTCGGCCGGGTGGAGGCCCGCAGATGCCGGCGGCGCTCCTCGACGGGCCCGAGCTGGTCGTGCGGCACCGGGATCTTCATCACCCAGGGCAGGACGGACCGCTCCCGGCTGGGGGACTGCTCGGCGCGCAGGTTGTGCGCCCACTCCCGGTACCAGGTGCGCAGCCGCTCGCCGAACTTGGGCGGCACCGGGTCCGGATCGGGCGCCGTCCGGACCACGCTGCGCTCCAGGCGCGGCACGTCGTGCGCGCGCACCGCCGCCACCACCAGCAGCGGGTCGAGCTCGCTGCGCCGGCTGCGGACGTCGCTGACGGCGCGGACCAGCTCGATGCCGCCGTTGCGGGCGTCTGCGTGCGGCAGGAACAGCATCGGCGGGCGCGGCCGTTTGAACCCGCGCAGGTCCCAGCTCCAGCGGCGGTGGTTGTCGCGCAGGTCCTCCCGCAGCGCCAGCACGCACAGCTGCAGGTGGAAATCGCCACCGGCCTTGAGGGCCTCGGCCACGTCGTAGGCCCGGGCGGCGATCGCCTTCCAGGACCGCACCGGCCGCAGCAGCGACACCTCGGTGGGCTCGTCCTGGTCCGCCGCCCGGAGGAAGGTCGTCGTCATGAACCAGCGGCTCTCACGGCGCAGCCACAGAAAGATCGGCGCCCGGCCGGGCAGCACGTAGTTGAGGACGGTCAGCAGCAGCAGGAAGACCAGGCCCGAGCCCACCGCCACGTACCACTCGCTGCGGGCCAGCAGCGCGGCCAGCACGGTGACGAAGCTCGCCGGGAGGATGTGCGCCATGTCGAACAGCGGCAGACCCGAATGCCAGCGCGCGGTGTTGCGCGGCCGCCAGCGCTGCTGCGCCAGCTGGTTCAGCAGCAGCTGCCGCTGGTCCTGCCCGGCCTCGGGGCTGCCCGGGGCGGGCGCGGGCCAGCTCTCGCCCAGTGCCGCGACCGCGTCGTCGATCGCGTGCACCAGCCGCAGCCGCGGGAACGCGTAGCGCCGGTAGACCGCCTGCGGGCCGCCCCACTTCTTGGGGTCGCTCAGCGCCCGTACCAGGGCCGCGGCCCTGCGCACCTCCGTGGGGCCCTCGTAGGCGTCCTGCACCACCGCGCAGCGCGTGCCGTGCGCCTCCTGGCCCGCGTACAGCTGCCGGACCAGCCCGGCCACCGCGTCGTCGTCCGTGCTCTCCTGCGCGTGCACGACGAACACCGGCATGGGCGGCTCGATGCTCGTGCGGAAGTCCTGGATGAGCAGTTCGAGCTGGTCCTGGAGATGCGCACCGGCGCTGCTCTCCGGGATGCCGTCATGTCCCCCCGGGCAGTCCGGCGGCGTGCGTTCGGCGTTCACCATGGGCAACCCCCGTTCACCTTCGGTGACTTACGAGGCTAACCGCTGCGGCTGAGGTGGGAGAGGGCGACGCGGGAACCAGGGGTGCGATTTCGCCGGTGGCGCTGATTTCCCGGGGCGCCTCGATCCAGGGGCAGCCACCGCTGGCCGACGCCCACGGGGACCCGGACGGGCGGTCGTACGAGCGGATCTTCGACGCCTTCGCCGAGGCCCGGGCCCGCACCGGACTCCAGCCCGGCCGGCCGGCCCGGGCGGCCGGGGTGACGTACGACGAGTTCGGCAACCCGCGCGATCCGCTGCCCGTCACCGGCACGCACGCGCTCCCCCTGCCGCCGGACGCGCACGCCCTGCTGGACTACTCCCGGGCGGTCACCGGCAGCCTGTTCTTCGTGCCGCCGGCCGCTTTCCTGGAGGCCCACCGGGCGGCTGATCCCGGGCGGAGCTCACAGCACCTCGCGGTGTGGCATCTCGCGGTGCAGCAGGGCGAGGGCGGGGCGGGCGAACCGGGCGGCCGGACACAGGGCGGGGGCGGCCGAGACGCTCCCGGTCGGCGTGACGCCGCGGCGTCCGGGACGGGAAGGGAGACAGGCGGGCGAACGACACGGCAGGCCGGGGGAGCCCGGCCGGTCCCCGCGGCCCCCGTGACATGTGTCCGCCTGGCCCCTACACCGCCACCGGGAACCCCTCGCTGCGCAACACCCTTCTCCCCGCGTCCACCGCGAACACCTCGCAGCCCGGCCGGGACGCCGCCCAGAGGACGCCCTCCGCGCCGAGGGCGAAGGCCGCCGTGGCCACCGTGTCCGCCTCGGTCAGCGTCGGGGCCACCACCGTCATGCTGAGCAGGCCGGTGGCCGGGCGGCCCGTGCGGGCGTCGAGGATGTGGTCGCCGCGTTCGTAGCGGGCGGACGTGGCGACGGCGCGGTCCGTGAGGTCCAGGACCGCGCACAGCCGGCCGGCCTGCTCGGGGTGGCGGACGCCCACGCGCCAGGGGCCGCCGGCGGCGACCACGTCACCGCCCGCGTTGAGACAGAAGCGCCGCGCCCCGGCCGCCGACAGCAGCTCCGCTCCCCGCTGCACCGACCAGCCCTTCACCACGGCGCAGGGATCAAGCCTCCCGCCGGGCGGACGCACGTCGAAGGCGCCTCCGGTGGCGACCCGGTACTCCTCGCACAGGTCCAGGATCTCGCGCAGCTCCGGGCCGGGCCCGGCCGTCTCGCCCCGGTCCAGCCGCGACACCTCGCTGTCCGGGCGGAACGGGCTGAACCGTGCGTCCGCCTCCCGCAGCCACGCGAACAGCTCGTCCACCGGCTGCTCGGGGAAGTCCTCGTCGTCGATCCGTACCGAGACCGGGAAACCCATGACGTGCTCCACGCGCCGCATCCCTCAGCCCTTCGCGTCGAGGGCGGCCTGGAGCGACTCCTTGTAGCCGTCGCTGGTGACGGTGGCGCCGGAGACCGTGTCGATGTCGGCGCTCTGCGCCCGCAGCGTCTCCTCGATCAGCTTCGGCACGGCGGCGGTGGTCTGCGGGTGGTCCGGCTGCCGCAGCATCCGCACCGAGGAGATCCGGTCCCCCTCGAAGGTGACCTCGACCTGCACCGGGCCCTTCTCGGTGTCGATCGCGGATCCCGCGACGACCGTGGACGTCGTACCGCCGGGCCCCGCGGACGACGAGACGGAGGGCGCCGGAGCCGCGGCCTCGGTGGTGGAGGTGGTGTCCTGCGAGGGCGCGTAGCGCCAGACGGGGATCAGACCCGCGACGCTGAGGACGAGGACGGGCAGGGCTCGCTTCACGACAGTCTCCTCGTCATCCGGCCAGGCTGAAGCGTTCGAAGTGGATCTGCGGCCGGGGCACGCCCAGCTCGCGCAGGCTGCCGAGCACGGCGTTCATCATCGGCGGCGGGCCGCACAGGTAGACGTCCCGCTCGGCGAGGTCGGGCACCAGCCGCGCCAGCTCGCCGGGCGCCAGCCGGTCGGGCACCGGCGGGCCCGTCACCAGGTGCAGTTCGGCGCCCCGGGCCAGCGCGAGGTCGCGCAGCTCGTCGTGGAGGACGGCGTCCCGGTCGGTGGCGACCCGGTAGATCACGACCGCGTGGCCGTGCAGTTCCTCCAGCAGGGCGCGGATCGGCGTGACACCGACGCCGCCCGCGATGAGCACGGCGTCGGGCCGGGTGCGGTGCAGGGCGGTGAAGGCGCCGTAAGGGCCCTCGGCGAAGACGCGGGTGCCGATCTTCAGATGCCGCAGTGCCGCGCTGCCGCCGCCCGCCCGCTTGACGGTCAGCCGCAGCGTACGGCCGTCGGGCGCGGCGGACAACGAGAACGGGTTCGCCTGCCACCAGCGGTCCTTCGTCAGGAACCGCCACAGGAAGAACTGCCCGGCCCGCGCCGGCAGCCGGTCCAGGTCGCGGCCGGTGATGTAGACCGAGACCACGTCGTCGTTCTCGGGGACGACGGCCGTCACCCGCAGCCGGTGGCGCAGGTTCCGCCACACCGGCAGCACCAGCCGGCCGGCGCACACCGAGGCGAGGGCCGCGCCCCACACGGCGTACCAGTACGCCGTCGCCGCCGGCGAGGCGGTGAACGTCGTCCCGGCCGCGACCTGGTGCGTGAACGCCAGCACCACCGCCACATAGGTGTACAGGTGGATGAAGTGCCAGGTCTCGTACGCCAGCCGCCGCCGGGCGGAACGGGCAGAGACGGCCCCGACCACGATGATGATCGCCAGCGCGACGATCGCCCGCAGCACGCCCTCGACCGTCTCGGCGAGGTCCACCAGCTGGTTCAGCGGGTCCAGGGAGGAGGCCCCGGCGTACCCGAGGACGATGAACACCAGGTGCGCCAGCAGCAGCCACAGCACCGTGAAGCCGTTCCAGCGGTGCCAGGACGTCAGCCGGTCCATGCCGATCCGCCGGTCGAACCACGGCAGCCGCGCCACCAGCAGCAGCTGGAACGCCATCAGCAGCGCCGCGTACAACCCGGTCAGCCGGCCCAGCACGATCAGCGCGTTCGAGGCGAAACCGGCCTGGACGAAGAAGACGGTCACCACGGCCGCGTTGGCGAGCAGCACCGCGTACAGGGCGGTGCGGCCCACCACTTTCGGCCGCACACCGGGGCGGGCCGCCACGGGAGGTTGTCGGAGGGTCGTCACGGTCGGCAGCTCCTTGATCGGATCCTGGGATTCGAGCTTGGCGCCGGGGAGCTGTCGGGAAGCTGTCGCTCAACTTTCAAGTGTTTATCGATCCCGCCCCGGGAGGGCGGGCGGCTGGGGTGGCACGGGACCCGTGCAGCACTATGAGGGCGTGGAGAAAGTACGACTTCTCGTCGTCGACGACGACCCGCCCATCGCCGACCTCGTCGCGACCGTCGCCCGATACGAGGGCTGGGAGGCGGTCACCGCGTACACCGGCGAGGACGCGCTGCGGCGGGCCGCCGAGTTCCACCCGGACATCGTGGTGCTCGACCTGATGCTGCCCGGCGTGGACGGCTTCGGCGTCCTGGACCGGCTGCGCGCCACCGGCACGATGGTGCCGGTGGTGTTCCTGACCGCGCGCGACGGCGTCGCCGACCGGGTCGCCGGCCTCACCCGGGGCGGCGACGACTACCTGGTCAAGCCGTTCGCCGTGGAGGAGCTGATGGCCCGGCTGCGGACCGTGCTGCGGCGCAGCGCCGGCCCGTCCTTCCAGCGGTCCGTGCTCCGGGTCGGCGACCTCACCATGGACGAGGACACCCGCGAGGTGCGGCGCGGCGAGCGGCTGCTGTCGCTGACCCCGACCGAGTACGAGGTGCTGCGCTACCTCATGCGCAAGTCGCCCACCGTGCTCACCAAGGCGCAGATCCTCGACCACGTGTGGGAGTACGGCTTCGGCGGCCGCTCCAACGTCGTGGAGCTGGTCGTCAGCAGGCTCCGCCGCAAGCTCGACGAGGCCGGCGAGGGCGCCCCGGAGCTGATCCACACCGTGCGCGGCTTCGGGTACGTGCTGCGACAGGCCGCCGAGTGATCGCCCGACTGCGGCGGGCCTACCGCGGGATGCGCCTGGGCACCCGGCTGGCCCTGGGCCTCGGCGCCCTGTCGCTGGTGGTGTTCGCCGTGGTCGGCACCGCCCTGACCACCTACATGCGCGACTACCTGTCGGCCCAGCTCGACACCCAGCTCGCCCAGGCCCAGATCGCCCAGTCCAAGAGCATCGCCGACTACGGCACGCTCTCGGGCAAGAAGTACTACAGCTGGTTCTACGCCGTGTACGACGTGCGCGAGGGCAGGCCCGCGCTGCGCCGGCCCGAGGACCCGGCCGACCTGCCGAAGGACGTCGACGACTTCACCGCGCTGGCCTCGGCGCAGTCCGCCGCGCACACCGAGCTGCTGCGCACCGAGCACCTCAGGGGCGCGGGCACCTACCGGCTGCGCGCCTGCGAGGTCGAGCCCGGCGTGGTCCTGGTCAGCGCCGCGCCCATGGACGAGATCCAGGACACCGTCGGGCAGCTGATCACCATCCAGGTCGTCACCTTCGCGCTCGCGCTGCTCGCCCTGGTCGTCTTCGGCCGGCGCATGCTGCGCCGGGGCCTGAAACCGCTCAGCGACATGGCGACCACCGCCCACGGCATCGCCTCGCACGACCTGACCGAGTCGGCGGCCCGGCTGCCGCTGCGCGCCGACGGCCGGGACGGCGGGCCGGAGGTGGACGAGCTGCGGACCGCCTTCAACACCATGCTGGAGCACATCGACGACTCCCTCGCCGTGCGCGCCGAGGCCGAGCAGCGGCTGCGCCGGTTCGTCGCCGACGCCTCGCACGAACTGCGCACCCCGCTGATGTCGGTGCGCGGCTACGCCGACCTCTTCCAGTACGCCGCCGCCAACGCCCCCGCCGAACGCGACCGGCATCTGGCCCGGCTGCGCGCCGAGGCCGCCCGGATGGGGGTGCTCCTCGACGACCTGCTGCTGCTCGCCCGGCTCGACGCGGCCGAGGTGGAGACACCGCTGCGGCCGCAGGACGCCGATCTGACGGAACTGGTCGGCCAGGCCGCCGACGCCTTCCGCGCGGGCCACCCCGATCACCCGCTGACCGTGCTCGCGGGCCCCGGCCCGGTGCGGCTGCGCATGGACCCGCTGCGCATCCGCCAGGTCGTCGACAACCTCCTCACCAACGCCGCCGTGCACACCCCCGCCGGAACGAAGGTCTCCGTCGAGGTGCGCGTCATGCCCGGCACCGCCGAGGTGCGGGTCGCCGACACCGGTCCCGGCATTCCGCCCGACGACCGGGCCCGGGTCTTCGACCGCTTCTACCGCGTCGACAAGGCCCGCAGCCGCGACCGCGGCGGCAGCGGACTGGGCCTGGCGGTGGCCCGGTCCCTGATCCGGGCGCACGGTGGCCGGATCGAGCTGGACAGCACACCCGGAGCGACGGTGTTCACCGTGTCCCTGCCGCTCGGCGGCGCGGGCCCCGCGGGCCGCTGACCCGGGCCCTTTAGACTCGACCGGCAACATCCCGTACGACCATGGCCAGAAGTCTCCGCCAACCCGAAGGGCCCCGGCGTCTTGATACGGATGGAATCAGTCACCAAGCGGTACCCGGACGGCACGGTGGCGGTCGACCGGCTCTCGCTGGAGATACCCGACCGCTCGATCACCGTCCTCGTGGGACCGTCGGGCTGCGGCAAGACGACCACCCTGCGGATGATCAACCGGATGGTCGAACCCAGCGAGGGAACGATCCTGCTCGACGGTGAGGACATCCAGCGCCGGCCCGTCACCACCCTGCGCCGGTCGATGGGTTACGTCATCCAGAACGCCGGCCTCTTCCAGCACCGCACGATCCTCGACAACATCGCGACCGTGCCCCGCATGCTCGGCTGGGGCAAGCGGAAGGCCCGCGCCCGCGCGGCCGAACTGATGGAGCGGGTGGGCCTGGACGCCGCGCTCGCCAAGCGGTACCCGTACCAGCTGTCCGGCGGCCAGCAGCAGCGCGTCGGTGTGGCCCGGGCGCTCGCCGCCGACCCGCCGGTGCTGCTCATGGACGAGCCGTTCTCGGCGGTCGACCCGGTGGTCCGCAAGGGACTCCAGGACGAACTGCTGCGCATCCAGGACGAGCTGGGCAAGACCATCGTCTTCGTCACCCACGACATCGACGAGGCCATCAAGCTCGGCAGCATGGTCGCCGTGCTGCGCGAGGGCGGCCGGCTCGCCCAGTACGCACCGCCCGCCGACCTGCTGTCCGCCCCCGCCGACGCCTTCGTCGAGGACTTCCTCGGCGCCGACCGCGGCATCCGGCGGCTGTCGTTCTTCCCCTCCGCCGGACTCGCGCCCACGACCGGCCCGGTGATCCCGCTCGACGCCACCGCCGAGCAGATCGCCGCCCCCGGCGCCCCCTGGCTGCTGGTGACCGACGCCGACGGCCGGCCGCTCGGCTGGGGCGAGCCGCACACCCTGACGGCCGGCGCGATCCGGCCCGCCGAACTCCTCCCGCACGGACGGCCGTTCACGCCGGGCACCGACTCGCTGCGGACCGCCCTCGACAGCGCCGTGCTGTCCCCGTCCGGCCACGCCGTCGCCGTGGACGGCACCGGGCGGGTGACCGGGGTGGTCTCGCAGGCGGCCATCGCCGAGGCCATCCGCGGCGCCCACGCCGCCGACCGGGCCGACGAGGCCAGGGTCGCCTCGTGAACCTCGACCGCTTCTTCGACATCCCCAGCGACCTCCAGCACAGCTGGCCCGGCCTGATCGGACTGCACCTGCGCGAGGCCCTGCTGCCGGTCCTGGCCGGCCTGCTGCTCGCGTTGCCGCTCGCCCAGCTGTGCGTCCGCTTCCGCTGGCTGTACCCGCCCGTGCTCGGGGCCACCACCGTCCTCTACGCGGTGCCGTCCCTGGCCTTCTTCGTCGTCCTCATCGACTACACCGGCCAGACCGAGCTGACCGTGATGATCCCGCTGGCCGTGTACAGCCTCGTGGTGCTCGTCCCGGCCATCGTCGACGGGGTGCGCTCCGTGCCGCAGGAGACCCTGGCCGCCGCCACCGCCATGGGCTTCGGGCCCGTACGCCGTTACGTCCAGGTGCAGTTGCCCATCGCCGTGCCCGCCATCGTCGCCGGGCTGCGGGTCGCCACCGTCTCCAGCATCTCCCTGGTCAGCGTCGGCGCCCTGATCGGCAACCAGGGCGCCCTCGGCAACCTGCTCGCCGCCGCGCAGAAGTACGACCGGCCCGAACTGGCGGTGAACTCCGTGCTCACCACGGCCGCCCTGGCGATCCTGTGCGACGCCCTGCTGGTTGTGCTCCGCCTCGCGCTGACCCCGTGGATGCCCCGGGGCGGCCACCCGAGGACGGCCGGGCGGCAGCGGCCCGTGCCCGAGGACGTGATCCGGTGAACGTACTCAACTTCGTCCACGCCTTCTTCAGCGACAGCGCCCACTGGCACGGCTACGACGGCATCCCGCAACGCCTGCTGGAACACGTCCGGTACTCGCTGCTGGCGCTGGCCCTGGCCGCCGCGATCGGCCTGCCGGTCGGGCTGCTGACCGGGCACACCGGGCGGGGCGGCAACGCCCTCGCCTTCCTCGCCACCGCCGCCCGCGCGCTGCCCAGCTTCGGCCTGCTGGTGCTCATCGTCATCATGATGGGGTTCGGCCTGCTGCCCGTGATGATCCCGCTGGTCATCCTCGCCGTCCCGCCGATCCTGGTGACGACCTACGAGGCGGTCCGCTCCGTCGACCCGTCCCCGGTGGACGCCGCCCGCGGCATGGGCATGCGCGAGTCGCGGATCCTCTTCCAGGTCGAACTGCCCGTAGCCCTGCCGCTGATCCTCAGCGGCCTGCGCTCGGCGGCCATCCAGATCGTCTCCACGGCCACCATCGCCGCGTACGTGAGCCTCGGCGGGCTCGGCCGGTACATCGTCGACGGCCTCTACCAGCGCGACTACGAGAAGGTCGTCGGCGGCGCCACGCTGGTGGCCGTCCTGGCGCTCGTCACGCTGGCGGTGTTCTGGGCGGCGGGCCGCCTGGCCGTGTCACCGGGAGTGCGCAGACGGTGATCATGTGACGATCCGTCAGGAACCGTAACAAGGCCGCCCTTGACTGATCACAAAGCGGCTGGATTGGATCGGTGGATGACTTCTACCGCGAAGAACAGCTGGTCCAGGACGAGACACACCGGGGCGGCGGCCGTCGCGCTCTCCGCCGCCGCGGCGCTGCTCGCGGGCTGTTCGTCCGGCGACACCTCCGACGACCCCCTGGCGGGTGAGAAGGCGGAGGCGGGCACCGTCGTCGTCGGCTCCAACAACTTCGCCGAGAGCACCCTGCTCGCCGACCTCTACGGCGAGGCGCTCAAGGCCAAGGGCATCAAGGTCACGTACAAGCACAACATCGGCAGCCGCGAGACGACCTACGGCCTGATGAAGAACGGCTCCGTCACCGTGCTGCCGGAGTACAACGGCTCCCTGCTCGCCTACCTGGACCCCAAGGCGGAGCAGAAGTCCGCCGAGGCCGTGAACGAGGCGGTGAAGGCCAAGCTCGACAAGAAGCTGACGCTGCTGGAGTCCTCGCCCGCCGAGGACAAGGACTCGGTCACCGTCAACGCGCAGACCGCGAAGAAGTACAAGCTGACGACCTCCTCCACCCTCGCCGACCTCAAGGACGCCGCGCCGGAGCTGGTGATCGGCGGTTCGCCCGAGTTCCAGACCCGGCACCAGGGCCTGGAGGGCCTGAAGTCGGTGTACGGCCTGGAGTTCAAGTCCTTCAAGGCGCTCGACGCGGGCGGCCCGCTGACCCAGGCGGCGCTGACCCGGAACACCGTCCAGGCCGCGGACATCTTCACCACGGACCCGACCATCGTGAAGGAGAAGTTCGTCGTCCTGAAGGACCCGGAGAACCTCTTCGGGTTCGCCAACGTGACCCCGCTGGTGCGCAGGGACGCCTTGTCCAAGGAGGGCGTGGACGCCCTGAACGCCGTCTCCGCCGAGCTGGACACCAAGACGCTGCTGGAGCTGGACGCTCAGGTGCAACTGGAGAAGAAGGACCCGCTGGACGTCGCCAGGGCGTGGCTGAAGTCGGCGGGCCTGGTCTGAGCCGGCCGCCCGTCACGATGCGACAACGGCGGCGGACGGATCCCGGCGGGAACGAACGCGGCCCGGGGGCGGGGCGTCACAGGGACGGCCACCGTCCCCGGTCACCGCGAACCCCTGGGAGAGCGTCATGCGTACCGCCATGCCCCGCACCGTCCGCCTGCTCCTCGCCCTGGTCCTGTCCGCGGCCGTCGCCACCGTGGGATGCGGCACGACCGACGCCGGCGGCACGGAACCGGCCCCGACGGACGGCACCGCCCCGCGTCCCTCGGACCGCGCCCGGCAGGTCGCCGACGCCTGGGACGGCTCCCGGGCCGCCGCGCGGTGGCGCGAGGGCTACCACCCCGTGGCGCCGGCCGTCCGGCTGCCCGGGCCCGGCCTCCTCCGCGACGACGCCGACCGGCGCGCCTACGAGATCGGGAACTTCGGCCTGCGCGGGACACTCCCCGCCGCACCCGCCCGCGGCGGCCGGGTGACCTGGCCGGGCGGGCACTCGCTCACCGTGCCGCTCCTGAGCGCCGAGCAGGCCTACCGGGACCTGGACCGGGCCGACGGCCCCGGGCCGCGCCTGACCGTGACCGGGGCGCGGCTGGGCGGGATGACCGTGGCCACCGGCCGGGGCCCGGCGACCGTCCCCGCCTGGCTGTTCACGCTGGAGGGCTACGACCGCCCCCTCGCCCGCGCCGCGGTGCACCCGTCCGAGGTGCCCGCCTCGCCGATCGGGCCGCTGGGGCAGGACGTGGACGCGAGCGTGCTGGCGCCGCTCGGCGGCCTGACCGGCATCGCCGCGCACGGACGGTCCGTCACCGTCGTGGCCCACCACGGCTCCTGCGACGACGGCCCCGTCGTGACGGCGCACGAGACGGACGGCAGCGTCGTGCTGTCCGCGGCCGTGCGGGGCGTCCACGACGGCCCCTGCACCACCGAACTGCGCGGCGAGCGGGTGACGGTGGAGCTGCGGCGGCCGGTCGGCGACCGGGTCGTCCTGGACGCCTTCACCGGCCGGCCCGTGCCGTACACCGAGTGGCCGGGCGCCGCACCCGTCCCGAACTGATCCGCCCCCGGCCTCAGGCCTGCACCGCCGACGCGATCAGCTGGTCGATCAGCGCGATCAGCACGTCCCGGGACGACTCCCGGTCCCGCGCGTCGCACAACAGCACCTGCACGTGCTCCGGCACCGCGAGCGCCTCGCGGATGTCCTCGGCCGGATACGGGTGTTCACCGTAGAAGCCGTTGACGCCCACGACGAACGGGATGCCCCGGCGCTCGAAGAAGTCGATCGCGGCGAAGCTCGACTCGGGTCTGCGGACGTCCACCAGGACCACGGCGCCCAGCGCGCCGAGGGCCAGGTCGTTCCACATGAACCAGAACCGCTGCTGCCCCGGCGTACCGAACAGGTACAGCACCAGGTCCCGGCTGATGGTGATGCGGCCGAAGTCCAGGGCCACGGTCGTGGCCCGCTTCTCCTCGATGCCGTCGAGGTCGTCGACGTCCAGACCGGCCATGGTCAGGGGTTCCTCGGTGCGCAGCGGGACGATCTCGCTGACCGACCCGACCATGGTGGTCTTGCCCACGCCGAAGCCCCCGGCGATGAGGATCTTGACCGTGTCGGGTGCCGAGGACGCGTCGGTGGCAAGGTCAGAGCCGGCCAAGGCCGTCCCTCACTTTCTGCAGCAGGTCCAGGTCCGGAGAGATACGGGAGACGGGGCGCGGCGGGCGGACGGTGATCCGGCCCGCCTCCAGCAGGTCGCACAGCAGGATGGCGACCACGCTCACCGGCAGGTCGAGCCGGGCGGCCAGCTCCGCCACGGCGACCGGCTCGGCGCACATCCGCAGGATCCGGGTGTGCTCGGGCTGCGGCCGGGCCGCGTTGGCCGGGGGCGGATCGACCGCGGTGACCGTCGCGATGAGCGTGAAGTCGGCGCAGCTGGGCCGCGTCCGCCCCCCGGTCAGGGCGAACGGCCGTACGAGCCGGCCCGCCGTATCGCCTCCGCCCACCTCACACGCCGGGGTCGACGACGGGTCCGGCCACGCCCCGCGGGGCCGCGCTGAGGTGCTCGCCGATCTTCTTCACCAGCATGTTCATCTGGTACGCGACCACCCCGACGTCCGCGCCCGGCCCGGTCAGCACGACCAGGTGCGCGCCGGGTCCGGCGGAGGTCAGGATCAGGTAGCTGTTGGCCATCTCGATGAGCGCCTGGCGCACCGGACCACCGCGGAAGTCCATGCTGACGCCCTTGCTGAGGCTCATCAGACCGGACGCGGTCGCCGCGAGCCGCTCGGCGTCGTCGCGCAGGAATCCGGTGGACTTGCTGACCACCAGGCCGTCCTCGGAGAGCACCACGGCCTGGTTCACGTCGGCGACCCGCTCCACGAGTCCGGTCAGCAGCTGGTCGAGCTGGGTGTGCGTGGCGGGGATGGGGCGTGTCATTGCGGTGTCCTTCGTCAGCGGTCGGCGGGCGGGGTCGAGGGGAGGGCATCGGCGGCGGCCTGCCGGGGTGGTGCGGCCGCCTCCTCGCGGTCCGGCCGCTCGGCGTCGTCGTCGCGGGCGCGGAGCGTGCCGCGCTGGAAACCGGCCAGGGAGGAGGCGGCGGCCTCCGCGGTGAACTCGTCGAGGGAGACGTCCTCGCCGGAGGGCTCCTCGCGCAGCTCCTCCACGAGGCTGGTCTGCGGCACCCGGCGGGGCAGCGGGGCGAGGCCGTCCCGGCGGGGGATGACCTCGCGGGCGGCGGACCTGGGCGCGGGGGCGGCGGCCGCGGTGCGGGCGGCGACGAGCGGGCGGGGCTCTTTCGGGGAGGTCCCCCCGGACCGGGCGCCTCCGGCGCTCGCGGACGACCCGGTGCCCTCGGGCGTCCCCCTGTCCCGCGCGGTCCCGTCGGTCCCGGCCCGCGCGGGAGCACGGCCGTTCGCCACCGTGGTTGCGTCTGCCGGCATCCGCCCGTCCTCCGGAGTGTGGGCGGCGCCGTCCACACGGCCCTTCGTCCCGGCCCCGTCCTCGGCGCCCGGCGGCTCCGGTACCCCGCCGTCCGGAGCATCCCGCACCACGATCTCGTGCGGGACCAGCACGATGGCCGTGGTCCCGCCGTACGGCGAGGCGCGCAGGGTGACGGCGATCCCGTGCCGGTGGGCCAGCTGGGCGATCACGAACATGCCGAGCCGCAGGTCGTCGGCGAGCGCCACCACGTCGAACTGCGGGGGCAGGGCCAGCTGTTCGTTGAAGGACGCGTAGTCCTCCTCCGACATGCCGAGGCCCCGGTCCTCCACCTCGACGGCCAGCCCCTTGGCCACCATCGCGGCCCGTACGGTGACGGGGCTCGGCGCGGGCGAGTAGGCGGTCGCGTTGTCGATGAGCTCGGCCAGCAGGTGGATGACGTCGGCCACCGCGGGCGGGGCGACGTACACCTCCTCCTCGGTGTGCACCTCCACGCGCTGGTACTCGGCGACCTCCCCGATCGCGCTGCGCAGGATGTCGATCAGCGCCACCGGCTCGCTCCAGCTGCGGCCCGGCCGTTCGCCGCTGACGATGACCAGGTTCTCCTCGTAGCGGCGCAACTGGCTGGCCGTGGAGTCCAGTTCGTACAGGCCCTTGAGGATGTCCGGGTCGGTGTGCTCGCGTTCCAGCGTGTCCAGCTTGCTCAGCTGGAGGTTGACCAGGTTCTGGCTCTGCCGGGCGATGCCGAGGATGACCTTCTGGAAACCGCGCCGGGTGTCGGCGAGTTCGACCGCCGTGTGCACGGCCGTGCGCTGGGCGGTGTTGAACGCCTGCGCCACCTGGCCCAGTTCGTCGTGGCCGTAGTCCAGCTCGGGCGTCGCCGACGCCGGGTCGACCGTCTCGCCCCGCTCCAGCCGCGCCACCACGTCCGGCAGCCGCTCCTGCGCGAGGCTCACGGCGGCCCGGCGCAGCCCGCGCAGCCGCCGGGACAGCGAGCGGGTGATCCGCCAGGACATGACCACGCACACCAGCAGCGCGAGCAGCCCGCCGGCGCTCAGCAGCGCCGCCTTGAGCAGCAGGGCGTCCGCCTTGTCGGCACTGCGTTCCAGCAGCTCCGTCGTCTGCTGCCGGATGAGGCCCGCGTACTGCTCGGACAGCTTGTCCATGGCGGCGTTCCACCGCTTCCGGGAGTCCGGCAGGGCGATCCGGTCGGGCGCGGAACCGGAGTTCCGGGCCGCCAGCACCCGGTCCTCGATCGACTGCAGGGTCTGCCACTCGGGGCCCGCCAGGATCCGCTCGGTCTGCGCCTTGGCCTCGCCGGTCAGCTGCGGCACGACCTGGTCCTGCACCAGCCAGCGCCGGGTGTTCACCAGCTCCGCGAACTGCGTCCAGGCCGCGTCGTCCAGATGCCCCGACGGCCACGCCAGCGTCAGCTGCGCGTCCTCCCGGGAGACCAGCTCCGCCGTGTGCTCCAGCGCCACGAGCGGACCGGCCTGCGAGGTGAGGTCGCCGTCGTCGACCTGGGACAGCTCCTGGAAGGCGTGGATCTGGTCGTCGATGATCGAGGAGTACTGGTCGAGCGCCTGCTGCGGGGTGATGTCCGTGGGGTTGTCGACCTGGTCCCGGTAGTACTCCAGGCTGCCCACCGAGCCGAGCACCGAGTAGAGCCGGTCCGAGATGCGGGAGGGCGCCTCCTCGATCGCGTGCGCCTGCCCGACCAGCTTCGCGACCGCCTGGTCCGTCTCCTCGCGCTGCGCGTCCAGGGCGGCCCGGGAGCCGTGCGGCGAGGCCAGCCAGGCGGCCGACAGGCTGCGCTCGCGCTGCAGGGCGAGCGTCGTGTCGGTGCCCATGGCACCGGTCGACCGGCTCAGCTCGGTCTGGTCGCGCAGCCGCAGCCCCTCCGAGAACATCTGGATCGTCGTCACGCCCCACATGGCGGCGAGGGTGACGCCCGGCACCAGGGCCAGCAGCACCAGGGAGAGGCGTATGGAACCGAGACGGCGCCGGGCACCTGTCCGTCGAGACATCGTCGTCCTAGGGCGATCAGCGGGGGGCGAGGGAGGGGGAGGCGGAGCGGTCGGGGAGGGCGGGGGACGGGCGCGGAGGTGGGGGTGTGCCGGGCGCGGCACATGGGATGCGCAGGATGTTATCCGCACAAGTGGACGTACGGGCCGGGCCTGACCGAATCTTTGGCGAGACCGTCACGGCAAGGGGCCGGTCACCGGGTCCCGGCGGCGGCGAACCGCGCCACGGCGGACACGTTCTCCCTGGTCACGAAGGCGGGCCCGGTGAGCACCGGAGCCGCCCCGCCGCCGCTGACGTTGCCGTTGGTCCGGTACAGCCACAGGGCGTCCACCGCGAGGTAGCCCTGCAGATACGGCTGCTGGTCGACGGCGAACTGCACCGAGCCGTCCCGCACCGCCCGGACCAGGTCCTTGTTGAGGTCGAAGGTGGCCACCCCGGCCTTGCTCCCGGCCTGCCGTACGGCCTTGACCGCGGTGAGCGCGTACTGCGCGCCGTTGGTGACGACCTCGTCGATGGTTCTGTCCTGCCGCAGCCGGGCGGCGATCGTGGCGGTCACCGCGTTCATGTCGGTGCCGTCCACGTACAGGTTGTCGGTGTCGCCGCGGAAGGTCTTCTTCACACCGGCGCAGCGGGCCTCCAGCGCGACGTTGCCCCGCTCGTGCACCACGCACAGGGCGTGCTTGGCCTTCAGGTCGTCCAGCTTGTCGCCGACGGCCCGGCCCGCGACGGACTCGTCCTGGCCGAAGTACTCCAGCAGGCCGGTCGGCCGCCAGGCGTCGATGCCGGAGTTGAGTCCGACGACGGGTATGCCGGCCGCCCGGGCCTGCGCGATGGGGCCCCGCATCGCCGCCGGTTTGGCCAGGGTCACCGCGATGCCGTCGACCTCGTCGCGGACCGCGTCGCGCACCAGGCCGGCCTGCGCCGCGGGGTCGGCGTCGCTGACGTACGTCAGGTCGATGCCGTCCTTGGCGGCCGCCGCCTCGGCGCCCCGGCGCACCAGGTCCCAGAAGGCGTCGCCCTGGCCGCCGTGCGTGACGAGGGCGACCTTCATCCCCGCGCCGGACCCCGACCCCGAGGCCCCGTCCGAGGCGTCGTCGGCACCGTCGAGGACGGAGCAGCCGGACACCAGCAGGCACAGGGCGGACGCCAGGGCCGCGGCCCTGGCGGCTCTGCGGGGGGTGTGCGGCGGGGGTGGAGTGTTCATGGGGGCGGAACCTCGCTGTGCGGCCGTGCTGGAGCAGGGGGAGAGCGCAGGCGGGCCGCGGGGTGTGCACCGACCGGATGACTCTCGCTGGCCCGGAGCCAACCGTGTGTGACCACACCCCGTCAAGTGAGCAGCCACATGCCGTGAGTTGATGCTGCCGCATCGTGATGATCTGTCCGACTCGTCGAACAGGGGTGTTCCGCCTACGGCCTGCGCGTCACCGCCCGGTGGATCGCGATGTCCGCGTCGCGGATGCCCTCACCTCCGCGCTGCGTACCGTCCGCGCGGTTCGGCTGGCACGGGCGGAGCCGCGTCCCGGCTTCCGGCGTGTCCCCGCCTCGGCGGCCGGGCAGTGGCCGATGCCCCCGGGAACGCGGCCGGGCGGCACCGGCCGGGGTCAGCCCGAGGTCAGGGCCGCACCGCCACCGGGCTCCGCCGCCTGGGCCCGGGCCCGGGCCGCACGAGCCGCCCGGGCTTCCTTCCGGCGCCGCCGGCGGCTGACACGCGGCTCTTGGTCCGGCAGCCAGCCGAAGGCGAGGCAGCTGCCGACCACGCCCAGGAGCAGGCCGACGAAGAAGCCGCCCAGGTTGGAGGTCAGCCAGGAGCCCAGCGAGACCAGCACCCCGATGACCGAGTAGAACAGGCGCTGGGTGGGGTTGGCGAGGATCAGCACCCCGCACAGCAGCATCACGGCGGGGAGCAGATAACCGGCCAGGCCCTGCATGCCGACATGCAGGACGACGTCCAGCGACGCCCTGAGGGTGAGCAGGATCTCCGTCCCGCCCAGGGCGAGCAGCAGCCCGCCCCAGAACGGACGGCCGGCCCGCCACCGGCGGAAGGCGGGCCGGAGCTTTCCGCGCGGGCCGCCGGGCATCAGCAACCCGACTCGCTGAAGCCGAGCTTGAGCCCGGGCAGCTTGAACACACCCGCGGTCGTCGCGTAGTTGGTCTGCCGCAGGTTGGCGATGTGCACGGTGTCGGACTGCTGGCTGAACACGCCCTTCGGTCCGCGGCCCTTCGGCCCCGCCTTGTCGAGGGTGCTCGCGTCGTTGCCGATCTCGATGTTGTTGAACGCGGCGTCCCCGGAGAGCTGCGTCGAGTCGGTCGTCAGATCGCTGGCGGTGACCTTCTGCGCGCCCTCGCCCGCCCGGATGATCAGGTTCGTGCCGCCCAGGTCCACGCTCTGGCACAGCTTGGTGAGCGTGGCGTTCTTGATCACGGAGGTGACGACCAGCACCTGGCCGCCGGTGTCGCCGGCGTTCGGGCTGCCCTCGGCCATCTCGTCCAGGCCGCCGAACTGGGCGAAGCCGGTGCCGTTCAGCTCGGTCGCGGTGACCGTGAACGGCATGCCCGAGATGGCGAACTGTACGCCCAGCGCCCCCTCGGCGGTGAGGATCGCGAGGCCCGCGGCGACCGCGGCGGCCGGAACCGCCATCACCGCGGCCCGGCGCGCCCGGACCCGCCCGCGGCGCGCGGGGGCGTCGCCGGTGTCCGGTGCGGCGGAGCCGTCCGGTCTGTCGGAGGTGTGCTCGGCGGAGTCGGTCATCTCTGCTCCCGGTGCTGTCGGTGCGGATCGGACATCGGTGGCACGTTGCCCTGGCGCGGACACCGACCGCGTGCGCACGGCTCCCCGCAACTCCCGGCGGTTGCAAGGGCTTTCTCGTTGCGCCGCGGTAGCCGAACAGGAAGTTACCGGCGGTTACATGAGCGGTCAAGGGAAGTGTGAACGAAGAGTGTCGATCATGTGACGCAGGTGAGCCACCGCACTCCGGAAACACTCACGCACCGCACAACTTGCTTGGTGTGCCTTGACGTTGACGGGCCGCCAGGTCTACAACTCTGCTCGTCCCACCGGATCCGTGGCGCCGGGTCCGGCTGCTCGGCACCGTCCGCGCGTCCCGGACCGCCCGTTCCGTACGGGCGTCTTGCCGCCCGGTGATCCAGAACGGGCTTTCCCTCGCCCGAGCCCCACTCCCTCGGCACGGCCGCTTCCGCTGACGCCGTGCCCGCAGCCACCCCCGCCCGGTCCCGGCCGGAGGCCTGTCCGTGCACGTCTCCGACCGGTCCCGGCCCGCCGTTGCCGGCCCGTCACGTACGGAGAAGGCGTGACGGGCGGGCGACGGCGGGCACCGAGCGGCTCCTCACCCCCGCTGACGAAAGAGGTACACCCGCATGCGTACGCGCACCTTCCTCAGCCTCACCGCCGCCGTGGCCGCCCTGGGTCTCGCCGCCCCCGCCTCGGCGGCCGACACCCCGGTCCTGACCACCGCCGACGGCGCGGCCGTCGCGGTCGGCGACGTGCTCGACGCGTCCCTCGCGAGCGGCACGGCCGCCACCTTCTACTCCAGCGCGACCGGCACCAGCGGCATCTCCTGCACCAAGTCGGCGTTCGCCGCCACCGTCACCGGCAACCCGGCCGCCCCCGGCGTCGCCACCGAGTCCCTGACCTCGCACAGCTTCGACGCCGGCAGCTGCACCACCAACGTCGTCGGCGTGCTCGGCGTCAGCGGCATCACCGTCGACAACCTGCCCTACTCCACCAGCGTGTCCTCCGGCGGCGCCGTCTCCGTGACCCCGGCCGCCGGCTCCACCGTCCAGTCCACGGTCAAGCTGCGCACGCTGCTCGGCACGGTCACCTGCGTCTACCGGGCCCCCGGCCTGACCGGCACGGCGAGCAACGCCGACCACAGCATCTCCTTCAGCAACCAGCAGTTCACCAAGGTGTCCGGCTCGTCGCTGTGCTTCGCCAACGCGTTCTTCACCGCCAAGTACGCCCCGGTGACGAAGGGCGGTGTCGCGGTCAACGTCAACTGACGGCACACGGCCGGCAGTTCAGCGCCGCCGCAGCCGTAGGGCCAGGGCGGCGCCGCCGGTGAGCACCAGCATCAGGGCGGCGCCGCCCGCCAGCACGGGCGTGTTCGGCCCGGCGGCGCGCTCCTGCACCCGCGGCGTCCCGGCGGGCCCGGGCCGCCGCGGAGCCTTCTCCTCCGTTACGCCCTCGCTCTGCGGAGCCTTCTCCTTCCGCGCCTCCGCTCGCGCCGGCTCCTCCTCCCGGGCCGGGAACACCACGTCGGAGCACGAGTAATAGGTGTCCGGCGTACTGCTGTTCCGCCACACCGTGTACAGCACGTGCCGCCCGGTGCGGTCGGACGGCAGCGTCACCTTCATGCGGTACGCGCCGTCCGTCAGCGCCGGGTCCGTCACCCGGGCGAACGGTTCGCGCGGCAGGGCCGACCAGGACAGCGGCCCGGCGGGGTCGTAGCCGGGCTTCGTCAGGTACATCCGGAACGTGCCGGTGTGCGGGATCGTCGACGCGTACCGCACCGTCAGCGTCGCGCCGGGCGTCACCCGCGTCGCCGGCCAGTCCGCGCGGGCCAGGTCCAGGCCCCGGTAGCCGGGCAGGCCCCCGCTGCACAGCCTGCCGTCCGGGACGACCTGCCGGTCCCGGCCGTTCACGTCCGCCAGCCGCAGGTTGTCCCAGGCCGCGAACGGCCCGCCGTTCGCCGCCACGGCGGCCCGGCACGCCGCCGAGCCCGCCCGGTCCCCGCCTGTCGGGGAGCAGGCCACGACCCGGCTCACCGGATCGGTCGGTGCCCCGTGCGCCCGCGCCGGGACCGCCGCCCACAGCGGCAGCAGCAGCGGGGTCACGAGGGCGGCCGCGAGCGCGGCGCGGCGGGTGGTCGTACGGGGCATGGGGCTGCGTCTCCTCGTGCCGGGGGCGGCGACGTCCGGTAGTGCAGTACGGGAAACCGGCCCGACGCGTTCACCTCGTCACCAGCCGTTCGAAAAGGGGCACATGGGCGGGCGGCGCTCGGCCATAGAGGGTGGGTTTCCGGCCGGATCGAGGGTTTCCCCCGTATCCCGATGACCTGCCCTTTGCCTATCGTTCCTGCACAGCCGACCCACAGGTAACCCCGAACGGGTCCGCTTCTGTCTCGCGCCTGGCCGGCCACCGCGTCGCTCCCGCTTTTCGAACGACCCCCCTCCGCTTCGACGACGAAGCGACTCCACCGCCGCTCCGCCCAGCCCGGAGTCCGGCCACGAAAGGCAGACTGTGCGTACCTCCCCAACGCTCAGACGGAAGCTGATATCCGTCGCCGCCGTCTCCGCCGCCCTGCTGACCGCCGCCCCCGCCGCGGTCGCCGTCGCCCAGGAGTCCGCCCCCACCCCGGCGGCCGTCCCCGCCGCCCAGACCGAGGCCGCCCCGGGCACCCCGGCCGAGCGGCTCATCGTCGGCTACAAGTCCGGTGCCACCGAGGCCGAGTCCAACAAGGCCGCCGCCGCCGACGCCGCGGCCAAGGCCGTGAAGACCGGCGAGGACGTCGACTTCCAGCGCCGCCTCGGCACCGGTGCCGCCCTCGTCGACCTGGGCACCGACCCCACCCGGGCCGCCGTCGCCGACGTCGTCGCCGCCTACCGGGCCGACCCGCAGGTCGCCTACGTCGTGCCGGACCGCCTGAACAAGCCCACGGCCGTCACCCCGAACGACACCGAGTACGCCAAGCAGTGGGACCTGTTCGAGTCCACCGCGGGCATGAACGTCCCGGCCGCCTGGGACACCACCACCGGCTCCGGCGTGACCGTCGCCGTCATCGACACCGGCTACGTCGCCCACTCCGACCTGGCCGCGAACATCGTCGGCGGCTACGACTTCATCTCCGACACCGCCGTCTCCGTCGACGGCAACGGCCGTGACAGCAACCCGGCCGACCCGGGCGACTGGTACAACGCGGGCGAGTGCGGCGCGGGCATCCCGGCCTCCACCTCCTCCTGGCACGGCACGCACGTGGCCGGCACCATCGCCGCCGCCACCAACAACGGCAAGGGCGTCGCCGGCATCGCCTACGGCGCGAAGATCTCCCCGGTCCGCGTCCTCGGCAAGTGCGGCGGCTACGACTCGGACATCATCGACGCCATCACCTGGGCGTCCGGCGGCACCGTCTCCGGCGTGCCCGCCAACACCAACGTCGCCAAGGTCATCAACATGAGCCTCGGCGGGGGCGGCGCCTGCTCCACCGCCACCCAGAGCGCCATCAACGGCGCCGTGAGCCGCGGCACCTCGGTCGTCGTCGCGGCCGGCAACGAGAACACCAACGCCTCCAGCTCGTCCCCGGCGAACTGCGGCAACGTCATCACCGTCGCCGCCACCAACCGCGCCGGCAGCCGCGCCTCGTACTCCAACTACGGCACGGTCGTCGACATCTCCGCCCCCGGCGGCGAGACCCGCACCACCACCGCCAACGGCATCCTCTCCACGCTGAACTCCGGCACGAAGACGCCGTCGACCGAGAACTACGCCTACTACCAGGGCACCAGCATGGCCACCCCGCACGTCGCGGGCCTCGCCGCCCTGATGAAGTCGGCCAACTCCGCCCTCACCCCGGCGCAGATCGAGTCGGCCATCAAGGCCAACGCCCGCCCCCTGCCCGGCACCTGCTCCGGCGGCTGCGGCGCCGGCCTCGCGGACGCCGCCAAGACGGTCCAGGCCGTCAAGGGCGGCACGTCCACCGGCACGACCTTCTCCAGCACCACCGCCGTCGCCATCCCGGACAACGGCGCCGCGATCGAGTCGCCGATCAGCGTCACGGGCCGCAGCGGCAACGCCCCGTCGTCCCTCCAGGTCGGTGTCGACATCACCCACACCTACCGCGGCGACCTCGTCATCGACCTGGTCGCGCCGGACGGCTCGACGTACCGTCTGAAGTCGGCCGCGTCGGACTCCGCCGACAACGTGAACACCACCTACACCGTGAACGCCTCCGGCGAGGTCGCCAACGGCACCTGGAAGCTGCGCGTCCAGGACACCGCGGCGCAGGACACGGGCACGCTGAACGGCTGGAAGCTGACCTTCTGATCCTTCCTCGGGAACGCTGAACGAGGCGGGCCGTGAACGGGCGGGCCGGCCGGTGCGGATGGGCACCGGCCGGCCCGCCTTCCTGTGCGGCCCCTGACCATTAGAAACCGAACCTGCTGTTTTCTTTGACCAGTTGCGCTGGTTTTGCCGGATGTGCGCCCGCACTCCGGCACACTGCTGTGATGAGCGCCGTCTGAGGGTGAGTTATCGTGTACGGGGGGTAAAAACAAACGGCATGACCCGTTCATTTCCGTCCCGGGAGAGTTCAGTCGATGGCGAGGCAGTTGCGAGCCGAACAGACCCGCTCGACGATCATCACGGCCGCCGCTGACCTGTTCGACCGTCGCGGCTACGAATCGACCAGTCTCAGCGACATCGTGGAACACGCCCACGTCACCAAGGGCGCCCTGTACTTCCACTTCGCCGCCAAGGAGGATCTTGCCCACGCGATCCTCGAACTCCAGTCGCACACCGCCCGGCGGCTCGCGGCCGAGACCGACCAGCGCGGTTACACCTCCCTGGAGGCGCTGATGCGCCTCACGTTCGGCATCACCCGCATGTCCGTCGAGGACCCGGTCCTGCGGGCCGGACTGCGGCTCGCGACCGGCGGGATCCGTCCCCGGCCGCCCCTGAGCCACCCGTTCACGGAGTGGCTGGACATCGTCACGGCCCGGCTGGTCGGCGCCGTCAAGGAGTCCGACGTCCACCCCGACATCGACATCGACGTCGTCGCCCACTCCCTGGTCTGCTTCTTCGTCGGCACCCGGGTCGTGGGCCGCTCCCGCGAACCGGTCGCACGCCAGCCCCGCCGCACCGCGGAGATGTGGAACATACTCATCCGCGGCCTGGTCCCGGTGACCCGCCGCGCCCGCTACCTGAGCCTGGCGGCCCGTCTGGAACGGGAGATCGTCCCGGTGTGACCGGGGCGCCGCGCTCGGCGGCCGGCGCGGCGCACCCGCGCGTTACGGTGAGCCCCATGCCCGACACCCCCACCGCGCCCCTGCTCCTCGGCAACCGGCCGGGCTCGTTCCCGCACAGCGTGCTCGCCGAACGGCATCCCGCCATCATCCAGCAGGTCCGCGAGGCCTTCCCCTACGAACCGGCACAGCACCGCGCGCTCGACGCGCTGCTGGCCAACTGCACCGAGGGCACGATCGAGCCCCTCCCCGCCGACGCGCACGACCGGGAGAACTGGGATGCCTGGGGGCTGCCCGCCCACACCGGCCGCTCCTGGTTCGACGTGCCGTGGCTCTGGTCCGAGAGCTTCTTCTACCGCCGGCTGCTGGAGGCCGTCGGCTACTTCGGCCCCGGACCCTGGCAGGGCATCGACCCCTTCCGCCCCGCCAAACTGGCCGAACTGGACTCCCCGGGGACCGACGAGGAACTGGCCGCCCTCGACGACCTGGCCGGCCGGCCCGCCGAGGAACGGGCGCGGGCGCTGCTGCACGGCTCTCTCTGGGGCAACCGCGCCGACCTAGGCTTCCGTCTCTCCGCCGAGGGCGCCCGGGATTCGCGGGCCGTGCCCGCTCTGGTGGCCGACGACAGCGACCGGCTGTGGTCCCTGCTGGACACCGCCCGCCCGGGCACGCTCTGCCTGGTCGCCGACAACGCCGGCCGCGAACTCGTCCCCGACCTGCTGCTGATCGCCCACCTCCTGGCCGACGGGCGCGTCGAACGGGCGGTCCTGCACGTCAAGCCCTGCCCCTACTACGTCTCCGACGCCACCACCGCCGACGTCGTCGACGCCCTGCGCCGCCTGACCGGGGCCGGCGGAGCGGCCGCCGCGTACGGGCGGACGCTGTGGTCGGCCCTTTCCGACGGCCGGCTCGCCCTGCGGGCCCATCCCTTCTCCAGCGCCCCGCTGGCGTACGCGGAGATGCCCGGCGACCTGCGTGCCGAGTTCGCCGCGGCCACGCTCACGATCGTCAAGGGCGACCTCAACTACCGCCGCCTGGTGGGCGACCGGCTCTGGGACCCGACCACGCCGTTCACGGACGTGACCGCGTACTTCCCCGGCCCGGTCGCCGCCCTGCGCACCCTGAAGTCCGACGTGATCACCGGCCTCGACGCGCGCACCGAGGCCGCCCTGGACGCCGCGGAGGGCGGGCGCTGGCGCACGGCCGGCACCCACGCGCTGATCCAGGCCCGGGACGTCCGGGACGTCTGACAGCGGCGCGTGGGGCGGGGGCGCACCGTGGGGCGGGACGCACGCGGCCGGCGCCACAACGCGCGGGCCCGGCGGCCGTGTTCGCCACGGATTCACGCGATGGTGTGATCATGTGCGGCCTCGCGGATGCCGCCGTGAGGCGCCGGGTAGGGCCCGGCCATGACGCAGCCGTTCACACTCCCGCACTTCTACATGCCGCACCCCGCGCGGCTGAACCCCCATGTCGACGCGGCCCGGGCGCACTCGACGGAGTGGGCGCGCGAGATGGGCATGCTGGAGGGATCCGGCGTCTGGGAGCGAGCCGACCTCGACGCGCACGACTACGGCCTGCTCTGCGCCTACACCCACCCCGACTGCGACGGCCCCGCCCTCTCCCTCATCACCGACTGGTACGTGTGGGTCTTCTTCTTCGACGATCACTTCCTGGAGATGTACAAGCGCAGCCAGGACCGCGCCGCCGGCAAGGCGCATCTGGACCGGCTGCCCCTGTTCATGCCGCTGGACCTCGCGACCCCCGTACCGGACCCGGAGAACCCGGTCGAGGCGGGCCTCGCCGACCTGTGGGCGCGTACGGTGCCCGCCATGTCCGAGGACTGGCGCCGCCGCTTCGCCGTGGCCACCGAGCACCTGCTGAACGAGTCGATGTGGGAGCTGTCCAACATCAACGAGGGGCGGATCGCGAACCCCGTCGAGTACATCGAGATGCGCCGCAAGGTCGGCGGCGCACCCTGGTCGGCGGGGCTCGTCGAGTACGCCACCGCCGAAGTCCCCGCCTCCGTCGCCGGATCCAGGCCGCTCAGGGTGCTGATGGAGACGTTCTCCGACGCCGTCCACCTGCGCAACGACCTGTTCTCGTACCAGCGCGAGGTCGAGGAGGAGGGCGAGAACAGCAACGGTGTGCTCGTCCTGGAGACCTTCTTCGGCTGCACCACCCAGGAGGCCGCCGACACCGTCAACGACATCCTCACCTCCCGGCTCCACCAGTTCGAGCACACGGCGTTCACCGAAGTGCCCGCGCTGGCCCTGGAGAGGGGCCTGGGGCCGGACGAGGTCGCGGCCGTGGCGGCGTACACCAAGGGCCTGCAGGACTGGCAGTCCGGCGGCCACGAGTGGCACCTGCGCTCCAGCCGCTACATGAACGACAACGCCGTGCGCGGGGGCAGTCCCCGGCCGGGGTGCAGCGGCATGGGCACCTCCGCCGCCGACGTGCGCGCCCTGCTCGCCGCGACCGGCACGGTGGGGGCACCGCCCGCGCCTGCCGGGCAGTGGGGGAGGCTGCGCTCCTACACGCACGTGCCGTACCAGAAGGTCGGGCCGTCGCGGATCCCCGACATCCGGATGCCGTTCCCGCTGGAGCTCAGCCCGTACCTCGACCGTTCCCGGCGGAACCTGACCGACTGGGTGAACCGGATGGGCATCCTCGCCGAGGGCGTCTGGGACGCGGACAAGCTCAGGGCCTACGACCTGCCGCTCTGCGCCGCGGGCCTCGACCCGGACGCCACCCCGCAGGCCCTCGACCTCAGCTCGCAGTGGCTCGCCTGGGGCACCTACGGCGACGACTACTACCCGCTGGTCTACGGCCACCGCCGCGACCTGGCCGCCGCCCGGCTGACCACGGCCCGGCTGTCCGACTGCATGCCGGTCGACGGTGCCGAGCCGCCGGTCCCGGTCAACGCCATGGAACGCAGTCTGATCGACCTGTGGCAGCGCACCACCGCGGACATGACGCCCGAGGCGCGGCGCACCCTCAAGGCCGCCATCGACGCCATGACCGAGAGCTGGGTGTGGGAGCTGTCCAACCAGCTCCAGAACCGCATCCCCGACCCGGTCGACTATCTGGAGATGCGCCGGGCCACCTTCGGCTCCGACCTCACCCTGAGCCTGTGCCGGCTGGGGCACGGCCCGGCCATCCCGCCCGAGGTCTACCGCAGCGGCCCGGTCCGGTCGCTGGAGAACGCCGCGATGGACTTCGCGTGCCTGCTCAACGACGTCTTCTCGTACCAGAAGGAGATCGAGTTCGAGGGCGAGATCCACAACGCGATCCTCGTCGTGCAGAACTTCTTCAACTGCAACTACCCCACCGGCCTCGGCATCGTGCACGACCTGATGAGCCAGCGCATGCGGCAGTTCGAGCACGTCGTCGAGCACGAACTGCCCATCCTCTACGACGACTTCCGGCTCAGCCGGGAGGCGCGTGCCGCCATGGGGACCTATGTGGCGGACCTGCGGAACTGGCTGTCCGGCATCCTGAACTGGCACCGCCAGGTGGACCGTTACAAGGACGAGTGGCTCTCCCGGCGCGCCCACGGCTTCCTCCCCGGCCGGCTGCCGGCCGTGCCCGTGCCCGCCCTCGACTGAGGCGGCGTTTCCAGCCAAACTATCCCGGAACGGGACATGACGGAACCCCCGGCGGCACGTCGGGGGTCTTCCCGGGTGCAAGGGAGGCCGCGCCGGTCAGTCTCACTCGTTCGTGGCTCGTGGGCCGCCGACGGGCCGGGTAGAGCACCTGCCGAGATCGTTCCGGCGTCCGCCGGAGCCGATCGGCACCACCCGGAGGCGAGCCATGGAACAGACCGCGCTGCGACCCAAGCCGATGCCGGGGCGGGAACCCGAGCCGTCGCCGGCCGCGGGGTCCGGGCCGCCGCGGCGGCGCCCGCACGCCGCCCGGCGGCGCGGGCGGCGGCTGCTCAACGTACTGCTGGCCGGGTTCGCCGGTGCCGTCCTGGTGCTGTCCGGGATCGGCCTGGGGGCGATGGGCGCCACGGTGGCCGGCCAGGGCGGGGTGCTCGACCCGCGCGGGCGGCACACGCCCCCGCCCGCGCGACCCTCGTCGGCCACCGCCGCTTCCGCGCACGCGCCCGCCGCCGTGACCCTCGGTGTGCAGGTCATGGACGCGCGCAGGCCCGGGGCCGTGGTCGTCGGACTCCACGTGCCCGGACCGGCGCAGCAGGCGGGCCTGGTGCGCGGCGACGTCCTGCTGAACTTCGGCACGACCCGCATCGACACGGCCGCCGACCTGGCGCGAGCCGTCGCCCGGGCCCGCCCGGGGCGGGAGGTGAAGCTGACGGTGCGGCATCGTGGCGGCGGCTACGAGCAGGTGACGGTCGTACCGGCCCTCGTCACGTGAACCACGGGAAAGGCGGGCCCGGGCGGGATGTCGCGGTACGGGGCGTCGCCGTCGCGCTGCGACGAGATGCGCATCGTCGATGTGCGCGCCGGCACGGTCGTACGGCCCCTCGCCCGAGCGGCTGACGGCGTAGCCGCGCACAACACCAGGTCCGATGACCGAGCAGCGCGCTGCCGTCGGGCGTGAGGCTCGGGGGGAAAGCCCGCAGACGGCTCGCGCCGCCCCCTCCGGCCGGGCAGGATGCTGCCCGTAGCCCCTTCGTCCGTCCTGGGAGGCCCGGATGACCGCAAGCACGGCCGCGTCCTTCACCGCCGACGACTACCGGGCCCGCATGGAGCGCGCCGCGCGGACCGCCGCGGAGGCCGGACTCGCGGGCCTGCTCGTCGCCCCCGGGCCGGATCTGGTGTGGCTCACCGGATACACGCCCCCGGCCGTCACCGAGCGGCTCACCCTGCTGGTCCTGGCCGCCGGGCAGGACCCCGTCCTCGTCGTCCCCGCGCTGGAGGCCCCGGACGCGCTCGAAGCCGCCGGCGCGCCCGCCCTGACCCTGCGCGACTGGACCGACGGCAAGGACCCCTACGCCGCCACCGCCGCGCTCCTCGGCCCGGCGGGCCGGTTCGGCATCAGCGACAACGCCTGGGCGCTGCACCTGCTGGCGCTCGGGCGGGCCCTGCCGGGCAGCTCCTTCGCCTCGCTCACCGAGGCCCTGCCGATGCTGCGCGCCGTCAAGGACGCGGCCGAACTGGAACTCATGGCGGCCGCGGGGGCCGCGGCCGACGCCGCGTTCGAGGAGATCCGCGACGTCCCCTTCGCCGGACGCCGGGAGTCCGAGGTGGCCGCGGACCTCGACCGGCTGCTGCGCCGGCACGGCCACGAGCAGGTCGACTTCACCATCGTCGCCTCGGGCCCGAACGGCGCCAACCCCCACCACGAGGCGGGCGACCGGGTCATCGCGCGCGGCGACATGGTCGTCCTCGACTTCGGCGGCCTCAGGAACGGCTACGGCTCCGACACCTCCCGCACGGTCCACGTCGGCGCGCCCACCGACGAGGAGCGCCGGGTCCACGACGTGGTGCGCGCGGCCCAGGAGGCCGGCTTCCGCGCGGTGCGGCCGGGGGCCGCCTGCCAGGACGTCGACCGGGCCGCCCGCGCCGTCATCGCCGACGCCGGGTACGGCGAGTACTTCATCCACCGCACCGGCCACGGCATCGGCGTCACCACCCACGAGCCGCCCTACATGATCGAGGGCGAGGAGCAGCCCCTCGTGCCCGGCATGTGCTTCTCCGTGGAACCCGGCATCTACCTGCCCGGCCGGTTCGGCGTGCGCATCGAGGACATCGTCACCGTCACCGAGGACGGCGGGCGTCGCCTGAACGGCACCACCCGCGAGCTGGTCATAGTGGAGTGAGGCCACCGATGTCCCCCGCACGCCTCACGAACGGCAACGGCGCGACCATGACCCAGGCACCCACCCCCACCGCGGACACCGTCCGCCGGCTGGTCCTCTCCCTGCTGAAGGACGGCAGGGAGGGAAAGGCGGGCACACGGGACGAGCGCGGCGGGGGCACCGCGCGGAACGGCGGCCCCGACATCCGGCCCGCCACCGAGGGCGCCGAACCCACCACCTGGTGGGTCGGCACGCGCCACGTGCTGCGCCTCGCCGCCGACCGCGAGGCCACCGTGCGCCGGCGCCGCGAACTGCGCCTGCGCGACCTCGTCCGCCCGCACGTCCCGGTCGCGGTCCCGGCCAGCGTCGCGCACGGCGAATGGGCCCCCGGGCTGGTCTACACGCTGGACACCAGGCTGCCCGGCGGGTCGGGCGAACGGCACGACGTGTCCGCCGTCGGCGAGGCCGACCTCGCCGGGCTGCTCACCGGCCTGCGCGAGGTGCCGGTGAAGCAGGCCGAGACCCTCGGTGCGCCGCGCGCCGCGCCCCGCTCCCTGGAATCGCTGCGCCGGGCCGCCGTACGCGCCGCCGGGCGCCTGGACGAGGCCGACGAGTTCGACGCCGCCCGGCTGCACCAGCTCACCCCGCCGGCCGCGGCCCAGCTGGCCGCCCAGCCCGGTTCGGCGGTCCTCACCCACCGCGCCCTGACGGCGGGGCACCTGGTGGTCGGCGCGGACGGGCGGGTGCGCGGCGTCCTCGGCTGGTCCGCTGCGGTGGTCGGCGACCCGGCCGAGGACATCGCGGGCCTCGCGCTCGCCGTCGGCGCGCCCGCCGCCGTGCGCGCCGCCACCCTCGCCGGCTACGGGGCCCGCCCCTGCCTGCGCGGCCTGTGGCTCGCCCGCTGCGACGCCGTCGTCGACCTCGCCGGGGCCCTCACCACCCAGGACACCACCCTGCCGCGCACCCGGCTGCGTCACGCCTGGGAGCCGATCCTGCTGGAACGGCTGACGGACCCGGGCGCCACGGACGACGCCCTGTGACCCGCCCCGGGTGACTCACTCCTGCAGCAGCACCACGCCCGACTCGCCGGGCAGCCGCACCACCCCGTCCGCCCCGGGCGTCCGAACCGGCTCCCACGCGGCCAGCACGCGGGCGTGGGGCACCCCGAGCGGCAGCTCGGCCGGCTCCGGGGCCAGGTTCACCGCCACGAGGACGTCCCCGCGCCGGAAGGCGAGCCAGCGCCGCTCCTCGTCGTAGGCCACCTTCGTGTCGGCGAGGTCCGGATCGGTCAGGTCGGGCTGCTCGCGGCGCAGGGCGAGGAGCCGGCGGTACCAGTCCAGCATGCGCGCGTGGGGCTCGCGTTCCGGCTCGGACCAGTCCAGGCAGGAGCGGTCCCGGGTCGCCGGGTCCTGCGGGTCGGGCACGTCCTCCTCCTTCCATCCGTGCGCGGCGAACTCCCGCCGCCTGCCCCGGCGTACGGCGTCCGCCAGCTCCGGGTCGGTGTGGTCGGTGAAGAACTGCCAGGGCGTGCCCGCGGCCCACTCCTCGCCCATGAAGAGCATCGGCGTGAACGGCGCCGTCAGCACCAGCGTGGCCGCACAGGCCAGCAGCCCGGGGGAGAGCAGGGCCGAAAGGCGGTCCCCCTGGGCGCGGTTGCCGACCTGGTCGTGGGTCTGGCTGTAGCCGAGCAGCCGGTGCCCGGCCACCCGCGTGCGGTCCAGGGGGCGCCCGTGGTGGCGTGCGCGGAAACTGGAGTACGAGCCGTCGTGGAAGTAACCGCCGCCGAGGGTCTTGGCGAGCCCGCCGAGGGAGGCCCGCGCGAAGTCGGCGTAGTAGCCCTGCGCCTCGCCGGTCAGGACGGTGTGCAGGGCGTGGTGGAAGTCGTCGTTCCACTGTGCGTGCAGCCCGAGGCCCCCCTCGGCGCGGGCGGTGATGAGCCGCGGGTCGTTCAGATCCGACTCGGCGACCAGGAACAGCGGCCGCTCCACCTCGCCGGCCAGGGCGTCCACGGCCGCCGACAGCTCCTCGAGGAAGTGCAGCGCGCGCGTGTCCACCAGCGCGTGCACCGCGTCCAGCCGCAGCCCGTCCAGCCGGTAGTCCCGCAGCCACGCGAGCGCGCTGCCGATCAGGAACGCGCGCACCTCGTCCGAGCCGGGCGCGTCCAGGTTGACCGCGGCGCCCCAGGGCGTGTGGTGGGTGTCCGTGAGGTACGGCCCGAAGACGGGCAGGTAGTTGCCGGACGGGCCGAAGTGGTTGTGCACCACGTCGAGCACCACGCCCAGGCCGAGTTCGTGGGCCCGGTCGACGAAGCGTTTCAGCGCCTCGGGCCCGCCGTACGGCTCGTGCACCGCCCACAGGGAGACGCCCTCGTAGCCCCAGCCGTGGGTGCCGGGGAAGGGGGTGAGCGGCATCAGTTCCACGTGCGTGACGCCCAGTTCGGCGAGATGGCCGAGCCGCTCGGCGGCCGCGTCCAGGGTGCCCTCGGGCGTGTACGTCCCCACGTGCAGTTCGTACAGCACCGCCCCGGGCAGCGGACGCCCGCGCCAGGGCACGCGCCACGTGTAGCGCTCGTGCTCGACGACGGCGCTCAGCCCGTCCGGGCCGTCCGGCTGACGGCGCGAGCGCGGATCGGGCAGCACCGGCCCGTCGTCCAGCGCGAAGCCGTACCGGGACCCCTCGCGCGCCTCCGCCTCGCCCCACCACCATCCCGCCCGTTCCGGATCGCGCTCCAACGCGCGCGTGACGCCGTCGCACTGGAGCGTCACTCGGCCGGCCTGCGGTGCCCACACCTCGAACTGCACGGACGGTTCCCCTTCGTCTGCTCACCGTGATGTAGCCCGTCCATGGTGCGTCAAACGAGATCAATCCGCTGGTGCATCGACCCTTTTGCGGCGGGTCTCACCGGGTACGCGCGCGTGGCGGGCCTTTTCCGGATTCCTGGACAGCCCGGCCGCGCTGCCCGACAATCACGAGCGTGACGTCGTCCTTCGAGTTCAACACGTACCCCGCGCGGCTCTCCGACGCGGAGCGCGACAGGGCGCTGCGGGTGCTGCGTGACGGCGTCGCCATGGGCCGCCTGTCCCACGACACGTTCATCCGCCGCATGGAACTGGCGCTCGTCGCGCGCCGCCCGGACGAGCTCGCGGTGCTCACCGCCGACCTGCCCACGGAGAACAGGTTCGCCCGCCTGCTGTTCGGCTCCGTCGAGGCGGTCTCCGGATTCACCGTGCGGCTGCGCCGGGCCTGGCAGGCCGAGCGGCTGCCCAAGCTGTTGCTGCCGCACCCGGCGCACGGCCATCCGCTGCGCATAGGACGCGACCCCGCCAGCGGGCTGCGCCTCAACCACGAGACGGTCTCCCGCGTCCACGCCGAACTGCGCCACCAGGGCGGCCTGTGGGTCCTGCGCGACCTCGGCTCCACCAACGGCACGACGGTGAACGGACGGCGGGTCGTCGGCGCTGCCGTCGTCCGCGAGGGCGACCAGGTGGGCTTCGGGCACGTGCTGTTCCGGCTGTCCGCCACCTGACCGAAAACCGCGCCACCTCCGAGCCCTGGCCTTGGGTTGACCGGCCGTCGATCCTTCCGGAATGGCCGCAACCCTGTTGCGGACCGCGGTGTTGACGTGCCCCCGAAGTCGTGACTGACTGTGCGTACGCCATGTACTCCTGGTGAACCGACGGCTCCGCATCGGAGGTGTGCCCTGCCACCCCTCCCGCGCTACCCGACCGTCGACGAACTGGGCGCCCGGGCCGCCGCACTCGTCGCCCGCCATCCGCGCGACGCCCGGCTGCGCCGGGTCGGAACGTCCCGCGCGGGCACGCCCCTGTGGCTGCTGTCCGTCGGCCACGGCGAGCGCCAGGCCCTCGTGGTCGCCGGACCCCACGCCAACGAACCCGTGGGCGGGGCCACCGTGCTGCGCCTGGCCGAGCGGACCCTGGCCGACCCGCGGCTCACCGAGGGCGCCGACGCCACCTGGAACCTGCTGCTCAGCCTCGACCCGGACGGCCTGCGCCGCAACGAGGGCTGGCTCACCGGCCCCTACACCCTCGGCCGGTACTTCCGGAACTTCTTCCGGCCCGGCTTCCTGGAGCAGCCCGAATGGCTGCCCGACGGCGCGGCCGCCGCCGCCCTGCCGGAGACCCGCGCCCTCCTCGACGTCCAGGACGAACTGCGGCCGTTCCTCCAGTGCTCCCTGCACGGCGTCGACATCGGCGGCGGCTTCGTCGAGCTCACCCACGACCTGCCCGGCCTGGACCGGCGCCTGGCCCACATCGCCGCCCGGCTCGGCATCCCCCGCGAACTCGGCGCCTACGACGCGCTGTACTGGCCCGGTCTCGGGCCCGCCGTCTACCGCATCCCGCCGCCGCGCCGGGCCGATCTGGCCGCCGCCATCACGGAGGCCGCCGTCGAGTCGACGTGGTTCCACCCGTACCGGCACGGCACCGTCACCGCGGTCGTCGAGTCGCCCATGTGGGGCGTGGCGGCCGTGTCGGACGCGGCCCCGCCCGGGGACCGGGACGCGGTGCTGCGGGCCGTCAGCCGCAGGCTGCGCCACGACACGGGCCTCCTGCGGCACCTGCTGGCCCGGATCCGGCCGCACCTGGCCGGAGCGCGCGACGCGGCGCCCCTGCTGGCCCCGGTCGACGACTATTTACTGGTCTGCCCCGGTCTGGCCGACGCCTGGGACCCCGACACCGGCACCGGCGCGGCCCACTCCCTGCCCTCCCTCAGCACCGCCCACCTGGCGGCCCTGCGCATCTCCGGACGGCGACTGGCCCTGCGCACCGCCGGGCTGCTCCACCAGCTGGTACGGACCGCCGGCCACGATCCGGCCGGGGCGCTGCCGGAGCTGGACCGGCTGATCGACGCGTGGTGCGCCGACTACCGCGACGGCTGCGGGGCACGCTGGATCCCGGTCGCCCGGCAGGCGGAGTACCAGGCACGGGTGGTGCTGTCGGCGTTCGAACTCGCCGGGCGGCTCCCGCGCGCGGACATGGGGCCCGGCCCGGGGGAGGGCGGGTTGGCGGTCCGGGGCGGCGGTGCCGACACGGCGGGGATGGCGCCCTGACGCCGCGGACTAGCCGGTCTCCTCGCGCGCATGCAGCGCCGCCGCGACCACGGTCCGGGACTGGTGCTCGACCTGGTTCTCCAAGGGCACCCAGCGGGCGCGGAAACGTTCGGCGAAAGCGTCGCTCCAGGTCGCCACGAGATGCTCCAGCTGCTGCGCGGCCCGCTCGTCCGTCCCGCGCAGCACCCGCCGCAGCATGGCCGCCGCCCGCAGCGGCACGCGCCTCGCGAAGGCGTCCACACTGCCGACGTACGCCATGGTCCGGTCGGCGGGCGGGGTGTGCACCAGGTCGGCGGCCAGCCCCGGCACCAGCTCCAGACCCCACCGCGCGGCCCGCAGCAACGGTCCGTCCAGCTCCCCGAGCCGGGGCAGCGCGCCCTCCAGCACCCGCGTCACCTCCAGCGCGTCGCGCTGCAGCCGGCGCGCGAGCCGCCCGATCGCCGCCGCCGGGGCCGGATGCGGAGCCGGGTCGTCCACCAGGTCGCTCGCCCACATCGGCACCTCGACCACGGCGGTGAGGCCGCCGTAGCGGTGGGCGTGGAACCAGGTGCTGTGCCGCGCGTCGTCCGGCAGGCTCGGGTACGCCGGGCCGGTCCCCGGCGCGGGCATCACGTGCACGCCCGGGCCGGAGGCGGGCCAGCCCGCGGCGTCCGAGGCGCCGGTCTCCACCGGGATGTGCAGTTCCGCGGCGGACTTGGCGAACGGCTCGGCCAGTCCGGGCACGTCCTTGGTCAGCTGCACCCAGCTGCCGCCCAGGTCCGTGCCGTGCAGGGTCACCTGGAGGTAGGGACGCAGCTCGTCGATGACGCCGGTCAGCGCGCGGGTCTCGGGCGGCAGCCGGTCGGGCGGCAGCACGGACGGCGCCCACTCCGGCTGCTCCGGGCCCGCGGGCCGGAAGAAGCCGAGGTGGTAGTCGAAGAGGCTGCGCGGCGCCGGCGTCACGTGCAGACTCGCCCCGTCGGGGTCGGCGCACAGCAGGAAGTGCCAGGAGATGCCGTCGCGCAGCTTCCGCTGCTCCAGCACCCGCCGGGCGAGCGCGAGGAGCGTGCAGGAGCCGGTCGGCTCGTTGGCGTGGGCGCCCGCGACCACCAGCACGGCGCGGCGGGCCCGGCCCACGGACAGCAGGTGCAGCGGCCGGCCGGCCCGTGAGGAGCCCACCTGCCGCAGGGTGCACACACCGGGGCGCTGGGTGCTCAACGCGCGGGCGGCACGGACCTGTTCGGTCACCGTCGGGTAGCGCAGCTCCGGCAGGAAACTCACCCCCGTCATATCCGCCCGAGTTCGCAGTCGCAGTACCCCACGGCCATGGTGCGGTGTCAAGGGCGCGGTCGGGGAGGCCTCAGGGGGCGCCCGGAAGCACTGGACCGCCCGGACGGGGGCCGGTGCGGGTGGAGGTGCGGCGCGCCGCCGGACGGCTCGCCCCGGCGCCCCGGCCGGCGATCAGCCCGGGCCTGCCGACCGTGACGCCGGTCGCGATCACGGCGAGGCCGGTGAACAGGCACGGGAAGGCGAACGAGCCGCCCCTGCCCTGCCAGGCGCACCGCCGCCGGGCCACCTCGACCAGCACCTCGGCCACGGCGGAGCGGACGCCGGGCTCCGGGCCGGCCCGGTCCTCGCGGCGCCCACCGCCGCGTCACACGCACCGGGTGCGGGCCCGGCACCAGGCCGGCGCGTCCCCCTCCGGAGGCGTACGCGTGACCGGCCCCGGGGAATCCCGCGGCCGTCCGAGCCCCGGGCCGGGTCCGCCCAGTCCCTCCTGCCCCGCGACGCCTGGCACGCACTCTGGCCGCACGGACACAGTCCCGCGTACGCCCCGGTACGCGGGACTGCGTCCGGCACGCCGGGAGCACGCCCTGGACGCTGCGACCCCGCCCTCCGGGCGGACCGAGGGACCGTGTCCGGCACGCCGGGAGCACGCCCTGGACGCCGCGACGCCGCCCTCCGGGCGGACCGAGGGACCGTGTCCGGCACGCCGGGAGCACGCCCTGGACGCCGCGGGGCCCGCCCTCCGGGCGGACGGAGAACCGCGCGGGCCCGGGCCTAGTCGCCCACCCGTTCCAGCAGCGCCACCGGCAGCCCGGCGAACAGCTCCGCCACGCGCGCGTGCCCGGTGAACTCCCGGCCCGGCTCCAGCACGTCCGCCCAGCGCCCCGGCGGCAGCGGCAGCCGGGTCTCCCGCCAGCCGCCCGCCTCGGCGAGCCGCAGCGACAGACGCGTCACGGCCGTCACCAGCTCACCGGACCGGGCGAACGCCAGGCAGTGCCCGGCCGCCGGGCCCTCGGCCGGCAGCGCCATGTAGGTGGCCGTGTCGCCGAACGCGCCGGGCCGCCGGGCCCGCAGTCCCAGCGCCGCCCGCGTCAGCGCGGCCTTCTCGCCGGACGTGCCACCGAAGTCCGCGGGCGGGAAGTCCACCGCGCGCCGGTTGTCGGGGTCGACCAGGGCCCGGTACTCGGTCTCCGTGCCCTGGTAGACGTCCGGGACGCCCGGCATCGTCAGCTGCACCAGGGCCGTGCCCAGCACGTTGGCCCGGATGTGCGGGGCGAGCGACTCGCGGAACGCGGCGACCCGCTCACCCGGCGCCCCGCACGGCCCGGCCGCCACGAACCGCGCCACCGCCTCCTCGTACGTCGGCTCCTGCTCGGTCCAGCTGGTGAACAGGCCCGCCTCCCGCACGTGCTTCAGCAGCGCGCCCCGCACCCGCTCCTGCTCCGCCGGCCCCAGCCCGAACACCGTCTGCCAGGCCGCCCACGCCAGCTGCGCGTCCGGCACGCCCTCGCCGGAGCGGGTCACCTCCGCGAGGACGTCCGCCCAGCGGTCCGGGCACTCGGTGAGCACGTGCAGCGCCGCCCGGACGTCCGCACTGCGCTTGGTGTCGTGCGTCGAGGTCACCGTGCCGGTCAGCGGCCAGTCCCGCTGCACGCGCGCGCAGTAGCCGTGGAACTCCTCCGGCGACAGCGCGGGCGCTCCCGGGTTCCCGCCCACCTCGGTCGCCGACAGCAGCGGCACGTACCGGTAGAACGCCGTGTCCTCGACCGACTTCGCCCGCAGCGCCGACGAGGTCTGCGCGAACCGGGTCCGGAACTCCACCTGGGCCGGCCCGTCGCCGTACCGCCCCAGCACCAGGTCGCGCACGACGTCCACCGCGCCGGCCTCCTCCGGCACCGCGAAGGCGAGCCGGGCCTCGGCCGCGGCCTCCTCGGTGACCACGGACGCCGCGTCGACGGACTCGTACGGCCGGTAGACCTCCATGCGGACCAGCAGCTCCCGCAGCGCCGTGCGCAGCGCCCAGGGCGCGCGGTCGCGCAATGCCGGCTCCGGCGAGGTCGCGCACAGCCGGGTCGCCACCCGCGTCAGACGCTCCGTCTCGGTCGCCAGCTCGTGCGTGAGCACCTTGTACGCCGCCCGCCGCACCGTCGCGTCCCACTGCCCGCCCCGGTCCGTCTGCGGGGCCGCGAACTGCCGGTACCGGCCGAGCAGCTCCCCGAAGCCGGCCGGGTCGGTGAACACCCCGTCCACGTGCCGCAGGGCGTCGTAACCGGTCGTGCCCGCGACGGGCCAGGAGGCCGGCAGGTGCTCGCCGTCGGCCAGGATCTTCTCCACGACCGTCCAGCGCCCGCCGGTCGCCTCGTGCAGCCGGGTGAGGTAGCCGTCGGGGTCGGAGAGCCCGTCGGGGTGGTCGATGCGCAGCCCGTCGATCACGCCCTCGTGCAGCAGCTTCAGGATCTTGTCGTGGGTGGCCTCGAAGACCTCGGGGTCCTCCACCCGCACCCCGATGAGCTCGGAGATGCTGAAGAAGCGCCGGTAGTTGAGTTCGGTCCGGGCCAGCCGCCACCACACCGGCCGGTACCACTGCGCGTCCAGCAGGTGCGGCAGCGGCAGGTCCTCGGTGCCCTCGCGCAGCGGCAACACGTGGTCGTGGTAGCGCAGGACGTCCCCGTCGACGCGCAGGTCGTCGAGCACCTCGCCCACGGGCCCGCCGAGCACCGGCAGCAGCACCTGGCCGTCCTGGGCCTCCCAGTCGATGTCGAACCAGCGCGCGTACGGCGACTTCGGGCCCTCGCGCAGCACCTCCCACAGGGCCCGGTTGTGGCGCGGGGACATGGCCATGTGGTTCGGGACGATGTCCACCACCAGGCCGAGGCCGTGCTCGCCCGCCGTGCGCGCCAGCGCCCGCAGCCCGTCCTCGCCGCCCAGCTCCTCACGCACGCGCGCGTGGTCGACCACGTCGTAGCCGTGCGTCGAGCCGGGCATCGCCTCCAGGACGGGGGACAGGTGCAGGTGCGAGACCCCGAGCGAGGCCAGGTACGGCACGACGGCCGCGGCTGCTCCGAACGGGAAGTCGGGCTGCAGCTGCAGCCGGTACGTGGCCGTGGGCACCACCGGGTCAGGTCGCTCAGGTGTCATGGAAACGTACGTACCCGTCCCGCGGCGGTTCGTGCCCCCCCGGTCCCTCCGGGTGCGCCGCGCGTCGCCCGGACGAGTGGCTCTCGCCGGGCGACGCGGCGCCGCGTCGAGACTGCGGGGACGCGTGTGCGCGGGGTGGCTACACGGGCCGCTGGAGCACGGTCATGCTCCGGTCGGCGAGGGTCAGCCGGTCCCCGGCCTGCACCTTCGGGCCGGTGTCCGACGGCACGCCCTCCGGGAGCGCCGTGTCGACCACGACCTCCCACTGCCGCCCGTGGTTGACCGGGACGACGAACTCCAGCGGCTTGGGCGAGGCGTTGAACATCAGCAGGAACGAGTCGTCCGTGATGCGCTCGCCGCGCGCTCCCGGCTCCGAGATGGCGTTGCCGTTGAGGAACACGGTCAGCGCCGACGCCTGCGCCGAGTCCCAGTCCCGCTGGGTCATCTCCCGGCCGTCCGGGGTGAACCAGGCGATGTCGGACAGGTCGTCGTGCGTGCCCTCCACGGGCCGCCCGTGGAAGAAGCGCCGGCGGCGGAAGACCGGGTGGTTGCGGCGCAGCCACACCATCGCGCGCGTGAAGCCGAGCAGCTCCCTGCTCAGGCCCCCCTCGGTCTCCTCCTCGGGCCACTCCACCCAGGCCAGCTCGTTGTCCTGGCAGTAGGCGTTGTTGTTGCCGCGCTGGGTGCGGGCGAACTCGTCACCGTGGCTGATCATGGGCACGCCCTGGGACAGCATCAGCGTCGCGATGAAGTTCCGCATCTGCCGGGCCCGCAGCGCCAGCACGTCCGGGTCGTCCGTCTCACCCTCGGCGCCGCAGTTCCAGGAACGGTTGTGGCTCTCGCCGTCCCGGTTGTCCTCGCCGTTGGCCTCGTTGTGCTTGTCGTTGTAGGCCACCAGGTCGTGCAGGGTGAAGCCGTCGTGGCAGGTCACGAAGTTGATCGAGGCCAGGGGGCGGCGCCCGTCGTCCTGGTAGAGGTCGGAGGAGCCGGTCAGCCGCGAGGCGAACTCCGCGAGGGTGCGCTGCTCGCCCCGCCACAGGTCCCGCACGGTGTCCCGGTACTTGCCGTTCCACTCCGTCCACAGCGGCGGGAAATTGCCCACCTGGTAACCGCCCTCGCCGACGTCCCACGGCTCGGCGATCAGCTTCACCTGGGAGACCACCGGGTCCTGCTGCACCAGGTCGAAGAACGACGACAGCCGGTCCACCTCGTGGAACTGCCGGGCGAGCGTCGCCGCCAGGTCGAAGCGGAACCCGTCCACGTGCATGTCCGTGACCCAGTACCGCAGCGAGTCCATGATCAGCTGGAGCACGTGCGGGGACCGCATGAGCAGGGAGTTCCCGGTCCCTGTCGTGTCCATGTAGTAGCGGGGGTCGTCGGTCAGCCGGTAGTAGCGCGGGTTGTCCAGGCCCTTGAAGGACAGGGTCGGGCCCAGGTGGTTGCCCTCGGCCGTGTGGTTGTAGACCACGTCGAGGATCACCTCGATCCCCGCCTCGTGCAGCGCCTTCACCGCCGACTTGAACTCCAGCACCTGCTGGCCCCGGTCGCCCCAGGACGCGTAGGCGTTGTGCGGGGCGAAGAAGCCGATCGTGTTGTAGCCCCAGTAGTTGTTCAGGCCCATGTCGACCAGGCGGTGATCGTTCACGAACTGGTGGACCGGCATCAGCTCCAGGGCGGTGACCCCGAGCTCCGTGAGGTGCTCGATGATCGCCGGGTGCGCCAGGGCCGCGTAGGTGCCGCGCAGCTCCTCCGGGAGCCCCGGGTGGCGCATGGTGAGGCCCTTGACGTGGGCCTCGTACAGCACGGTGTGGTGGTACTCGGTGCGCGGACGCCGGTCGTCGCCCCAGTCGAAGTAGGGATTGACGACGACCGAGGTCATCATGTGCGGCGCCGAGTCGAGATCGTTGCGCCGGTCGGGATCGTCGAAGTGGTAGCCGTAGACCTCCTCGCCCCAGCGGATCGAACCGCTGATCGCACGCGCGTACGGATCGAGCAGCAGCTTCGCGGAGTTGCACCGCAGCCCGTGCTCCGGTGCGTACGGACCGTGCACGCGGAACCCGTACCGCTGCCCGGGCATGATGCCCGGCAGGTACGCGTGCCGCACGAACGCGTCGCTCTCGCGGAGCTCGATCGCCGTCTCCGAGCCGTCGTCGTGCAGCAGACACAGCTCTACTCGGTCCGCGGCCTCCGTGAAGACCGCGAAGTTGGTACCGGCGCCGTCGTACGTGGCACCGAGTGGATACGCCTCGCCAGGCCAGACCTGCATGGATACGACTCTTTCAGGTGTGCGGCGCCGGTGGGGACGCCTTGGCCCCCGAGTCTCCCCGGAAGTGGGGGGACCCCCTATGACTTATCTCCCTCCTACCGAGTGACCACTGCGGACGAGGTATGCCGAACCAATGGGGCCAAGACGTACTCCCGGGGCTGTGGGGGAGCAGGTGGAAGATGTGCGCACCATAGTGCACCGCCACCTGGACCAGGCCGTTCCCCCGGGCGTCGTCGAGCGGCCGGCGGCCGAGGGGGAGCGGGGCACGGGCCGCGACCCTCCGGCCGGGGACGGGCCGGGGCGGGCCGAGCGGATCGCCCTGAGCCGGCAGCGCTCCCGGTCCGGCGAGCCCGTGGACGGCGGGCGCGGCCCGCAGCGCCTCGGCGTCGGCCTCGCCGAACCCGGTTCCGGGGAGGCCGGCGACCCGGCCGCGCCGCGTCCCGCCGACGTGACGTGCCAGGAATACCGGGACGACACGTGCACCACCCGGACCGTCGGCACGGTGGTGCGCACCGGCACCCGGCGCGGCGTCCAGCCGCCCCGGAGTGCCGCCGTGACGGCCGGGGCGGCACCGCTGATCGCCGACCCGCTGGGCGCGGGACTCGGCGGGAACCACCGCCGGTGGCGCGTCGCCAGTGCGACCGGCAAGAACAAGGACGGACACGCGCGCTCCTACGAGATCGTCCCGGGACCCACCAGGTACCCGGGACGCGGCTGCGCCAAGCACGATCCGTACGTCACGCGGTGAGACACGTGCGAACGGTTCCACCGCCATGAATCCGCTCACTCCGGACGGGCTCGGACGGCAGAACGGGCACGGGTGGCCGCGCCGTTGAGAGCGATGCTGCCCATCGGGCTGCACCGCCGACCGCTCCCGGAGTACCCTTCCTTGATCGTTGGCAAGGGGAGTGCTCAGGGGAGCGGAAGGCGGTGCGCGGGTGGGCTCGGGAGGGCTGGAGCTGCCCCCTGGTGACGAGGGTCACGAGGGGAACTCCGCAGACGTCCCGACCGGTGCCGTGTCCCTGGCACGGCCGATGGACGCGTCGGGCTCGATCGGTCCGGAACTGGACTGGGACGCCGACGCCTGGCGCGAGGTGCGTACCCGCGCCCAGCGGGCCGGCCGGGCCTACATCTGGCTGAACCTCGTCGAGCAGCGGCTGCGCGCGGTCGTGGCCGCCGTGCTGCGGCCGATCTACGAACCCGTTCACGGCGACGACTGGGTGGTGGCCGCCGCCGGGCCCGCCGGCCAGGAGTGGGTGCAGCGCGCGGTCGCCGTACGCGAGGTCAGCCGCCGCAAGGGCTATCTGCTGGACCCGGCCGACGACAACGTGCTGTCCTTCCTCACCCTGCCGCAGCTGCGCGAGCTGATGGTGCAGCACTGGCCCTGCTTCGAGCCCTACTTCGACGACCGCCGCGACGTCGAACTGGCCCTGGACGAGCTGGAGGTCACCCGGAACGTCGTCTCCCGCAACCGGGCCCTGTCCGAGGCCGTGCTGAACCAGGCCGAGCGGGCCTCGGCCCGGCTGCTGGAGATGCTCGGCGCGGGCGGTGACGTGCCCTCCGCGCGCCGGCTGCCCGTCGACGCGGTCGAGGACCTGATCGGCGACCGGTACGCCGACGTGGTCGCCGTCCACCCGGACCGGGTACGGCTGATGCGGCAGTTCCCGGCCGAGGACATCTTCGGCGGCGCCCGCCGCCTGGACGCCATCGGCATCGGGCTCAACCTGCTCGTGCAGAACTTCTCCGGCCGCCGCCTGGTGCGGCTGGCCGAGTCCGGCTGCCGGATGCGGCTGCTGTTCCTCAACCCCGCCTCCAGCGCGGTCAAACGGCGCGAGCGGGAGCTCGGCATCAAGCGCGGCGAGCTCAGCCGGGCCGTCGAGATGAACATCCTGCACATGCGCCGGGTGCGGGCCCGGCTGCGCGACCCGGGCGCCTTCGAGATCCAGGTCTTCGACGAGACGCCCCGCTTCACGGCGTACCTGGTCGACGGCGACGGCGCCGACGGCATCGCGGTCGTGCAGAACTACCTGCGCCGGACGCGCGGCATGGAGGCGCCGGTGTTCGTTCTGCGCAACGGCAGCAAGGTGGTCAAGTCGGGCGAGCCCGAAGAAAGCGGCCTCTTCCCCACGTATCGCGAGGAGTTCGAGGTGATGTGGGCGGATTCGCGGCCCGTGTCGTGAACTGCGCCCCGCCACCGGGTGGTTCCGCGCCCGCCGCGGGGCCCGGGCGGAACGCGGTCCTCTGATTGTCAGTGGTGCATGGGAAGGTGGGGACCACTGGGGGAACGCACCACAAGAAGGGGGGCCCGCCCATGGGCTGGCACCGGGAGCTGCTGATCGGCTTCGACCTGGAGACGACGGGCACGGATCCGCGCGAGGCACGCATCGTCACGGCGGCCGTGATCGAGGTCAAAGGCGGCGAGCCGATGGGACGCCGGGAGTGGCTGGCCGACCCCGGGGTGCCGATCCCCGAGGACGCGGTGGCGGTGCACGGCATCAGCAGCGAACGGGCGGCCGCCGAGGGCAGACCGGCCGACCGGGTGGCCGACGCCCTCGCCGACGTCCTGACCTCCTACTGGAAGACGGGCGTACCGGTCGTCGCCTACAACGCCGCCTTCGACCTGACCCTGCTCTCCGCCGAGCTGCGCCGCCACGGCCTGCCGTCCCTGCGCGACCGTCTGGGCGGCGTGGACCCGGCCCCGGTCATCGACCCGTACACCATCGACCGCCGGGTCGACCGCTACCGCCGCGGCAAACGCAACCTCGAAGCGGTCTGCGCGGAGTACGGCGTCGTCCTCGACTCGGCGCACGACGCGCTGGCCGACGCCCTGGCGGCGGCCCGTCTGGCCTGCGCGATAGCCGACCGCCACCCCAAGATCGCCATGCTCGGCCCGGCGGAGCTGCACCACCGCCAGATCGAGTGGTACGCGCAGTGGGCGGCGGACTTCCAGAACTTCCTGCGCGGCAAGGGCGACGCCACGGCGCTCGTCGACGGGGCGTGGCCGCTGCGGGAGTTGGCGGACGACCGGGTCTGACCGGCCGCCCGCCCTCAGAACGGATACCAGCGCACGGTCTCGTCGCCGTCCCTGAGGGACGCCACCCGCCGCTCGAACTCGGCCAGCGCCTTCGGATTGCCCGGCGCGTGCTGCGCCACCCAGGCACAACTGGCGGTCTCCCGCGCGCCGCGCAGCACCGAACAGCCGTCCCACGCCCGGACGTCCCAGCCGTACGCCCGCGTGAAGGACGCGTACGCCTCGTCGGGGAGCCCGTACCGGTCGTGGGAGAGGACCATCACCACCAGATCGTGCTCGCGCAGGTCCGAGGAGACCGTCTCCAGGTCGACCAGGACCGGACCGTCCGGCCCGACGTGCACATTGCGCGGCAGCGCGTCGCCGTGGATCACCCCGGGCGGCAGGTGCGGCGTCAGCGCGGCGGCCTGCGCGGCGAACGCGTCCCGCCGCTCGCGCAGATACGCCGCGTCCGCGGGATCGACCGCGTCCCCCGCGAGCCGCAGCCAGCGCTCGACACCACCCAGCAGATCACGCCCGGCAAGCGCGAAGGGAGGAGGCGGCGTGGCGTGCACGATCCGCAGCAGTTCGGCCAGGTCCCGCGGCTCGGCGGGCCGTACGGCATCCGGCAGCCGGTGCCACACGGTCACCGGATGGCCGTCCACCAGCAGCGCCTTCGGCTCGGCCGCCCGCACCGCGGGCACCCCGGCCTCCGCGAGCCACACCGCGACGTCCAGTTCCCGGCGCGCCCGGTCGAGGAGTTCGGCGTCGCGGCCGACCTTGACGACCAGGTCACCGGCGGCGAACACCGCGTTCTCGCCCAGGCCGAGCAGCCGTGCCTCGCGGGCCGCGCCGGGCAGCACCCGCGCCGCCGCCAGTACGTCCCGTGCCCGTGCCTCGTCCATCGTCCGCCTCCGTCGTCCGCACCACTGCCGTCGGGTTCCGGCCATCCTCCGGTCAGTGTCGCATCGGCACAGGTGGCGGGGCATAGGCGGTGCCTCGGCGAGGCAGACCGCCTTCACGGCCATGACGTGGCCGGCCGAGCCGTGCGAAGGGGTGATTCCGTGACATCGGTGACCGGGACGTCGCCACCGAGGAGACCGGCCGGCCGTCGGCCCGGCGACGGCGGGCCCCGCCGGCCCGTCGACCACGGCGCCTGGTTCCTGGTGCTGCCCGCCCTGCTCCCCATCCTCGTCCTCAGCGTCGGCCCGCTGCTGTACGGGATCCTGCTGGCCTTCACCGACGCCCAGGCGGGCCGGACCGAGCCCACCGAGTGGATCGGCGCGCTCAACTTCCGGGACCTGCTGCACGACACGCTCTTCTGGGAGTCGTTCCGGATCGGCCTGGTGTGGGCGGTCGGGGTGACCGTGCCGCAGTTCCTGCTCGCCCTCGGCCTCGCCCTGCTGCTGAACCAGGACCTCCGGCTGCGCTGGCTCGCCCGCGCCCTCGCGATCGTCCCCTGGGCGATGCCGGAGGTCGTCGTCGGCATCATGTGGCGGCTCGTCTACCACCCCGACGCGGGCCTGCTGAACGAGACCCTGCGCGACCTGGGTCTCGGCAGCGGCCGGGACTGGCTCAGCGGTCTGGCCACCGCGCTGCCCGCCGTGATCGTCGTCGGCGTCTGGGCGGGCATGCCCCAGACGACGGTGACCCTGCTCGCCGGGCTGCAGAACACCCCGCGCGAGCTGCACGAGGCGGCGGCGGTCGACGGGGCGGGCGCCTGGCGCCGCTTCCGCACGGTCACCTGGCCGGCCCTGCGCCCCGTCGCCCTGGCCGTCACGGCGCTCAACCTCATCTGGAACTTCAACTCCTTCGCCCTGGTCTACGTGCTCACCAGCGGCGGTCCCGGCGGCCGGACCCGCCTGCCCATGCTCTTCGCCTACGAAGAGGCCTTCCGCTACGGCCAGTTCGGCTACGCGGCGGCCATGGGCTGCGTCATGGTCGCCGGGATCTCGATCGCCCTGGCCGTGTTCCTCGCCGGGCGCCTGCGGGGAGGTGACGACACATGAGGACCGGCACCCCGGCCCGCGTCGGCCAGTACACCGCGCTGCTCGCGTATCTGGTCTTCCTGGCCTTCCCGTTCGGCTGGCTGCTGTCCACCGCGTTCAAGCCGCCGCGCGAGCTGAGCAGCCTGCACCCGACCTGGCTCCCGGAGGACCCCACCCTCGCCGGCTTCCGGCAGGCCTTCGAGGAACAGCCGCTGCTGCAGGCCGCCCTCAACTCCCTGCTCGCGGCGCTCGCATCGGCACTCCTCGCGGTGCTGATCGCCACGCCGGCGGCCTACGCCGTCGCCCGGCGCCGTACCCGGCTCGCCAGGGCGGTGACGGGCTGGGTGGTGGTCAGCCAGGCGTTCCCGTTCGTACTGCTGATCATCCCGCTCTTCCTCGTGCTGAAGAACCTGAGAATGATCGACTCCCTGCCCGGGCTGGTGCTGGTGTACGTGGTGTGGGCGCTGCCGTTCGCGCTGTGGATGCTCGCCGGGTACGTACGGGCCGTGCCACGCGAGCTGGAGGAGGCCGCGGCGGTCGACGGGGCCGGGCGGGTGCGGACCCTGGTGTCGGTGACCGCTCCGCTGCTCGCGCCGGGCATCGCGGCGACCGGGCTGTTCGCGTTCATCACCGCGTGGAACGAGTTCTTCTTCGCGCTCGTGCTGCTCAAGACGCCCGAGAAGCAGACCCTGCCGGTGGTGCTCACGCACTTCATCGGCGCCGAGGGCGTCGCCGACCTCGGCCCGCTCGCGGCGGCCGCGTTCCTCGCGACCCTGCCCTCCCTCGTCGTCTTCGCGCTCATCCAGCGGCGCATCACGGGCAGCCTTCTCACCGGGGCGGTGAAGAGCTGATGCGCGCACGTCTGCTGGCTCTCGTCCTGCTGCTGCTCCTCGCCGGCTGCTCCCCGGACGGCACCCGCGACGACGGCCGGATCACCCTCCGCTTCCAGTCCCTGGCCTGGCAGGAGGAGTCCGTAAAGGTGACCAAGGACCTGGTGGCCGAGTGGAACGCCAGCCACCCGGACGTCCGCGTCGAGTACGTCCAGGGCTCCTGGGACAGCGTCCACGACCAGCTCCTCACCGCCTTCGAGGGCGGCGAGGCACCCGACGTCATCCACGACGCCTCCGACGACCTCGCCGACTTCGCCTACGGCGGCTACCTCGCCGACCTCACCGGCCTGTTGCCGGCCGAACTCAAGTCGGACATCCCGCAGCGCAGTTGGCGGACCACGACGTTCGGCGACGGCGTCTACGGCGTGCCGTTCCTCCAGGAACCGCGCGTGCTGATCGCCAACGCGACCTGGCTGAGGGAGTCCGGCGTACGGATCCCGACCCCTCGGAAGCCGTGGAGCTGGGGCGAGTTCCGCGCGATCACCGACCGGCTCAGCGGGAGCGGGCGGTACGGCGTCGCCTGGCCGCTGAAGGACCCCGTCTCCGCCACGCTCAACCTCTCCCTGTCGGCGGGCGGACAGCTGTTCCACCGCGAGGCGGACGGCAGGGTGACGGTCCGGTTCGAGGCGGCCGACCAGGTCGTGCCGCGCACCATCCGCGCCCAGACCGGCACCGACCGCAGCGCCTCGCCCACGACCCTGGGCAGCGGTGGCTCCGACACCCTGCCGGGCTTCTTCGGGGGCCGCTACGCGATGGTGCCGCTGGGCTTCTCCTACCGGCAGCAGATCGTGCAGCAGGCCCCGGAGGGCTTCGACTGGCAGGTGCTGCCCGCCCCGGCCGGCGCCGGCGGACTCGCCCAGGGCGTCAGCCCGCAGACCCTCTCCCTCGCCGAGGACTGCCCGCACAAGAAGGAGGCCGCCGCCTTCCTCGGCTTCCTGCTGCGCCCGGAGAACATGGTCCGTCTCGCCCTCGGCGACTGGATGCTGCCCACCGGCACCCAGGCGCTGAAGGACCCGGCCCTGCACACCGCACGCCACGGCTGGGCCACCGGCACGGCGCTGGCCGCCCATCTGCGCCCGGCCCCCGCCCAGACGGTCCGGGGCTACCCCGAGTGGAAGGACAAGGTGGCGACACCGGCCCTGCAGGAGTACTACAGCGGAGCCATCGGCCTCGGCGCCCTGCGCGAGCGGCTGGAGGAGGACGGCAATCTGGTCCTCGCCCGCTACCAGCGCTGACCCCGGACGGCTGCACGAGGTGCCGCCCCTGTGGCTGCCCGCAGGTTGCACGAGACGTATCGTCTCGTCTAGGGTCGGTGTATGACCACGCGCGCGCACATCGCCATGTTCTCCATCGCCGCCCACGGCCACGTGAACCCGAGCCTGGAGGTGATCCGCGAGCTGGTGGCGCGCGGCCACCGGGTGACGTACGCGATTCCGCCGGTCTTCGCGGAGAAGGTCGCGGTCACCGGCGCCGAGGTGAAGCCCTGGACGTCGACCCTGCCCTCGCCCGACGACGACCCGCAGGCGTGGGGGAGCACGCTGCTGGACAACGTGGAGCCGTTCCTCGACGACGCGATCCAGGCCCTCCCGCAGCTGATCGAGGCGTACGAGGGCGATGAGCCGGACCTCGTGCTGCACGACATCGCCGCCTACCCCGGCCGCGTCCTGGCCCACCGCTGGGGCGTGCCCGCCGTCTCCCTCTCGCCGGCCATGGTCGCCTGGGAGGGGTACGAGAAGGAGGTCGCCGAGCCCATGTGGGAGGAGCCGAGGAAGACCGAACGCGGGCGCGCCTACTACGCCCGCTTCCGCGCCTGGCTGGAGGAGAACGGCATCACCCTGCACCCCGACGCCTTCGGGGGCCGGCCCCACCGCTCGATCGTCCTGATCCCCAAGGCGCTCCAGCCGAACGCGGACCGGGTCGACGAGCGCGTGTACTCCTTCGTCGGCGCCTGCCAGGGCGACCGCGCCGCCGAGGGCGACTGGCAGCGGCCGGCCGACGCGGAGCGGGTCGTGCTCGTCTCCCTCGGGTCCGCCTTCACCAAGCAGCCGGCCTTCTACCGGGAGTGCGTGCGGGCCTTCGGCGACCTGCCCGGCTGGCACCTGGTGCTCTCGATCGGCAAGCACGTCGACCCGGCCGAACTCGGCGAGGTCCCCGCCAACGTGGAGGTGCGGTCCTGGGTCCCCCAGCTGGCCGTGCTGAGGCAGGCCGACCTGTTCGTCACGCACGCCGGCGCGGGCGGCAGCCAGGAGGGCCTGGCGACGGCCACACCGATGATCGCCGTACCGCAGGCCGCCGATCAGTTCGGCAACGCCGAGATGCTGCAGGGCCTCGGTGTCGCCCGGTACCTCCCGACGGAGCAGGCGACCGGCGAGGCCCTGCGCGAGGCGGCGCTCGCCCTGGTCGACGACCCGGAGGTCGCGCGCCGCCTGAAGGAGATCCAGGCGCAGACGCTCCAGGAGGGCGGCACGCGCCGCGCCGCCGACCTCATCGAGGCCGAACTCCGGGCTCGGACCGCCGCATGACGTGCGGCGGGGCCCGCCGGTGCTGTCGCGACCGGCGGGCCCCGCCACCCGGGGAGATGCTCAGACCTTGACGGGCTCGCCCTCGTCGTCGCGTGCCGCCGGCTGCGCGATCGCCTGCGGCGTCTCGTCGTGGGTGAGGTCCGGCAGCCGGTGCAGCCACCTCGGCAGGTACCAGTTGCGCTCGCCGAGCAGCGCCATCACCGCCGGCAGCAGCACACCACGGATGATCGTCGCGTCGATGAGCACCGCGGCCGCCAGGCCGACGCCCATCTGCTTCATGGACTGCATCGACAGCGTCCCGAAGATCGCGAACACGGCGACCATGATGACCGCGGCGCTGGTGACGACCCCGGCCGTGGTGACCACGCCGTGCCGGATCGCGTCCCCCGTCTCCAGGCCCCGCAGCCGGGCCTCGCGGATCCGGGAGACCACGAACACGTGGTAGTCCATCGACAGCCCGAACAGGATCACGAACAGGAACAGCGGCAGCCAGGTGATGATCGCGCCGACGCCCTCCGCGCCCACCAGGGACGCGCCCCAGCCGTGCTGGAAGACCGCGACGAGGATGCCGTAGGCCGCGCCCACCGACAGCAGGTTCAGCACGATCGACGTGAGCGCGATGGTCAGCGAGCGGAACGACAGCAGCATCAGGACGAAGGCGAACACCACGACGAACGCGAACACCGGCACGACGGCACCGGCCAGCTGGTCGTTGAAGTCCTTCGACCCGGCCACCTGCCCGGTGATCGGCGCCTCCAGCCCGTCGACCTTGCCGAGCGTGGCCGGACGCACCTCGTCGCGCAGCTTGTCCAGGCTCACCCCGGCCTTGTCCTGGTCGGAGCCGCCCACCAGCGGCACGTAGACGAACGCCACGTCCTGCGCGTCGTGCAGCTTGATCTCCACCGGGCCGCGCGAGGCGCCCGAACTGATCGCCCGCTCACGGAAGTCGGCGAGCGCGGCCTGCACCCGCGGCGCGTTGATGTCGTCCGCCCTGACGACCACCTCGGCAGGCTCCGAGCCGCCCGGGAACGCCTCGTTGAGCCGGTTGTACGTCTGCACGATCGGCAGCGAGTCCCCGAACTCCTGGTCCAGCGTGAGCTGTTGCGTCTTCATGCCGAGCGCGGGCGCCGCGACGGCCAGCAGCGCACCGGCCGCCACCACCACCGAGATCACCGGCCGGGCCAGCACGCGCCGCAGCACGGCCGTCCAGAACCGGCTGTCCTGACCCGTGCCCCGCTTGCGCCGGCGCAGGAACGGTATGCGGCCCTTCTCCACGCGCTCGCCCAGCAGCGACAGCAGCGCGGGCAGCACGGTCACGGACCCCACCATCGCCACCGCGACCACCATCAGCGAGGCCAGGCCCATCGCCTCGAACTCGGCGAGCCCGGTGAACAGCATGCCCGCCATGGCCACGCACACCGTGACACCGGAGACGACGATCGCGCGGCCACTGGTCGCGGCGGCGATCCTGAGCGCCGTCTGCGCGTCCCGCCCGGCCTCGCGCTCCTCACGCTCACGGCGCAGGTAGAACAGGCAGTAGTCGACGCCGACCGCCAGACCTACCAGCAGCATCACGGAGTTGGCGGTGTCGCTCATCGGCATGACATGGCTGACGACGCCCATCAGGCCCATCGTCGCCATGATGGCGGTGACCGCCAGCGCCACCGGCAGCAGCGCCGCCACCAGCGCGCCGAACGCGATCAGCAGGATGCCCAGGGCCACCGGCACGGCGGAGTACTCGGCCTTCTTGAAGTCGTCCCCGAACGCGTCGTCGAACGTCTTCATCATGCTGGCGCCGCCGATCTCCTCGATCAGCAGCGCCTCGTGCTCCTGCTGGACGCCCTCGACGGCCTCCAGCACCGGCTCGACCCGCTCGCCCGCGGTGTCGGAGTCACCCCGCATGTCGAACTGCACGAGCGCGCTGCGCCCGTCCTTCGAGATCGTCTTCGCGTCGTACGGCGAGGTCACGTCGGTGACCCGGCCGGTCTTCTCGACGGCACGGACGACCGCGGTGACGGCCTCGCGGAACTCGGGGTCCGTCGCCTTGAGTCCGCTCCCCTTGGCCTGGATCAGGACCGTCTCACTGGCCGGCTCCTCGATCCCGGCGTCCTCGATGATCCGGGCGGCGGTGTGCGTCTCCCCCTTGAGCTGGTCGCTGTCCTTGACGTCGACCCGGCCGGCCGCCGAGCCGAGCCCCATCGCCAGGACGACGAACAGTACCCAGATGCCGACGGCAGCCCATCGGTGCCGGGCGCTCCAGCCGCCGGCCCGGGCGGCGAGACCCCGCACCCGTGCTTCTCCGTTCCCCATGACGGGCTTGCCCCCTCGTGACGCGGCGGCGGCCACCTGCCGCCCCCTCTCCTGTCGAAGGTAGGGGCCGGATAAAGCCATCTCGTCGTGCTGCCCGGTGAAGCCGCGCGGCCGGAACTCATCCCCATGGACCTGGCTCCCTCCCCACTGGGGAGGACCCCCACCGACTGTGGTCCCTTACACCTATCGGGAGACGTCCCGGCCTCCTCGGGTGTGGGGATCCTGAGCAGACGGTTGTGCGCCGCGATGACCGGTGAGTAATTTACGGAGCCGGGCAGCCGCCCGCCGCGGCCGTCGTGCCCACCCCCACGGGGCACGACGGCCGCTCTAAGGTGAGCGGATGACGACGATGTACGCGGCCCTGCTGCGCGGGATCAACGTGGGCGGCAGCAGGAAGGTCCCCATGGCCGAGCTGCGCGCGCTCATGGAGAACCTCGGCTACGACGACGTCCGCACCCACCTGCAGAGCGGCCAAGCCGTGTTCTCCAGCGGGCACGGCGACGAGGACGCACTGGCCACCGAGCTCGCTCAGGGCATCGAGCGGCACTTCGGCTTCGGCGTCGACGTGATCGTGCGCGACCACTCCTATCTGCGGGCGGTCGCCGACGCCTGTCCGTTCCCGGCCGCCGACCTGGAGCCCAAGCAGCTCCACGTCACCTACTTCTCCGCGCCCGTCACCCCCGACCGCTTCGCGGAGATCGACCAGGCCGCGTTCCTCCCCGAGGAGTTCCGCCTCGGCGACCGGGCCCTGTACCTGTACGCACCGAACGGCCTGGGCCGCTCCAGGCTGGCCGAGCACCTGGCGAAGCCGCGCCTCAACAAGGGCGTGATCGCCACGACCCGCAACTGGAACACGGTGGTCAAACTCGTGGAGCTGACGGCGCCCGCGGCGTGACCCCCGGGTGACGCCCGCGGGCCGACCCGGTCGGTGTCTCGCGTGAACACCACGGCCCCCACCCGCGTACCTACGGTCGGACGGACGGTACGAGAACGGAGTCTCGCGAGAGGACGCGCACGGCCAGCGACAGGAGCCCGGATCCATGACCGACACCAACCTCGTCTACGCGTACGCGGTCCTGCGCCGCACCCCCGAGGCCACCGCGGCGGCCGCACACCTGCGCGGCGTCGCCGGAGAACCGATCCACCTGGTCGAACCCGCCACCGGCCCCCTGGCCTTCGCCGTCGGCCACGTCCCGCCCGCCGACTACGACGACGCGCCGCTGCGGGCCCACCTCGACGACCTGGACTGGATGGAGTCCACCGTCCGCTCCCACCACGCGGTGGTCGCCGCCCTGGTCGCCTCCGGCGCCGCCGTCCTCCCGCTGCGCCTCGCCACCGTCTACCGGGACGAGGCCCGCGCCCGCGAGGCCCTCGACACCCGCCGCGCCTACTTCCTGTCCCTGCTGGACCGCCTCACCGGCCACGTCGAACTCGGCGTCAAGATCTACGCCACCCCGGACATCACCCCGCCCGAAGCCGCCCACGACCCGGACCGGGACACGGCCCCGGGCCTCGGGGTCGGACGCGCCTACCTGGCGATCCGCCGCCGCAGACACCGCAGGAACGAGGAGGCCTGGCGCACGGTCGCCCAGGCCGCCGCCCGCCTCACCGAGACGGCCGGCACCCTCGCCGTCGACCGCGTCGCCCACACCCCCGAACGGGGCAGCCTGGCCGGCTCCGCCCCCGGCACCAACATGGGCAACGACGCCTACCTCGTCCCCAGGGACCGCGTAGACGCCTTCCGCACGGGCGTCCTGGCGGCCGCACGCGCCACCCCCGGCCTCCGCGTGGAGGTCACCGGCCCCTGGGCCCCGTACTCCTTCGCCCTCCAGCCGGAACCGGCACCGTAACCCGCGTGCGGCCGACCGGTGTTCAGGCGCTCAGAGGGGCCGCCAGCGCCGGCATCCGTGCCGCCTCGTACCGCTCCAGCACCACCCGCGCCACCTCCGGCGCCGCACCCAGGACGTCCGCCAGGACGTCGGCCCGGGCCGCGCCCCGGGCGATGCGGTCGGGCAGGAAGCCGGGGGCCAGGACGTAGGGCGCGACGGCGACGCGGGCGCAGCCGAGGGCGCGGAGTTCACGGACCGCGTCCTCGGTGCGCGGGAGGGATGCGGAGGCGAACGCAGGCCGCACGGCGCACCAACCGGTGTGCCGCCACTCCCGCGCGATGTCCGCGATCACTGCGATCGCCTCCGGGTCGGTGGACCCCGCCGAGGCCAGCACGACCCCGGTCGAGGACTTGTCGGCGGGCGTCAGACCCGCCTCGTACAGGCGCCGTTCCAGGGCCGCGAGCAGCAGCGGCGAGGGGCCCAGGACCTCCGCCTGGCGGATGCGCAGCCGCGGGGGCGCGTCCGCCAGGACCGCCGGGATGTCGGCCTTCGCGTGGAAGGCGCGGGTGAGCAGGAGCGGAAGGGCGACCACGTCACGCACGCCCTGGACCGCCAGGGACTCCAGCACGCCCTGCACCGACGGCACGTTGAAGTCCAGGAACCCGGTCTCCACCCGGACGTCGGGGCGCAGCGCGCGCACCCGGCGCACCAGGGCGTGCACCGTCGCGGCGTGCCGCGGGTCGCGGCTGCCGTGGGCGATGACGAGGAGAACGGGCCTGTTCGTCATGGAACTCAGCCCTTCACCAGCAGGCCGCGGCTGCGCAGCACCCACCGCTCCAGCGGGCTGAAGATCAGCAGGTCGATCGCGATGCCGACGATCAGGATGAGCAGGATCGCCTCGAAGACCATCGCCATGTCGCTGGCGTTGCGGCCGTTCTCCAGCAACTGGCCGAGGCCGACGCCGAGGTCGGGGAAGGACGCGATGATCTCGGCGGCCATCAGGGAACGCCAGGAGAAGGCCCAGCCCTGCTTCAGACCGGCCACGTAACCGGGCAGGGCGGCGGGCAGCACGATGTGCCAGGTGCCCCTCAGACCCGTCGCGCCGAGCGTGCGGCCCGCGCGCAGGAACAGCGGCGGCACCTGGTCGACGCCCGACACCAGGCCGTTGGCGATCGACGGGACCGCGCCGAGCAGGATCACCGCGTACATCATCGAGTTGTTCAGACCCAGCCAGATCACCGCCGGCGGCACCCAGGCGACCGACGGCAGGGACTGCAGACCCGACAGGATCGGGCCGATCGCAGCGCGGACGAACTTCACCCGGGCCACGATCAGGCCCAGCGGAGTGCCGATCGCCAGCGCGAAGCAGAAGCCGAGCAGGCCGCGCGAGACGCTGGTCCAGATGTAGCCGAGCAGCTCGCCCTGGAGCCACGCCGTGTGGACGACGTCCCAGACGGCCCCGGGCGAGGGCAGCTTGGTGGGGTCGTCGACGATCCTGAACGAGACGAGGGCCTGCCAGACCGCCAGCACCAGCGCGACGGCGAGGACGGGCGGCAGGATCTTCTCGGTGAAGGTCTGCCGGAACGGCCTGCGGGACGTCTGCCGCGTCTCCAGCGCGTCGAGGCCCGCCTCGAGACCGGCGAGATCGTTGCCGTCCTTGTCGACGGTCGTCGTCGAGTCAGTGCTGGCCATGACGGCGGATCTCCCCACGCAGTTCTTCGGTGATCTCGACGGACAGCTCCGCGACGGCGGTGTCCTCGATGCGGCGCGGATGCGGGATGCCGACGGTCCACTCGCGGGCGATCCGGCCCGGGCGGGAGGACAGCAGCACCACGCGCTGCGCGAGCCGGACCGCCTCGCGCACGTTGTGCGTGACGAACAGGACGGACACCCGCGTCTCGCGCCAGATGCGGGTCAGCTCGTCGTGCAGCACGTCCCGCGTGATGGCGTCCAGCGCCGCGAACGGCTCGTCCATCAGCAGCAGCCGGCTCTCCTGGGCGAGCGCCCGGGCCAGCGCGACCCGCTGGCGCATCCCGCCCGACAGCTCGTGCACCCGCTTGCCGAAGGCGCCCTTGAGCCGGACCAGTTCGAGCAGCTCCTCCGCCCGCTCGCGGCGCTCGGCCTTCGGCACGCCCCGCAGCTTCAGGGCGAGTTCGATGTTCTTGCCCGCGGTCAGCCACGGGAACAGCGCGTGCTCCTGGAACATCAGCGCCGGGCGGCCGTCCGTGCTGATCTCGCCGGCGCTGGGCCGGTCCAGGCCCGCCACCAGATTGAGCAGGGTGGACTTGCCGCATCCCGAGGCCCCCAGGAGGGTGACGAACTCGCCCGGCGCGACATCGAGGGTGATGTCGTCGAGAACGAGCTGCTGCCCGGCGGGGCCCGCGAACGACTTCGAGACGTGCTCGATCCGGGCGGCGTGCGTGGCCGCCTCGGTGCCGTCGGCGGCCTTGGCGAGGGTCGTGGCCATGGTCGTCACCTCCTGGGAACTCTTGGGGATCCGGGCTTACTTGACGCCGAGACCGGCGTCGTCGACCGTGGGCTCACCCTCGGCCTTGAGGACCTCGTTCAGCGGCGCGAGGTCGTAGATGCCCTTCAGGTTCGGCTTCTGGAGCAGCCCGGCCTTCACGGCGTGCTCCGCCTCGGTGTTGAGGGTGGAGGCCAGCGGGTCGTCGGTGAACCGGATCGACTTCCACGCCGGGTCGAGCACCTCGGCGGGCAGCGCCTTGCCGGTCTCCTTCTCCAGGAGCTCGTTCGCCGCCTCCTTGGCCGCGTCCGGGTTGGCGTTGATCCACTTGTTGGTGGTGACCGAGGCCTTGAGCACGGCCTCGACGACCTTCGGGTGCTTCTTCAGGAACTCCTGCCGCACGATGATGTTCGTGATCACGAACTTCCCGTCCGGCCACAGCGTCGCCTCGTCGAGCAGTTCCTTGCCGCCCTCGGCGACCAGCTTCGACGCGGTCGGCTCCGGCACCCACGCGCCGTCGATCGACCCGGCCTTGAAGGCGTCCGGGGTGACCTTGTTGTCGCTGCGGACGACCGTGACATCGCCCTTGCCGCTCTGCGGGTCGACCTTCCAGCCCTGCTCGGCGGCCCAGTTGAGGAACGCCACGTCCTGCGTGTTGCCCAGCTGCGGGGTCGCGATCCGCTTGCCCTTGACGTCCTTCAGGGACTTGATCTTGTCCGGGTTCACCACGAGCTTCACCCCGCCGGACGCCGAACCGCCGATGATGCGCAGGTTCCTGCCGCCGGACTTGGTGTAGCCGTTGATGGCGGGGGAGGGGCCGATCCAGCCGATGTCGATCGAACCGGAGTTGAGCGCCTCGATCTCCGAGGGGCCGGCGTTGAACACGGCCGACTCGACCTTGGTGGCGCCGAGCTCCTTCTGGAAGAAGCCCTTCCGCACGCCCACCAGCGCGGTGCCGTGGGTCAGGTTGCCGAAGTAGCCGATCTTGACGGAGTCGAGACCGTCGATCTTCTTCGCCCCGGCGGCGACCTTGGCGGCGCCGTCGTCCTCGGCCTTGGAGCCGTAGCCGCAGGCGGCCAGCGTGAGCAGGGGAAGCGCGGCGATGACCGCGAGACTGCGGCGAAGAGCGGATGAAGCAGGCACGGGAGGTGTTCCTCTCGCCAGGCCCGGCGGTCACGGTCTCTCAGGTCGTGGCCGGGAGGTCGGCAGGTTTTCGTCTACGGCGGTGGGGGGTGCGGGCGCGCATGCGGTGCGCGTACGTCAGCGCACACATCGCGCCACTCCGCCCTGCCCGCTGCCGAGCGCACCGCTGCCGACGCGACCGCCCTCCTTCGCGAACGTGGAGTAGAAGTCGGGGGAGCTCATGTCAGAAGTCCCACCCGTCGTCGTCGGACTCGTCCTTGACCGGCTCGGGGGCGGCGAAGGACTCGCCGACCATGCCCGCGGTCAGGGTCGTGCCGTCGTTCGGGTCGATCAGGATGAACGAGCCGGTGCGGCGCGAGTCGGCGTAGGAGTCGACGGGGAGCGGCTCGGCGGTGCGGATCTTCACCCGGCCGATGTCGTTGGCGGCGAGCTGCCCCGGGTGCGGGTGCAGGGACAGGTCGTCGAGCGTGAGCCGGGACGGAATGTCCTTGACGATCGCCTTGACCGTGCGCGTGCCGTGCTTGAGCAGCACCCGGTGCCCGACGGTCAGCGGGGCGTCCGCGACGTGGCAGACGGTCGCCTCGATGTCCTGGGTGGTGGGCGGCGCGTCCTTGCTGGGCACGATCAGGTCGCCGCGCGAGATGTCGATGTCGTCCTCCAGCAGGAGGGTCACCGACTGGGTGGTCCAGGCGACGTCGACCGGCTCGCCGAGCAGGTCGATGCCGGAGATCTTCGTGGAGCGGCCCGACGGCAGCACGGTGACCTGCTCGCCCACGCGGAACGAACCGGCCGCGATCTGGCCGGCGTACCCCCGGTAGTCGGGGTGGTCCGCGCTCTGCGGCCGGATCACGTACTGCACGGGCAGCCGGGCGTGGCAGTGGCTCAGGTCGTGGCTGACCGGCACCGTCTCCAGGTGCTCCAGCACGGTCGGGCCGCCGTACCAGTCCATGTGGGAGGACGGGTCCACCACGTTGTCGCCGACCAGGGCCGAGATCGGGATCGCGGTGACGTCGGGGACGCCCAGCTCGGTCGCGTACGACGTGAACTCCTCGGCGATGGCCGCGAACACCTTCTCCTCGTAGCCGACGAGGTCCATCTTGTTGACCGCGAGGACCACGTGCGGGACGCGCAGCAGGGCGGCGATGGCGGCGTGCCGGCGGGTCTGCTCGACGACGCCGTTGCGGGCGTCGACCAGGACCACCGTCAGCTCGGCCGTGGAGGCGCCGGTGACCATGTTCCGCGTGTACTGCACGTGCCCGGGGGTGTCGGCCAGGATGAACCGCCGCCGGGGCGTGGCGAAGTAGCGGTAGGCCACGTCGATGGTGATGCCCTGCTCCCGCTCGGCCCGCAGGCCGTCCGTCAGCAGCGCCAGGTCCGGCGCGTCCTGGCCCCGGCTCGCCGAGGCGCGCTCCACGGCCTCCAACTGGTCGGTGAGGACCGACTTGGAGTCGTGCAGCAGGCGGCCCACCAGGGTGGACTTGCCGTCGTCGACGGAACCGGCGGTGGCGAACCGCAGCAGGGTGGTGGCCGAGAGCTCCTCGGTCGTGAACGTGCTCATCTCTAGAAGTACCCCTCGCGCTTGCGGTCTTCCATCGCGGCCTCGGACATCTTGTCGTCGGCGCGCGTGGCGCCGCGCTCGGTCAGGCGGGAGGCGGCGATCTCCACGATCACCTTCTCGATCGTGTCGGCGTCGGAGTCCACCGCGCCGGTGCAGGACATGTCACCGACGGTCCGGTAGCGCACCAGCCGCTTCTCGACCCTCTCGCCGTCCTTCGGCCCGCCCCACTCGCCGGCGGTCAGCCACATGCCGCCGCGCCGGAACACCTCGCGCTCGTGCGCGTAGTAGATCTCCGGCAGCTCGATGCCCTCGCGGGCGATGTACTGCCACACGTCCAGCTCGGTCCAGTTGGACAGCGGGAAGACGCGCACGTGCTCGCCGGGCGCGTGGCGGCCGTTGTAGAGGTTCCACAGCTCGGGGCGCTGGCGGCGCGGGTCCCACTGGGAGAACTCGTCACGCAGCGAGAACACCCGCTCCTTGGCCCGGGCCTTCTCCTCGTCGCGGCGCCCGCCGCCGAAGACGGCGTCGAACCTCTCCGCCTGGATCTTCTCGGTCAGCGGCAGCGTCTGCAGCGGGTTGCGGGTGCCGTCCGGGCGCTCCTTGAGCACCCCGCGGTCGATGTAGTCCTGCACGGAGGCCACGTGCAGCCGCAGCCCGTGCTCGGCGACCGTGCGGTCGCGGTAGTCCAGGACCTCGGGGAAGTTGTGCCCGGTGTCCACGTGCAGCAGCGAGAACGGCACCGCCGCCGGGCGGAACGCCTTCAGCGCCAGGTGCAGCATGACGATGGAGTCCTTGCCGCCGGAGAAGAGGATCACCGGCCGCTCGAACTCGCCCGCCACCTCGCGGAAGATGTGCACCGCCTCGGACTCGAGGGCGTCGAGGTGCGACAGCGCGTACGGGCTGCCGGTCTCCTCGGACACGGTGGCGACGGTCGTCGTCATGCCAGTCCCCTTTCGGTCAGCAGGGCGTACACCGACGCCGCGGACTCCTGCACGGTCTGGTGCTGCGACTCGATGCGCAGATCGGGCGACGCGGGCTCCTCGTACGGGTCGTCGACCCCGGTGAGCCCCGTGAGCTCACCCGCGGCCTGCTTGGCGTACAGGCCCTTCACGTCCCGCTCGCTGCAGACCTCGACCGGGGTCGCCACGTGCACCTCGACGTAGGCCGTCCCGTTCGCCTGGTGACGCTTGCGGACCGCCTCGCGGCTGTCCTGGTAGGGCGCGATCACCGGGACGAGGGCCAGCACGCCGTTGCGGGCGAGCAGTTCGGCGACGAAGCCGATGCGCTGCACGTTGGTGTGCCGGTCCTCGCGGGTGAAGCCGAGGCCCGCCGAGAGGAACTCGCGGATCTCGTCGCCGTCGAGCACCTCGACCCGCCGGCCCTGCTCGCGCAGCCGGCCGGCCAGTTCGTGGGCGATGGTGGTCTTGCCCGCACTCGGCAGACCCGTGAGCCAGACGGTGGCTCCGGTCGTCACGTCGGTCTCCTGAATCGTCTGAGTCGTCGTCATCCGTGCAGCCCGCACTCGGTCTTGGCCCGGCCCGCCCAGCGGCCGGCCCGGGCGTCCTCGCCCGCCAGGACCCGGCGGGTGCAGGGGGCGCAGCCGACGGAGGCGTAGCCGTCCATCAGCAGCGGGTTGGTCAGCACGCCGTGTTCGGTGACGTAGGCGTCCACGTCGTCCTGGGTCCAGCGGGCGATGGGGGAGATCTTGACCTTCCGCCGCTTCTCGTCCCAGCCGACCACCGGGGTGTTCGCCCGGGTCGGGGACTCGTCGCGGCGCAGGCCGGTCGCCCAGGCCTGATAGCCCTTGAGGCCCTCTTCCAGCGGCTGGACCTTGCGCAGCTTGCAGCACAGGTCGGGATCACGCTCGTACAGCTTGGGGCCGTACTCGGCGTCCTGCTCGGCGACCGTCCGACGCGGGGTGAGCGTGATGACGTTGACGTCCATCACGGCGTCGACCGCGTCACGGGTGCCGATGGTCTCCTCGAAGTGGTAGCCGGTGTCGAGGAAGACGACGTCGACGCCGGGCATGGCGCGGGAGGCGAGGTGGGCGACCACCGCGTCCTCCATGGACGAGGTCACGCAGAAGCGCTTGCCGAACGTCTCGGCCGCCCACTGAAGGATCTCCAGCGCGGAGGCGTCCTCCAGGTCGCGGCCCGCCTGTTCGGCGAGCGCCTTCAACTCTTCCGAGGTGCGCTCTTGCTGAGCGGTCGTCATATCTGTGCCCCTCCGGAGTCGGAACGCTTCAGCCCCTGGGCCAGCAGCCCGAGGAACTTCAGCTGGAAGGCCCGGCTGCACGCCGCGCATTCCCACGCGCCGTGCCCCTCCTCGCTCGGCCGCAGGTCCTCGTCCCCGCAGTACGGGCAGTAGAACGGGGCCATCCGCTCGCTCACGACAGGGACTCCTCGCCGGCCCGGGCGGCCCACGCGGCGAACCGCTCGCCGTCCTCGCGCTCCGCCTGGAACCGCTTCAGGACGCGCTCGATGTAGTCCGGCAGTTCGTCGGAGGTGACCTTCAGGCCGCGCACCTTGCGGCCGAACCCGGCCTCCAGGCCGAGCGCGCCGCCCAGGTGCACCTGGTAGCCCTCGACCTGCTCGCCCCGGTCGTTCAGGACCAGCTGGCCCTTGAGACCGATGTCCGCGACCTGGATACGGGCGCAGGCGTTCGGGCAGCCGTTGAGGTTGATGGTGAGCGGTTCGTCGAAGTCCGGCAGGCGTCGCTCCAGTTCGTCGATGAGCTGCGCGCCGCGCTGCTTGGTCTCGACGATGGCGAGCTTGCAGAACTCGATGCCGGTGCAGGCCATGGTGCCCCGCCGGAACGAGGAGGGCCGGGCCGTGAGGTCGAGCGCCTCCAGGCCCTCGACGAGCGAGTCGACCCGGTCCTGCTCGACGTCGAGGACGATCATCTTCTGCTCGACGGTGGTGCGCACCCGGCCCGATCCGTGGGCCTCGGCGAGGTCGGCGATCTTCGTGAGCGTCGCGCCGTCGACGCGTCCCACGCGCGGGGCGAAGCCGACGTAGAAGCGGCCGTCCCTCTGCCGGTGCGCACCGATGTGGTCACGCCACTGGCTGGACGGCTGCTCCGGGGCGGGCCCGTCGGTCAGCTTGCGCTTCAGGTACTCGTCCTCCAGCACCTGCCGGAACTTCTCCGCGCCCCAGTCGGCGACGAGGAACTTCAGCCGGGCCCGGTTGCGCAGCCGGCGGTAGCCGTAGTCGCGGAAGATCGAGATGACGCCCTCGTAGACGTCCGGCACGTCGTCGATCGACACCCAGGCGCCCAGCCGTACGCCCAGCTTGGGGTTGGTGGACAGGCCGCCGCCGACCCACACGTCGAAGCCGGGGCCGTGCTCGGGGTGGGTCACGCCGACGAACGCGACGTCGTTGATCTCGTGCACCACGTCCAGCAGCGGCGAGCCCGAGATGGCCGTCTTGAACTTGCGGGGGAGGTTCGAGTACGCCGGGTTGTTCAGCACCCGGCGCTTCATCTCCTCCAGGGCCGGGGTGGCGTCGATGATCTCGTCCTCGGCGATGCCCGCCACCGGGGAGCCGATCATCACGCGCGGGGTGTCGCCGCAGGCGGTGACCGTGGACAGGCCCACGCCCTCCAGCCGGTTCCAGATCTCGGGCACGTCCTCGATGCGGATCCAGTGGTACTGGACGTTCTGCCGGTCGGTGATGTCGGCCGTCCCGCGCGCGAACTCCTGCGAGACCTCGCCGATGACCCGCAGCTGGCGGGTGGTCAGCGCCCCGCCGTCGATGCGCACCCGCAGCATGAAGTACTCGTCGTCCAGCTCCTCCGGCTCCAGCACCGCGGTCTTGCCGCCGTCGATGCCGGGCTTGCGCTGGGTGTACAGACCCCACCAGCGCATCCGGCCGCGCAGGTCGTTCGGGTCGATCGAGTCGAAGCCCCGCTTGGAGTAGATCGTCTCAATGCGTGTCCGCACATTGAGACCGTCGTCGTCCTTCTTGAACTGCTCGTTGCCGTTCAGCGGGGTGAAGTGCCCCGCGGCCCACTGGCCCTCACCGCGGTGACGGCTCACCTTGCGGCGGGGAGTCGCGGCGGCAGGCTTCTGCGGGGTGGCGGCCATGGTGGATACGTCCTTCGGGACAGGCGGGAATGCGGCTCTGACCTGCGCGTGCGGGCGCATGGGCATACGTGCGCGTCATTGCGCGGGAACGAGACGAGAAAGGGGGATGCCGGGCGCGTGCTGAGTGCTCTCAGTGCGCCGGACAGATGGCGCTGGACATGCGGCCGAGGTCGACGTGCCGTCGACTCACCAAGGCGATTCCAGTTCCAGACATGACGGAAGCGTGTCACGGCGATCTGGACACAGTCCAGCTTTGTCCGAGATGCGGACACCCTTGTCTCGAAGTGCGAGACAAGGGTGTCCTTGGTCACATCGCTCGAGGCCGCGGTGTCCGTCCAGGTCAGGCGGGGAAGGCTCCAGGCCACGGTCCTGGAGCGCTGACCTCCGGTTCCTCCTCGACCTGGGTGTCGAACAGCTTGAAGCCGCGGCGTTGGTAGTTGTCCATCGCGTGCTCCCCGTCCTTGCTGCAGGTGTGCAGCCAGACCCGCTTCGTCGGGGCCAGTCCCGCCCAGCGGTCGGCGAGGTCCCAGGCCCGGGCGGTGCCGTACGACAGCAGGTGGCCGCCGATGCGCCGGCCGCGGAACGCCGGCAGCAGCCCGAAGTAGACGATCTCCACGACCGCGTCGTCCTGCGCCTCCAGTTCCACGTACCCCGCGGGCGTGCCCCGGTCGTACGCCACCCACGTCTCCACGCCCGGCCGCTCCAGGTGCTCGCGCCAGCGGGCGTACGGCCAGCTCAGCCGGTCCGTCCAGCGGATGTCGCCGCCCACCGAGGCGTACAGGAAACGGCTGAACTCGGGGGAGGGCACCTCGGAGCGGACGATCCGCACGTCCCCCTCCGGCGCGACGGCCGGCAGCAGATCGGTCGGCGCGGTCTGCTCCAGGGACCAGGTGGTCACGGCGATGGTGGTCATGCGGGCCAGAAAACCATCCGGCCTACCGGTCTGTCGATCGGCCCAGTGCCCGGTCGACGGAGGCCAGCGGCAGCGCGAACAGCATCCGTCCGGACTGCGACCACACCTCGCCGCTCTCCTCCCAGTACGACAGCGAACCCGACCGGCCGCTCCAGCAGTGCCGGGTCCCGTCCGTCCCGCACTCCGTCACCCGGGCCCCGTCCGCGTCCTGGCGCCACAGCGTCCCGTGCCCGCCCGGTGAGCCCGCCGCGCGGTCCAGGTACCAGGCCGAGCGGTACGCCAGCACCCCTCGCACATCGGCCGTCTTCGTCTCGTACGCCTCGACCGGCTGGGCGCGTCCCGCCGAGTCGGTGCTGAGCAGACCCGAGCGGGCCGGGTCGCGGCTGAGAGCGTAGCGCCACAGCCGGGTCGGGCGGTCGCCGTCCGCCGGCACCCACTCGCTCGCTACCAGGCTGTCCGGGGCCGTGCTGCGGTCCAGGGACACGGCGGCCGGACGCGGCGCGTCCCCGCCGGGCAGGGTGTAGGAGCCGACGGCGGGCAGCACGTACCGGGAGCCGTGCGCCGCCCAGCCGCCCCGCACCCGGCCGACCGCGTCGGCGTCGACGGTGGCGCGCTGGATGCGGTCCAGGTCGTACACGTACAGCGCGTCCCGGTCGCCCTCGCGGGTCGTCACCAGCAGCTTGTCCTGGTACCAGACCATGCCGGACAGCGGGGAGACCAGGCCCCGGTAGTCCCGTCCGCCGTCCACCGGGACGGCCAGCAGGGCCCAGGTGTAGCGCAGCCGTGCGGGGTCGTTCGCGTCGACGAAGGCGACCTTGGCGAGGCCCTGCCCGGGGTCCGGGCCGTCCAGGGAGCCGCCCGCGGCGCCGCGGCTCCAGCCGGACAGGACCACGCGGTTCCCGGCCCAGCGGCCGTCGTCGTCCGCGTCGCCCGACGTGGTGACCGCGCCGGGCCGCCAGCCCCGGGTGTCGGAGGCGCCGAAACAGTAGGCGCGCGTGGCCGCCGGCTCGACCGGCAGGCCGTGCTTCTCGGGACCCGCGCAGTCCGCCGCGTTCCGCAGCGGCAGGTCGGCGCCCTCCAGCACCGCGCCGACACCGACCGGCCGGCCCATCTCCGACGCGAGCCGGTCCAGCCACGGCCCGGGCACCCGCCGCTCCGCCAGCGGCAGCCGGCCGGTCGAGGCCCCGACCGGCCGCAGGGCCCCGGGGTCGTCGGCGACGGTGGCCTGCGAGGCGCTGATCACGGTGGCCGCGGCGGTGAGCGCGAGGGCCGTCCCGGCCAGGGTCGCGCGCAGCGCCCTTCCCCGCCTGCGCCGCCGGTGTCTGCCGCGATGCTTCATAACGTCCTCCCGAGGCGGACCAACTGCGCCCTGTGATCCGTACGTTGACGGAGGAGCAGGTGGGGTGGCCCGTACCGCGATGCTACGGCAGGGGGAGGGGGTGGCGGACGAAGACCCCGCAAATATGCGAAAGACGCACCCCTCGGAGCGGCCCGGACGCCACGGAGCGTGAACCTCAGGGCGTCACCGCGGAGGAGCGCAGCCGCGCCACCGCCGGAGCGGTCGAGTGCGACAGCAGATCACCCGGGTCGTCCGGCAGCAGCACCTCGACCTCCGCGTCCTCGGCGAACCGGTACGGCCGGTGCTCCAGGAACGCCCCCAGATACCGCCGCACCCGGGACATCTCGGCGCGCACCGTCACCGTGCGCTCCGGGTCGCCGAACACGTCCGCGGCCAGCCCCGAGGCGCTGCGGCCCGAGCGGTGGACGGCGAGGAGGTACAGCAACTCGGCGTGCCTCGGACTGAGTTCCCGGGTCCAGGTGCCCGCACCGCCGGACACCTCCACCGACCAGCGGCGGGGGTGTCTGAGGTCCAGCACGATCCGGGTCCCGCCGCGCGGCAGGGGCTCGTCGGCCGCCGGCCGCAGCAGCCAGCCCCCGGCCAGCGGCTCCACCGCGCACAGCCCCAGCGCCGGCAGCCATCTCGGTCCCGCCGACAGCGACTTCGGCAGGGCCACGCGCCGCGTGTACGGCATCCCGCTCACCGCGGCCGTCCAGCCGTCCGCGTCGACGGCCAGGGCGCGGCCGCCGAGCCGGGCCAGTACCGGTGCCGCCACCGCGCGCAGCCGCTCCAGCGACTCCAGGTGCATCTCCCGCAGCCGGGCCTCGGCGAGCTTGGCCACCGAGTCGACCCAGGAGAGCGTGGCCGGATGCATGGTCTCCAGCGGCCCGCTGACGTCCACCACTCCCAGCAGCCGGCCGTCCCGCGGATCCGTCAGCGGAGCCCCGGCGCAGGTCCAGTCGGCCTGGGAGCGCACGAAGTGCTCGGAGGCGAAGACCTGGACGGGCCGGCGCACCACCGCCGGAGTGCCCAGACCGTTGGTTCCGACGACGCTCTCCCGCCAGTCCGCGCCCAGTTCAAAGCCAAGCACGTCCGCCCGGCGCAGCACCGGCGGGCTGCCCTCGCGCCACAGCACCCGGCCGTCCTCGTCGGCCACCACCATGATGTGGTGGGCGACGTCGGCCGCGGCCAGCAGGCCCTCCCGCAGCACCGGCAGCACATGACGCAGCGCCGACTTCTCGCGCCGCCGCTGCACCTCCTCGCGGGGCAGCGGGTCGGCCCGCACGTCGCGCTCCGGATCGACGCCGCCGCGCAGCATGCGCTCCCAGGACTGCTCGATCACGGGGCGCGGCGGCACCGGGACGCGCCGCCCGGACAGCCGGGCGGAACGGACCTCGCTGAGGAGCCGGGCCGCACGCGTGGTGTCCACAGCGGCCAGGTGCGTGACGTCCATACGCGTGCGCCCCCCCGAAGTTGAGTTTTTGACTGTCTGTCTCATAGTGCCGTCTGCCCCGGGGGTATGCGCACAGTCCGCACACAGTCACCAGCAAGTTGCAACCCCCTGCAACCCTGGTGGACGGCCCGGCCCTGACCGAGACTTGAGCGGCGCCGTCCGAGCGGCGTTCAGTGGCTCGAACGGGCCAGTGCGGCGGGGGTGGTGCCGTGTCGGCGCAGCACCACCCCCGCTTCCCGCGCGCGTCAGGACGCCGGGTCGTGTTCCGGCCGGGCCCGCTCCACCACCGCCGCCAGGTCGAGCGTGTGCGGCAGCGTCCCGAAGGCCGCGCCCCCGTCACCGCCCAGCCGGGCCGCGCAGAACGCGTCGGCGACCTGCGGTGGCGCGAACCGGACCAGCAACGACCCCTGGAGCACCAGCGCGAGCCGCTCCGCAAGACGCCGCGCCCGGCCCTCCACGCCCTCCAGGTCGGCCAGCTCGGTCAGCAGGTTCTTGATGGCCCCGTCCAGCCGGTGATCGGCGCCGCGCGCCTGCCCGACCTCCCGCAGATAGGCGTCGAGCGCCCCCGGCTCCCGCCGCAGCGCCCGCAGCACGTCGAGCGCCTGCATGTTGCCCGCGCCCTCCCAGATCGAGTTCAGCGGCGACTCGCGCACCAGCCGGGGCATCCCGGACTCCTCGACGTACCCGTTGCCGCCCAGGCATTCCGCGGCCTCCACCGCGACCGCCGGGCACCGCTTGGTCACCCAGTACTTGGCGGCAGGCACCGCGATCCGCAGCAGGGCCCGCTCCTGCTCGCCGCCGTCGTCGCAGGCCGCCGCCAGCCGCAGCGCCAGCGTCGTCGCCGCCTCCGACTCGATCGCCAGATCGGCGAGGACGTTGCGCATCAGCGGCTTGTCGACGAGCTTCCCGCCGAACGCCTCGCGGTAGGAGCAGTGGTGCACGGCCTGCGCCACCGCCTGCCGCATCAGCCCGGCCGAGCCGAGCACGCAGTCGAGCCGGGTCGCCGCGACCATCTCGATGATGGTGCGCACCCCGCGCCCCTCCTCGCCCACCCGGCGCGCCCAGGTCCCGTCGAACTCGACCTCCGCCGAGGCGTTCGACCGGTTGCCGAGCTTGTCCTTGAGCCGCTGGATCCGGAACACGTTGCGCGTGCCGTCCCCCAGCACCCGCGGCACCAGGAAGCAGGTCAGCCCCTCCGGGGCCTGCGCCAGCACCAGGAAACCGTCGGACATCGGCGCCGAGCAGAACCACTTGTGTCCGGTCAGCTCGTACGCCCCGGCCTCGGCGAGCGGCCGCGCGGCCGTGGTGTTCGCCCGGACGTCGCTGCCGCCCTGCTTCTCCGTCATGGCCATCCCGAACAGGGCCCCGGCCTTACGGTCGGCGGGCCGCAGCTCACGGTCGTAGACCATGGACGTCAGCCGCGGCTCCCACTCGGCGGCCAGGTCCGGATCCGCGCGCAGGGCGGGCACGGCCGCGTGCGTCATCGACAGCGGGCAGCCGTTGCCGGCCTCCACCTGCGTCCACACCACGAAGGCGGCGGCCCGGCGCAGATGCCCCGCCGGCCTTCCCCAGGCCGCGGTCAGACCGGCCGAGACGCCCTTGCCGAGCAGCCGGTGCCAGGCCGGGTGGAACTCCACCTCGTCGATCCGGTGGCCGTACCGGTCGTGCGTGCGCAGCCGGGGCGGGTTGTCGTTGGCCTGGGCGCCCCACTCCTGCACCTGGGCCGAGCCGGAGGTCCGCCCGAGGGCCGACAGCTCGCCGAGCACCTCCTGGCGCAGATCCGGCTCCAGCTGCCGTTCGACCGCGGCGGCCAGGGCCCGGTCCGCGGAGAAGACGTCGTACCCGACCAGCGGCGGGACCTGGTTCGTCACGAGGTGCGTGCTGCCTGCCATGGTGCGAACGTACCCCGCGGTAGCACCTCGGTCACCAGCGGACCCGGCCCGGCCCGCGAAGACCCGGCCTGTGGGTGAGTGGGGCCGGGCACGACGGATACCGTAAGGGGGTGCAGCCAGCAAGTGAAACCCCCGACACGCCCTCCGGGCGCCTCCACCGGGCGCGGGCCCTCTACCGGAACGTCTCCAAGCGCAGGACCGCCTGGCTGTTGCTCAAGGACACCGTCAACTCCTGCATCGAGTACCGCATCCTGGGTCTGGCGGCCGAGGCCGCCTTCTTCACGCTGCTGTCGGTGCCGCCGCTGCTGCTGAGCATGATCGGGCTGCTCGGCTACGTCGACGCCTGGACCGGCGCCGACACCATCCAGAGCCTGCGCACCAACCTTCTGGAGGCCTCGCGGACGGTGCTGTCCGACCGCGGCGTGCGCGAGATCGCCGAGCCGATCCTGCACGACGTGATGAAGGGCGGCCGGGTCGACGTCATCTCCCTCGGCTTCCTGATCGCGCTGTGGTCGGGCTCCCGCGCGGTGAACGTCTTCATCGACACCATCACCGTGATGTACGGCCTGGACGGCGTCCGGGGCATCGTCAAGACCCGCCTGCTGGCCTTCCTGCTGTTCATCGTGGCCCTGCTGATCGGCTCGGTCGCGCTGCCGCTGATGGTGGCGGGCCCGGACGCGGTGGTGGACATCCTGCCCTGGTCGACGACGGTGGTGCAGGTCCTGTACTGGCCGGTGGTGATACTGCTGTCGATCGCCTTCCTCACCACGCTCTACCACGTGTCCGTGCCGGTGCGCTCCCCGTGGATCGAGGACGTGCCCGGCGCGCTGGTCGCCCTCGGCATGTGGGTGCTGGGCAGCTTCCTGCTGCGGATCTACCTGCAGAACACCGTCGAGGGCGCCACGATCTACGGCTCGCTCGCCGCCGCCGTCGCCGTGCTGCTGTGGATCGGCGTGTCCGCGTTCGCCGTGCTCGTCGGGGCCGCGGTGAACGCCGCCATCGACCGGGTCTGGCCGGCCGCCGCGACGGCCGCGGCCCGCGAGGCCAACGAGCGGCTGCGGCAGGCGCAGGTCGCCGAGTACGTGGCGCGCGCCGCCGCCCGGGGCGAGTCCGACCCGGACATGCCGTCCGAGTTCCCCGAGCGCTGGTCCCGCTTCCTGCCCCCGGAGGACGTCACGGCCCGGCTGCGCACCCAGGTGAAGTCCACGCACGCCAAGAGCGGCCAGGGCACCGGGGAGGGGCAGCCGCCCGCCGAGAAGTGACGGGCCGGCCGGTCTCACGCCTTCCAGGTGCCGGCCGCCGCCTCCTCCCGCACGAAGTCCGAGAAGTCCCGGGGCGCCCGGCCCAGCACGTCCCGCACCCCGTGCGAGAGGTGGGCGTTGCGGCCGTCGAGGAGGGTGCCGAAGATCTCCGTCAGGGCCTCGGCCTCCCGCGGCGGCACCCCGAAAGCGGCCAGGGCCTCCCCGTAGTCGCGCGTCGGGACCGTCCGGTACGCCAGCGGCCGCCCGGTCGCCGCGGCGATCTCCGCGACCGCATCCCCGAAGGTCAGCAGCCGCCCGCCGGACAGGGTGAGGACGCGGCCCACGTACCGGTCCCCGGCCGTCAGCGCGGTCACCACCACGTCCGCGATGTCCCGGACGTCGAGGAACGGCTCGCGTACCTCGCCGGCCGGGAACACCAGCTCGCCGCGCTCCCGCAACTCCGCCGCCAGCGGGCCCTCGCTGAAGTTCTGCGCGAACCACGCGGCCCGCACGACCGTCCACTCCGCGCCCGAGGCGCACAGCGCCTCCTCGGTGGGCAGGGCCTGGTCCTCGCCCCGCGCGGACAGCAGCACCAGCCGCCGCACCCCGAGTCCGACCGCCTCCCGCGCGAGCGCCCCGACCGCCTCCGCGGCGCCCGGCGCCCCGACGTCCGAGGGGAGGACGAGGTAGGCCGCGTCGGCGCCGCGCAGGGCCTCCGCCCAGGTCGAGGCATCCCACCAGTCGAACCCCGTCGCCCGTGACGCGGCCCGCACGGTCAGCCCGGCGGCGCCGGCGGCCCGCGCCACCCGGCTGCCCGTACGGCCCGAGGCGCCCGTCACCACCAGCGTCATCTCCCGCGTGCTCCCTGCCGTGTTCCGTGCCGTGTTCCGTGCCGCGTTCCGCGCTGTGTTCCGTGCCGTGTTCGTCATGCCGTCGAGTCAACTGCCGTGCGGCGGACGGAACCATCGCTGAACGGCTCGTTCCCATACGGCCGCGTCTACGCTGGCCGTATGGACGCTCTCGCAGGCCTGCTCGACGGCCCCCGGGCACGGGGCGCGTTCATGATCAGGGCGTGCTTCGACCCGCCCTGGGCGGTACGGGTGGAGGACCGGGCGCCGCTCACCGTGATGCTCGTCGTGCGCGGCGAGGCGTGGGTCCTGCCCGACCGGGGCGCACGCACGCGGCTGCGCGCCGGCGACCTCGCCATCGCCCGCGGCCCCGACCCGTACACCTGCGCCGACGCCCCCGATACGGCACCGCAGGCGCTAATCCTGCCCGGCCAGGAGTGCCGCCATCCCGACGGACGGCCCCTCAACGGCTCGATGGACCTCGGTGTGCGCACCTGGGGCGACCGGCTCGACGGCGGGACCGTCCTGCTGATCGGCACGTATCCGCTGCGGGGCGAGATCGGCGGGCGGCTGCTGGACGCCCTGCCGCCGCTGCTCACGCTGACGCCCGAGGTGTGGGACTGCCCGCTCACGCCGTACCTGTGCCAGGAGATCGTGCGGGACGAGCCCGGCCAGGAGGTCGTCCTGGACCGCCTGCTGGACCTGCTGGTCATCGCCGCGCTGCGGGCCTGGTTCGCCCGACCGGAGGCGGCGGCGCCGGCCTGGTACCGGGCGCTGGCGGACCCGGTCGTCGGCGGGGTGCTGCGCCTGCTCCAGGACGATCCCGCGCACCCGTGGACGGTCGCCGGGCTCGCCGCCAAGGCAGGGGTGTCCCGGGCCGCGCTCGCCCGCCGCTTCACCGGCCTGGTCGGCGAACCGCCGATGACGTACCTCACCGGCTGGCGCCTCGCCCTCGCCGCCGACCGGCTGCGCGAGACCGACGACACGCTCGAAGCGGTGGCCCGCCGGGTGGGGTACGGCAGCGCGTTCGCCCTGTCCACGGCGTTCAAACGGGTCTACGGGGTGAGCCCGGCGGAGTACCGGGGGCGAGTGGGCTAGGGCCTGTCGTCCGGCCCGGTGCGCGTCGTGGAGCGAGGGACGCGCGGACCGGCGTCCCGTACACCGGCGGCGTAGCCTGGCAGCCGTGTATGCGGAGCGTGCGGCGCGGCTCGCCGGGGCGGTCCTGTGGACCAACAGCCCGGAGCGGTCCGGGCCGGGTCGGGTGCTGCCGGACGGGTGCATGGACCTGCTGTGGCACGACGGGCGGCTGCTGGTCGCCGGACCGGACACCCGGGCGTACCTCACCGACGGCGAGGGCGGCCCCTGGTCGGGCATCCGCTTCCCCCCGGGCACGGCCCCGGCCCTGCTCGGCGTCCCCGCGCACGAGCTGCGCGACCGCCGCGTGGAACTCACGGACCTGTGGCCGGCCTCGGAGGTGCGGCGACTGACCGCCCGCGTGCGGGCGGCCCCCGACCCCGTGAGCGGCCTGGAGGAACTGGCGCTGCGCCGGGCGGCCGACGCGGAGCCCCCGGACCCGCTGCTGCGGCAGGTCGTCGCCGCCCTCGACGCGGGCCGCCCGGTCGCCGCCACCGCCGACGAACTCGGCGTCGGGGCACGCCGGTTGCACCGCCGCTCCCTGGCCGCCTTCGGCTACGGGCCCAAGACCCTGGCCCGCATCCTGCGGCTGCGCCGCGCCCTCGCGCTGGCCCGGGCCGGCACGCCCTTCGCGGAGACGGCCGCCCGGGCCGGCTACGCCGACCAGGCCCATCTGTCGCGCGATGTACGGGAGCTGGCGGGCGTGCCGCTGAGCGAACTACTCGGCCGCGCCGGCTAGCGGGGCGAACAGGTCCACCCCGTTGCCGTCCGGGTCGAGCACCACGGCGTACCGCTGCCCCCAGAAGGCGTCCCAGGGCTTGAGCTCGCCGTGGTATCCGGCGTCCGTCAGCTCCGCGTACAGCGCGTCCACCTCGTCCGGCCCGTCGCACCGCAGGGCCAGCGAGGTCCGGCCCCCGCCCGTCGGCGGCCGCCACCCGGGCAGGAAGGAGCGGACCGTCTCCTCGGTGTCGAGCATCAGCCGCAGCCCGCCGGGCAGCCGGGCCTCGGTGTGCGGCTGCTGCCCGGCGTCCTCCGGGAAGGCGAACCCGAGCCGGCGGTAGAAGGCGACGGAGGCGGCCATGTCGGAGACGACCAGGCCGATGGCATCGAATCGTGCGGTCATGGGCCCACCGTAGGCAGGACCGCGACGGCCCGTCTTGAAGGAAACGGACACCGGACCGGGCCTGTCCGATCCGTTCAAGACCGCCGCCCCGGCGGCCCCGTAGCGTCGCCGCCATGACGACCACGACACGGCCATCGAGGCACCTGAGCGTCCATGTCGACCGCCCGCTGAAGGAGGTCTACGACTACGTCCGCGACCCCGCCAACGTCCCCGCCTGGGCCCCCGGTCTTGCGAGTTCCCTGCACCTGGTGGACGGCCGGTGGGTGGGGGAGTCGCCCATGGGGCGGATCGTGGTGGACTTCGCGCCCAGGAACGACTTCGGCGTGCTCGATCACGACGTCACGCTGCCCTCGGGGCACACCGTGCACAACCCGATGCGGGTGATCGCCGACGGGCCCGGCTGCGAGGTGGTGTTCACGCTGCGCCGGCAGCCGTGGACGAGCGACGAGGAGTTCCACCGTGACGCGGAGGCGGTGTCCGCCGACCTCGCCGCGCTCAAGCGGGTGATGGAAGAGGGGTGAGGGCCGGGGCGGCGAAACTTCTCGATGCCGGAGAACCTGCCGGAGAACCGTTCCGGCCGCCCCCGGATCTCCCCTAGGTTCGGATGCCATGGCACCACGACTGCTCGTCCACACCCGCACCACCGGATACCGGCACGACTCCATCCCGGCCGGTGTCGCCGCCCTGCGCGCCCTCGGCGCCTTCGAGGTCCACGCCACCGAGGACCCGGCGGCCCTGGAACAGCCCCTGGACGGCTACGCGGCCGTCGTCTTCCTCTCCACCAGCGGCGACATCCTCACCCCGGCCGGGCGGGAGCGGCTCGCCGCGTACGTGGAGTCGGGCGGCGGCTTCGTCGGCGTGCACGCGGCGGCCTGCACGGAGTACGGCTGGCCGTACTACGGTGAGCTGCTGGGCACCTGGTTCGACCGGCACCCGCGCCACCAGCCCGGCCAGGCCCTCGTCGAGGACCACGACCACCCGGCGACCCGGCACCTGCCCGCCGTCTGGGACTTCACCGACGAGTGGTACGACTTCCGCACCAACCCGCGCGGCACGGTCCGCGTCCTGGTCACCGCCGACGAGTCCTCCTACGAGGGCGGCGGCATGGGCGAGGACCACCCCCTGGTCTGGTGCCGTGACCACGGCCGCGGCCGGGTCTTCTACACGGCCCTCGGGCACGCCCCGGAGGCCTACGAGGACCCCGCCTTCCGGACGCACCTGCTGGGCGGCATCTCCTGGGCGGCCGCACTGCCCCTGCCCTGAGGGGCGCGCCGCCGCCGGTGGCCGGCCGCCGGAGCATGCCGCCCGTCGCACTCCCGGCCCCCGGCTACCCGCCCCGGGCCGGGCCGGGGGCGAAGCTCAGCCGGCGTCCGGCACCGTGGGACGGACCGCCACCGCGTCGACCTCGAACAGCATTCCCGGCAGGGCCAGCGCGGCGACCCCGCTCAGGGTCTGTGCCGGGAGCCGGTCGCCGAAACGGGCGTGCAGGGCCTTGCCGAGCACCTCCAGCCTGCCGGGGTCGTGGTCCACGACGAACGTGCCGAGCCGGACGACGTGTTCGTAGCCCAGCCCCACGCCCTCCAGCGCCGACCGCAGCCGGTCGAAGGCCAGGTCCACCTGTGCGGCGAAGTCCCCCGGCACGGGCGCGCCGGTGGCGTCGGAGGCGTACTGGCCGGCGATGTACACGGTCTCGCCGGGGGCCGAGACGGCGTGGCTGTATCCGAACGGGGTGGGGTCGTGGAGCGTGGCCGGATTGGTGATCGTGCGCGAGTCGCGCGTCATGACCGGGCAGTCCTTTCCGCCGAGCGCGGCCACCGCCTCGGCGGCGGCCCTGTCCTTCCTGCCAACTCCCCGCGGCGGCAGGCGCATTCCACGTGCGGCGAGCTCTCGGCGCACCCGTGTCAGGATGCCTGCCGTGCGCTGCGGGGGAGGGGGCCTATCGCCGCGTCCCGGGCGCCGCCGTGCTCGCTCGTTCCACCAGGCGCGTCGACAACTCCGTCCGGGTGCTCTCCGGGTGGTGTCCGTCCATCATGCGCAGCAGCGACCGCAGGGCCGTCGCTGCCATCTCCGACAGCGGCTGGCGGACCGTGGTCAGCGCCGGGGAGGCCCAGCGCGCCTCGGGCAGGTCGTCGAAGCCGACCACGCTCACGTCGTCCGGGACCCGCAACCCCCGTTCGGCCAGAGCCTCGTAGACCCCCAGGGCCATCCGGTCCGAGCACACGAACACGGCCGTCGGCGGCTCGGGCAGGTCGAGGAGCTCCAGCATGCGGCGCCGGGCCTGGCCCTCGTCGAAGCCGGCGTGCCGGACGTACTCGGAGCGCTGCCGGACCCCGGCCGACGCGAGCGCCGAGCGGTAGCCGGCGACCCGGGCGCTGCTGCACATCGTGCGCCGGGATCCCGCGACCACGGCGATCCGCTCGTGCCCCAGCGAGAGCAGGTGCCCGGTCGCCGTCAGACCACCCTGCCAGTTCGCCGCCCCCACCGACACCACACCCTCCGGCGGCTCCTGCACCGGGTCGATCATCACGAACGGGATGCGGTGCTGCTCCAGCCAGGCGTACTGCGAGGCGCTCAGCTCGGCCAGGTTGAACAGCACCCCGGAGGAGCCCCGCGCGACCAGCTTGTCCAGCCAGCCCCGCTCGGGGCGCCCGGCCCGGGAGCGGGTCAGCGCCGCCGACACCACGACCTCCAGGCCCGTGTCGTGCGCCGCCTCCTCCGCCCCGTGCAGCACGGCGCCCGACCAGGAGCTCGCCAGCGAGTGCACGACCAGGTCGACGAGCCGGGGCGCCTTCGTCGCGTCGAAGCGGGGTCTGCGTACGTAACCGAGCCGGTCGAGCGCCTCGGTGACGCGGCGGCGGGTCTCGGGCGCGACGTCCTCCCGGCCGTTGACCACCTTCGAGGCGGTCGGCACCGAGACCCCCGCCTCGCGGGCCACGACCGCCAGCGTCGGACCGGCCGCCGCGCTCGCACTCGCCGTACGCACCATCGGGAACCCACCTCTCCGGCCCGCCCGAGGGCCGTGGAAAGTTTCGACCAGCGCTGCCCACCGCGGCTCGGCTCCGACCCGGCAGAAAGCGCTTCCTACTGTAGGTGCGGCGCAGGACGGCGGGAAGACAGAACGGGCCGGCGTGGCCGGGGGTCCGTCGTCAACTCCCTGGCACCGCCCCCTCCGTCGCCACCGGCATCCGCGAGCACGGTCGCCGCGGGCGTCACCCCGCCGTCAGTGTCCTCGCGATGCCCGTGATCGCCTCCGGGCCCACCCGGCAGCAGCCGCCGATGAGTCGGGCGCCCGCGGTCTGCCAGCTCTTCACCTGGTCGGCGGTGAAGGTGGCGCGGCCGGACCAGGCCCGGGACGCGGCGTCCCAGGTCTCGCCGCTGTTGGGGTAGACGACGACCGGCTTGCCGGTCACCCGCGCCGCCGTCGCCGCCGCGTTCTCGACGTCCTCGGGCGCGCAGCAGTTCACCCCCACAGCGATCACCTCGTCCGCGCCGGCGGCCAGGGCGAAGGCCTCCTGGAGCGGCTGCCCGGCCCGGGTGCGGTCACCGGCGACCGAGTACGTCAGCCAGGCCGGCACCCCGAGTCCGCGCACCGCCCGCAGCAGTGCGGCGGCCTCGTCGGTGTCCGGGACCGTCTCCATCGCGAGGACGTCGGGGCCGGCCGCGGCCAGCACCTCCAGGCGCGGGCGGTGGAAGCGTTCCAGCTCGTCCACCGTCAGCCCGTAACGCCCCCGGTACTCCGAGCCGTCCGCGAGCATCGCCCCGTACGGACCCACCGAGGCCGCCACCCACAGGGGCCGACAGGCCCCGGCCCGGCGCGCCGCCTCCTTCGCCGACTCCACGCTCGACGCCATGAGCCGGGCCGCCCGGTCGCGGCCGATCCCGCGCCTGGCGAAGCCTTCGAACGTGGCCTGGTAGCTGGCCGTGATCGCCACGTCCGCACCCGCCCGGAAGTAGGCCAGGTGTGCCTCGGTGACCGCCTTTGGCCGTTCGGCGAGCAGGCGTGCGGACCACAGCTCGTCGCTCAGGTCGTGCCCGGCCGATTCGAGCTGGTTGGACATGCCGCCGTCCAGGACGACCGTCCCGGCGGCGAGGGCTTCGGCGAGGGCGGGGGTGCTGGTCATGCCGTCGACGGTAGTCGAGGTCCCGAGCGGGACCCCCGCACCCGTACGTCCAGCACGTGAACAGGCCGGCCAGCATGTGGGACGCCGGGCTTGTTCCCGGCGCCGTTCGCCCGGGTCGGCAAGGGCGGCCCGGCTTCGGCGTCTGGGCCTGCGCCCTGCTCGGCACGCTCCTCATCGCCCACCATCACACGGCGGGACCGGACACCACCTTCCGGAGCCTCGGCGGTCAGGTCGCGGGCGGGACCGGCGGGACGGACCCGCTCCCGGGTGTCCCGGGCCGGCCAGTACGGCTCGGCCGCGGCCGACAGCGGGGGCGTCGGCATAGCATCGGGGGATGCCCGAGGTCGCTGTCGCAGATGCCGAAGTCCGTGAGGTGCTGGGAGTCCCGGCCGGCCGGGCGGAGTGCGTGCCGCTCCCGCACAATCCCCGGAACGGCGTCACGGCCGGCGTGTGGCGGGTCACCGGCGGCGGCCGTTCGGCCGTGCTGAAGGTGCTGACGCGGACCAAGGAGACCGGCGTCGCGTGGGCGGCGTCCAACGACCCCCGGCACCGGAACTTCTGGCGGCGCGAGGCCTACGTCTACCGGTCCGGGCTGGCCCGGGTCTGGGAGCCGCACGGCATCCGCGCGCCCCGGCTGCTGGAGTGCGCCGAACGCGCCGACGGGGACGTGGCGCTGTGGCTGGAGGACGTGCCGGGCGCACCGGCCACGACCTGGTCCGCGGCCCGCCACGTCGAACACGCCCACCGGCTCGGCAGGGCCCAGGGCGCGGTGGGGGCGGGGGAGGACCACCCGTGGCTGTCCCAGCGCTTCCTGCGGGACTACACGGCAGGCAAGAGCACGGGCGAGGACCTCCTGGACGACGACGAGGCGTGGCGGCACCCCCTGGTCCGGCGGCACTTCCCGCCCGGCCTGCGCGCCGACATGGTCCGTCTGCGCCACGACCGCGAGTGGTTCCTGGACCTCATGGAGTCGCTCCCGCGCGCCCTGTCCCACCTCGACCAGTGTCCGGCCAACGTCGTCTCCGGCGGCCCGGGCACCAGCGTCCTGCTGGACTGGGCGTTCACCGGCGACGGCGCCCTCGGCGAGGACCTCGGCAACTACCTCCCCGACTCCGTCCTCGACCGCGTCGTGCCCGCCGACGACCTCCCCGGCCTGGCCAAGGCGGCCTACGACGCCTACCTGCAGGGCCTGCGTATGAGCGGCTGGCGCGGCGACGAGCACCTGGTCCGCCTCGGCATGTGCGCCTCCGTGGTGAAGTACGACCGGCTCACCGCGCTCATGCCGGCCCGGGCCGACGACGAGCCGGTGGCCTACGGCGGTGCGGGCGCCGTGCCGGCCGACCTCCGCCACCGGGAGCGGGGCCTGGCCCTGGAGTTCCTGGCCGAGTGGGCGGCCGAGGCCAGACTGCTGGCTCCGCAACTCGGTTTCCCCCCGGCCCCGAGCGGCCGCTGACCGCCCGGACGGAACGGAAGGCCATGGCCCGAGTCACCGCGTTGCTGACCTACCCCGTCAAGGGCTGCGCCGGGACGCCGGCGCGGGAGGCGGTCCTGACCCCGGCCGGTCTCGCACACGACCGCAGCTTCATGGTGGTGAGCGAGGAGGGCGTGTACCGCACACAGCGGCGCCATCCCCTGCTGGCCGTCATCCGCCCCGCCCTCACGCCCGACGGCACCCGTCTGACGCTCACCGCACCCCGGGCCGAGGCCCTCCACCTCGGGGTGGACACGACCGGGCCCCGGCGGGCGGTCGACCTGTTCGGCGCCGCCTACCAGGGCATCGACCAGGGCGAGGCGGCGGCCGAGTGGCTCTCCGAGGTGCTGGGCGCCCGCAGCCGCCTGGTGCGCGTACCACCGGAACACCATCGCGTGACCGACGGCGCGGCCCCGGGCACCTCCGGTTACGCCGACAGCTGTGCCGTGCACGTCCTGTCCCGCGCCACGCTGGCCCTGCTGGACCGGAAACTCGCCGCACGCGGCGCCCGTCCGCTCCCGGTGAACCGCTTCCGCCCCAACATCGTCGTCGACGGCTGGGACGAGCCGCACACCGAGGACCGTGCCCACCGCCTCCGCGTCGGCGACGCCGAACTGGCCTACGCCAAGCTGGCCATCCGCTGCGCCGTCACCCTGGTCGAGCAGGAGTCCGGGTCCCGAGCGGGACCCGAGCCGCTGCGCACCCTCGCCGGCTACCGCCGGGCGGCCCAGGGCGGTGTCGCCTTCGGCACGAAGTACGCCGTGCCGCGGCCCGGCCGGGTGTCCGTCGGTGACGAGGTGACCGTCACGTCGTGGGGTGAGTCCGAGGTGTGACCCGCGTCCCGAACGCCTCGGTCCCGTCGGACCCGTTGACCTGCTCGTGACACACCCTTACCTTTTCGGCGTTCGTAATGACAGATGACGTTCGAAATGCCAAACAGCGTCGTGTGTTTTCCCCCATGAGAGGCAGGCCGCATGAGCCGCGACCCCGCTCTGCCCGAACCCCCCAGCCGCAGGCTGTTGCTGAAGGGCGCCGCAGCCGCCGGCGCCCTGGCAGCAGTTCCCGCCGCCCCCGCGGTCGCCCGGGCGGCCGAGCCCGCCCGGCCTCCCCGGCCGGTCCCCTTCGTCAACCCGCTCGTGCGCAACCGCGCCGACCCGCACATCCACCGGCACAAGGACGGCTGCTACTACTTCACCGCCACCGCCCCCGAGTACGACCGCATCGTCCTGCGCCGCTCCCGCACCCTGAACGGCCTGGGCACGGCGGCCGAGTCCGTCATCTGGCGGGCCCACCCGACGGGTCCGATGGGAGCCCACATCTGGGCGCCCGAACTGCACCGCATCGGCGGCCGGTGGTACATCTACTTCGCCTCCGCGCCCGCCGAGGACGTCTGGGCGATCCGCATCTGGGTGCTGGAGAACGCCCACCCCGACCCCTTCAAAGGCAGCTGGGTGGAGAAGGGTCAGGTCAAGACGGCCTGGGAGACCTTCTCCCTGGACGCCACCACCTTCACCCACCGCGGCACGCGCTACCTCGCCTGGGCGCAGCACGAGCCCGGCATGGACAACAACACCGGCATCTTCCTGTCGGAGATGGCGAACCCGTGGACCCTGACGGGCCCGCAGATGCGGCTGTCCACCCCGGAGTACGACTGGGAGTGCGTCGGCTTCAAGGTCAACGAGGGCCCGTACGTCCTCAAGCGCAACGGCCGCCTGTTCATGACGTACTCGGCCAGCGCCACCGACTTCAACTACTGCGTGGGCCTGCTGACCGCCGACGCCGACAGCCACCTCCTGGACCCCCTGAGCTGGACCAAGTCACCGACCCCGGTCTTCACCAGCAACGACACCACCCGGCAGTACGGCCCCGGCCACAACTGCTTCACGGTCGCCGAGGACGGCCGCACCGACGTCCTCGTCTACCACGCCCGCCAGTACAAGGAGATCGACGGCGACCCGCTGAACGACCCCAACCGCCACACGCGCGTCCAGAAGCTCGGCTGGAAGCCCGACGGCACCCCCGACTTCGGCATACCGGTCGCCGACACGGCCACGGCAGGTGACTGACATGAGACGTGCCTGCGCCACCCTCCTCGCCCTGTTCCTGGGCCTGTTCGCGGCCCTCGCCACCGCCGGGCCCGCCCAGGCGGCGCCCCGGACGATCACCAACGGCACCCAGTTCACGGACACCTCGGGCAACCCCGTCCACGCCCACGGCGGCGGAGTCCTCAAGGTCGGCTCCTACTACTACTGGTTCGGCGAGCACCGCAACGCCGACAACACCTTCCGCTACGTCGACGCCTACCGCTCGACCGACCTGAAGAACTGGGAGTTCCGCAACCACGTCCTGACCGAGGCCAGTGACCCGGAGCTCGCGACCGCCAACATCGAGCGGCCGAAGGTCATGTACAACGCGTCCACCGGCAAGTTCGTGATGTGGATGCACAAGGAGAACGGCACCGACTACAGCGAGGCGCGCGCCGCGGTCGCCGTCTCCGACACCGTCGACGGGAACTACGCCTGGAAGGGCAGCTTCCGGCCGCTCGGCCAGCACATGTCCCGTGACATCACGGTCTTCACCGACACCGACGGCACCGGGTACATGGTCTCGGCCGCGCGCGAGAACTACGACCTGCAGATCTACCGCCTCACCGCCGACTACACCGGCATCGCGAGCCTGGTCGCCAACCCCTGGCCCGGCGGCCACCGCGAGGCCCCCGCCCTGTTCAAGCGGAACGGCGTGTACTTCATGCTGACCTCCGGCGCGACGGGCTGGAACCCCAACCAGCAGCAGTACGCCACCGCCACGAACATCGCCGGCCCCTGGTCGGCCATGAGGAACATCGGGGACGCGACGACGTACGGCTCGCAGACCGCGTTCGTCCTGCCCGTGCAGGGCACCTCGGGCACCTCGTACCTGTACCTGGGCGACCGCTGGGGCAACTCCTTCGGCGGCACCGTCAACGACTCCCGGTACGTGTGGCTGCCGCTGACGTTCACCGACTCCACGACCATGTCGATGTCCTGGTCACCGGAGGTCACCGTCGACACGGCGGCCGGAACCGTCACCGGCACCGGCGCGACGTACCACACGCTGGTCGCCCGCCACTCCTCCAGGTGTGCGGACGTCACGAGCCAGTCGCTCTGGGCGGGCGCCCAGATCAAGCAGTACGACTGCAACGGCGGCACCAACCAGAAGTACTGGTTCAAGGCCGTCGGGAGCGGCTACTACCAGCTGATGGTCAGGAACAGCTCGCTGTGCGTGCAGGAGAACGCGAACACGCTCACGCAGGAGAACTGCAACTCCTCCGCCACCAGCCAGCAGTGGTCGCTGACCACCACCGGCTCGTACGTGAACGTGGAGTCGCGGGCGAGCGGTGAGTGCCTGGACGTGAACGGCGCCTCCACCGCCAACGGCGCAGCCATCATCACGTACACGTGCAACGGCGGGACCAACCAGCAGTGGACGCGCGGCAGCTGATGCCCCCTCACGCCGGCACGGCGGTCCCCTCGACTGCCGTGCCCGGCGGTCCGGAAGAACTCGCAGGGCCGAGGGGGCGGCACTCCCGAGGATGTCCCCGAGGGGTCTGGAAAGCGCTTGCCAAGGACGGTACGGTCCACCCGCAGGTCGTGTCGTCCGCTGGGAGGAGCCGCGAGTGAGACGTTTCAGCATCGCCGTCGTGGCGGCGATGTCCCTGGCAACCGCCCTGCCTGCCGCACCGGCGGCAGCGGCCGAGGCCCCCGCGGGGCCCATCCGGTGCACCGCCGGTGTCTGCCACTTCGACGTGCCGCCCGGCACGTACGACGTGCGGGTCAGGCTCGGCGGACCTCACGCGTCCAGCACGAGCATCAGCGGTGAGACGCGCCGCTCCCTGCTGCCCGAGACGGCCGTCCCGGCCGGCGAACGCGTCACCCGAAGCTTCACCGTCAACGTCCGCACCCCCGAGGGCGAGCCCACCGGCCCCGACGGAACCCCCGGCCTCGACCTGCGGATCGGCGGCTCCGCGCCCGCGCCGGCCGACATCCGGGTCACCCCCGCCCGGCACACCCGCCAGATTTTCCTGATCGGCGACTCCACCGTCTGCGACCAGCCCGGCGACCCGTACTCCGGCTGGGGCCAGCAGCTGCCCCAGTACCTCCGCAAGGGCGTGTCCGTCGCCAACTACGCGGATTCCGGGGAGAGTACGGTGTCATATCCGGGGAACCCGAGGCTGTGGGCCACCGTACGGCCCCTGATCCGCCCCGGCGATCCGGTACTCGTCCAGCTCGCCCACAACGACAAGACCACGGACGAGGCCACCTACCGGGCCAACCTGGAGGCCCTGGTGGCGGGCGTCCGGGAGCGGGGCGGACAGCCGGTCCTTGTCACGCCGATCGTGCGCCGCTGGTTCAACGCCGACGGCACGCTGAACAACGGAACCGCCCTCCTGGTCAACGGCCTCGGCGTCGACCACCCGGCGGTCGTCCGCTCGGTGGCCGCCGCGCGGGACGTCCCGCTGGTCGACCTCACGGCGAAGACCAAGGAACTCGTCGAGTCGCTGGGCGTGGAGGCGTCCAAGGCGCTCTACCTCACCGACGAGGCGCGGGACAACACCCACACCTCCGTGCGCGGGGCGACCGTCTACGCGCGCCTGGTCCGCGACGAACTCGTCACCCGGCATCTGGTGCCGCAGGGCAAGGTGCGGGTGGGATGAACCCCTGGGGCGCCCCGACCGGAACCGGGGCGCTCCAGGCCCGAGCCGTTCCGGCCGGTCCGAGCACGAGAGAGAACGATGCAGCTGCCCCCAGCCCACCGCACGGCGTCCCCGTTCACCGGCTACACCCGCGCCCACTGGGAGGCGGCCGCCGACGCCCTGCTCGCCGCCGTCGAGCCGTACGCGTCCGAGGACCACGCGCTGTACCACCTGCCCGGCGACCGCTCCAGCTGGTCCGGCCGCCTCTCCGACGGCCTGGAGGGATACGCCCGCACCCTGCTGCTGGCCGCCTTCCGCCGCGACGAGAAGGCCCTGGAGCGCTATGCGAGCGGCCTCGCCGCCGGGGTCTCGGGCGTCTGGCCGCGCATCGAGGACCGCGGCCAGCCCCTGGTGGAGGCCGCGTCCATCGCCCTGGCCCTGCGCCTGACCCGGGACCTGCTCTGGGACCGCCTGGACGACGGCGTACGGCAGCGGACGGCGGCGTGGCTGGCCGACGCGCTCACGGCGCAACCCTGGCCGTGCAACTGGGAGCTGTTCCCCGTCACGGTCGGCGGCTTCCTCGCGGAGACCGGCCACGAGCCGGAGGCGTCCCGGGCGGCGATCGACCGCGGTCTGGAACGCATCGAGCAGTGGTACCGGGGCGACGGCTGGTACACCGACGGCGACGGCCGCAAGTACGACTACTACAACGGCTGGGCGATGCACCTCTATCCGGTGCTGCACGCCTGGCTGGAGCGGGACGCGTCCCTGCTGGAGGTGTACGGGGGCCGCCTGGAGCGGCACCTCGCCGACTACGCCCGGCTGTTCGGGGGCGACGGCGCCCCGATGCACCAGGGGCGTTCCCTGACGTACCGCTTCGCGACGACCGCTCCGCTGTGGCTGGGCGCGCTGACCGGCCGCACGCCGCTGGAGCCGGGCGAGACGCGGCGGCTGGCGTCCGGTGCCCTGCGGTACTTCCTGGACCGGGGCGCGGTCGACGACCGGGGTCTGCTCACCCTCGGCTGGCACGGACCCGACGCGTCCGTCCTCCAGGGCTACTCGGGCCCGGCCTCCCCGTACTGGGCGAGCAAGGGCTTCCTCGGTCTGCTCCTGCCGCCGGAGCACGAGGTGTGGACGGCGCCGGAACGCCCCGGGCCGGCCGGGCGCGAGGACGCCGTCACGCCCGTCGGACCGCCCAACTGGCTGATTCAGTCCACCCGTTGCGACGGCGTGGTCCGCCTCCACAACCACGGCAGCGAGGACGTCCGCTACGACCCGTACTACACGCGCCTCGCCTACTCGACCGTGACGGCACCCGCGGCGTCGTACGACAACAGCGTGATCGTGGACGGCGACCCGAGCCGCACCGGGATCGAACCGCTCGGTGCCGGGGCGGGCTGGGCGGCCTCGCGTCACACGGCGGGCGGGGGAGCGCGGGTGACGAGCGTGGTGCTGGCTCACGGGGCGGTGGAGGTGCGCGCCCACCTGGTCGCGGGGGCCGAACCCGGGACGGCGGTGCGCGTGACCGGGTGGAGCGCCCCGGAGGGCGTCCGCGCCGAACTCCTGCCCGCCGTCGGCCTCGACGGCGGCCTCACCGGCGTCACCACCGGGGACGCCACCCTGTTCGTCGCGCTGGCCCGGCTCACCGCCGAGTCCGATCCGGTGCCGCTGACCGAGGCGGTACGCGTCGACGCCGACGGGACCGGCGCGGTCACGGTCCGCTGGAGCGCGGGGCCCGAGGTGCGGGTCCGGCTGGACGAGGCCGGGGTGCACGTGAGCTGACCTGCGCGGGCGACGGTCGTTCGGCGCGGGCCGAAACGATCCGGACCTAGCGTGGCGGCATGACCCGATCCCCTCGGCGGACCCCGCCCGTCACCGCCTTCGCCGCGCTCCACCACGCCGACGAGCCGCTGCTGCTGCCCAACGCGTGGGACTACGCCTCCGCGCAGGCCCTCGCCGGGCAGGGCTTCCGGGCGGTGGCGACGACGAGCCTCGGTGTCGCCGCCGTCGCGGGCCTGCCCGACGCGGCGGCCGCGACCCGCGAGGAGACACTGCGGCTGGCCTTCGCCCTCGGCGCGCGGCCGCTGCTGCTGTCCGTCGACGCCGAGGGCGGCTTCGACGACGACCCGGACGAGGTCGCGGAGTTCGCACGGGAGCTGTACGCCGTCGGCGTCGCCGGCATCAACCTGGAGGACGGCCTGGCACCCGCCGAACGGCTGGCCGGGAAGATCGCCGCGGTGAAGAAGGCCGTCCCCGTCCTGTTCGTCAACGCCCGCACCGACACCCACTGGCTGGGCGACGGCGACACCGCGGACACGCTCTCCCGGCTGGACGCCTACCAGGCGGCCGGCGCGGACGGCGTGTTCGTCCCCGGGCTCACCGACCCCCGCCGGATCTCCGCCCTGGTGCGCCACCTGGACGCACCCCTCAACGTCCTCTACTCACCCGCCGGCCCGCCCGTCCGTGAGCTCGCCGACGCCGGTGCCCGCCGCATCAGCCTCGGCTCGCTGCTGTACCGCAGGGCGCTGGGCGCGGCGCTGCGGGCGGCGGCCGACATCCGGTCCGGCCGGACCCCGGCCGGACCGACCCCCTCGTACGAGGACGTGACGGACCTGCTCCCGCGAGGCCATGGCGCTGCGTCGGCGCCCCGGGCGTGACGGCGGCGCCGGTGTGTTCAGGCTTCGGGGGGCGTCTTCTCGCGGGGCCAGTTGAGCAGCAGCACGTGCAGGGCGTCGATCGCCTTGTCCCAGGAGGCCTGGGCGTCACGGGGCGCGCCGAAGGCGCCGGTGGACTCCAGGGCGCAGTAGCCGTGGAACGCGCTGCGCAGCAGGCGTACGGCGTCGGTGAGGTCGGGTTCGACCAGGCCGTAGGCGCGGAGCATGCCGTAGGTGACCTCGGCGGTGCGGCGCAGGGCGGCGGAGTCGGTGGCCAGGGCCTGGTCCAGGGGGATCTGCGTCGCCGCGTACCGGCCGGGGTGCTCCAGGGCGTAGGCCCGGTAGGCGCCGGCGAAGGCGGCGAGCGCGTCCCGGCCGGTGCGTCCGGCGACCGCCGCCGCGATCCGGTCGATCATCTCGCCGCCCGCGAGGAGGGCCATCCGCGTGCGCAGATCCCGCAGGTTCCTGACGTGCGAGTACAGGCTCGCGTCCTTCACCCCGAACCGGCGTGCCAGCGCGGACAGGGTGACGTGCTCGAACCCTGCCTCGTCGGCGAGGTCGGCCGCCGCCGCGACGAGGCGGTCCGGGGTGAGGCCGGCTCTGGGCATGGGTCTCGGGCCTCCCTCTCGGACGGTGCCGTGTCGGCTGGGGCGCTGTGATCGTAGCGGGCGCCGCGCCGCGCGCCGGGCGGCCGGACGCGAACCGGTGTCCGAGCGGCCCGTCCCGGGCCCGGCGGACCGGGCCCGCGCCCCCGGCGACGCCTCCGCCGCTCAGCGGACGGGGGCGTAGATCACCCCCAGCTTGTCGATCTCGGAGCCCGCGCGGCCGGTGAAGCCCACGATCTGCCGGCCGGCCGGGGCGGTGAGGGTCCGCGCGTCGGACGTGGCCGTGCCGGCGGACAGGGTGCGGCCCCGGTCGGTGGTGAAGGACGCCGAGAAGATCCTGGTCCGGCCGTCCTTCTGGCCCTGCGTCAGCCGCACCGAGGTCAGGTGCTCGCCCTCGGCCAGGGTCAGGGACCTGGCCGAGCCGCCCGTGCCGCCGTGGGAGAGGACCGTGCCGCCGTCGTGGGTGAGGGACAGCGCGTCCAGCCGGGCGTCGCCGCGCAGCGTGAGGGTGCGGGGCGCGGGTGTCGCGGGCAGGTCGTCCGCGTCGTTGAACGCCGTGCCGTGCGGGCCGCCGAAGAAGTCGCTCGCGCGCAGCGCGGAGTCGAGGGTGTAGGAGAAGCCGACGGTGTGCGGGAAGTGGTCGGAGAGGTGCTTGCCGTCGGAACGCAGGAAGGACCGCCAGTCGTTGGCGTACCCGGTGGCGGTGAGGTGCACGAGCGCGCTGCCCCGGTAGAGCACCTTGTCCACGACCTCGCAGTCGTCCGTCGGCGCCGCCGCGTCGCACAGCAGCGCGTCGCCGCCCTGCGCGGGCGGGGTGCCGCCCCGGACCCGCTCCACCCACGCGTCCGTCAGGCCGTTCTCCGTCAGCAGGGTGCGGATGTTGTCGCCGGTGCGGGTGTAGCGGGTGTTGGTGTCGCCCATGACGATCACCGCGTTGCCCGAGGAGTTCGCCCGGATGAAGGCGGAGAGCTGCTCGATGTTGGCCCGGCGCGCGGCCAGCGCGTCGTCCGTGGAGTCGGCGTTGGTGTGCACGTTGTACAGGTCGGCGTAGGCGCCCTCGGCCAGTCGCACCCGCGCCAGCGTGAAGCCCTTCGGGGTCAGGCAGTTGGTGCCGGTGCAGTGGTTCCACCTCACCCGCTGGAAGTCCTCGAAGGGGAAGTCCGACAGGGTGTTGAGGCCGTCGCCGAAGGCCGCGCCGCCGCTGGTCGCCGTGCGGTACGGGTGCTGGTCGTTGGCGTACAGCGACGCGTGGTGGTTGAAGTCCTCCTGCACGTTCACGATGTCGTAGGCCCCGAGCCGCCGGCCGATCAGCGGGGTGTTGGTCCCGGGGTCGCTGTCGCCGAGGCCGAGGGGCAGGCCCGCGATGTTGTAGGTCAGCACGTTGAAGGACCCGGTGGGCAGGGCCGCGGTGGCGGGCGTCGCGGTGGCGGGCGTCGCCGTGGTGGCGGTGAGTCCGGCGAGGGCCAGGGCGGCGGCGGTGAAAGTGCCGAGGAGTCGTCTCATGGTGGGGGTGTCTCCGGTCGGGAGGCGCGACGGAACCTTGAACGATGCTCAGGTTGGCTGCCAACCAGTGTGACGAACAAGGCGAGTTGGGAGAACAGTGAGGGACGGGGAGATCCGCCGTGCCCGGGCCGCCCGCCGCTCACCCCCTGGTCGTTCAACGTTCACGTTTCGCCTCGATCCTCCACACGCGGCGTGGCCACACGCCGCGGAAGGCAGCCGCCGCACCGGCGGCACACAGGAGGCGCTTCATGGGACACGGGCACGCACACGGCCACCACCACCACGGGCACGACCACGAGCACCAGGCCGCGCAGGCCCTGCCCGCCGCCTTCGACACCTCCGTCCCCGACGAGGCCCTCACCCCCGAGCAGGCCTCGCGCCGCTCGCTGCTGCGCCGGGCCGGCCTGCTCGGCGCGGGCCTCGCGGCCGGCGGCGTCCTGGCCCAGGCGGCGCCCGCCGCCGCGTCCGGCGGCCGCCGCCGGAACGGCTTCCTGTGGCTCGCCGGCGACCACCACATCCACACCCAGTACAGCAGCGACGGCAAGTACCGCGTCGTCGACCAGGTCCGCCAGGGCGCCCGGCACGGCATGGACTGGCTCGTCATCACCGACCACGGCAGCGCCACCCACGCCAGGATCGGCGTGGAGAAGGTCAACCCGGACATCAAGGCCGCCCGCGCCGCCCACCGGGACACCCTCGTCTTCCAGGGCCTGGAGTGGAACATCCCGGCCGCCGAGCACGGCACGGTCTTCGTGCACCCGGGCAGGAACGAGGTCGCCGTCCTCAAGCAGTTCGAGACCGACTACGACGGCAGCGTCAAGAACGCCTCCGACTCCACACCGGCCAACGAGGCGCTCGCCGTCGCGGGGCTGAGCTTCCTCGCCGACCAGGTCAGGCGCCGCAAGGTCAGGGACGCCCTGATGCTCGCCAACCACCCGGCCCGGCGCGGCGTCGACTCACCGCACGAGATCCGCGCCTGGCGCGACGCCGGCGGCCCCGGCCGGCAGATCGCCGTCGGCTTCGAGGGCGCCCCCGGCCACCAGGCCGCCGGTCTGCCCGCCCCGCTCGGCATGGGCCGCGCCCGCGGCATCTACGACAACAGCCCCTCCGCCAACTCCTTCCCCGGCTACCCGCCCGAGAGCTACCGCACCTGGGGCGGCTTCGACTGGATGACCGCCACCGTCGGCGGCCTCTGGGACAGCCTCCTCGCCGAGGGCAAGCCCTGGTGGATCACCGCCAACTCCGACTCCCACCAGGTCTACGCCGACACCGCCGTGCGCGGCCCCGGCGGCGACTTCAACACCGACGGCCGCTACCCGGACCCCGTCTACGGCGGGAAGATCGACGTCACCCAGGGCGACTACTGGCCCGGCCAGTACAGCCGCACCCATGTCGGCGCCGACGGCTTCTCCTACGCCGCCGTGATGGACGGCATCCGCGCCGGCCGCGTCTGGGTCGACCACGGGCAACTCGTCGACGCCGTGGACGTGCGCGTGACGGGCGGCGGCCGCTGGGCCACCCTCGGCGGCGCACTGCACGTGAAGAAGGGCACCAAGGTCACGCTGACGATCGACGTGACCCCGGCCGGCGGCCCCAACTGGGCCGGGTTCGTCCCCGAACTGGCCCGCGTCGACGTCATCCAGGGCGATGTGACGGGTCCCGTCGCCGACCGGGACACCTTCACCGCCCCGACCGCGAAGGTCGTCAAGGCCTACGACGTCAGCAAGGCCACCGGAGCCGTCCGCCTCACCTTCGACCTCGGCCGCGTGGACACGCCCCGGTACCTCCGGCTGCGCGGCACCGACGGCAACCGGTCCGCCGTCGGCGCCCTGGGCGCGGCCGTCGACCCGGCGGGCCCGGCGCTCGACGTCGTCGGCGACGCCGACCCGTGGCGCGACCTGTGGTTCTACACCAACCCGGTGTGGGTCCTGCCCTCGTGACGCCGTACGCCCTCACGATCGACCCGGGCCTCGGGCAACTGCGCGCGGCCGACCACCTGCTCCACACGCTTGCGGCCGAACTCGCCCTGCCCGAGGACGCGTTCGGCTGCACGCACCTGGTGCGGGACGGCCGTCCCCGGGTGGTGCTGTCCCTCGCCCTGCCCTCGGAGCCGCTCCACCGCACCGCCGTGGAGCGGCTCGGGGGCCTGGGACACACCGTGTCGCCCGGCGTCCCGGACCAGGTGGGGCGCGCGGTGCTCTACCCGGGCGCCGCGTCGCTCACCGGCACGCTGACGGTCGCGGACCTGCTGTCCAGGTCCGCGATCGACCGCGTGGCCGTCCTCGGCACGCCGGAGCGGCCCGGCCCCGCCACGCCCCTGGCGACCCGGGACCACGTGCGCCCGCAGTGGCAGGACGGCACGCTCGTGCTGACCGCCATGCCCGCGGCGGGCGGCACCCTCGTCCCCTTCGAGGTGCCGGACCCCACCCCGTGCTGCGCGGACCACTGACGTCGCTCAGCCCCGCCGCAGCAGCTCCAGGTCCGCGCCCCAGGCGTCGAGCACCCGGTCGTGACCGGCCCGCCGCGCCGCCTCCTCGACAGCGGTGAACAGACCGCGTGCGAAGGGGCCGCTGCGGCTCGCCGCCGCGGCTGCGGATCGGCCGCGTCTGCGGCGCCGGGGCACCGCCGGAGAGATCACCTCACCAACCCGAGGCAACCGTGCCGGGACCTGCTAAAAACCATGGCAGCGTCGGGGAGTTCGAGGGACACGGGTCACGGGGAGCGGGCATGACGTACGAGACGGACCGTCGCGAGGACGAGCCGGGTGGTGTCCCGGCAGGCACCGACGGCGAGCCCTTACCCGGCGCCCGCCCGCTGTGGCGGCAGCGGGACTTCGGGATGTTCTGGACCGCCCAGACCCTCTCGATGCTCGGTGACTCCTTCGCCCTGATCGCGCTGCCCCTGCTGGTGCTGGAGGCCACCGGATCGGTCGCCCGGATGGGACTGCTCACGGCGGTGGGCGGGGCGGCGTCCGTCGTGGCGGCCGTGTTCGCCGGGGCGGTGGTGGACCGGGTGGACCGGCGCCGGCTGCTCATCGCCTGCGACCTGGTCCGCATGGCGCTGTACGGCGTGATCCCGCTGGTGTGGCTGTTCGGCCCGCAGATCTGGCTGCTGTACGTGGTGCTGCCGCTGTGCGAGGCCGTCGGCATGCTGTTCGCGGTCGGCTACGTCACGGTCGTGCGCGCACTGGTCGGCACCGCGCGGCTGACGGAGGCCAACGGGCGGCTGAACGCGACGGCCGCCGCCTCGGGTGTCCTCGGGCCGCTGTGCGCCGGTCTGGTGGCCGCCTGGTCGGGCCCGGCCGCGGCCGTGGGCGTGGACGCGGCCAGTTTCGGGGTGTCGGCGGTGTGCCTGTTCTTCGTGCGGCTGCGGCCCCGCGCGGCGGACGAGCGGGCCGGTGAACGCACGGGCCTGTGGCGGGACCTGCGCGTGGGCGTCGCCTTCCTCCGCGGCCACCCGGTCCTGCGCTCCCTGACCGCCCTCCTCTTCGTCTTCAGCTTCCTCACCCTGGGCCTGAACGACCTGGTCATCTACCACCTCAAGCACGACCTCGGCCACGACGACGGCACCGTCGGCACGGTCATGGCGGCCGGCGCGCTCGGCACCGTCACCGGCGCCCTGCTGGTCGCCCGGGTCCGCCGCAGCCTCGGCTTCGGCGCGACCTGGACCGGCTCGGTCGCGGTGTGCGGCCTCGCCTTCGCCGGTCTCGGCTGGGCCCGTGACGTGCCGGTGGTGGCCGCCCTGAGCGCCGCCTTCCTGGCCTGCGCCGGGATGGCGGGCACCTGCTCGATGTCGCTGCGCCAGGAGGTCACCCCCGAGCACCTCCTGGGCCGCGTCACCTCCGCCTTCTGGACCCTCCAGTACGCGGCGGCGCCGATCGGAGCGGCGGTGCTGACCTGGGCCGCCGAGGAACGTGGCACGACCCCGGTCGCGCTGGCCGCCGGGGCGACCTGCGTCCTGCTCGCCGGGGCCGCCCTGTTCACCCCGATCCGCGCATCGGGCCGGCCGGCCCCATCCGGGTGACGCCGCCGCGGGCCGGCCGACCGCTGTGGACCTCCCTACGGGGTGGTCACCGGGTGGTCGAGAACACGAACGAGAACTCAGCCGGTTCGGCCCTCAGGTGGTACTGCGGCAGCGGGCCCGGACCGCAGGACTGCGAGCCGATGCCGTGCTGCCCGTGGTCGAGGTTGACCCACACCGTGTCGCCGGGCGCGAGGTCGGTGCGGTGCCGGGCCGCGTCCAGCTGCTCGCTGGTCCAGCGCCGCGCGGTGAACCAGAACTCCGGATCGCCCTCGATCCGCAGCCCGCCGAGCTCCACCCAGCGCACGTCGGCACGGGCGCCGTTCTCCTGCGGGCGGACGTACGGCGTCTGCAGCCCGTCCACCGTCGAGCGCCAGCGGCCCACCATGGACGCCGCCCGGGTGTCCGGGTACGCCTCGCCCGGGCCGCCGCCGAACCACTCCACCGCGTCGGCCTCCGGCAGCCCGAACCGCACCCCGAGCCGGGGCAGCGGCACCGTCCAGTCGCCCTCGGGCGTCACGGAGACCGACAGCCGCAGCCGCTCACCGTCGGACGTCCACCGGTACACCGTCGCCAGGCCCACCTCGCGGGCGGCGGGCGCCACCCGGGTACGCACCGTCAGCGCGTCGTCGCCGGCCTCGACCGACACCAGGCGGTGCCGCATCCGGTGCAGGCCGAGCGTGCGCCACAGCACCCCGTAGCGGGTGTCCGACTGCCACTCGGCGCCGTCGTCGTTGTCGGTCGGCGCCCGCCACACGTCCAGCCGCGGCGTCGCGCCGACCGGCACCGCGCCGATCGAGAGCAGCGCCCCGGTCCGGGCGTCGAACGCGGCCGGGCCCAGGGTGATCCGGTCCCCGTCGGACACGGGCCTGTCCGTCGCGGGCAGGCCCGGCAGCGGCCGCGCCCCGGCGGCGAACTGCCCCCAGGCCACGACGTGGCCCTTCGCGGCCCAGGAGGTGTCCTCGGCGAGGAGCGCCCGCACGGTCCACTGGCGTTCGCCGCCCCGGCCGTCCACGGGCGGCTCGGGCAGCTTGACCTCGGCGCTCTCGCCCGGCGCGAGCACCGGCACCGACAGCGAACCCGACTCGACCGTCTCGCCGTCCACCTGGCAGGACCACTCGAAGGCCAGCGCGGACAGATCGGCGAAGTCCTGCTTGTTGGTGATCCGCACACTGCCGTCGGCGCCGTCGCCTTCGATGTGGACCGGCTCGATGACCTTCTTGTACTCGACGAGGCCCGGCGACGGCGTCCGGTCCGGGAAGACCAGGCCGTCGCAGACGAAGTTGCCGTCGTGCAGTTCCTCGCCGAAGTCGCCGCCGTAGGCGTAGCCCAGCGAGGGGTGTTCGACGCCGTGGTCGATCCACTCCCAGATGAACCCGCCCTGGAGCCGCTCGTGCTTCTCGAACAGCTCCTGGTAGTCGGCGATCCCACCGGGGCCGTTGCCCATGGCGTGCCCGTACTCGCACTGGATGAACGGCAGTTCACGGCGCTTGCGGGTGCCGCCGTCGAGCCGCCGGCCGATCCGGTCGACCTCGTCGTGGGAGGCGTACATCCGCGAGTACACGTCCGTGTCGCGGCAGTTCCAGTCGCCCTCGTAGTGCACCAGCCGCTCGGGGTCCCGCTCGTGGATCCACTCGGCCATGGCGGTGAGCCCGCGGCCGGTGCCGGCCTCGTTGCCCAGCGACCAGAACACGATGGACGGGTGGTTCTTGTCCCGCTCGACCATCCGCGCGGCCCGGTCCAGCAGGGCCGGGGTCCAGCGGTCGTCGTCGACCGGGTTGTCCCGCCAGTCCTGCTCGGTGAAGCCGTGGGTCTCCAGGTCGCACTCGTCGATGACCCACAGCCCGTACTCGTCGCACAGGTCGAGGAAGGCCGGGTGGGGCGGGTAGTGCGAGGTGCGCACGGCGTTGAGGTTGTGCCGCTTCATCAGCAGCACGTCCTCGCGCATGGTCTCCAGGTCGAGCGCGCGGCCCTTCCTCGGGTGCCACTCGTGCCGGTTGACGCCCTTGAAGAGGACCGCCCGCCCGTTGACCTTGATCAGCCCGTCCTCCAGGGCGACCGTGCGGAAGCCGACGCGCAGCGGCACCCGCTCGCCCTCGGTGGCCAGCACACCGTCGTAGAGCCTCGGCGTCTCGGCGGTCCACGGCTCGACCGGGACCGTCACCGCCTCGCCGGTCGCGACATCGATGTCCAGGGCCGGGACGGTCACCCGCCCCTCGACGTCGGAGTCGACCCGCAGGGTGCCCTCCCCGGTGGTGTGGTCGTAGGAGGCGTGCACGAAGAAGTCGCCGGCGCAGCCCGGCGGGCGGTGCAGCAGCGTCACGTCGCGGAAGATGCCCGGCAGCCACCACTGGTCCTGGTCCTCCAGGTACGACCCGGCCGACCACTGGTGGACCCGGACCGCGAGCACGTTGCGCCCGGGCTTCAGCAAGTGCCCGACCGCGAACTCGTGCGGCAGCCGGGAGCCCTTGAACTCACCGAGCTCCGTGCCGTTCAGCCAGACGCGGGCGCAGGACTCGACGCCGTCGAAGCGCACCACCGCCCCGCCGTCCGACGGCCAGTCGGACGGCAGGTCGAAGACGCGCAGGTGGTCACCGGTCGGGTTCTCCGTCGGTACGTGCGGCGGGTCCACCGGGAAGGGGTAGAGGTGGTTGGTGTAGATCGGGGACCCGAACGCCCCGTCGCCCTGGAGGACCCAGTGCCCGGGGACCGTGACCTCGGCCCAGTCCCCGGCGTCGTGGCCCTCCTCGGCGAACGAGTCGTCCTCGGCGCCGGCCGTGGCCGACAGCCGGAAGCGCCAGCTGCCGTTCAGCGACAGGGACCGCGCGTCGGAGGAGGCGTACCAGGCGCGCGGCGGCAGGGCCCCGCTGCCGGGGGAGACGTCCTCGACGTAGTCGGCGGATGGGGTCGTGCGGAAAGACATCGGTCTCCTAGCTCAGCCCTTGATGCCGGTCTGCGCGATCCCCTGCACCAGCCAGCGCTGGAGGAAGAGGAAGACGAAGACCAGGGGCAGGATCGAGATGGCCGTGGCCATGAAGATCAGGTGGTAGTTGACGGTCTGGTTCGTCATGTACGACGACAGCGCCACCTGGACGGTCCAGGCACTCGGGTCCTGGCCGATGACCAGGGGCCACAGGAAGGCGTTCCAGCCGTTGATGAAGGTGATCGTGGCGATGGCCGCGAAGAAGTTCAGCGAGTTCGGTACGACGACGCGCCAGTACGCGCCCCAGTAGCCGAGCCCGTCCACGCGCGCCGCCTCCTCAAGCTCCTTGGGGAACCCCAGGAAGTACTGCCGGAACAGGAAGCACGTGAAACCACTGAAGAGGCCCGGGATGATGAGACCCCGGTAACTGTCCACCCAGCCGAGGGACGACACCAGAACGAAGCTCGGCACGAAGGTGACCGCGGTGGGAACCATCAGGGTGGCCAGGACGGCGTAGAACACCTTGTCGGCGTGCCGGTACGGGATCCGGGCCAGACCGTACCCGGCGAGCGAGCAGATCAGCAGGATGCCGGCGGTGTGCAGGACGGCGACGACCACGGAGTTCCACAGGGAACGGGCGAAGTCGACGGTGACGTCGTCGAACGGCTCGGTGATGTTGCCCCACTGGACGGTGGTGGGGAACCACTTCCACTCCTCGCCCGTGATCTCCGGGTCCGTCATGAAGGCGTTGCGGACGATCAGGTAGAAGGGGATCAGGAACAGGACGGCGGCGACACCGGTCGCCAGGTACAGGCCGGTGTTGCCGATGACACCGCCGCGCCGGACCCTGCCCGGCTTCGCGGCCTTGCCGGCCTCGGGTGCTGTGGTGGTCACCTGGACTCCTCACCCCTTCCGAAGCCCATGATCCTGCCCTGCAGCAGGGTGACGACGCAGATGAGCAGGGTCAGTACGACCGCTCCCGCGCTGCCCGCGCCGTAGTTCTGGTTCTCGCCGAGGGCCATCTTGTACAGCTCGACCAGCGGGGGCTGGCCCCAGGTGGCCTTGGAGAGCAGGTTGAAGAACTCGTCGAAGGCCTGGTAGGCGGCGATCAGCAGGAGCAGGATCACCGCGGTGGACGTGGCCCGCAGCTGCGGCAGCGTGATGTGCCGGAAGGTCTGCCAGCCGGGCCTGGCGCCGTCGATGGCGGCGGCCTCGTACAGCTCGCGCGGGATGTTCTGCAGCGCCGCGAGGAAAAGGATCATGAAGAAACCCGACTGGAGCCAGAGGCGGACGGTCACGATGACCAGCCAGTACCAGGGCGGGTCGGGGCTCGCCAGCCAGGCGATGTTGTCGACGCCGAACCAGCCGAGGACGGTGTTGGCGAGGCCGAAGCGGACGCCGTTGAACAGGGACATCTTCCAGATCAGCGAGGCGGCGACGTAGCTGACCGCGGTCGGCAGGAAGAACACCGACCGGAAGAACGCCCGCATGAACCGCAGCCGGTTCACCAGCAGCGCCAGGCCCAGCGAGAGCGCCCAGGTGGCGGGCACGATGAACGCGGCGAACACGGTGAACGTGACGAGCGAGTTGCGGAAGTCCGTGTCGGTCAGGACCTCCTCGTAGTTGGCGAAGCCGACGAACTCGCTCGGTGTGACGGTGAAGCGCGCCTCGAAGAAACTGAGCCAGACGCTCCAGCCGATCGGCACGAAGACGAAGATCACCAGGCCGATCAGGAACGGACCGGTGAAGAGCCAGAAGTTGAAGGTGCTGCTCGCCCTGAGGCCCCGCCGCGGCCGGTCCTGGGAGACCTTGTCCGGGGCGGGGCGTTCGGCGACCCCGGGTGTGGTGGTGGTCGACATGTCGCGATCCGTCCGGCGGCCTAACCGAAGAGCTTCTTGAGTTCGGCGCCGACCTTCTTCTCGCACGCGGCGAGCTGGGCCTTCGGGTCGCCGTTCTTGCGCACGGAGTTCGCCATGACGTCGTTGAACGCCGCGATCATGGCCTGCGTCCAGCCGATGTTGTCGAAGTGGCCGAACTCGTTGAACAGCTTCACGCCCTCGGCCGGCAGGCCCGACTTCAGCTTGCTCGCGGACTGCGCGAGGGAGGTGCGCGGCGGGATGTGGAAGCCGTAGGAGGTGGCGAAGTCCTCCTGGTACTTCTTCTGGTCGATCCACAGCCACTTGACGTATTCCTTGGCCGCCTCGACGTTCTTGCCCTTGGCGTTGACGAACATCGACCAGCCGCCGTTGTAGACGGACTCCTTGCCGGCCGGACCGACCTTCGGGAAGGGGAAGATGCCGATGTCGTCGCCGAGCGCCTCCTGCATGACCGGCATGGCCCACATGCCGCACCACTGGATCGCCGTCAGGCCCTGGGTGAAGGCCGACGGGTCCCACCAGTCGGCCGGGGCGCCCAGCAGCAGGTCGCCGCTGGTGAACAGTCCACGCAGCTGCTTGAGGCCGTCGGCGACGGCGTCGGTGTTGAAGGCGGGCTCGTTGTCGGCCGTGAGGGTGTCGGCACCGGCCGACCAGATCAGGTTGTGCTGGACCGGGGTGAGATCGTTGCCGAGGTAGGCGCCCTTGATCTTGCCGGTCCTGAGCTTGGCGGCGGCCTCGACCAGTTCCTCCAGCGTCGTCGGCACCTCGACGCCGGCCTTCTCGAACATCGACGGGCGGTAGAAGAAGAACTGCGGGTCGTCGATCATCCGGACGCCGTATATCTTCCCGTCGACCGTGTGGGACTTGATGTCGGCCTGGTTGAAGTCGTCCTTGACCGGCTCGATGATGTCGGTCAGGTCGGCCACCTGACCGCTCTTGACGAGCTGGATCTGCGGGTGGAACTCGAAGACGTCGGGCGCGTTGTCGGTGAGCAGCGCGGCGAACAGCTTCTGCTCGAAGTTGTTGCCCGTGATCCACCGTGTGGTGACGTCGGCGTCCTCGTAGGCCTTGGCGTAGCGCTTGACGGCCTGCTCGACGCCGGCCTCGCCGTACGCGTGGAAGTACTGGACCAGGTTCTTGCCCGAACCCGACCCGCCGCCCCGCCCGGTGTTGCTGCCGCAGGCGGCCAGTCCGCCGGCGGCGGCCAGGCCCATCGCGGCCCGCAGTACGGTTCGGCGGTCCCAGTTGCTGTTGCTCGATGCCGACATGCTGACGTCCTTGTCTCGAGTACGGCTGCGGCTCTTCGGCTCACGGCCCTGATGGCGCTCGGACCGGCGGCTCGCGCCGGATGGCTCAAAGAGGGGGTGCGGTGCGGGACGCTAGAGCTTCGGCTAAGCCTTCGGCAAGGGGTTGGACGAAGTCTGTGCGAAGCGTTGTCTCCGGTTCGCGATTTCGAACGCCCGGAGGGTGTGGAGGAGTTGCTTCCGCCGTTACGAGGGCGGGGCGGCGGCACGGCTGCGCACGGCGGCGCGGGTGCCGTTCTTCTGCCCGACCGCCTGCAGCGCGCCCTCCAGGGCGAACGTCGCCGCGCCCAGGCACACCGAGTCCGTGGGGATGGGCGACAGGACGATCTCGGTGGCGGCCAGCGGCCGCGGCAGCGCGTGCCGGGTCACGGCGTCGCGCACCTCGTGCAGCAGCGGCTCGCCCAGGGTGCGGGCGACCCAGCTGCTCAGCACGACGATCTCGGGGTTGAACAGGTTCACCAGGTCGGCGACGCCGGCGCCCAGATAGCGGGCGGTCTCGTGGACGGCCCGGCGCGCCACCGGGTCGCCCGCGACCACGCCGCGGGCCAGCGCGTCGATGGTCGCCGTCTGGTCCTCGGGGTGCAGCAGCGCGCTGTCGGGGCCGATCTCGCGCAGGTTCAGCATGATGCCGCGGGCGCCGACGTAGGCCTCCACGCAGCCGTGGTTGCCGCATCGGCACAGCCGTCCGTCCAGCACCATCGTGGTGTGGCCCCACTCGCCCGCGCTGTTGCTCACGCCGCGGTGCAGCCCGCCGCCCAGGACGAGCCCGGCGCCCACGCCCGTGCCGAGGTTGACCACCACGGCGTTCCCGCGCCCACGCGCGGCACCGAACCACAGCTCGGCCACCGCGCTGGCGCGCAGCGGGTTGTCCAGGTACAGCGGGTAGGCGATGTGCTCGGTGAGCAGGTCGAGCAGCGGCACGTCGTGCCAGTCCCAGTTGGGCGCGTACTCCGCGATGCCGGTGGCCCGGTCCACCTGTCCCGGCACGCTCACGCCCACCCCGAGCACCCGGGCGCCCTCGACGCCGGCCTGGGCGACCACCGACCCGACGGCGGTGGCCACGTGGCCGACCACCTGCTCGGGCAGGCTCTCGCCGGGCCGGACGTCCTCCTCGGCCCGGGCCAGGACGTTCAGTCCCAGGTCGAACAACTCGACGTGGACGTACGTCTCGGCGATGTCGACGCCGATCAGCGCGCCCCCGGTGGTGTTGACCGCGACCAGGCCCCGGGGGCGGCCGCCGGCCGAGTCCTCGAAGCCCACCTCGGTGATCATGCGGAGGTCGAGCAGTTCGCCGACGAGGGTGGCGACCGTCGCGAGACTGAGGCCGGTGGCCGCCGCCAGCTCCTGCCGGGAGGTGGGGGACGCCGCGATGATCTGGCGCAGCACCTCGTAGCGGTTCGCGGTGCGGATGTCGCGTGATGTGCGCTTCACCGGGTGCCCATCCCTTCCCAGACCGGCTCGGGCCGGGTCGTCATCGGCACCGGCGCGGCGCAAGGCTATGGGCTGCCGACGACTTTCGACAAGGGCTTTGGAAAGGGGCTTTATAAAGTGCCGCACCGGGGCCGCCGACCGGGAACCGGGGTGTGGCTCGCCCATGATGCCTCAGGGGTGGGGCGTGGGTGGCTCGGGGGTGGAGGCGTAGGTGCGCGGGGGTTGCGGGCCGGGGTGCTTCGGGGTCGGCCGAGCCCGGCTCTTGCCGGGGGCGTGGACGATGTGCCTTGGGGCAGGCCGAGCCCCGTCGGGCGCGCCAGGCTGCGCTCAGCGGGGGGCAGGGGGCGGGCGGGGAATGCCCCGGGCCGGGGTCGTTCCGCCCTCGCGGAGACAGGTGAGTTCCACCCTCGCGGAGAAACCGGCGTTGCATCCCGCCGACGTGACGGCCCAGGCGTTGCATCCCGCCGACGTGACGGCCCAGGCGTTGCATCCCGCCGACGTGTCGGCCCAGGCGTTGCATCCCGCCGACGTGACGCCCGTGGCGTGGCAGTCACGGCCTCGCGGGGGCCGGCGCGGTGGGTTCTGCCGGGGTCTGCCGGTGTGGGGGCCGGTGGGTGTGACTCTGTCCGTGTCGGGGGCCGGTGCGGGTCACGGCCTCGGGGGGCCGGTGTGGCGGGTCCTGTCGGTGCGGGGGACCCCGTGGGTGCGAATCCGTCCCCGCCGGGGACCGGCGTGTCAGGCTTCGGCCCCGGGTGGCCCGGGTCTGGGGCAGGTCGGTGTCGCGTCCTCCGGGGCCGTGCCGGGGGGCCGCGGCTGCCGGCCAGGTGCCGGGTCCGGTCCGGCAGCGTGCTGGCACCCACCGCGCCCACCAGGTCGCGCGCCAGGTGGTGCGGCTTCGTCTCGGTGTTCTGCGAGGTCCTCGCCGACGAGCCGCCCCGGGCCGGCTCGGGGTCGAGCGTGAAGGAGGTCGTCAGGAGGCCGCGGGCCAGGTCGATGGTGCGGCGGCGGCCGACGGGGTCACGGGCACCGGGTCCGCGGACGGGCCGGGCCGGCGCTCCGCGTCCTCGAACAGCTCCCTCGTGCCCGTCAGGTCGAGCAGGCGCCCGACCGCCGTCCCGCCGGAGCGGACGGTGATCGTCTTGCCCTGGGCGAGGGCGCGCGTACGCAGGTCCAGCAGCATGCCGAGCCCGGAGCAGTCACAGAAGCCGACCGCGTCCAGGTGCAGATCGATGCCGCTGCCCGACCGGGTGAGCGCGTCGTGGAGTCCGGGCAGGAGCCGCCGGCTGCCCAGATCCAGCTCGCCCCGCACGGTCACGTTCATCCGGTCACCGTCCGGCGTGACGTCCAGGGTCGCCATGCAGGGCGGCGTCGCCGTGGACGCGTCCTCGCTCGTCGTACCTGCGCGGTCCCCCTGGGGGTGGGACCGCGCAGGGTACGCAGGCTCCGGCATGGCTGTCGCTCCCTCTTCCCTTCGCCCTGCCTTCCTTTCCAGCCTTGCCTCTTTACCCCATACACGTCAACCGATACATGAAATGCAGTACGTGTTTTTGGGTGCGCGAATGTTCGGTCAGTAGAGTGGGGAGCATGGATGGAGTGCCCGAGCCACACACCGGATGGACGTTCCTCACCAACCACGCCCGGGTGCTGGCGGCCATCGCCGACAACCGCAGCGCCCGCATCAGGGACATCGCGGCCCACTGCCGGCTCACCGAACGCGCTGTCCAGAAGATCATCTCCGACCTGGAGCGGGACGGATACCTGTCCCACACCCGGGAGGGCCGGACGAACACGTACCGGATCGACCCCGGCAAGGTGCTGCGGCACCCCGCCGAGGCCGGCCTGACCGTGGCGTCCCTGCTCTCGCTGCTGCTCCAGGACGAGGCGGACCGCGTCGTGCCCCCGAGCACGCCCAGCCGGCCGCACGCCACGGCATGACCGCGCGTACGGCAGGCCGGCCGGCCTGCCGTACGCGGCCGGTCCAACCGGCACGTCCGCCTTCGGCGTGCCCTGATACAGGGCGTGCCCGGCCCCCGCGGCGGCCGGACGCGCCCGGCCCCTGCGGCGCGCCCGGCACCCCTGCGGCGCGCCCGGCACCCGCGCGGCGCGCCCTGTTCCCTGGCCCGACCGGCCCCCGCGGTGCGACCCACGTCCCCGCGGTGCGACCCACGCCCCCGCAGCGTGCCCTACGCCCCCGCCAGCACGTCCCGCACGAAGGCGTTGGCGAACGTGCCCCGCGGGTCCAGTTCCCGCGCCAGCGACCGGAAGTCGCCCAGACGCGGGTACAGCCCGGACAGCCCGGCGGCGGGCAGCGTGAACACCTTGCCCCAGTGGGGCCGCGCCCCGAAGGGGGCCAGCGCCTCCTCCACCCGCCGCACCACCGGCAGCACCGCCCGGGTGTCCGCCACCCACGTGAAGTGCACCGCCACGGTGTCCCGGCCGTAGGACGGGCTCAGCCACTGGTCGTCGCCGGCGACGGTGCGCACCTCGCAGGTCTGCAGGACGGGGGCGACGGTGTCCCGGATCGCGTCCAGCGCGTGCAGCACCTCCACGGCGTGCCCGCGCGGCATGAGGTACTCCGACTGCAACTCCTCCCCGCTGCTCGGCACGAACTCCGCCCGGAAGTGCGGCAGCCGCTCGTGCCACGGCCCCGGCACGCCGAACTGCTCGGTGCAGTTGACCGCCGGCATGCCCGGCACCGGGTGCAGCTTCTCGGTGGCCGGCGTGGCCCACGGGAACGCGGGCAGCGGCTGGTCGCTGCGCCGCTTGAGCCACACCTGCCGGAAGCCCGGCGCCCGCCAGTCGGTGAACAGGCTGACGCTGTACGCCGTCGCCATCACCGTCTCGAACGCCCCCGAGTCCAGCCCCTCCAGCGGCAGTTCGGTGAACAGGTGCTGCTCCACCTCGTAGGCCGGCTCCAGGTCGAGGGTGAGCGCGGTGACCACACCCAGCGCGCCGAGCGAGGTCACGGCCCCGCCGAAGCGCTCCTCGTCCCGGCCGATGCGCACCGTCGAACCGTCCGCCGTGACCAGCTCCACCTCGCGGACGGGCGCCGAGAGCGGGCCGTTGAGCACCCCGGAGCCGTGCGTGCCGGTCGCGACCGACCCGGCCACCGAGATGTGCGGCAGGGACGCCATGTTGGGCAGCGCGAGCCCGTGCGCGTGCACCCGCCGGGCCAGTTCCGCGTAGCGCACGCCGCCGCCGACCCGGACCGTGCGGGCCGCGGTGTCGATCTCCACCTGCGGTGGCAGGTCCGCCAGCGACAGCAGGACGCCCTCGGCGCCCGGCTCGGCTATCGCGTTGAACGAGTGCCCGCTGCCCAGCACCCGCACCCGGTCGCTGTCCCCGACGAGCGCCCGCAACGCGTCGAGCGAGGCCGGCCGGTGCAGTTCCTTCGCCGCGTAGGTGATGTTGCCGGCCCAGTTGGTCACGGTCCCGTTCATCGCGTCGTCCTTCCCGAGGCAGCCGGGGGCCGGGAAAGCCCCTGCCGGAACCTACCCCGGCCGCTGTCCGTTGCCGTCGCCGCCCGGGTCGGCATACCGTGGAGACCTCCTAGAGAGCGGTTTCTGCGGTGGTGCCGGAGCCGTTTCTCCCGCCGGTCGACGCGTGGGAAGGTCACCTCCTTGAGCCAGCGCCCCCAGGCACTGTTCGCCATGACCGCCGAGCACGTGCCGCAGGTCTTCCCGCCCGAGGTGCTGGCCCGGCTGCGCGCGTCGGTGCAGCTCGACCCCGCGCTGATCGCACAGGACTTCACCGACCCCGCCGTCCTCGACGCCCTGGCCCGGACCGAGATCCTGGTGACCGGCTGGGGCTGCCCCCGGCTGGACGAGGCGGTCCTGGACGCGGCTCCCCGGCTGCGCGCGGTGCTGCACTCGGCCGGGTCGGTGAAGTCGTTCGCCACGCCCGCGCTCTGGCGGCGCGGCATCGCCGTCTCCTCGGCGGCCGCCGCCAACGCGCTGCCGGTCGCGGAGTACACCCTCGCCATGATCCTGCTCGCCGGCAAGGGTGTCCTCGCCGCCCGCGAGCGGCTGCGCGCCACCCGGGTCTGCGCCGGCTGGGGCGTCGTCCCCGGCATCGGCAACCACGGCCGCCGCGTCGGTGTGATCGGCGCCTCCCGCATCGGCCGCCGGGTCCTGGAACTGCTCCGCCCCTTCGACCTGCGGCCCGCCCTGACCGACCCCTATGTCGACGCGCGGGAGGCCGCCGCGCTCGGGGTTCCCCTGCTGCCGCTCGACGAGCTCCTGCGCAGCTGCGACATCGTCACCGTCCACGCCCCCGAGACACCCGAGACCCGTCACCTGATCGGCCGCCGCGAACTGGCCCTCATGCCCGACGGGGCCACGCTGATCAACACCGCCCGGGGCACGCTGGTCGACCACGACGCTCTCGTGGCGGAAGTGCGCGCCGGGCGCCTGACGGCGATCCTCGACGTCACCGACCCCGAGCCGCTCCCGCCCGACTCGCCCCTGTACGACCTGCCCGGGGCGTTCGTCACCCCGCACCTGGCGGGCTCCCAGGGCAACGAGCTGGCCCGGCTGGGCCTGGCCGTGGCCGAGGAGGCGGAACGGCTGCTGACCGGGAACGGCCTGGCTCACGCCGTCGATCCCACGGCCCTGGACCGCGTGGCCTGACGGCGGCCACGGCTACCGCAAGAGCGGCGAACAGCGCATAGGCGTCGGCCGAGGGGGACCCGGTACCGCGCACCCACACCCATGGGCATACCGTGAGGAGTCGTACGTCCGAGCCGGAAGGAGACACGGGATGGGCAGCGGCAGCCGTACCGCGCTGGTCGAGGATCTGATGGAGCGGTTCCCGCACGTCCCGCGGGAAGCCGTCTTCAAGGAGGACCTGCTCCGCGGCGGCGTGGCCTTCGACCCGTCGGCGCTCAGCGACAACGAGGGCGGCGAGGTCAAGCCGAAGTCGTACTTCATCTTCTCCTTCGACCACGGCACCCTGCCCGAGCTGGGCGAGGCCGCGCTGCGCCGCCCGCCCGAGGAGATCATCCTCACCGGCGGCCCCTACGACCTGCGCCGCACGGTCGTCTCGGTCCGGGTGAACCCCGCCTCGCCCTACCGCGTCGCGGCGAACGAGGACGGTGTGCTCGGCCTCTACCTCGACGGCAGGCGGATCTCCGACGTCGGCGTGCCGCCGATGCCCGAGTACTACCGGCACACCCTGTCCAACGGGAAGTCGGTCATGGAGGTCGCCCCGACCATCCAGTGGGGCTACCTGATCTACCTGACGGTGTTCCGGGTCTGCCAGTACTTCGGCGCCAAGGAGGAGTGCCAGTACTGCGACATCAACCACAACTGGCGCCAGCACAAGGCGGCGGGCCGCCCCTACACGGGCGTGAAGGACGTCGAGGAGGTCCTCGAGGCCCTGGAGATCATCGACCGCTACGACACGGCGAAGACCTCCACCGCCTACACCCTCACCGGCGGCGCCATCACCAAGACGGTCTCCGGCCGCGACGAGGCCGACTTCTACGGCCACTACGCCAAGGCCATCGAGGAGCGCTTCCCCGGCCGCTGGATCGGCAAGGTGGTCGCCCAGGCCCTGCCGCGCGACGACGTCCAGCGCTTCAAGGACTACGGCGTGCAGATCTACCACCCCAACTACGAGGTGTGGGACGAGTACCTGTTCAAGATGTACTGCCCCGGCAAGGAGCGCTACGTCGGCCGCGACGAGTGGCACCGGCGCATCCTGGACTCGGCGGAGGTCTTCGGCGCGCGCAACGTCATCCCCAACTTCGTCGCCGGCGTGGAGATGGCCGAGCCCTTCGGCTTCAAGACGGTCGACGAGGCCATCGCCTCCACCACCGAGGGCCTGCGCTTCTTCATGTCCCACGGCATCACGCCCCGCTTCACCACCTGGTGCCCGGAGCCCACCACCCCGCTCGGCAAGGCCAACCCGCAGGGCGCGCCCCTGGAGTACCACATCCGCCTGCTCCAGGCGTACCGGCAGACGATGGAGGACTTCGGCCTCTCCTCGCCCCCCGGCTACGGCCCGCCCGGCGCCGGCAACGCGGTCTTCTCGGTCAGCTCCTTCATGGACAGCCTGCCCGCGGACGAACCGGTCGAGGTCTGACCCGGTCCGTTTGAGACGGAGCGGCGTGCCGTACGTACAGGGTCCCGGAGCCGTACTCCGGGATTTGAATACGCGGCTTGTCAGTTGTGTCGGAAGCGTGAAAAACTCCTCCCCGCCCCGAGGTTCCCCCCAACTCCGATGCCGACATGGTGAGTTGACCTCGCTTGCGGATGCAGGAGACTCATGCCCGACCTGCCGACCCCTCAGGACGCCTCCGAGGCCGCGCTGTTCTCCGAGTGCTGGGACGCGGTCCTCGCCTACGCCGACCTGTGCACGTCCGGTTCCACGGCCGCCGCACAGCTCGGCCGGGAGGCGTTCGCACACGGCATACGCGAGGCCCGCGCGGCCGAGGCCGGGCCGGTCCGCGGCACCGGCCGCCGCCCCGCCCGGCTGCCCCGCATACCCCTGCTGCTGACCTCCGTGCGCACCACGGCGGCGGCCTGGGAGGAGGACGGGCAGGGCCACAAGCTCGACCCCGATCTGCGGCTGTGGCTCAACTCCGACAAGGCCGCCCGCTACACGGGGCCGCCCCTGCGCCGCCCGCTCGCGCTGCGTGGCCTGCGCGATCTGCAGCAGGCGGACGCCGAACTGCTGTGGCTGGCCGAGGTGGAGGCGCTGCCGCTGTCCGCCGTCGCCCGGCGCCTGGGCCTGGACCCGGCCACCGCCGCCGAGGAACTCCAGCAGGTGCGCACCCTGTTCCGGGACCGCTGTCACCGCAACCACCTCGACACCCCGATGGACGCCCCCTGCCGCAGCTACGCCAGGCTGCTGGACGCCGTCACCCGCTCCCCGGCCGCCGACACCCCGGACGACCTGTCCCGGCACCTCGCCACGTGCGTGGAGTGCGCCGAGGCCGCCGCCTGCCTGCGCCTGCACGGCGGAGGGCTGCCGGGGGCGCTGGCAGGCGGGGTGATCGGCTGGGGCGGTCTCGCCTATCTGGAGCGCCGCCGCCGCGCCGCCGAGGTGCGGCTGGGCGCCGGCCGTCCCGGCCCTGCCGACCGGACAGCCGAGGAGGACGGGGACGGCGCCCAGAAGGCGCGCGTCGCCCGCAGCGGCCTCCTCGTCGCCGCCGTCCTCGTCTCCGTCCTGGCGCTCGGCGTCTCCCTGATGCCCTTCGGCGGCTCCGGCGAGGACCTCGGGACGCGCGACGACGCCGGCCGCCAGCCCGTGGCCGACCCCGGCCCGTCCCTGCCGTCCGCCCCCTCGCTGCCGCCCGCCACCTCCCAGCCGGCCGGCCGCGCCAGCGGTGACACCGACGAGCCGGACAAGCCCCGCGCGTCGGAGAGCAGCGACCGCCACACCGAACCGCAGGGCACCGCCTCGCCCACCGGCCGGAGGGCACCCGCCGAGCCCGCGAAGCCCACCTGCCGCGTCGAGTACGACCTGGTCAACCAGTGGCCCGACGGCTTCCAGGCCACCGTCAGCGTCACCAGCACCGCCGCGCTCGACTCCTGGCGCGTGTCCTGGTCCTTCCGGGACGGCCAGCGGGTCGGCCAGATGTGGGACGCCTCCGTCTCCCAGGACGGCTCCCGCGTCACCGCCACCGCCGCCGACTACAACAAGTCCGTGCCCGCGGGCGGCGACCTGGCGTTCGGCTTCCTCGCCTCCTGGCGCGGCAGGAACTCCCCGCCGTACGACTTCACGCTGAACGGCCGGGCCTGCGCGAAAAGCGGTTGACGCGACCGGCCCGGGACGGGATACGGTGACGCCGGTCGCTGCCACAGGCGCACGACCGGTCGAGGAACGAGGAGGTGTTGACCGATGGCTGTCACTGCGACGAGCGCTGCCCGCATCCAGTTCATCACGTCCACCTCCCTGGCCACCGGCTGAACCGACCCACCGTCGAGCCGGGGCCGACCTTGGAAAGGGTCACCCTTGACTTCCAGCTCCGCCTCTTCCGTCTCCTCCGCGCTCGCTCCCTACGGCTGGGACGACGCGTGGGCGGACGAGTTCGCCCCCTACGCCGCCGAAGGGTTGCTGCCCGGACGCGTCATTCGCGTCGACCGCGGGCAGTGCGACGTCGTCACCGCCCACGGTGTGCTGCGCGCCGACACCGCGTTCGTCACCCCGCACGACCCGCTGCGGGTCGTCTGCACCGGTGACTGGGTCGCCGTCGAACCCGGCGGCAACCCGCGCTACGTCCGCACGTACCTGCCCCGTCGCACCGCGTTCGTCCGCTCCACCTCCTCCAAGCGGTCCGAGGGACAGATCCTCGCGGCCAACGTCGACCACGCCGTCGTCGCCGTGTCCCTCGCAGTCGAGCTCGACCTCGGCCGCGTCGAGCGGTTCCTGGCCCTGGCCTGGGAGTCCGGGGCGCAGCCCGTCGTCGTCCTCACCAAGGCCGACCTCGTGCCCGACGCCGTCACCCGCTCCCACCTCGTCCAGGATGTGGAGACCAGCGCACCCGGCGTGCCGGTGGTGCCCGTCAGCGCACAGGACGGGGACGGGCTCGACGTGGTCGCGGCGATCGTCGCCGGCGGTACCTCCGTCCTGCTCGGCCAGTCCGGCGCGGGCAAGTCGACCCTCGCCAACGCGCTCCTCGGCGAGGACGTCATGGACGTCCAGGCCACCCGGGACGTCGACGGCAAGGGCCGGCACACCACCACCACCCGCAACCTGCTCGCCCTGCCCGGTGGGGGCGTCCTGATCGACACGCCCGGACTGCGGGGCGTGGGCCTGTGGGACGCCGGGACCGGCGTCGGGCAGGTGTTCTCCGAGATCGAGGACCTGGCCGAGCGGTGCCGCTTCCACGACTGCGCCCACGAAGCCGAACCCGGGTGCGCCGTGCTGGCCGCCGTGGACTGCGGTGAACTGCCGGAGCGGCGGCTGCACAGCTACCGCAAGCTGCTGCGCGAGAACCAGCGCATCGTCGCCAAGACGGACGCCCGCCTCCGGGCGGAGATCCGCAAGGACTGGAAGCGGAAGGGGGCGATCGGCAAGGCGGCGATGGAGGCCAAGCGAGGACCGCAGCGGCGTTCCTGACCGCACGGCCGGCGTCCCGCCCCCACACCTGGGCGGGCATCCGATCGCGGTGTCCGATTTCCGCCAGCGGCACCCTCGCCCACGGCGCAGACTGGACCCGTGAGCGACCAGTCGACGGACCAGGACACCAGGTACGAGGCCGTACGCAGCCGCGACGCCCGTTTCGACGGCGTGTTCTTCTTCGCCGTCGAAACGACCGGCATCTACTGCCGGCCGAGCTGCCCCGCGGTCACCCCGAAGCGGGCCAACGTACGGTTCTTCGCCACGGCCGCCGCCGCGCAGGGCTCGGGATTCCGGGCCTGCCGGCGATGCCGCCCGGACGCGGTGCCCGGCTCCGCCGAGTGGAACATCCGCGCGGACGTGGTGGGCCGGGCCATGCGGCTGATCGCCGACGGCGTCGTCGACCGGGAGGGCGTCGCCGGGCTCGCCGCACGGCTCGGCTACAGCGCACGGCAGGTGCAGCGGCAGCTCACCGCCGAGCTGGGCGCCGGGCCGGTGGCCCTCGCCCGGGCCCAGCGGGCCCACACCGCGCGCCTGCTGGTGCAGACCACCGAACTGCCGATCACCGAGATCGCGTTCGCCTCCGGCTTCGCCAGCGTGCGGCAGTTCAACGACACGATCCGCGCGATCTACGCGTCCACCCCGAGCCAGTTGCGCGCCGCCGCACCGCGAGGCGTTCGGAGCCGGCGCACCGCCACCCCCGGCGCCGGGATCCCGCTACGGCTCGCCCACCGCGGCCCCTACCAGGCCGGACCCCTCTTCGATCTGCTGCAACACGAGGCCGTGCCCGGCATCGAGGAGGTGAGCGGCCCACCCGGAGCACGCACGTACCGGCGCACCCTCCGCCTCCCCCACGGCACCGGCATCGTCGCCGTCGGCGAACGCCCCGGCACCGCGCGGACCGGCCCCGGCGCCCACCCGGGCGGCTGGCTCGACGCCCGGCTGCACCTCACCGACCCCCGCGACCTGACCACCGCCGTGCAGCGGCTGCGGCGGCTGTTCGACCTCGACGCCGACCCCTACGCCGTCGACGAGCGGCTCGGCGCCGACCCGCGACTCGCGCCCCTGGTCCGCGCCCGGCCCGGCCTGCGCTCGCCCGGCGCCGCCGACCCGGAGGAACTCGCGGTGCGCGCGCTGGTCGGGCGCACGGAGGCGGAACGCCTGGTACGACGCTACGGCAAGGCCCTGGACGCCCCCTGCGGCAGTCTCACGCACCTCTTCCCCGAGCCTGCCGTCCTCGCGGACGCCGAGCCCGGCGGCACCCTCGGGGCGCTCACCGCAGCCCTCGCCGACGGGGCCGTGCGCCTCGACCCGGGCGCCGACCGGGACGACGCGCAGGACGCCCTGCACGCCGTGCCCGGACTGGACGCCCGTACGGTGGCCGAGATCCGCACCCGCGCCCTCGGCGACCCGGACGCCGCCCCGCCCGGCCTCGACATCCCCGGCACATGGCGCCCCTGGCGCTCGTACGCCCTGAACCACCTGCGCGCAGCAGGGGAGTGGAACCTTCGATGACCCAGTCGCCGAACCGGCCGACCGAGCCGACTTATTGGACGAGCGTGCCCAGCCCCGTCGGGCCGCTCCTGCTCACCGCCGCCCCGACCGGAGAGCTGACCTCGCTGTCCGTGCCCGGGCAGAAGGGCGGACGCGTGGTGCGCGACGACTGGCGGCGGGACCCCGGGCCCTTCCGCGCGGCACAGGAGCAGCTGGCCGCGTACTTCGCCGGGGAACTGAAGGAGTTCCGGCTGGCGTGGCGCGCCGAGGGCACCGCCTTCCGGGAGCGGGTGTGGGCCGCGCTGGACGACATCCCCTACGGCTCGACCGTCACGTACGGGGAGATCGCCCGGCGGATCGGGGCGCCCCGGGCGGCCGTGCGGGCCGTCGGCGGTGCGATCGGCGCGAATCCGCTGCTCGTGGTCCGCCCCTGCCACCGCGTGATCGGGGCCGACGGCACGCTGACCGGCTACGCGGGCGGCCTGGACCGCAAGGTGCGGCTGCTGACGCACGAGGGGGTGCTCTGATCCCTGCCGCGAGGCTGGCTCAGCCCCAGAGGACCGCGCCCAGCCACGCTGCCGCGATCAGCTGGCAGGTGAACAGTTCGGCCAGGATGCCGGAGCCGCCCGAGCGCATCACGGTGCGCAGGGCGGACGAGGCCTCCGCGCGGCGGCCCAGCCGGACCCGTTCGAAGAGGTAGACACCGGCCAGGAAGCCGGGGACCGAGCCGAGGACGGGGAGCAGGACGAAGCCGGCGGTGGAGCCGGCTCCCGCGCAGGCCAGCATGCGGCGGCTGGTGCGGTTCGCCCGCAGCCGCCTCGGCGGCAGCGCCCAGCGCACGCCCTGGGAGACGAGCATCAGGACCGTGGCGCAGACCAGCACCCACCAGGCGACGGGCTGCGCATCCTTCAGCGCCCACCACAGGACCGCGGCCCACACCAGCAGCGACCCCGGCACCGCGGGCACCAGCACTCCGCACAGGCCGAGCAGGATGACCAGCCCGACCAGCAGGAGGTCCCACACTCCCATCTGACCAGACTGCCGGAACACGCGAGAAGGCGCAGGTCAGCAGCGTGCCGGGAACCAGACGCGCAGGTCGGCCGCCCGCGGCCCACGGGACGCCGGTATCGCATGACCGTTCTACGGCTCACTCGACGCGCCGGGTACGACGGGGTGGCGGGCCGGATTTTTCCACAAGCCCCGTTTTCATCCCGCTCCTGCGGTGGACAATTGCCGGCATGAGCCAGCAGGGGGGAAGGCCCACCGGTCACGAGGACGACTGGTGGGGGCAGTTGTACGACGACTCCACCGGCGACACGGGCCCCGCACCGGCCCCCGATTCCCTGGACGACCGCTTCGCCTCGGCGGCGGGGACGGTGGGCGGCCCGGGGGAGACCGGGTCGGCCGGGGCGGAACCGGGGCCACCGGGGCCGCCGGGGCCGCCGGGGCGGTCCGCCGGCGTGGAGCCGACGGTTCCGGCGCCCCGGTCCGCAGCGGACGACGCACCGGGCACCCCGCGCCCCACGGGCGTTTCCCCGCAGCGGGCCCCGTGGGAACCGCCACCCGCCCGGGCCACGGGCCCCGTGACCTTCCCGACGGCCTCGCGCCCACCGCTCCGCACACAGCCGGACCCGGCCGGGCCGCCTCGCCCTGCGGGACCCCCGACCTCATCACGAGGGGACGGTGCGCCCCCGTCGGAAGCCGGGGGGAAGGCCCCGCAGACCCCAGCGACGCCGCCCCCGGCCTCCTGGACGTACACGGGCCCCGAGCCCTCGCCTGCCGGGGCCGATTCGCCCGGGGCCGAGCCGGGAGGCGCCTCCGGGGGGTCGGGCGGGGCCTCGGGGGCAGTTGCGGGGCCTGGGGCCTCGCCTGCCGGGGCCGATTCGCCCGGGGCCGAGCCGGGAGACGGCTCCCGGGTGTCGGGCGGGGGTTCGGGGGGAGTCGCTGGTCCCGGGGCCTCGCCCGCCGAGGGCGATGTGCGCCCCGAGGACCCCCGAGAGGCCCCTGGGGCGGTGGTTCCCGCTCCTCGGACGCCCCCGGCCACGCCACCCGTCGCCCCGCCACCGCCCGTCGCCCCACCCGGCCGGCCCGGGGCCGGGTCCCCGTCCGCCGGGGTGGCCGGCCGGCCGCGGGACGCCACACCTGAGACCGTCGCCGGCTGGCTCGCCCCGCCGGTACCCGCCGACCCGCCCCCCGTGACTCCGGGAGCCGCCGGTCCGTCGTCCGAGTCATGGGGGCCGGCCGCCGGGCCACCCCCCGTGCCCCCGGACGCCCCGGGGACGCCGTTCGCGCCCCTCGCACCGCCCGCACCGCCCGCGCCGCCCGCCGCCGGGCCGTTGCCCCCGCCGTCTGCCGGGTTCGCCGCCGGACCCGAGGAGCCGGGCCCGCGTATCGAGCCGCCCGAGTCCGTCCCCCGGGCCCGGGGGCACGTCGGGTCGCGGCCTCCCACCTACGACGCCGAACCCACCGCTCTCCCGCCCGCCGACCCGGACGATCTCGACGACCTGGTCGCGGACACCGTGCTCGACGGCGCCCGCTACGGGGTGTGCACACTGCGCGCGGCGTCCGTGCGCGGCGACTCCGCGCGGTACCGGGGGGAGCCGCGCCGCGACTCGCTGCTCACCGCACGGTTCGGAACCGGCGAGCACGCGCTGCTGCTCGTGGCCATGGCGACGGGGTCCCGTACGGCACCGGGAGCGCACCGGGCCGCCGCCGAGGCCTGCCACTGGATCGGCCGGGCCGTCGGACGCAGCCACGCGCGGCTCGTGGAGGACATAAGGGGCGGCCGGCGCGGCGACCTCAAGTCCGGACTCCACCGTCTCACCGACCGCAGCCTGGGCAAACTCCGTGCCAGCGCCTCCGGACAGGGCGTCGGGCCGGAGGAGTACGCGGCCAGCCTGCGTTGTCTGCTGCTGCCCGCCGACCCGGAGTGCCGGACGCGCGTGTTCTTCGGCGTCGGCCCGGGCGGACTGTTCCGGCTGCGGGAGGGGGAGTGGCAGGACATCGAACCGCAGGTCACCGACGTCAGGGGCGAAGCGGTCGTGGGCTACGGATCGCCGCCCTCCGAAACCCCCGAGGGCGACCGGCTCACCATGGACCTGGGCATCCCCACCCCGCCCAGCCCCTACGAACCCGCCCCGGAACCGCCCCGCGAACCCTTCCGCTTCCGCACCTCCGTCGCCCGCCCGGGTGACACGCTCCTGATGTGCAGCGGGGGTCTCGCCGAGCCCCTGCGCGGCGAGCCCGAACTGGGCGAGTACCTCGCCGAGCGGTGGTCCCGGCCCGAGCCGCCCGGCCTCGCCGCGTTCCTCGCCGACTCCCAAGTACGGGTCAAGGGTTATGCCGACGACCGTACGGCCGCGGCCGTTTGGGAGGCGTGACCGGCCGCCCTGTGACTTGATGGAACCCGGAGGGATCCCAGGAGACCGAAGGGGCAGACGAGAACCATGGCCAAACAGAACGTCGCGGAACAGTTCGTCGACATCCTCACCCGGGCCGGAGTGAAACGCCTCTACGGCGTCGTCGGCGACAGCCTCAACCCGATCGTCGACGCCGTCCGCCGCAACTCCGCCATCGACTGGATCCACGTCCGGCACGAGGAGACCGCCGCCTTCGCCGCCAGCGCCGAGGCCCAGATCACCGGCGGCCTCGCCGCCTGCGCCGGCTCCTGCGGCCCCGGCAACCTGCACCTCATCAACGGCCTCTACGACGCCCACCGCTCCATGGCACCGGTCCTCGCCCTCGCCTCGCACATCCCCTCCAGCGAGATCGGCCTCGGCTACTTCCAGGAGACCCACCCCGACCGGCTGTTCGCCGAGTGCAGCCACTACAGCGAGATGATCTCCAGCCCGCAGCAGATGCCGCGGCTGCTGCAGACCGCCATCCAGAACGCCGTCGGCCGCAGCGGCGTCAGTGTCGTCACCCTGCCCGGTGACATCGCCGACCGGCCCGCCCCGGAGCAGGCCGTGGAGACCGCCCTCGTCACCTCCCGGCCCACCGTCCGCCCCGGCGACGCCGAGATCGACCGGCTCGCCGAGATGATCGACGAGGCCGGCAAGGTCACCCTCTTCTGCGGCAGCGGCACGGCCGGCGCGCACGCCGAGGTCATGGAGTTCGCCGCGAAGATCAAGTCCCCGGTCGGGCACGCCCTGCGCGGCAAGGAGTGGATCCAGTACGACAACCCCTTCGACGTCGGCATGAGCGGACTGCTCGGCTACGGCGCCGCCTACGAGGCCACCCACGAGTGCGACCTGCTGATCCTGCTCGGCACCGACTTCCCCTACAACGCGTTCCTCCCCGACGACGTGAAGATCGTCCAGGTCGACATCCGGCCGGAACACCTGGGCCGCCGCTCCAAGCTGGACCTCGCGGTCTGGGGCGACGTACGGGAGACGCTGCGCTGCCTGATCCCGCGGGTGAAGGAGAAGAAGAACCGGCGCTTCCTCGACCGGATGCTGAAGAAGCACGCCGACGCGCTGGAAGGCGTGGTGACGGCGTACACCCGCAAGGTCGAGAAGCACACGCCGATCCACCCCGAGTACGTGGCGTCCGTGCTGGACGAAGTCGCCGCCGACGACGCCGTGTTCACCGTCGACACCGGCATGTGCAACGTCTGGGCGGCCCGTTACATCTCACCCAACGGCCGCCGCCGCGTCATCGGTTCCTTCTCCCACGGCTCGATGGCGAACGCCCTGCCCATGGCGATCGGCGCGCAGTTCACGGACCGGGGGCGGCAGGTCGTGTCGATGTCCGGCGACGGCGGTTTCTCCATGCTGATGGGCGACTTCCTGACGCTGGTGCAGCACGACCTGCCGGTCAAGGTCGTCCTCTTCAACAACTCCTCCCTCGGCATGGTGGAGTTGGAGATGCTGGTCGCCGGGCTGCCCTCGCACGGCACGGCCAACAAGAACCCCGACTTCGCCGCCGTCGCCCGGGCCTGCGGCGCCTACGGGGTGCGCGTCGAGAAGCCCAAGGACCTCGCCCGGGCCCTGAAGGACGCCTTCAAGCACAAGGGCCCGGCCCTCGTCGACGTCGTCACCGACCCCAACGCGCTGTCCATCCCGCCGAAGATCAAGGCCGAGATGGTGACCGGGTTCGCCCTGTCCGCCTCCAAGATCGTGCTGGACGGCGGGGTCGGCCGGATGCTCCAGATGGCCCGCTCCAACCTGCGCAACGTGCCCCGGCCGTAAGGGCCGTCAGCGGTAGGGCGCCCACTGGCGTGCCGAGGTGTCGTACAGGTAGCGGGGCAGGCCCGTGATGCCGCTGGTGCGGAACGGGCGGCCGCCGTCGTCGACGCGGACCGTGCCGCTGCGCCCCTGGGAGGACCAGTCCAGCTCCAGGTACCAGCGGCAGTCGCAACCCCGCGTCCGGGCGTTGACCAGCAGCACCTCGGGGTCCCGTGCCGAGACGCGGTACGGCATGCTCACCGCCGGGATCGGCGTGCCGGCGTCGCTCCCGGCGACCGCGCGGGCGATGGGGCGGTCCTTGTCCAGGTCCACGTCGAAGGAGCGCGGGGTGAGCGAACCGCCGCAGCCCTGGTCCATGGCGTAGGCGTTGCCCTGGACCGGGTCGGCCCGCCCGACCACGCGCACGCGCAGCGCGTCCAGCACGACGGCCGTGTCGCTCCGCCCCTGCACGGACAGCCGCACGAGCGTCTCACCGCCGTGCACCGCGTTCACGGACGCCGCCCAGGCCCCGGCGTCCTGCGGGACCGGGGGCGGCGGGACCTGGGCCGGCGGCTTGGTGACCACGTAGTCGTGACCGCAGCCGAGCTTCCACGCCTGGGAGTTCGCGGACCAGGCGAGAGGTGCGGCCGGGTCCGCCCCGCGCTGCGGCGGAGCGGTGGTGGGGTCGGAGGGGGCGGGGGCGGGCCTGCCCTTCGCCTTCGGCCCGGCGGAGGGCGCCGACCGCTCGGGGGTGGGGGAGGTGCTCGGCGTCGGGGAGGCGCCGCGCCGCTCCGGTGCCGGGGTCCGCGTCGCACCGGGTGTGACCGGACCGGCCCCGCGGGCACGGTCGTCGTCGGCCTCGCGCCGCCCGTCCGGCAGGGCGGCCAGACTCCCGAGGGTCGCGAGGGCGGCACAGGCGGCGGCCACCCCGACGGCGAGGCGCCTGCGGCGGTACCAGGGACGACGGACGAGCACGGCTCCGGCACCCGGGCGGTCCCCGGCCCCCGCACCTGTCCCCTCCGGGGCCCCACCCTGGCCGATGGAGACACCTGCCTCTTGGGCCGGGTGCGCGTCCTGCGGGGCGCCTGCGTCTTGCGTCGCGCCCCTGTCCTGCGTCATGCCGGCGGCTCGCGCCGCGCGTGTGCCGTGCGGGGCGCCTGCGGCCTGCGTCGTGCGCCCCTCTCTCGCTGCGTCCGCGTCTTGCGCCGTGCCCGCGTCTTCTGCCACGCCGCAGGGGTCCTCTGTCACGCCGCCCGCGTCCCCGGTCACGCCGCCCGCGTCCTCTGTCACGCCGCCCGTCGCCGTGGTGCGTGGCCGTCGGCGGGCCGCCACCGCGAGGAGCCAGCGGCGGTGGAGGTCCAGACGTTCCCCGGGCGATGCCCCGCACAGGGCCGCGAACCGCTCCACGGGCGCGAAGTCGAGGGGCACCGCCTCGCCCACGCAGTACCGGTGCAGGGTCGAGGTGTTCATCGCCAGCCGTCGCGCCAGCGAACCGTAGCTGCGGTCCGTGCGCTCCTTCAGCGCGCGCAGCGACGCCGCGAACTCCGCGACGTCGTCTTCGCCCTCCACGCCCTCCACGTCGTTCACGTCGTCCCGTGCCGACACCGTGCCCCCGTCCGTAGGTGCGAACCGGCCCGGGACGGCATCCCAGGCACCCATGTACCTGCACGTCAGAGGGGCTGGGATGGTTCCATCCCGCTGGATCGGGCGCCGGCTGTTGCGCCCGCCCGCTGTGACCGCTGATGCTTCTGGTGTCGCCACCGACCAGGCCCGGCCGACCGACGGGCGTTCGCCGCGACACATCGCATCCACGCACCGAATCACGGGGGGACACCCATGTCCATGCGCATTCGAGCCGCCGCGCTCGCCGCACTCACCACCGCCGCCCTCACGGCCGGCACGGTCCTCACTGCACCGGCCGCCGGCGCCGCGCCGAAGGCCGCCGTGCCCAAGTTCCTGTCGGCGTCCCAGCTGCCGCCGCACCCGTCGTCGTCCTGGACCGCCGGGCCGGTCACCGAAGGGTTCCCGGAGGAGCTCGGCTTCTGCGTGAGCACGGAAGGCGTGCCCTCCTACGACTACCGGTACCGGCAGTTCCGGACCGACCTGGACACCGGCGCCGTCCAGCTGACCGTCGTGGCGGACACGGCCGCCCTGGCCAAGGCCCTGGCGAAGCACTACGACGACCTGATCCGCACCTGCGCCGACCGCATCGAGAAGGCCGACCCGGACGTCGAGGCCGAGGGCCGGGACTACGGCAAGCTGCCGGTCGAGGAGGGCGCCCGCGTCCGCGGTCTGCACACCGAGACCTCCTGGGGCGCCAACGACATCTCCCTGATGTCCGTCGGCCGGGACGGCAGGACCGTCACCGTCGTGCAGTGGGGGCAGATGGGCGACTTCGACGACGCCCCCGTGGCCGCCTTCAAGAAGACGACGACGACCGCCGTCAACAAGCTGTACTGACGGGCGGGCACCGGAAAGGACCGGGGCCGTCCTCCGCCACGGGGGTGGGGAGGACGGCCCCGTACCGGTCGGTGCCCCGGGAAAACCGTCGTACTTCGGCCAACTTCACCCGAGTGACGCGCACCCGGCCCGGCCGCGCCAACTCCCCGCCGGGTACGCACGGATCGGCAGCCGTCGGTCGGCCCATCGTCCGATCTCCGGCGGTCAGCATCCGCCCGGGGCCCTGGACCGGCTACCCTCTTGTCCCCCTTCCCCGTTTCGCCGCACTGCTCAGCGGTCCTCCACCCGCGTCGGCGGCGGCCTCGGCGTGGCCGAACACCTGGTCGTTGACGAGCCGGCATGACTGCCGCGTGCCCGACGGGGCATGGATCCCGTGAACGTGTTCGAGCAGGAGGGGAACCGACATCGGCGCGCGGGCGGGGGTCATGGAGAGGCAGGCACGAGGAGGCGGTCCCACAGCGATCGGGGCCTTCTCGGCGAAGACGGTGGAGGACGGGACCGACGACGTCAGGGAGCAGGCACCGGCGCCTCAGCTGAGGCGCAGACTGGGCAGGTCGGACCTGCGAGCCGTGCCGGAGGCCCGCAGGGCCCTGCGGGAGCTGCTCGGGCAGTGGGGAAGGCAGGGGCGGTCCGACATCTCCGACGTGGCGGAGCTGCTCACCAGCGAACTCGTCACCAACGCGATCGTGCACACCGATCACGACGCGGTCCTGACGGCGACCGTCGGACCCCGCGGACTGCACGTGGAGGTACGGGACTTCGTGGCCCGCAGGCCCCGGCCGCGGAGGCCGGTCGCCGACGACGGCACCAACGGCAGGGGCCTGTTCCTGGTGGAGACCCTCGCGGACGCCTGGGGCGTCCGGCCGCACGGCGTGGGCAAGGCCGTCTGGTTCGAGCTGGAGGCCGGGGCGGCGTGACAGCCGAAGGGGCGCGGCCCGCAGGCCACGCCCCCTCGCCGTACCGGTGCGGCTCGGCTAGCCGAACTGCTGCTCCAGGTCCTTGAGCTTGCGCTCCAGGGAGTCCAGCCGCGGCAGCGCCATGGTGTCGTCCTCCGCGGTGAGGTCGACGGTCACGGGGTCACTCCCTTTGCGGACGGGCTGCAGGGAGGGACGCGAGCGGACGGGCAGTTGCTCCGGCCCGGGTATGGCAGGCTCCGCGGTGACCTGCGAGGAGCCGCGCTCCACCTGGACGTCCAGCTGCCGGCCGCCGCCGCGGCCGAGGTAGCCGCGGTGACCGCGGCTGATCGCCTTCAGCTGGGCGCGCTCCACGCGCTGCTGGTCGCGGCGCCGCTGCCGCTCGGCGTCCTTCTTGCGCTTGTCCTCGCGCACCTCGTCGACCGCCTCGTCGAGGCTGCGCACACCCTCCAGCAGCATCAGCGACCAGGCCTTGTAGGTCTCCCGAGGGGCCCGCAGCCAGCGCACGATACGGATCTGCGGCAGGGGACGCGGCACCAGACCCTGCTCGCGCAGGGCTGCCCGGCGGGTCTGCTTCAGCGCGCGGTCGAACAGCACCGCCGCGGAGAGGGACATGCCGGCGAAGAAGTGGGGAGCGCCGTCGTGGCCGACGCCCCGCGGCGCGTGCACCCAGTTGAACCAGGCGGCGGCGAGCGCGAACGTCCAGACCAGTATCCGGGAGCCGAGCGCCGCGTCACCGTGGCTGGCCTCGCGCACCGCGAGCACGGAGCAGAACATCGCCGCGCCGTCGAGGCCGAACGGGACGAGGTACTGCCAGCCGCCGGTCAGGCCGAGGTTCTGCTCGCCGAAGCCGACCAGGCCGTGGAAGGAGAGCGCGGCGGCGACGGCCGCGCAGCAGAACAGCAGGACATAGGAAACAGTGCCGTAGATCGCTTCCTTGCGTCTGCGGCGTTCCTCGCTGCGCTCCCAGGAATCGTCCGCGCTCGTGTCCTTGACCGAGGAGCGCTTGCCGCGCGCGAGCACCGCCACCGCCGCCAGCATGCCCAGGAGAAGCACGGCGCCCGGAAGCAGCCAGTTCAGCGATATGTCGGTCAGTCTCATGTGGGTGGTCCCTTGCATGGGGATAGGGCGTAACGCCCGCCATAGTGGCCCAATCCCACCGGCCCTCAGGGGGTTTCGGGGCAAGAGGCCGCCAAGGAAGTGCAAGGGGATGCCCAGGGCGGCGTTCTGCTCGAACTGCCGCTTGAGGGGCGGGAGTTGAGTTCGAACAAGACTACCCTTACGAGTGGTTCTCCGGAAAGTTCCCGTGACGCGTGAGGGAGTTGTGAATCGCCGGTGGGCGTGCGGGTTTCCGGTTCCGTGATGATCCTACGGGACGCCGGGAGGGGTCGCCGCCCGACGGTGCGTCAACTGGCCGTGGCCAGCAGCTTGCCGACCCGGTCCGCGTCGCAGGTGCGCGGGCAGGTGGCGCAGGTGTCCTCGGGGCGCAGGGTGTAGAACATGCAGCAGCTCGCGCGGTCCCGGGTGCGCAGCGGCTCGCCGCCCGGGCCGGTCAGCTCGCGGAACGCGGCCGTGCCGACGTACGGCTTGGTCGCGCCCGGCAGGAGCAGCTCCAGTTCGCGCATCGCGCGCCGCTCCTCCAGCTCGCCGAACAGCTGCCCGACGTACCACAGGCCCTCGACGATCTCGTCGGTCGCCATGCCCCACAGGGCCCGGCCCCGGCGCCGCATCCGCGGGCCGAAACCGGCCAGGACCGGCTCCAGGTGCTCGGCGACCGCCGACCGCACCTCCGCGCGCAGGGCCTCCTCGTCCGCCACGACCCGGGCGCCGGGCAGCGCGGCGGCCTCGTCGCCGGGCAGGCAGGCGAAGCCGCCCGGGCGGACGGCGAGGTGACCGAGGGCGTGTGCGGGGTCGGTGCGGTCGTACGAGACGTGCGTCACGGGGTAGCGGGGGACGCGGCGGTGCAGGAACCACGGCACGGTGATCAGCAGGCAGGCGGGCCAGGCGTAGCGGTGCAGGCCGAAGCTGGCGACGACGTCGGGGCGGGCCGGCCGGTCGTAGTCCCGCTGGATCTGGGCCTCGTCCCAGGCCAGGAAGGCGTCCAGGCCCGGGCCCGCGGCGGCCAGGTCGGCGGCGGCGGTCCAGCCGCCGCCGCGCGGGGTCTCCTGCCCCGGGGCGAGTTCGGTGACGGCCAGTACCGGGAGGACCTCGGCCAGGCGGGCGTAGGCACCGGAGACGGCCGAACGGGTCGCGGGCATGTGATCACCGATCCGTGTCTGTAGACGGTCCCTCGCGGGCGGGTGTTGAAGGTAAGGCTTACCTTACCGAAGATCGCCGGGATTTGAACTGGCGGGCGGTGCGCTTATCGTGCTTGACGGACGAGTAACAACCCGTCGTAATGACCCCAAGTACCGATACGTCCGGAGGAGGACCCGTGAAGCAGGGCGCGCAGGGCTCCGCCGGGACGGGAAGCCCGCAGGTCCGGGCGGACGCCGCCGGGCAGACCCGGGTGCCGCGGCAGGCGGGGTCCGGGGCCGGGGCGGTGCGCGGGGAGCACACGCACTCCGAGCCGCCCGCGCCGCGGGTGCGGCCGGTCGTGCAGCGGGCCTCGGTGCGCGGGCAGATCCTCGACGCGCTGCGCGCCGCCCTGGTGGCCGGGGACCTCCGGCCCGGGGAGGTGTACTCGGCGCCGGTGCTGGGGGAGCGCTTCGGGGTGTCGGCGACGCCGGTGCGCGAGGCGATGCAGCAGCTGGCGCTGGAGGGCGCGGTCGAGGTGGTGCCCAACCGCGGGTTCCGCGTGGTGGAGCGGGGGGCGCGGGAGCTGGCCGAACTGGCCGAGGTCCGGGCGCTGATCGAGGTGCCGGTGATGCTGCGGCTGGCCCGGACGGTGCCCGCCGAGCGGTGGGCCGAACTGCGCCCGCTGGCGGAGGCCACGGTCCGCGCGGCGTCCTCCGGGTGCCGGGCGGCCTACGCGGAGGCCGACCGGGGCTTCCACCGGGCGGTGCTGTCCCTGTCCGGGAACCGGCAACTGGTGCGGATCGCGGAGGACCTGCACCGCCGGGCGCAGTGGCCGCTGGTCGGGGGCGGACCGGGGACGCGGGGGCGCGCGGACCTGGTGGCGGACGCGCACGAGCACACGGCGCTGCTGGACGCGCTGATCGCACGGGACCTGGATGTGGTGCGGGCGCTGGTGGGGGAGCACTTCACGGGGGCCGTCGCCTGACGCCGGGTGGTGGGTCGGGGCCGCGCCGGGGGGCCCGGCCCCGGAACGGCGCGATGGGGTCGGACGCCGGCCGACTGTCCGTTGACGCGCCAGCCGCTGCGGGGGCGGACACCGCCCGACACGGCCCCTTCCGGCCGCCGGCGGGTGCGGGTCCGCTCAGCCGCGGCGCGGCGCGGGTGGGCTCCGCCGGGTTGCGGACCCACCCGGCCTCAGCGACGACGCCGGGCCGCTGTCAGGCCGTCGCCGCCGGGGGTGCCGAGGGAAGGTGGCGTGCGAGCCACGTCGGCACACCGCCCAGCAGCCGGTGCAGCCATCGCGCCTCCGCCCGCAGCCGGGACGCCTCCGATTCCGTCTCCGTGTCGGCCAGGGACACCAACGCCGGTGCCGTGCCCACGAGATAGCCCAGTTCCTCGCGGAGGCGGAGGGACTCGGTGAAGCCGTGCCGGGCCTCCGCCAACTCGCCGTCGCGCAAGGCGAGTCCGGCCAGGTGGCGCCAGGTGAAGGAGAGCAGCAGCGGGTCGGCGTGGGCCGTGGCGCCCGCGTGAGCGCGCCGGTACGCGGCCCGGGCGGCCTGGGGCGCGCTCGTCAGGTTCTCCGCCAGCAGGCCCCGGCGGAAGTCCAGCAGGGCACGGGCCGGAGCCCCCGGAGGGATCAGCGCCGCCGCCCGGCCCAGCGCGGCCCGGGCCTCGTCGGCCCGGTCCCGGACCGCCAGCAGGGTCGCCGCGTAGGCCAAGTACCCGCGTTCACAAGCGGCCGCGCCGCGCTCGTCGTCGCTGTGTGCGAGGGCCTCGGCCGTGCGCAGCGCGTCCTCGGCCTCCTCCCAGCCCTGCTCGGTGTACAGACACCGCTCGACCAGCAGGGACGCGCGTTGCAGCGCCGCCGCCGGGGTGGCGGGCAGCAGCAGCGCGGCCGCGTCGGCCCAGCACCCGCGGGAGCGCAGCCGCCATACCGCGGTCTGGAGGGGATCGTCACCGGCGGTCGTTCCGTTACCAGACATGGCGGTATGCGCCACGTTGCCCTCCCCGAGCACGCCATCGAGCTGTTGAGTGGTGGCGGCATCTCAGCACGAATCGCGGGGCCGGGCCAAGAGGGCGGGTGAAGGATTTCACAAAGTCGTGGGACTCCGGGGCGCACCGGGTTTGGGCGGGAGAACCCCGTGCCTCAGCTCATCCGCAGGGCCAGGAAGAAGTCCAGCTTGTCCTCCAGCCGCGACAGGTCACGGCCCGTCAACTGCTCGATGCGCCCCACCCGGTAGCGCAGCGTGTTGACGTGCAGGTGCAGCCGGGTGGCGCAGCGGGTCCAGGAGCCGTCGCAGTCGAGGAAGGCCTCCAGCGTCGGGATCAGCTCGGCGCGGTGGCGGCGGTCGTAGTCGCGCAGAGGGTCCAGCAGGCGGGCCGTGAAGGCGCGGCGCACGTCGTCCGGGACGAAGGGGAGCAGCAGGACGTGGGAGGCCAGTTCCTGGTGGCCGGCCGCGCAGACCCGGCCCGGGCGGGCCGCGGCGACGCGCCGGGCGTGGCGGGCCTCCTCCAGGGCGCCGCGCAGGCCCTCCGCCGAGTGCACGGCGGCGCTGACGCCGAGGGTGAGGCGGCCGTCGTCGTCCAGGCCGGCTGTGAGGGGGGACCGCACCGATTCCAGCAGCGCGTCCGCGAGGACGCCGGTCTCCGCCCCGTCGTGCTCCGCGGAGACGGCCGGGAGGGGGACCAGGGCCATGGCCTCGTCGCCGGTGTGCGCGACCGCGATGCGGTCGGAGTGCTCCCGGCCGGGCCACGACGGGTCGACGAGGATCTCCTCCAGGAGGGCCTGCGCGACCGGGCCCGTCTCGGTCTCGGCGCCGTCCCAGTCCACACGGGCCACGACGACCTGCCAGTGCGGCGCGGAGCCGAGGCCGGGGAGCAGCACGGGAGCGGCCACGCGCAGACGGGCGGCGATCTCGGCGGGGGCCGCGCCCGTCTGGACCAGTTCCAGGACCTCCTGGGCGAGACGGCGGCGCACCGTGCGGGCCGCGTCCCGGCGGTCCCGCTCGACCGCGATCAGCTGCGTCACGCCGTGCAGCAGGTCCAGGCGCTCCTCGGCCCAGTCCCCGGCGTCCGCCTCGACCGCCAGCAGCCAGTCGGACAGCACGGTCTCCCGGACGTCCCGGGCGCTCTGCCCGGAGCGGCCCGCCGAGCGGATCGGGAAGAGCGAGTAGGTGGTGGAGCCCAGGATGACGCGGTGAGGGTCGCGGCGGCCCGTGCGGGTGGCGGACAGGTGCTCCGCCGCGAGACGGGCGCAGGCCTCGGCGGGCAGGGCCGGGCCCGCGGCCTTCGAGCCCGCGATGAGACGGCCGGTGGGGGAGAGCACCCAGGCCCGCAGGTCCAGGTCCGAGCCGAGCAGGTCCAGCACGACCTCCGGGCCGCCGCCCGCCGGGCCCGACGTCATCATCCGGCGGTGGCGGTCGACCACCGCCGCGAGGTCTCCGGCCCGCTCGCCGGAGACCTGCCGTACGACGTGTTCGGTGATCGTCGCGAAGGCCACCGACTCGTGCACCGCGAAGAGCGGCAGGCGGTGGCGGGCGCAGGCCACGACCAGGTCCTCCGGAACGTCGCCCAGTTCGGCCTCGCCCGCGGCCAGGGCCGCCACCCCGGCCTGGACCAGGATGCGCACGAACGACTCCGAGTCCGCGGCATCCCGGCGCCAGGCCAGGCCGGTGAGGACCAGCTCGCCGCCCGAGAGGTAGCGGCTCGGGTCGCGCAGGTCGGTGGTCATCACGCCGCGCACGGCGCGGTCCAGCTCGCCCTCGCCGCCGAGCAGCTTGAGGCCCAGCGCGTCCGTGTCCAGCAGTGCGCGCAGCCGCATTCTCGTCGCCGCCGTTCTTTGTCTCGAAATCTATGGTCGATCTTGGTGGGGTCGGAGGGAACGCCTGTTCGTCGGGCTGGTGAGCGGCGCTCGCCGTCCCCCGAGCCGTGTCCCGGCTGTGTCCCAGGTCACGCGGTCGTGTCGCGTGTTTCCACAGGTGAACGAGGAGGTTTCCGATGGCCTCCGTTCATATGAATCTACAAGATGCCTCTCCTGGCCAGCCAACTCCTTCATGGTTTCCGTGACTGACCCCGTCGGAGTACCGGGCTGTGTACTGAGGCCACAACGCGTCAACAGCACATGAACGAGCCGGGACCGCCGCACACGGATTGGCTCAAACCGAACGCTCCACGAGAAGACGAAGAAGAGAGCCGGTCATGGACTTCCTTCGCCCCGCCAGCTGGGAGGAGGCGCTCGCCGCGAAAGCCGAGCACCCCACCGCCGTGCCGATTGCGGGTGGCACCGACCTGATGGTCGAGATCAACTTCGACCACCGCCGGCCCGAGTACCTCATGGACCTGAACCGCATCGGCGACCTCTCCGAGTGGGAGGTCGGCGAGGAGAGCGTGCGGCTCGGTTCCTCCGTGCCGTACACGAAGATCATGGAGAACCTCCGCGCCGAGCTGCCGGGTCTCGCCCTCGCCTCGCACACGGTCGCCTCTCCGCAGATCCGCAACCGCGGCGGCGTCGGCGGCAACCTCGGCACCGCCTCCCCGGCCGGCGACGCCCACCCCGCCCTGCTCGCCGCGGGCGCCGAGGTGGAGGTCGAGTCGGTGCGTGGGACCCGCCTCATCCCGATCGACGCGTTCTACACGGGTGTGAAGCGCAACGCGCTGGAGCCCGACGAGCTGATCCGCGCCGTGCACATCAAGAAGGCCGACGGACCCCAGCAGTTCTCCAAGGTCGGCACCCGCAACGCCATGGTCATCGCCGTGTGCGCCTTCGGACTGGCGCTGCACCCCGCAACCCGCACCGTGCGCACCGGCATCGGCTCCGCCGCCCCGACGCCCGTACGGGCCAAGGCCGCCGAGGAGTTCCTGAACGCCGCACTGGAGGAGGGCGGCTTCTGGGACAACGGCAGGATCATCACCCCGTCGGTCGCCAAGCAGTTCGCGGACCTGTGCTCCGCCGCCTGCAACCCGATCGACGACGTCCGGGGCACCGCGAGCTATCGCCGCCACGCGGTCGGCGTCATGGCCCGCCGCACGCTGACCTGGACCTGGGAGTCCTACCGCGGCGCCCGCCGCGCTTCGGAGGGAGCTGCGTAATGCGTGTCAACTTCACGGTCAACGGCCGTCCGCAGGAAGCCGACGACGTCTGGGAGGGCGAGTCCCTGCTGTACGTGCTGCGGGAGCGGCTCGGGCTTCCCGGTTCCAAGAACGCCTGTGAGCAGGGCGAGTGCGGCTCGTGCACGGTTCGCCTGGACGGCGTGCCGGTGTGCTCGTGCCTGGTCGCCGCCGGGCAGGCGGAGGGCCGCGAGGTCGTCACCGTCGAGGGCCTCGCCGAGTACGCCAGGCAGCGCGCCGAGGGCGGCTGCGCTCCCGGCGCCTGCGGCACCGCGGTGCGGGACTCCCAGGCGTGGCAGGCCAGGGGCGCCGACTCGCACACCGGCGAGGGCACCGAACTCTCCCCCATCCAGCAGGCGTTCATCGACGCCGGCGCCGTCCAGTGCGGCTTCTGCACACCCGGTCTGCTGGTCGCCGCCGACGAGATGCTGGAGCGCAACCCCAACCCGACCGACGCGGACATCCGTGAGGCCCTGTCGGGCAACCTGTGCCGCTGCACCGGTTACGAGAAGATCATGGACGCGGTCCGCCTGGCGGCCGCCCGGCAGGGAGAGGCGGTCTGATCGTGTCTTCCCCCAACGGAACCCCCACCAAGATCACCCAGGGCGCGCAGACCAAGGGCGGCATCGGCGAGTCCACGCTCCGCCCGGACGGCACCCTCAAGGTCACCGGCGAGTTCGCGTACTCCTCCGACATGTGGCACGAGGACATGCTGTGGGGGCAGATCCTGCGCTCCACCGTCGCGCACGCCGAGATCGTCTCCATCGACACGGGCGAGGCGCTGGCGACGCCGGGCGTCTACGCCGTGCTGACCTACGACGACCTGCCGACCGACGTGAAGACTTACGGCCTGGAGATCCAGGACACCCCGGTCCTCGCCCACGGCAAGGTCCGCCATCACGGTGAGCCGGTCGCCCTCGTCGCCGCCGACCACCCGGAGACGGCGCGCCGCGCCGCCGCGAAGATCAAGGTGGAGTACAGGGAGCTGCCCGTCGTCACCGACGAGGCCTCCGCCACCGCACCGGACGCGATCCTCGTCCACGAGAACCGCGACGACCACCACGCCGGCCACGTCCCGCACCCCAACATCGTGCACCGCCAGCCGATCGTGCGCGGCGACGTGGCCGAGGCCCGCAAGCGGGCCGACGTGATCGTCGAGGGCGAGTACACCTTCGGCATGCAGGACCAGGCCTTCCTCGGCCCCGAGTCCGGCCTCGCCGTGCCGGAGGAGGACGGTGGCGTCCACCTCTACATCGCCACCCAGTGGCTGCACAGCGACCTGCGCCAGATCGCCCCCGTGCTCGGCCTGCCCGAGGACAAGGTGCGCATGACGCTGTCCGGGGTCGGCGGCGCCTTCGGCGGCCGCGAGGACCTGTCGATGCAGATCCACGCCTGCCTGCTGGCGCTGCGCACCGGCAAGCCCGTCAAGATCGTCTACAACCGGTTCGAGTCCTTCTTCGGGCACGTCCACCGCCACCCCGCGAAGCTGTACTACGAGCACGGGGCCACCAGGGACGGCAAGCTCACCCACATGAAGTGCCGGATCGTCCTGGACGGCGGCGCCTACGCCTCCGCCTCCCCGGCGGTCGTCGGCAACGCCTCCTCCCTGTCCGCCGGCCCGTACGTCATCGACGACGTGGACATCGAGGCCATCGCCCTCTACACCAACAACCCGCCCTGCGGCGCCATGCGCGGCTTCGGCGCGGTCCAGGCGTGCTTCGCCTACGAGGCGCAGATGGACAAGCTCGCCGCGAAACTCGGCATGGACCCGGTGGAGTTCCGCCGGCTCAACGCCATGGAGCAGGGCACGCTCATGCCCACCGGGCAGCCCGTCGACTCCCCGGCCCCCGTGGCCGAACTGCTGCGCCGCGTCAAGGCGATGCCGATGCCGCCGGAGCGCCAGTGGGAGTCCAGCGAGGGCGCCGACGTACGGCAGCTGCCGGGCGGCCTGTCCAACACCACGCACGGCGAGGGCGTCGTCCGCGGGGTCGGCTACGCGGTCGGCATCAAGAACGTCGGCTTCTCCGAGGGGTTCGACGACTACTCCACCGCCAGGGTCCGCATGGAGGTGCTCAACGGGGAACCGGTGGCGACCGTCCACACGGCCATGGCGGAGGTCGGGCAGGGCGGGGTCACGGTCCACGCGCAGATCGCCCGCACCGAGCTGGGCGTCACGCAGGTGACCATCCACCCGGCCGACACCCGCGTCGGCAGCGCCGGTTCGACGTCTGCCTCGCGGCAGACCTACGTCACCGGCGGCGCGGTGAAGAACGCCTGCGAACTCGTCCGCGAGAAGGTGCTGGAGACCGGCCGCCGCAGGTTCGGCTCGTACCACCCCGCCTGGGCGACGGCCGAACTGGTCCTGGAGGGCGGCAAGGTCGTCACCGACGGTGGCGAGGTCCTCGCCGACCTGGCCGACGTCCTCCAGGACGAGGCCGTGGAGGTCGAGGAGGAGTGGCGGCACCGGCCGACCGAGCCCTTCGACCTGCGCACCGGCCAGGGCAACGGGCACGTGCAGTACTCCTTCGCCGCGCACCGCGCCGTCGTGGAGGTCGACACCGAGCTCGGCCTGGTGAAGGTGATCGAGCTGGCCTGCGCCCAGGACGTCGGCAAGGCGCTCAACCCGCTCTCCGTGATCGGCCAGATCCAGGGCGGCACGACCCAGGGCCTGGGCGTCGCGGTCATGGAGGAGATCGTCGTCGACCCGAAGACGGCGAAGGTCAAGAACCCCTCCTTCACCGACTACCTGATCCCCACCATCCTCGACACGCCGACCATCCCCGTCGACGTGCTCGAACTCGCCGACGAGCACGCCCCCTACGGGCTGCGCGGCGTCGGCGAGGCACCCACCCTGTCGTCCACCCCGGCCGTGCTCGCGGCGATCCGCGCGGCGACCGGGCTGGAGCTGAACAGGACGCCGGTCCGCCCCGAGCACCTGACCGGCACCGCGTGAGAGCTCTCCGGGCGGCGCACCGGAACGTCACATTCCCGCGCCGCCCGGAGGACCGGGCACCGCACCGCTCGCGGTCCCCGGAAGCCGACTGATCGTTCGTCTCGGGCCGTCCCCCGGGTCGTGCGGCCGAAGCACCTTCCCAAATCCCGCACGTTGTCACGACGAGCCGCGGGTGCCCCTGTGAACCTTGGGAGTAGGCCCACATGACCCAGCAGTCCGCAGAGCCGAGGACCACAGCCGACGACGCGGGCGAAGGCACCCGCGTCCCGGCCGGGCGGTCCTGGCTCGACCGGTACTTCCACATATCCCACAGAGGGTCCACGGTCGCCCGTGAAGTGCGCGGCGGCATCACGACCTTCATGGCGATGGCGTACATCCTCCTGCTCAACCCCCTGATCCTCTCCGGCAGGGACGCGGCCGGCGACACGCTCGCCCAGCGGGGACTGATCACCGCGACCGCGTTCGCGGCGGCCCTCACCACCCTGCTGATGGGTTTCGTCGGCAAGGTGCCTCTCGCCCTCGCCGCGGGCCTGTCCGTCTCCGGGGTCCTCGCCTCCCAGGTCGCGCCCGAGATGACCTGGCCGCAGGCGATGGGCATGTGCGTGATGTACGGCGTCGTCATCATGCTGCTGGTCGTCACCGGCCTGCGCGAGATGATCATGAACGCGATCCCGCTCGCGCTCAAGCACGGCATCACCATGGGCATCGGCCTGTTCATCGCCCTCATCGGTTTCTACAAGTCCGGCTTCGTGCACCAGGGCGAGGCCACTCCGGTCACGCTCGGCCCGGCGGGGGAACTCGCCGGCTGGCCGGTCCTGCTCTTCGCCGCCACCCTGCTGCTGATCTTCATGCTGCAGGCCCGGAACGTCCCGGGCGCCATCCTCATCGGCATCGTCGGCGGCACGGTCGTCGCCGCGGTGCTCAACGCCGCCGGCGTCATCGACCCCAGGCAGTGGGCGGGCGGCGCCCCCGAACTCCACGGGAGCGCCGTGTCCATGCCCGACTTCTCGCTCTTCGGCGACGTCGAGTTCGGCGGCTGGGGCGAGGTCGGCGCGATGACCGTCGGCATGATCGTCTTCACGCTGGTGCTGGCCGGGTTCTTCGACGCGATGGCCACCATCATCGGCGTGGGCACCGAGGCGAAACTCGCCGACGACAAGGGCCGGATGCCGGGCCTGTCCAAGGCGCTGTTCATCGACGGGGCCGGCGGTGCGATCGGCGGTGTGTCGGGCGGCTCCGGCCAGACGGTGTTCATCGAGTCCGCGACCGGCGTCGGCGAGGGCGCCCGCACCGGCCTCGCCTCCGTCGTCACCGGACTGTTCTTCGCGGCCTGCCTGTTCTTCACCCCGCTCACGGCGATCGTGCCGTCGGAGGTCGCCGCCGCCGCCCTCGTCGTCATCGGCGCGATGATGCTGATGAACGCCCGGCACGTGGACTGGGCCGACCGCGCCACCGCCGTCCCGGTGTTCCTGACGGTCGTGCTGATGCCGTTCACGTACACCATCACCACGGGTGTCGCCGCGGGCGTCATCTCCTACGTCGCCATCAAGACCGCCCAGGGCAAGTGGCGCGAGATCGGCGCCTTCATGTGGATCCTCACGGCGGTGTTCCTCGTGTACTTCGCCCTCAACCCGATCGAGAGCTGGCTCGGCGTCCACTGACGCCCCGCTGCGGCCTTAAGGAGATTGAGACAGATGCTGGACATCGCCGAGGAGCTCAACCGGTGGGTCGAGCAGGGCCGTGACTTCGCCGTGGCCACCGTGGTGGCCGTCGGCGGCAGCGCGCCCCGGCAGCCCGGCGCCGCGCTCGCCGTGGACGCCGACGGCACGGCGCTCGGCTCCGTCTCCGGCGGCTGCGTGGAGGGCGCGGTCTACGAGCTGTGCGAGCAGGCGCTGCGGGACGGCGAGACCGTCCTGGAACGCTTCGGCTACAGCGACGACGACGCCTTCGCCGTGGGCCTGACCTGCGGCGGCTTCATCGACATCCTGGTCACCCCGGTACGCGCTGCCGATCCGGTCCGCCCGGTGGCCGGGGCCGCGCTCGCCGCCGCCGCGCGAAGGGAGGCGGCGGCGGTGGCCCGGATCGTGTCGGGCCCGCCCGAGCTGACGGGCCGGGCCCTGCTGGTCCGGCCCGACGGCTCCCGGTACGGCGGTTTCGGCGCCCATCCGGAGCTGGACCGTACGGTCGCGGCCGAGGCGGGCGCCTTCCTCGACGCCGGGCGCACCGGCACCCTGGAGATCGGAGAGCAGGGCTCCCGCTGCGGAGCACCGCTCACGGTCCTGATCGAGTCCTCGGTCCCCGCGCCCCGCATGATCGTGTTCGGCGCGATCGACTTCGCCTCCGCCCTGGTCCGCGTCGGCAAGTTCCTCGGCTACCACGTCACGGTGTGCGACGCCCGCTCCGTCTTCGCGACCCGGGCGCGCTTCCCCGAGGCCGACGAGATCGTCGTGGACTGGCCCCACCGCTACCTGGAGCGCACCGACGTCGACGCGCGCACGGTCCTGTGCGTGCTCACCCACGACGCCAAGTTCGACGTCCCGCTGCTGAAGCTCGCGCTGCGGCTGCCGGTGGCGTACGTCGGCGCCATGGGCTCCCGCCGCACCCACCTGGACCGCGACGCCCGGCTGCGCGAAGTCGGCGTCACCGAATTGGAGTTGAGCCGCCTGCACTCGCCGATCGGGCTGGACCTCGGCGCGCGTACGCCCGAGGAGACGGCCCTGTCGATCGCGGCGGAGATCGTCGCGGGGCGGCGCGGCGGGAGCGGGACGCCGCTGACCGGCGCTCACACGCCGATCCACCACGAGCCCGGACCGGTCGCGGCGGGACGGCGGATCGGGTCGGTCGCCTGAGCGTCCCCGCCGGGGCGGCGGACCGCGGCCTCCAGCGGCGGGAACGGTTCCCGCTCACCGCGCATCCGGGCCGGTCGGGCGACAGCGCGGCGACGACACCGCGTGGCCCGCCTCCTCGACGGTGCGCGGGGCGGGCCCGAGCCCGACGAGGACGGTCACCGCCGGCTGCGGGAGCACCCGCAGGTCAACCCGGCCGCGCACCGTCGCGGAACCCGGCCCTCAGGACTCCGTCGGGCGAGGGACCGCCGAGGGGGAGGGGGGCGACGTCCAGCCGGGCTCGGCCTCCGCTTCGTGGCCGCGCATGCCTCCACGGCCACCGGCTCCGGCCCGGTTGTCCTGGACGAAGGTTCCGCCCCGGCTCAGGGGTGGCGCAACAGCCGGTTCAGCGCCCGGCCGAAGACGTACCGCGCCGAACGCCGCACCACGCCGTCGAGGAGCGGCGGCAGGAAGCGGAGCCGGATCTCCTCCCGCCACACCACCCGGGTGCGCCCGCCCGGCCCCGGCCGCACCTCCAGTTCGGCCCAGCCGAGGACCACGCGCCCGCGCTTCTCCAGCCGGCAGATCCCCGGACCCCCGTCCGCCGGTGGCTGCCAGAGCGTGACCTCCATGGGGTCGTCGAAGGCGAGGGGCCCGATGCCCGAGCGGGCCACGACGCGTGTGCCTTCGCGGGTCGGGCCGGGCGGGACCACCCGGACCACCGTCAGCGGCACGGTGTCACCGTGCCGGGGCCACGCCGTGATCCGGCGCCACGCCTCGTCGAGGGGGAGCGGGGCCGTGCGCTGGAGCTCGATGTTCGCCACGGCACGATCGTAAAGAACCCGCGACGCGCGCCGTCCCGCCCGCGCCCCGTTCACCCGCCCGGCCCACCCGTGTGTCCGCAGCCCGGGCGGGCGACCGCCGCCCGGACCGGGCGTCCGTCGCGCCCCCGCCTCGCACGGTCCGCCGCCCTACGGCGCCACCCGCGCCACCGCCCCTGTCTCCAGGGCCACCCACAGCGCCCCGTCCGGCCCCACCGTGATGCCGTGGGGCTCGCAGGACGGGGTGGGCAGGATGTGTTCCGTGAGGGTGCCGTCCGGGGCGAGGCGGCCGACGCGACCGGCGCCCCACTCGGTGAACCAGCAGTCGCCGGGGCCGGTCGTGATGCCGTAGGGCCCGGCGTCCGCCGCCGGCAGGGCGAACGACGAGCTGTCGCCGTCGACGGTGACGCGGCCGATGCGGTGGTCTCCGGTCCGGGTGAACCACAGTGCCCCGTCCGGGCCGGGTGTGATGACGGTGGGGCGGCAGGACGGCGAGTCCAGCGGATACTGCGTGAAGGCGCCGTCCGGTGTGAGGCGTCCGATCCGGCCGTCGCGCACCAGCGTCAGCCACAGGGCCCCGTCGGGTCCGGTCGTGATGCCGTACGGTCCCGAGTCCGGGTCGGCCAGGGGGGATTTCCTGGATGGGCTGCGGCACGCATTCTCCCTTCGGCGCCCTCGCACCCTCCCCGCGATCGAGGTCGCCCACAACCTCTTTTCCCGGCGGCCCGTCACCGGTACACGGCCCCCGGCTCCGCCTTCCCCGGCGCCAGCAGCTGCGGCACCGTCACGAAGACGTAGCCGCGTTCCTTGAGCGCGTCGATGATGCCGGGCACGGCCGGCACGGTGCCGTCGTAGATGTCGTGCAGCAGGATGATGCCGTCCCGGGACGCCTGGTCGAGGACGCGGCGGCCGATCAGCTCCGAGTCGGTGGTCGTGTAGTCCTTCGCGGTCACGGTCCACAGCACCTCGGACAGGCCGAGTTCGCGGCAGATCTCGTGCACGGTGTCGTCGGTGCGGCCCTGCGGCGGGCGCATCAGGGTGGGGCGGCGGCCGGTGAGGCGCTCTATCTCCCGGTTCGGGCGCCGCAGTTCCTCGCGTATCTCCTCGGGTTCCAGGCCGGTCAGGATCTTGTGGTCCCAGGTGTGGCTGGCCACCTCGTGGCCCTCGTCGGCCATCCGCCGCACCAGCTCCGGGTACTTCTCGATGTGCCGCTCGCCCAGCAGGAAGAAGGTCGCCGGGACCTGCCTGTCCTTGAGGATGTCCAGCAGGCGCGCGGAGTGTTCGCTCGGCCCGGCGTCGAAGGTGAGCGCGATGCACTTGGCCTCGCGGCAGTCCACGGTCCCGAACCGGGCCGCCTGGGCGCCGGCGGCCGGCTCGGCCCGGACGGCGCTGGGTGCGGTGGTGTCGAGCCCCGAGCAGCCGCTCAGGACGAGGGTGAGGGCGGCGGCCGCCGCGAGCGTTCCGGCCGTTCGGAACGCGGTCCCCGTTTTCTTCATCTTCTTGGTCAGAGAAGGCATGCCGGGACTATACACATCATGTATACGCGTTGTTCATAGTGCTGTGGTTCGCCCCGGATGGCCCCACAGCGCTACTCGGGCTGACAAATCGGTGCTTTTGTCAGAAGTAGGCATCAATTGTTTAAGTCAGCTCACTCGCGGCACTCGCCAGCACCGAAGTCCTCCACACCCGCACGGGACGGAGCACCCGGTACATGCGCACCCTCGGGATCAACACGTCTTCCTCCGCCCGGCCCGTCAAGGCCGTGCTGTTCGACCGCGACGGCACGCTCGTCGAGGACGTCCCCTACAACGGCGACCCCGGCCTGGTACGCCCCGTCGACGGCGCCCGCGAGGCGCTCGCCCGCCTGCGTGAGGCCGGCATCGCCACCGGAGTCGTCACCAACCAGTCCGGCGTCGCGCGCGGCCTGCTCACCGAGGCCGACGTCCGCCGCGTCAACCACCGCGTGGACGAGCTCCTCGGCCCCTTCGACGTGTTCGCCGTCTGCCCGCACGGCCCCGAGGACGGCTGCCGGTGCCGCAAGCCGCAGCCCGGCATGGTGCTGTGGGCGGCCGGACGCCTGTGCACCCACCCCGCCGACCTCGTCGTCATCGGCGACATCGGCGCCGACGTGGAGGCCGCCCGCCGGGCCGGAGCGCACGGCATCCTCGTCCCCACCGCGCAGACGCGTCCCGAGGAGACCGCGGCGGCCGACCACGTCGCCCCCGACCTGAACACCGCCGTCCGCGCGGTGCTCGACGGAGTGCCGCGGGGCCGCGTCCTGGTCGACGAACGGCCCGTCCGGGAGGCCTTCACCTCCGGCCCCGGACCGGGGAGGTGCCGGTGAAAGCCCTCGTGACCCGACTCGACAGCTTCGGGGACGTGCTGCTCGCCGGACCGGCGATCCGCGCGGTCGCCGCCCGTGCCGACACCGTCACCCTGCTGTGCGGATCCCGCGGCGCGCCCGCCGCCCGGCTGCTCCCCGGCGTCGACGGCATCCTCGTGTGGGACGCGCCCTGGGTGGGCTTCGCATCCCCGCCCGTCGGCCGTGGCGAGGTCGACCAGCTCATCGACACGATCGACGCCGACACGGGGCTGATCCTCACTTCGTTCCACCAGTCGCCGCTGCCCGCCGCCCTGCTGCTGCGGCTGGCCGGTGTCGGCTTCATCGCCGCCGACAGCGAGGACTACCCCGGCTCCCTGCTCGACGTGCGCCACCACCGCGCCCCGCACGCCCACGAGGCCGAGGCCGCCCTCGACCTCGCCGAAGCCGCCGGGTTCCCGCCGGCCGACGACGGCCTCCTGCGGGTGCTCCCGCCACCCCCGACCGCCGGGCTCACCGGCCCCGGCCCCTACGTCGTCGTGCATCCCGGCGCCAGCGTCCCCGCCCGCGCCTGGAGCCCCGGGCGCTGCGCCGAGGCGGTGCGCGAACTGGCCGCCGCCGGACACCGGGTGGTGGTCACCGGAAGTGCGGGCGAGAGCGACCTGACCGCGTTCGTCGCGGGCGAGCAGGCCCTCGACCTCGGCGGCCGCACCGGCGCGGCGGAACTGTCCGGCGTCCTCGCGGGCGCCGACGCCGTCGTCACCGGCAACACCGGCCCCGCCCACCTCGCCGCCGCCGTCGGCACCCCCGTCGTGTCCCTGTTCGCGCCGGTGGTCCCCGCCGAACGCTGGCGGCCGTACGGCGTCCCGTACGTGCTGCTCGGCGACCAGGACGCGCCCTGCGCCGACAGCAGGGCCCGGGAGTGCCCCGTGCCCGGCCACCCGTGCCTGGACACCGTCACCGCGCAGGACGTGGTCACCGCCGTCGAGAAGCTGCGGGGGGAGGGATGAGGGTCCTCCTGTGGCACGTGCACGGCTCGTGGGCCACGGCCGGACCGGCCCGGGCCGTCCCCGAGGACGAACTGTTCCGGTACCTGCCCGACTTCCGTGCCTGGCCGGCCCGCGCGACGGCCCTGCTGGAGCGGGCGGCGGGAGGAGCGCGATGACCCACCCGATGAGCCGGGCCACGAGGGCGGACACGGAGGACCCACGGCAGTCTGCTGCCATGACACCGGACACCTCACGCGCCACGGCAGTCGGCACGGCTCCTGACACGGCGCGCGGCGCGGCAGGCGGCATGGCTCCCGGCACGGCATCCGACTCGGCTCCCGGCACGGCTTTCGGCGCGGCATCCGACCCGGCACGCGGCATGGCTCCCGACCCGGCACGCGGTACGGCACCCGACTCGGCACGGGGCCCTGGCGCGGCACCCGGCCCCGCGCCCGGCGCGACGCCGCCCCGCCTTCTCGTTCTGCGCGCGCTGGGGCTCGGTGACCTGCTCGCCGGCGTGCCCGCCCTGCGCGCGCTGCGGCGGGCGTACCCGCGGCACGAACTCGTGCTGGCCGCGCCCGCCGGGCTCGAACCGGTCGCCGCGGCGACGGGCGCCGTGGACCGGCTGCTGCCCGCCGCCGCCCCGGGGCGTGCGGTACCGCGGTCGCTCGACTGGAGCGGACCGCCCCCGGACGTCGCCGTCGACCTGCACGGCAACGGCCCGCCCAGCCACCGGCTGCTGATGGCGCTGCGTCCGCTGAGGCTGCTCGCCTTCGCCCACCCCGACACCCCCGAGGTCGACGGGCCGCCCTGGTACCCGGAGGAACACGAGCGCGACCGCTGGTGCCGGCTGCTCGGGGCCTACGGCATCGACGCCGACCCCGGCGACGTGCACCTGCCCCGCCCGGACACGGTCTCCCCGGCGCCCGGCGCGGTCGTGCTGCACCCGGGAGCCGGATCACCGGCCCGCTGCTGGCCCGTGGAGCGCTACGCCGCCGTCGCGACGGAGCTGCGCGCCAGGGGCTTCAGGGTCGTCGTCACGGGCGGCGCCGACGAGGGCGATCTCGTGGCCCGGCTCGCCAAGCGGGCCGGGCTGCCCGACACGGACGTCTTCGGCGGCGGCCTGCCCTACGGCCGGCTGGCCGCGCTCGTCGCCGGCGCGCAGGTCGTCATCAGCGGCGACACCGGCATCGCCCACCTCGCGGTCGCCCACGCGACGCGCTCGGTCACCCTGTTCGGCCCGGTGGCGCCGAGCCGCTGGGGCCCACCGCCCGACCCGCGCCACCGCGCGCTGTGGTACGGCCCCGAGGGAGACCCGCACGGCAGCCGGACCGACCCCGCGCTGCTGCGCATCACCCCCGCCGACGTCCTGGACGCCGTCGCCGCACTGCCCGGCATCCGGCACCCGTGAGGGGGGAACGGAGACCACACCTTGCCCGCCCCGCGCCCCCGGGCGCTCAGCCGCCGCACCACCAGCACATCAGCCGGAACCCGGCGAACAGCGTCACGGGCCACAGGGCGGCGAACGCCCAGATGACGGCGGGCTCGGAGGTCACCATCCCGGCCACCATCAGACCCGTCGACACCGCGAACAGCGACGCCACGGTCAGGACGCGGGGACGGTAGGCGGCCACCCGGGACAGCAGCCGGGCGGGGCCGGGGCGGCGGCTCGGCCGCAGGGTGCGCATCCGGCGGTCGAGACGGCGGTCGCGGCGCAGGGCGCGTTCCATCTCGTCGAGGATGCGCTGCTCGTGGTCGGGGAGTCGGCCGATGGACACGCGGTTCTCCTTCCGGGCGGCCGGACCGTGAGTCCTCCTGGGGACGTGCGGGGGGACGTGCGGCGGGGACGTGCGGCGGGGGACGACAAGCGGGTGCCCCGTGAGGTCCGTGAGTTAACCGCGGACCGGCCGCGCCAGCGCCTCGACGAGCCGGTCCGCGTTGTCCGGCAGGCGCCCTCGCGGAACCCGTCCCGGATCTGCCGCGCGGTCACCCGCCCACCGGTCAGGCACCAGTCCCACCAGCGGTCCAGCCGCCGCACCTCCAGCCGCTCGGCCGGCAACAGCGCGGGCCAGCCGCAGGCCCGGGCCTGTGCGGTCAGCCTGGCTCCGCCGGAGACTGGGTCGACGGCCGGCACCGGGGTGCCGGCCCGCAGCGCGATCACGAGGCCGTGCAGCCGGTCGGTGACCACGAGGTCCAGCCGGGCCAGCACGGACTGCAACTGCGCGGGCGTGGCGCTCAGGTGCCGGTCGTGGGTGTCGAGCCGGGTCTCCAGCTCCAGCCATGCGCAGTCCTTCGCGGCCAGCCAGCGCGTCACCTCCTCGGCGACCTGCCCCTGCCGCCGCGGCCGTCCGTACCCGTACTCCTCCTGCCCGTGCGTGAGGATCACCCCCACCACCGGCCGCGCGGGAACCTCGGGGGCGCGGGCCGCCAGGTCCTCCACCGGTTCGCTGTCGGGCGCGTCCCGGGGCAGCACCCGGTGGAAGCCGGTCACGGCCGCGCTGCCGGGGTCGATCACCGAGGTGATGACGGCGATCCGCATCCGCACACGCCCTGAGTGCCCGCCCACCGGGTGCGCAATCAGGGCATCACGCGCATATGACCCGCTGTCACTGGGCGTAGAAGGTGGCGTCCGCCCGGTCCGTGGCCGTGCTCACCGCCTGCACGTGCAGCAGGTACTCCCAGTGCCGGACGTACCGCCCGGGGTAGTTGTACGACTCGTACGAGACACCCGCGGAGTCGGCGAGCCCGCCGCGCCGGTGGAAGGTGGCGTCGGCGGCGAACGACGCGCTGCCGTCGTTGCGCTCCAGCCACACCTCGAAGTTGTCGTGCCGCAGGTAGTACCCGGGGAAGTTCGCCGACTCCAGCGAGACGGTGCCGCTGCCGGCGAGACCGGGCACGACCCGGAACTGCGAGTCGGCGAGCTGGATGACGTTCGCCTCGATCCGGGCCCGGTAGTCGTAGTGCCGGACGAACCGGTCCGGGAAGTTGTACGAGGAGAAGCGCTGCGGGGTGACCCCGTCGGCCACGGGAATGCCGAAGTTCGGGGTGCCGTCGGCGTTCCAGTACACCTTCTGCACGCGGGTGCGGCGGTTGGGGTCGTTGAGCGGGTCGCCGCTGATGTCCTTGTAGCTGCGGTCGTGGTAGACGAGGATGTCGCTCTTCCCGTCCTCGGAGACCGTGAAGGAGTTGTGGCCCGGGCCCCACTGCCCGGTCGCGGCGCTGCTCGCGAAGACGGGGGTGGCGCTCTTGCTCCAGGACGCCTGGCTGAGCAGGTTCGCGCTCACGGAGGCGGTGAGCATGCCGAGGCAGTAGTTGCTGTCGGTGGCGCTCGCGGAGTACGTCATGAACACCTTGCCGCCGCGCTGGATGACGGCGGGGCCCTCGTTGACCTTGTAGCCGGCGGTCTCCCAGGAGTAGGTGGGGCGCGACAGCATCACCGGAGTCCCGGTGATGGTCCAGGGGTTGGCCATCTTCGCGAGGTAGAGGTCCGTGTTGTTGCTCACCGACGGGTCGCGCTGCGCCCAGGCCAGGTAGCGCACGCCGCCCACCACGAAGGTCGTGGCGTCCAGGGAGAAGCTCTCCCACTGGGTCTTGATCTGGCCCTTCTCCGTCCAGGCCGCGGTGAGCGGGTTGGCGCCGGTGCCCTCCAGGACGTACATCCGGATCGCCCAGATGTCGTCGGTGGCGCCCGCGGCGAAGTACACGTACCACTTGCCGTCGATGAAGTGGATCTCCGGCGCCCAGATGTGGGCGCCCATGACGCCACTGGCGTGCTTGGTCCAGATCGTCGTCTCCGGCGCCGACTTCAGCCCCTGGATGGTGGTCGCCCGGCGCAGCACGATGCGGTCGTACTCCGGGACGGTCGCGGTGAAGTAGTAGTAGCCGTCGGTGTGCTTGACGATGTGCGGATCGGCGCGCTTCTCCGCGATCGGGTTGGTGTACGTGACGGCGGGGGAGTCCGGCACGGCGGCCTGCGCGGGCGCGCCGGCGAGGCAGGTCGCGAGGGCTACGAGGACCGCGAGCAGCAGCCGAAGGGGTATGCGTCTCAAGGGAGTTCTCCGGGAGGCGGGGGGAGGCCGAGGTGGAGATTCTGTCCGTCATGTCGAACGTGGTTCGTGAAATCGGCCATGAGTGAGGTCAGAAGATAAGGGGGGCTCCCATCCCCGTCAACGGTTCGGACAGCGGACGGCGCGGGTCAGCCGGAGAAGCGGGCCGTGCCCGTCAGGACGCGGACGTCGAGGTCGGTGACCTCGTTCGCGGTCAGGCGCGCGGTGAACTCGGCCCGCACCCGCTCCACGGCGTCCGGTGACAGCCCGTCGAGCATCCGGCGCGTCCCGCTGCCGGTGGCCAGGGTCCAGGCGGTGTCCGGGGACAGCGGGGCGTCGAACCGCCGCCGGCCGACCCGCGGCTCGCTCCCGCCAAGGTCCGTGAGCCAGGCCGCGAGCGTGTCGGCGGTGTCGATCCGCGCCAGCTGGTCGCGTTGCGGCGGGCGGGGCAGGTGGCGTTCGGTCTCGACGGCGCCCACGAGCGCCGACTGCCAGCCGCCGAGCGCCCCCTTCTCCCAGACGGTCACGACGAACCGGCCGCCGGGGCGCAGCATCCGGGTCAGCGCGGCGGAGTCCCGGTCCATGTCCGGAAAGAAGAACACGCCCAGCGCGCACATCACGACGTCGTAGCCGGCACCGGGCACGGGCCAGGAGGTGACCTCGTGCCGGTGGAAGCGGATGTTCTCCAGGCCCTCCTCACGCGCCCGGCGCTCACCGATCGCCAGCAGCCCGGCCGCGAGGTCCACGGCGTCCACCCGGCCCGCCGGTCCGACGGCCCGAGCGGCCGGCAGCGCCGACGCACCGGCCCCGCAGCAGGCGTCCAGCACCGACTCGCCGACGGCCGGGGCGGCCACGGCGGCGGTGGCCGCGCCGATCGGGTCCCACAGCACCGGCGACCAGTGGTGGAACTGCTCCGCCCCCGCGCTGAAGACGTCCCCGACGGTGTTCTCTCCGGTGGTCACACGCATCCGTCCCCTCGTCGTATGGCCGCAGAGTCTAGATTCGACGGCTCCGGTTCGCAGGTGATTACCGTGGGGCGGGTGCGGCGGTAGGCCCCGGGGCCGACGGGCCGACGGGCCGACGGGCCGGCGGGCCGCGAGCTTCGGGCCGCGACCTCGCCGCCCGGCACACACGCCCTCCGGCCGGTCTTCCGGCCTCGCCGCCCGCCGTCCGGCCCTGGCCGCCCGTTCCGGGAGTGCTGCCCGGTCCGGCTGGCGGCTTGGCCGCAGCTTCCGGCCCCTGGCCGTCCGGTCGGGGGTTTCGCGGTCCGGCTCGCGGGCCTGGGCCGTCCGGCCTGGCGGCTTGGCCGCCCAGCTACCGGTCCTGGCCGCCCCATCTGCGGCTTCGCGGTTGCCGCGCTCCCCGCTCGCCCGCAACCACGTGCCGCTCGACGGGTGACGGGGTCACGACGCGGCGCTTTTCTGCGATCCACGGTCCCCGGGGCCCGGCATCGTGCAGGCATGACACACACACCCGACACCCCGGCCGTCACCCGGCTCTACCCCCGGCTCGTGGTCTCCGACGGAACCCGCGCGATCGACTTCTACCGCGACGCGCTCGGCACGGAGGAGATCGAGCGCTACACCGGCCCCGGGGGACGGATCGTGCACGCCCTGCTGCGCCTCGGCGACGCGGTCTTCGCGGTCAAGGACGCCGACGGGGGCGACCCGGCCCCGCCCTCCCTCGGCGGCACCCCCGTGATCATGGCCCTGGACGTCACCGACGCGGACGCCGTTGCCGAGGACATGGTGCGGGCCGGGGCGACGGTGGTGTACCCCGTCGCCGACCAGCACTATGGACAGCGCGGCGGGCGGCTCGCCGACCCGTTCGGCCATCTCTGGATGATCTCCCAGACCATCGAGGACCTCACGCCGGAGGAGGTCCAACGGCGCACCGACGCGATGTTCTCGTCCTGACCGGCGCGACCGGGCCCCGCCGCCCACGGGAGGTGGGCATCAACCGGCCCGCGCCGACGGCTCCCCGGCCTTCGGAGCGTCCGCGTCCACCTTGCCGCCCGGGTGGCGCAGGGCGCACAGGAAGGCGACGCCGAGGGTGATGGCCATGCCGCAGAACACCCACTGGTTGGCCTCGGCGAAGTCCATGCGGATCGCGGACATCGCGTCCCGGGTCGCCTCGGCGGCGGACCCGGTGCCGGTGGGCGGCAGGGCGTCGCCGTTGCCCCAGTCCGCGCCCGGCCGTGCCCTGCCGCATCAGAGGACCCATGGCTCGCCGGTCCCAGCGATACCGCCGAACGCCTCTCCCGGCAACCCCCCTGCGGTGTGAGGACGCCCTCTCCGGCCATGTGACCACGGCCCGCCACGGATGCCGCGTCGAACGTGCAGGATGCGGGCACCAAGGAGGACAGGCACACGAACGACGGGAGAGGCAGACGATGGTCCCAGCGGAACCAGAACCCCAGAGGATCGGCGTCCCGGCCGAATCCACTGCGGGCGAGACCAGGGTGGCGGCGACGCCCGCCACCGTGGGGAGACTTGCCGCGCTCGGGTACGACGTCGTGGTCGAACCGGGAGCGGGGGCCTCGTCCCGCTTCTCCGACGCGGCCTACGAGGAGGCGGGAGCGCGGCTCGGCGACCCGTGGGCGGCCGAGATCGTCCTGAAGGTCAACGCCCCCTCGGCCGAGGAGATCGGCAGGCTCCGCGACGGGGCCACGCTGATCGCGCTGATCAGCCCCGCCTTCAACCCGGAGCTGGTCGAGGAACTCGCACGGCGGCCGATCACGGTGCTGGCCATGGACGCCGTGCCGCGCATCTCGCGCGCCCAGTCCCTGGACGTGCTCAGCTCGATGGCGAACATCGCCGGCTACCGGGCCGTGGTCGAGGCGGCGCACGCCTTCGGCCGGTTCTTCACCGGGCAGGTGACCGCCGCCGGCAAGGTGCCGCCGGCCAAGGTGCTGGTGGCCGGCGCCGGCGTGGCCGGGCTCGCGGCGATCGGCGCGGCCCGCAGCCTCGGCGCCGTGGTCCGCGCCACCGACCCCCGGCCCGAGGTCGCCGAGCAGGTCCGCTCCCTGGGCGGCGAGTTCCTGACGGTCTCCGCCGAGCAGGAGGTCAGCACCGACGGCTACGCCAAGGCGACCTCCGAGGACTACAACCGGCTCGCCGCGCAGCTGTACGCCGAGCAGGCCGCCGACGTCGACATCGTCATCACCACCGCGCTCATCCCCGGCCGCCCGGCGCCGCGGCTGATCACCGCCGAGCACGTGGCCCGCATGAAGCCCGGCAGCGTCATCGTCGACATGGCCGCGGCCCAGGGCGGCAACGTCGAGGGCACGGTCCCGGGCAAGGCCGTCGTCACCGACAACGACGTGACGATCATCGGTTACACCGACCTGCCCGGTCGGCTGCCCGCCCAGGCCTCGCAGCTGTACGGCACCAACATCGTCAACCTGATGAGGCTGCTCACGCCCGGCAAGGACGGCCGGCTCGTCCTCGACTTCGACGACGTGGTGCAGCGCTCGATCACCGTGGTCCGCGAGGGCGAGAAGACCTGGCCGCCGCCCCCGGTGCAGGTGTCCGCCGCACCGGCCCCCGCCGCCGCGAAAGAGGCCGCGGCGCCCGCCCCCGAGGCGGCGGCCAAGCCCGCCCGGCCCGCGTGGGCCTCCTACGCCCTCGTGGCCGCCGGCGCGCTCGCGCTGTTCCTCGTGACGGCCTTCTCCCCGAGCGAACTCCTCGGCCACTTCACGGTGTTCGTGCTGGCGATCGTCATCGGCTTCTACGTCATCGGCAACGTGCACCACGCCCTGCACACCCCGCTGATGTCGGTCACCAACGCCATCTCCGGGATCGTCGTGGTCGGCGCGCTGCTGCAGATCGGGCAGGGGGACACCGCCGTCACCGTGCTGTCGTTCGCCGCGATCCTGCTGGCGAGCATCAACATCTTCGGCGGATTCGCCGTCACCCGCCGCATGCTCGGCATGTTCTCGAAGGGCTGATCAGGGATGACCACAGACACGGCCGCACAGGCCGCCTACGTCGTCGCGGCGCTGCTGTTCATCCTCAGCCTCGCCGGCCTCTCGCAGCACCGCACCTCCCGCTCCGGAGTCGTCTGGGGCATCGCCGGGATGGTCGTCGCGCTGGCCGCCACGGTCGGTCTCGCCTCCCGGAGCATCACCGCCACCGGGCTGGTGCTGATCGCCGTCGCCACCGCCGTCGGCGCGGGCATCGGGCTCTGGCGGGCCAAGGTCGTGGAGATGACCGGCATGCCCGAGCTGATCGCCATCATGCACAGCCTGGTCGGCCTCGCCGCCACGCTCGTCGGCTGGAACGGCTACCTCGACGTCGACGCCGAACTCTCCGGCTCGCTGCTCGGCATCCACCACGCCGAGGTGTTCATCGGCGTGTTCATCGGCGCCGTCACCTTCACGGGCTCGGTCGTCGCCTACCTGAAGCTCTCGGCGCGCATCGCCTCCCGTCCGCTGACGCTGCCCGGCAAGCACGTGCTGAACATCGGCGCGCTGGTCGCCTTCGTGGGGCTGACCATCGCGTTCGTGGCCCGTCCGAACATGGGCCTGCTCATCGCGGTCACCGCGATCGCGCTGGCGCTCGGCGCGCACCTGGTCGCCTCCATCGGCGGCGGCGACATGCCGGTGGTGGTCTCCATGCTGAACAGCTACTCGGGCTGGGCGGCGGCCGCCTCGGGCTTCCTGCTCGCCAACAACCTGCTCATCGTCACCGGTGCGCTGGTCGGCTCCTCCGGTGCCTACCTGTCGTACATCATGTGCAAGGCGATGAACCGCTCGTTCATCTCGGTGATCGCCGGCGGCTTCGGCACTCCCGCCGCCGCTGCCGACGAGGGCGAGCAGGGCGAGCACCGGGAGATCAGCGCCGAGGAGACCGCGGAACTCCTCGGCAACGCCACCTCGGTCATCATCACCCCGGGCTACGGCATGGCCGTCGCCCAGGCGCAGTACCCGGTCGCCGAACTGGCGCGCAAGCTGCGCGAGCGCGGCGTCGAGGTGCGCTTCGGCATCCACCCGGTCGCCGGCCGCCTGCCCGGGCACATGAACGTGCTGCTGGCCGAGGCGAACGTGCCGTACGACATCGTCCTGGAGATGGACGAGATCAACGACGACTTCGCCGCCACCTCGGTCGTCCTGGTCATCGGCGCCAACGACACCGTCAACCCGGCCGCCACGGACAACCCGTCCAGCCCGATCGCGGGCATGCCGGTGCTGCACGTGTGGGAGGCGGCGAACGTGGTCGTCTTCAAGCGGTCGATGGCCGCCGGCTACGCGGGCGTGCAGAATCCGCTGTTCTTCCGCGAGAACACCCAGATGCTCTTCGGCGACGCCAAGCAGCGGGTGGAGGACATCCTGCGGGGCCTGGACGCCCTGGACACCCCGGCCCGGGAGATGGCGGGCTCGTCCCGCTGAACCACCGGGCACGGACACGGGAGGGCCGGCTCGACGGTGTCGAGCCGGCCCTCCCGCTTTCGGTCCGTGCGGTCAGTCCGTGCCGGACTCCATCGCCGCGCGGTCAAGCCAGGCGTCCTCCTCCGAGACCGCGCCCCGGGAGGCGATGGCCTCGGCGCCGCCCTCGGGCAGCTCCGGCATGGTGCCGATCAGCCCGGTCGCGGCGGCCTGGGAGGCGCCGATGGTGGGGCTGCCGGTGCCGATCAGGCCGATGCCGGCGTACTGCTCCAGCTTGGCGCGCGAGTCGGCGATGTCGAGGTTGCGCATGGTGAGCTGGCCGATCCGGTCCACCGGGCCGAACGCGGAGTCCTCGGTGCGCTCCATGGACAGCTTGTCCGGGTGGTAGCTGAACGCCGGGCCGGTCGTGTCGAGGATCGAGTAGTCCTCGCCGCGCCGCAGCCGCAGCGTGACCTCGCCGGTGACGGCCGCGCCGACCCAGCGCTGCAGCGACTCGCGGATCATCAGCGCCTGCGGGTCCAGCCAGCGGCCCTCGTACATCAGCCGGCCGAGGCGACGGCCCTCGGTGTGGTACTGGGCGAGGGTGTCCTCGTTGTGGATGGCGTTGACGAGGCGCTCGTAGGCGGCGTGCAGCAGGGCCATGCCGGGGGCCTCGTAGATGCCGCGGCTCTTGGCCTCGATGATCCGGTTCTCGATCTGGTCGGACATGCCGAGCCCGTGCCGGCCGCCGATGGCGTTGGCCTCCATGACCAGGTCGACGGCGGAGGCGAACTCCTTGCCGTTGACCGACACCGGGCGGCCCTGGTCGAAGCCGATCGTCACGTCCTCGGTGGCGATCTCGACCGACGGGTCCCAGAACTTCACGCCCATGATGGGCTCGACCGTCTCGATGCCGGTGTCCAGGTGCTCCAGGGTCTTCGCCTCGTGCGTGGCGCCCCAGATGTTGGCGTCGGTGGAGTACGCCTTCTCCGTGCTGTCGCGGTAGGGGAGGCCGTGGGCGAGCAGCCACTCCGACATCTCCTTGCGGCCGCCCAGCTCGGTCACGAACGCCGCGTCCAGCCAGGGCTTGTAGATCCTCAGGTGCGGGTTGGCGAGCAGGCCGTAGCGGTAGAACCGCTCGATGTCGTTGCCCTTGAAGGTGGAGCCGTCGCCCCAGATCTGGACGTCGTCCTCCAGCATCGCCCGCACCAGGAGCGTGCCGGTGACGGCCCGGCCCAGCGGGGTGGTGTTGAAGTACGCCCGCCCGCCCGAGCGGATGTGGAACGCGCCGCAGGTGAGTGCGGCCAGGCCCTCCTCGACCAGCGCGGCCCGGCAGTCGACCAGGCGCGCGATCTCGGCCCCGTAGGTCTTGGCACGGCCGGGCACCGAGGCGATGTCGGGCTCGTCGTACTGGCCGATGTCGGCGGTGTAGGTGCACGGGACGGCGCCCTTGTCGCGCATCCACGCGACCGCGACGGACGTGTCGAGACCGCCCGAGAAGGCGATGCCGACGCGCTCGCCGGCGGGCAGGGAGGTGAGGACCTTGGACATGGAAAGAGTATGTCTCACTTTGCATAATCATGCAAGCCGGATATGGGCATCGCCGTCCCGGCCCGGTGACCTTCAGGAACCAGTCGCTCCGGAACCGCCGAGCGCGCCGAGGATCCGCTCGGCCGCCAGCGTCGGGGTCAGCTCGCCCTCCCGGACCTGCCGCTCCAGCACCGGTGCCAGGGCCCGCACCGCCGGGTCGGCCCGCAGCCGGCCGAGGAGTTCGTCGCGGACCATGGTCCAGGTCCAGTCGACCTGCTGGTCGCGGCGCTTGGCGGTGAGCCGGCCCGTGGAGTCCAGCAGCGTGCGGTGCTGTTCCAGGCGCTCCCACACCGCGTCCAGACCGGTGGACTCGCGGGCGCTGCAGTGCAGCACCGGCGGCGTCCAGAAGGCGTCCTTGCCGTGCATCAGCCTGAGCGCGCCCGCCAGTTCCCGCGCGGCGGCCCGGGCGTCGCGCTCGTGCGGCCCGTCCGCCTTGTTGACGGCGATCACGTCGGCCAGCTCCAGCACGCCCTTCTTGATGCCCTGGAGCTGGTCGCCGGTGCGGGCGAGGGTCAGCAGCAGGAAGGTGTCGACCATGTTGGCCACGGCCGTCTCGGACTGCCCGACGCCGACCGTCTCCACCAGGATCACGTCGTAACCGGCCGCCTCCATCACCACGATCGACTCGCGGGTGGCCTTGGCGACCCCGCCCAGCGTGCCCGCGGTGGGGGAGGGGCGCACGAACGCCGCCGGGTCCACCGCCAGGCGCTCCATCCGGGTCTTGTCGCCCAGGATGGAACCGCCCGTACGGCTGGAGGACGGGTCGACGGCCAGCACCGCCACCCGGTGCCCGAGCGAGGTCAGCAGCGTGCCGAAGGCGTCGATGAACGTCGACTTGCCCACCCCCGGCACCCCGCTGATCCCGATGCGCCGGGCCCGGCCGCCGTGCGGCAGCAGCGCGGTCAGCAACTCCTGGGCCAGTGCCCGGTGCTGCGGCCGGGTCGACTCGACGAGGGTGATCGCGCGGGCGACGATCGCCCGCTTCCCGTCGAGTACGCCCTTCACATACGCGTCGACATCGATCACAGGTCGTGCCCGAGGCCGTCCGACAGCCGCTTGACCAGGTCGTACGCCGCGTCCGGGATCACCGTCCCGGGCGGGAAGACGGCCGCCGCGCCCATCTCCAGGAGCGTGGGCACGTCCTGCGGCGGGATCACGCCGCCGACCACGACCATGATGTCCTCGCGGCCCTCCTCGGCCAGCGCCTCGCGCAGCGCCGGGACGAGGGTCAGGTGACCGGCCGCCAGCGACGAGACGCCGACGATGTGCACGTCCGCCTCGACGGCCTGCCGGGCCACCTCGGCGGGCGTCTGGAACAGCGGGCCGACGTCGACGTCGAAGCCGAGGTCGGCGAAGGCGGTGGCGATCACCTTCTGGCCGCGGTCGTGGCCGTCCTGGCCCATCTTGGCGACCAGGATGCGCGGGCGGCGGCCCTCGGCCTCCTCGAAGGCGGACACCAGGGTGCGGGTGCGGTCCACGCTCGGGGACTCTCCCGTCTCGTTGCGGTACACGCCGGTGATGGTACGGATCTGGCTCGCGTGCCGGCCGTACACCTTCTCCAGGGCGTCGGAGATCTCCCCGACCGTGGCCTTGGCGCGGGCCGCGTGCACGGCCAGCTCCAGCAGGTTGCCCTCGCCCGCGGCGGCCCGGGTCAGCGCGTCCAGGGCCTCCCGGCAGGCCGTCTCGTCGCGCTCGGCGCGCAGCCGCCGCAGCTTCTCGATCTGCTGGGCGCGCACCGAGGAGTTGTCGACCTTGAGCACGTCGATCTGCTCGTCGGTCTCCACGCGGTACTTGTTGACGCCGATCACCGGCTGGCGGCCCGAGTCGATGCGTGCCTGGGTGCGGGCCGCGGCCTCCTCGATGCGCAGCTTGGGGAGGCCCGCGTCGATGGCCTTGGCCATGCCGCCCGCGGCTTCCACCTCCTGGATGTGCCGCCAGGCCCGCCGGGCCAGGTCGTACGTCAGCCTCTCCACGTACGCGCTGCCGCCCCACGGGTCGATGACCCGGGTCGTGCCGGACTCCTGCTGCAGGAGCAGCTGGGTGTTGCGGGCGATGCGCGCCGAGAAGTCGGTCGGCAGGGCCAGCGCCTCGTCGAGCGCGTTGGTGTGCAGCGACTGGGTGTGGCCCTGGGTGGCCGCCATCGCCTCGACGCAGGTGCGTGTGACGTTGTTGAAGACGTCCTGCGCGGTGAGCGACCAGCCCGAGGTCTGCGAATGGGTGCGCAGCGACAGCGACTTGGCGTTCTGCGGGTCGAACTGCTTGACCAGCTTCGCCCACAGCAGGCGCGCCGCGCGCAGCTTGGCGATCTCCATGAAGAAGTTCATGCCGATCGCCCAGAAGAACGAAAGCCGGGGCGCGAACGCGTCCACGTCCAGGCCCGCTTCACGGCCCGCGCGGATGTACTCCACGCCGTCCGCGAGGGTGTACGCCAGCTCCAGGTCGGCCGTCGCACCGGCCTCCTGGATGTGGTAGCCGGAGATGGAGATGGAGTTGTAGCGCGGCATCCGCTGCGAGGTGAAGGCGAAGATGTCGGAGATGATCCGCATCGACGGCTTCGGCGGGTAGATGTAGGTGTTGCGGACCATGAACTCCTTGAGGATGTCGTTCTGGATGGTCCCCGCCAGCTTCTCCGCCGGTACGCCCTGCTCCTCCGCCGCCACGATGTACAGCGCCAGCACCGGCAGCACGGCGCCGTTCATCGTCATCGACACGGTCATCTTGTCCAGCGGGATCCCGTCGAACAGCTGCCGCATGTCGAGGATCGAGTCGATGGCCACGCCCGCCATGCCGACGTCACCGGTCACGCGCGGGTGGTCGCTGTCGTACCCGCGGTGCGTGGGCAGGTCGAAGGCGACCGACAGGCCCTTCTGCCCGGCCGCGAGGTTGCGCCGGTAGAAGGCGTTGGACTCCTCGGCCGTGGAGAAGCCGGCGTACTGGCGGATCGTCCAGGGCTGGTTGACGTACATCGTCGGGTACGGCCCGCGCAGGTACGGCGCCGCGCCCGGGTAGGTGTCCAGGAAGTCCAAGCCCTCCAGGTCACGGCCGGTGTACAGCGGCTTGACCGCGATGCCCTCCGGGGTCTCCCACAGCAGGTCGTCCCCGCCGGAGGCGTTCTTGACCGCCGCGCGCCACTCGTCGGGGCTGCCGTCGGCGGCCGGGGTGCCCAGCTCGATCCCGGAGAAGTCGGGGATGCCATCGGGGGCGGTCATCGGGCAACTCCCATGCGGTCGAGGGTCGCGGACAGCACGGCCACGGCGTCGCAGCCCGCGAAGACGTAACCGTCGACACCCGGGTACTCCCCGGGCCGCCCGGCGAGGAACACGTGCGAGGCGCCCGCCTCCTTGAGCTCCGCGGCCCGGGCCGCCGCCTGCTCCTCGTAGAGGGCGTCGCTGGAGCACAGCACGGCCTCGGCCGCGCCGCTCCCGGCGAACGGGCCCTCGGTGACCGGCTCGATGCCGCCCGCCTGGAACAGGTTGGAGGCGAAGGTGAGGCGCGCGGTGTGGGCGGCGGCCGGGCCGAGCGCGGCCAGGTAGATCCGCGGCCGGGAGCCGGTCGCGGCCAGGTGCGCGTCCGAGCGGGCGCGCAGCGCCTCGAAGGCCTCGTCGCGACGCACCCGCGGCAGCCCGCCGGACGGCTGCTCGGGGGCGCTCGCGCGCACCACCGGCTTCTCCGCCAGGAACGGGAACTCGCTGACGCCGGTGACGGGTTCGCGCCGCTTGGCCAGCCGGGCGCTCCGCGCCCGCCAGGTCTCGGCGAGGTCCCGCTCGACGTCCCCGGAGCGCAGGGCGGCCGCCATGCCGCCGAGCCGCTCGATGCGCTGGAAGAACTCCCAGCCGGCGTGGGCGAGTTCGTCGGTGAGCCGCTCCACGTACCAGGAGCCGCCCGCCGGGTCGATGACCCGGGCCAGGTGCGACTCCTCGATGAGGATCGTGGAGGTGTTGCGGGCGATGCGGCGGGCGAACGCGTCCGGCAGGCCGAGCGCGTGGTCGAAGGGCAGCACGGTCACCGCGTCGGCCCCGCCCGCCCCGGCGGCCAGCGTGGCGATGGTCGTGCGCAGCATGTTCACCCACGGGTCGCGCCGCGTCATCATCACCGGCGAGGTGACGACGTGCTGCGCCTGCGCCCCGGCGCGCGGCGCGCCGCACACCTCGGCGACCCGCGCCCACAGCCGGCGCGCCGCCCGCAGCTTGGCGATGGTGAGGAACTGGTCCGCGGTCGCCGCGTAGCGGAACTCCAGCTGTCCGCAGGCCTGTTCGACGCCCAGCCCGGCGCTGGTCAGCTCCCGCAGGTACGCCACCGCCGTGGCCAGCGAGGCGCCCAGTTCCTGCGCGGCCGACCCGCCGGCCTCGTGGTACGGCAGCGCGTCCACGCTCAGGGCCCGCAGCCCCGGGTACCGCTCGTCGCACAGCCGCGCCAGCTCCGCCGCCGGCGCCGCGTCGTCCCGCTGCCCGGTACGGGCCTCGTGGCCGAGCGGATCGACGCCCAGGTTGCCGCGCGCGGCCTCCGGTGCCACGCCCCGCTCCTCGTACAGCCGCAGCAACTCCCGTGCGGCACAGCGCGCGTCGGGACCCGCGTCGAGCACGACCGGGGCGAGATCGAGGTAGACGCCGTCCAGGACCCGGCCGAGCTCCGGCACCGGGATGCCGCCCTCGCCCACGGTCAGCCAGAGGGAGGTGACCCCGTTCTCCAGGTCCGCGAGCACCGCGTCGTGGTCGGCCGTGGTGTGCCGCTGCCGTACGTCCCAGCCGCCGACCGTGTTCCCCTCGGCGCGGCCGCCGCGCACAAAGGGCGCGAAGCCCGGCAGACCCGGCTCGGGTGAGGCGTCGCGCGCGGTGTAGAGGGGCCGGGTGCGCAACCCGTCCTCCAACGCGGTGGAGAGGGCTTCCTCGGCCTCGGCGCCCTCGACGTCCTTGCCCGCTCTGCGCAGCACACCCGCCACAAGGCGCTGCCACTGCTCATGGGGCACGTCAGGGAACTCGCCGGCCAGCTCAAGCCCGTCGTCAGGCAGGACCGTCATGCTCGGATGCTAGGACACGAGCAGGAAGGAGCAGCAGAGGGCGCGGCTGTGACCTTTCCCTCGCCCTGACTGTGACCCCGCTTACCGGGCCGGTGCCGTCCCGCGCGGCGCGGGTACCCGGCGGGCGGCGGAGGCGGGCACGAGGGGCCCGGCCCGCGGCAGACGTGAGGAGGTGCGGGATGCGACTGCGGGATCACGTGGTGGTGGTGACCGGGGCGTCCAGCGGGATCGGACGGGCCACGGCGGAGGCGTTCGCCCGCAAGGGCTGCGCCGTGGTGCTGGCGGCGCGGCGCGAGGAGGCGCTGCGGGCGGCGGCCGAGGAGTGCGCGAGGCACCGGGGGGCCAGGACGCTGGTCGTACCGACCGACGTGAGCGACGTCGAGGCGGTCGAGGACCTGGCGCGGCGCGCGGTGGAGGAATTCGGCCGGATCGACGTCTGGGTCAACAACGCGGCCGTCAACGCCTTCGGCCGGTTCGAGGACGTGCCGCTGGAGGACTTCCGCAGGGTCCTGGACGTCAACGTCATGGGGTGCGTCCACGGCGCCCGGGCGGCGCTGCCCGTCATGCGGGAGCAGGGCTCGGGCACGCTGATCAACGTCTCGTCCATCGTGGGGGCCGTCGCCCAGCCGTACAGCCACCCGTACGGCATGTCCAAGCACGCCGTCCGGGCGCTCGGCTCCGGTCTGCGGCAGCAGCTGCGCGTGGAGGGCGTGAAGGGCATCGACGTGTGCACGGTGCTGCCCGCGACCATCGACACGCCCCACTTCCAGCAGGCGGCCAACTACACCGGGCACAAGGTCGTGGCCATGCCGCCCGTCTACACCCCCGAGCGCGTCGCCAAGGCGGTGGTGGCGCTCGTCCGCCACCCGCGCCGCGAGGTCGTGGTCGGCCCGGCCGGCCGCGCGCTGGTGCGCCAGTCGCGGATGGCACCGGCACTGGCCGAGCGGGCCATGGCCCGGCAGACGGACCGCGCCCACCTGGACCACGACGAGGACGCTCCGGCCACGCACGGCGCGCTGCACGTCCCGGCACCCGGCGAGGGCGCGGTGCACGGCGGCTGGGGCGGGCGACGGCGCACCGCGCTGCGCAGGGCCGCCCTGGCGGCCGCGCTGGCGGGCGCGGCGGTGACCGCGGGGCGGCGGCTGTCCCGCGCCTGAGGGCGACAGGGCGATGGCCCGCCCCCAGGAGCGGGCCATCGCCCTGTCGCGTCCGGTGGGCCGTCTACCCCACGGGCACCGGCACCCGGACCGACCCGATGACGAACCCGTTGCGCACCCGGGCCGGTACGCGGTTCAGCGGGATCCTCACGGCGTGCTGTCCCCTCAGGCGGGTGCGCACCAGGGGCGCGTCGGTGCGGGCCCTGCGGTCGGGCAGCCAGGTGTACCCCTTGGCCAGCAGGGCGAGCGAGCTGTCCGCGAGTGGTGCACGACGACTTTCATCCATCGCGCGGTGAGTGCCCGCCGGCCTCACCGGAAAAACACGGGCCCCGCACCGCACGATTGCGCCCCGGAAAGGGGTACTCGCCGCGCATCGGGGCGCTCACCGTGACGCGCCCCCCGCGCCGGAAGGCCACCGTCATGAACACACGCACTTCGCCGACGAGAACGGCCCGCACCCCCGTCCAGCAGGCGGCGATGCTGGTCGGAGCGGTGTTCCTGCTGGTGGGGATCCTGGGCTTCATCCCGGGGATCACCACGGACTACGACACCATGGAGTTCGCCTCGCACGACTCCCGCGCCGAGCTCCTCGGGATCTTCCAGGTCTCGATCCTGCACAACCTCGTCCACCTCGCGTTCGGCGTCGCGGGCCTGGCCCTGTCCCGCAGCGCCTCGGGCGCCCGCACCTACCTCCTGGCGGGCGGCGCCATCTACCTCGTCCTGTGGCTGTACGGCCTGCTCATCGGCCACGACAGCGACGCCAACTTCGTCCCGCTGAACACGGCCGACGACTGGCTGCACTTCGTCCTCGGCATCGGCATGATCGCCCTGGGCGTGCTGCTCACCCGTCGTGGGGCCACCTCCCGGAGGATGTGACCGCCGATGGCTCACGCGAAGACACTGTGGGCGGCCGCCGCGGGGATCACCGCCGGCGCCGTGATCGCCTGGCAGCGCAAGGCGGCGGGCGCCTCCGGCCCCGCCGCCGCCGACGACCGCTGGCTGGCCGTGACGATCAACATCGATCCCGGCGAACTCCAGCCCGACAAGCTGCCCGCGCCCCTGCGGGAGTACGGCGACCGCATCGAGACACGCATCAGCCCGGCCCCGGGTGACCGCGGCACCGAACTCGCCGTACGGCTGCGGGAGCCCCAGCCCGAGGGCGCGCACTCCCTGCCCGCCCGGCTCGCCGGCGAGGACCCGCGCCAGGACCTGCGCCGGGCGCTGCGCGACGCCAAGTCGCTGCTGGAGGCCGGAGAGGTCCTCGAACCCGACGCGCCGCCCACCACCCACGACACCCCGGGCGGGAAACTCGTCGGACTGCTCGGCCGCCGCGCCGGTGGGGAGGGAGTGCTGTGAAGGCCCTGTGCTGGGAAGGCGTCAACAAGCTCTCCGTCGAGCAGGTGCCCGACCCCGAGCTCCGGGGCGACCAGGACGTCATCGTCCGGCTCGTCGCCGGCACCACCTGCGGCTCCGACCTGCACCTCATCGGCGGCTACATCCCCTTCATGCGGTCCGGGGACGTCATCGGCCACGAGTTCGTCGGCGAGGTCGTCGAGGTCGGCTCGGCCGTGCGCAGGCACAAGGTCGGCGACCGGGTCGTGGTGTGCTCCTTCGTCGGCTGCGGCCGCTGCTGGTACTGCACCCACGACCTGTGGTCCCTGTGCGACAACACCAACACCAACCCGGGCATCGGACAGGCCCTGTTCGGCGCCGACACCGGTGGCATCTTCGGCTACTCCCACGCCATGGGCGGGCTGCGCGGCAGCCACGCCGAGTACGTGCGGGTGCCCTTCGCCGACCACGGGGCCTTCCCCGTCCCGGAGGGCGTCGACGACACCAGCGCCCTGTTCGTCTCCGACTCGGTGCCCACGGGCTGGATGGGCGCCGACCTGGGCGGCGTCAAGCCCGGCGACGTGGTCGCCGTGTGGGGCTGCGGGGCCGTCGGCCAGATGGCGGCCCGGGCCGCGATCCTGCTGGGCGCGGAACGCGTGATCTCCATCGACCGCATCCCCGAGCGGCTGGCGATGACCGAACGTCACATCGGCAGTGAGGTCATCGACTACACCGCCACCGACGTCGGCGCCGAACTGCGCGAACGCACCGGCGGCCGCGGCCCCGACGTGTGCATCGAGGCGGTCGGCATGGAGGCGCACAGCGACAGCCCGGTCCACCTCTACGACCAGGTGAAACAGCAACTGCGCCTGCAGACCGACCGGCCCACCGCCGTGCGCCAGGCCATCCACGCCTGCCGCAAGGGCGGCACCGTCTTCGTCCTCGGCGTCTTCGCCGGCGCCGTCGACAAGTTCCCCCTGGGCGCGGTGATCAACAAGGGCCTGACGATCCGGGGCGCCCAGCAGCACGGCCAGCGCTACATCCCGATGCTGCTGGACCGGCTGGCGGCCGGGGAGCTGAGCACCTCCCACCTCGCCACCCACAGCGTGCCCCTGGACGATGCACCGCGGGCCTACGAGATGTTCAAGGACAAGAGCGACGGCTGCGTCCGCGCGGTCATCCGGCCGGGCGGCTGACGTGCCCCACCACCGCACACTGCCCCGTTTACCGCTCATACCGGTGGAAACCCGGCGGGGCATGAGTGCAACGCGACGCCGCCTGCTGCGGCAGAACCGGGTCCTGTGGCTGCTGGACCGCCTGGAACGCGAGCCCCGGGCCGACGCGGTGATCGACACGCTCCGCAAGGGCGTACGGTCCCTGCCGCTGGGCCGCGGCAGGGACCTGCTGCACGGCCGCTGGCTGGGGCACCCGGTGCATCCGCTGATGGTGCAGGTGCCGATCGGCAGCTGGCTGTCGGCGGCCGTGCTCGACCTGCGGCCCGGCCGCTCCCGCGAGTCCCGGCTGCTCATCGGCGTCGGCCTGGCCGCCGCCGCTCCCGCGGCCCTCGCGGGCTGGACCGACTGGGCGGAACTGCACCGGCAGCAGCAGCGCGTCGGACTGGTGCACGCCCTGTCCAACACGGCCGCCGTCGGCCTCTACGCCGCCTCGCTCGCCTGCCGCGTCAAGGGACGCGAGGCGGCGGGCCGGACCTACGGCTTCCTCGGCATGACGGCCGTCGGGATCGGCGGCATGCTGGGCGGCCACCTCGCCTACCGGCAGGCCTCCGGCGCCAACCACGCCGAGGAGGTCCCGCACGTCGTCTCCGAGGGCTGGCACGAGGTCGGGACCGTGGACGAGTTCCCGGCCGGCCGCCCGGTGCGCCGGGTCGTCGACGACGTGCCGGTCCTGGTGGTCCGCGAGACCGGCGGGCAGCTCCACGCCCTCGCCGAGCGCTGCAGCCACCTCGCGGGACCACTCGCGGAGGGCACCGTCGAGGACGGCTGCGTCCGGTGCCCGTGGCACGGCAGCGTCTTCCGGCTCTCCGACGGCTGGAACGTACGCGGCCCGGCCACCGCGCCACAGCCCTCCTTCGAGACCCGGATCACCGACGGCCGGGTCGAGGTGCGCCTGCGCCACCAGAACGGAGGACGGCGTGCGGAGCAGCACCGGGAACCGGCCGGACACGGAAACACAACACGAGGAACGCGAACGGATGCCGCACATGGACACGACGCCCGTGGCTGACAGCCGCCCGGTACGACGGCTGCGCGGCCTGCTGCGGCGCGCCCAGCAGGAGTACTCGGCGGGACACGACCGGCCGCTCGGCGGCTACGTCACGGCCATGGCCGGCTTCGCCGTCTTCACGACGGCCTGGACCACGGCGGTCCGGCTACGAGGCCGCCCGGTGCCCGACCGCCCCGAGCCGTGGGACGTCGTCCTGACGTCGGTGGCCACCTTCCGGCTCAGCCGGCTGCTCACCAAGGCCTCGGTGACCAGCCCGCTGCGCGCCCCCTTCACCCGGTACGCCGGACCGCAGGGCCCGGCCGAGCTGCACGAGGAGGCCCAGCCCGGGCCGGGCAGGCACACCGTCGGGGAGCTTGCCACCTGCCCGTTCTGCATGAGCGTCTGGGTGGCCTCGGCCCTGACCGCCGGCCAGCTGCTGTGGCCCCGCGCCACCCGCACCGCCATGGGCACCCTCACCGCCCTGGCCGGGGCGGACACACTGCAACTGGCGTACAGCGCCCTCATGGACAAGGCCACCGGCGACTGAGGGACGGACGGCGCGTGACCCGGTCCCGGAAACGGGTACTCGCCGGGACATGCTCAAGCGCGCACTGTGGCAAGGACTGCTCGCCGGTACCGCCGGGGGCGCCGTGATGACCCTCGGCGAGAAACTGGAGCAGGCCGTCACGGGCCGGCCGGCCTCCCATGTGCCGGCCCGCGTCCTGCAGCGGCTGACCGGCCTGCCCGAGCGGCCCGGCACCCAGCCGCTGAAGGCCAACTGGGCCATGCACTTCGGCCAGGCCGCCCTCCTGGGCGTGCTGCGCTCGGTCATGGCCCAGTCCGGGCTGCGCGGGCCGGTCGCCTCCGCCAAGTTCACCGTCGTCCGCCTGACCAACGACCAGATCCTGGAGAACGCGACCGGCGTCGGCGCCCCGCCCGAGACCTGGCCGCGCCGGGAACTCGTGGTGGACGTGGTGCACAAGGCCGTCTACGCCTTCGTCACGGGCGCCGTCGCCGACGCCCTGGCCGCGCGCGGCGGCCCCGGCCCCGGACAGCGGCACGCCGCCCGGCGTCCCGGCCGCCACGCGGACGTCGGCCCCCTGCCCCGCGGGGACGCCCACGGGCGGTGACCCGCCGGCTCAGCGCCGCCTGCGCACGATCACGGCGACCGCGCCGGAGACGAGCAGCCCGATCAGACCGGACAGGATCCTGCGGCCCCACGGGCCGGACACGCCGAGCCCCAGCCCGTCGCGGAGCCGGTCGTAGAGGCTGAGCGGCACGCCCAGGACCGCGTTGCCCGGCGGGCGCCGCGGCACGACCGGGTGCGGATGGGTCGGCGCGCTCCTGCGCACCGTCTCCCACGCCGCGCCGAGCCGCCGCAGCCGGGCGGTGTCCAGGGCCTCCTGCAACCGCGGCAGGACGAGGTCCTCCTCGTCCCGGATGTCCTGCCGGATCAGGGCGAAGACCCGCTCCACCATCTCCTCGCGCTCCGCCGTGCCGGGCTCCAGGCGCTCGATCCCGGCGACCAGGTCGTTGATCTCCTGGTGCTCCTCCTCGACCCGGGAGGTCAGCTCCTCCCCGTCCGCGACCGCGCGCCGCACGGCCGGCCACAGCACCGTCTCCTCGGCGAAGGCGTGGCTGAACACCAGCTGGACGACCTCCTTCAGGACCCGCTCCCGCTCCGCGCCGTCCTCCAGCGCCCGGTACCGGTCCATCAGCCGGTCCATCTCCGCGTGATCGCGGCGCTGGCGGGCCAGGACGCTGCCCGGGCCTCCCAGCTGGTCGACGCTCTGTGCCTCGATGGTCGTGGCCATGCCCCGCTCCTTCCCGTGCCGCAGGCGTCATGCCGGCGTCCGCCGCGGCACCCGCCGGTGCCGCAGGGCGCGAGTACCCCTTTTCCCGCGGGCGCCCTTCCGTCACCCGGCCGGCGCAACCCGCACGTCGACGGGGCGTGAGCGGTGGCCGGACCCCGGCCCGGTCGAAAGACTGCGAGGGACGACCCCGTGCTCGCCGGCCCTGGCGGGGCCTCGGCCGGCGCGCGAGTGCACCCCCCCACCCAGGAGACCGTCCGTGACCTTCAACCCACTGGAGCAGCGGGGCATCCCGCTGGACCGCCAGCTGCGCAGCTGGCGCGAGCTGAACGTGCAGCCCATCGACCCCGACCGCTGCGACCCGTACACCCGCTGCCGGATCATCACCATGAACGGCATCGAGGTGGAGGCGATCCTCTTCAGCCACCAGCTCGCCCGCAACACCGTCGACCCGGAGGTCAAGCGGCAGCTCGCGCAGACCCGGTACATCGAGGCGCAGCAGCAGAAGGCGGTCAACTGGCTGCTGCCCGGCGTCTCCTCCGTGCTGGAGACGACCATCGCCTACGAGCAGGTGGCGGTGGACCTGACCGCCTGGGTGGCCCGCATGGAACCCGACCCCTACCTCAAGCAGGCGTACCAGTTCGGCGTCCTGGAGGACTTCGACCACCTGTACCGCTACGCCAACCTCTACGAGATGATCGAGCACCGCAAGGCGGAGTCGATCGTCGACGGACTGACCGAGGTCATGCCGGGCCGGCCCACCAAGTACCACCACCGCCACCCGGCCGACAACGTCCGCGACCCGTACGACAAGGACCGGACGAACCCGCTGTCGAAGCTGCACGCCCTGACGATCCTGTCGGCGGAGCAGCAGACGATGAACTTCTACATGAACACCGGCCCCACCTACATGGAGCCGATCGCCCGTCAGCTCTACCAGGAGATCGGGCTCATCGAGGAGGAGCACGTCACCCACTACGAGTCCCTGGTGGACCCGGGCGAGACCTGGTGGGAGCAGCTCGTCAACCACGAGTACAACGAGTGCTACCTGTACTACTCCTTCATGGAGCAGGAGAGCGACCCCAAGGTCAAGGCGATCTGGGAGCTGCACCTGAACATGGAGCTGGAGCACCTGCACACCGCCTGCGAGCTGATGCGCCGTCACGACGGCCGGGAGCCGCAGGAGGTCCTGGCGCCGGAGCTGCCGAACGTGCTCACCTTCGAGCCGAACAAGCAGTACCTGCGCGAGCTGCTGGAGACCCAGATGGACCTCACCACCCTGGGCGCCGGGTATGTGCGCGAGGCCCATGAGCGGTTCGAGAAGCTGCAGGAGCAGATCCACGGCGGCGAGGAGCCGCCGAGCGAGCGCGTCATGGCCGAGCACGACGCGATGTTCGGCCGCGAGTACCGGGTGCAGTCCGAGGGCGAGCACCCCGACCCCGCGATGCGCGAGAAGTGAGGCGGCCGTCATGACCGATCTCCACACCCCCCAGGCCGGCGACGACCGGGCACCGGACACCGACGTCGTGGCGCTCCTCATGCGCCAGCACGGCGACATCCGCAACCTCTTCGACGAGGTGGAGGCCAGTGCGGGCGAGGAACGCCGGGACGCGTTCCGGCGCCTGGTGCGGCTGCTGGCCGTGCACGAGACCGCCGAGGAGGAGGTCGTCCACCCCTTCGCCCGCCGGTCGCTGCCGGGCGGCGAACAGGTCGTGGAGGACCGGCTCGCCGAGGAACGCGCGGCCAAGGAGACCCTCGCGGCCCTGGACGACATGGACACCGACGACCCGGAGTTCCTGCCCCGGCTGCGGGAGCTGCGCACGGACGTGCAGGAACACGCCCGGGCCGAGGAGCGCTACGAGTTCACCCACATCCGCCGCAGCACCGACACCTCGGGCCTCGCCTCCATGGCCAAAGCCGTGAAGGCCGCCGAGGCCATGGCCCCCACCCGTCCGCACCCCGGCGTCGAGTCCGGCGCGGCCAACGTGGCCCTCGGGCCCGTGGCCGCGCTGATGGACCGCACCAAGGACGCGGTCCGCAAGGCCATGGGCAAGGACTGACCCGGGTTCGGAAGTCCGCACCACGGGAGGGTGCCGTCGTGGTGCGGACTCGCGGTCCGCGCGGCTCCTGAGCCCTCCTCAGTCGCGGACAGACCCTGTCCGCGAGCCCCGGTACCGTCCCTTCATGACGAACACCAAGCGGAGCGTCGCGCGTACGGCACCCCACCTCGGGGTCCGGGCCCTCAACCGTGCCACCCTCGACCGGCAGCTGCTCCTGCGGCCCGCGCGGATGCCCGCCGCCGGCGCCGTCGAGCACCTGGTCGGGCTGCAGGCGCAGAACGTCAAGCCCCCGTACTACGCGCTCGCCGCCCGGCTCGACGGGTTCACGCCGGAGGAGCTGTCGCGGCTCATGGCCGACCGCGAAGTCGTCCGGATCGTCACGATGCGCTCCACCATCCACACCCACACCGCGGCCGACTGCCTCGCCCTGCGACCGCTGACGCAGCCCGCGATGGACCGGGAGCTGGCAAACTTCCACAAGGGCCTCGTCGGCGTCGACCTGGACCGGCTCGACCGTCTGGCCCGCGACCTCGTCGAGGCCGAGCCGCGCACCATGAAGCAGCTGCGCGAGGCCCTGGGCCAGGAGTGGCCCGACGCCGACCCGCAGGCCCTGGCCGTCGCCGCCCGCTGCCGTCTGCCGCTCGTGCAGGTCACCCCGCGCGGCCTGTGGGGCAGGAGCGGGCAGGTCGGTCTCACCACCGCCGAGCAGTGGCTCGGGCGCCCCGTCGGGGAGCCCGCCACGCCCGACGCGGTCGTCTGGCGCTACCTCGCCGCCTTCGGCCCGGCCTCCGTGCGGGACATGCAGACCTGGGCCGGACTGACCCGCCTGGGCGAGGCCTTCGAGCGCCTGCGCCCGCGGCTGGTGACCTTCCACGACGACAGGGGCACCGAACTCTTCGACCTGCCGGACGCCCCGCGCCCCGACCCGGACACCCCGGCCCCGCCGCGCTTCCTGCCCGAGTTCGACAACCTGCTGCTCTCCCACGCCGACCGCACCCGTGTCGTCCCGGCCGAGCACCGCGGCCGCAGCTGGCAGGGCAACATCGCCTACTGCACCCTCCTCGTCGACGGCTTCCTCGCCGGCCTGTGGCGGCTGGAGGAGGACGCCCTCGTGATCGAGCCCTTCGAGCGGCTGGGCACGGCCCGACGCGAGGAGGTCACCGCCGAGGGGGAGCGGATGCTGAAGATCATGCACCCGGACGCGTCGTACGACATCCGCTTCGGCACCGTACGCAAGTGAGCGGTGAACGACCCGGGATCGTAGGCGAGTCGGGCCGACCAGCCCGGACCCGGGCATGGAGAGGGGGCGTTGCGGGCTGCTCGTGGAAGCCCGCAACGCCCCCTGGTCTTTTCACCCGAGGGTTGCCCGGGAGTCAGTCGGTCACGAGTTGACCTGCGTCGTGACCAGGTTCGAGAAGGTGGTCAGCCGGGTGTAGACACCCGGGTAGCCGGCCTGGGCGCAGCCTTCGCCCCAGGAAGTGATGCCTGCCAGGACGCCCCCGATGAGCAGGGGGCCGCCGCTGTCGCCCTGGCAGGTGTCCACGCCGCCGGAGGTGTATCCGGCGCACACCATGTCGCTCTGCACGAAGTCGGAGCCGTAGGAGCCGCCGCAAGCGGAGTCGGACACGGTCGGTACGGTCGCGGTGCGCAGCTGGTTGGAGGAGCTGCCGCCGGAGGAGGTGGTGCCCCAGCCGAGGATCCGGGCGGTGGTGCCGGCCGCGTACACCGAGGTCTGGGAGGAGGAGACGTACTTGGCCGGGGTGTACGGCATCGACGTCGACAGCGTCAGCACGGCCACGTCGTCGCCGTTGGTGGCGTCGGTGTAGCTCGGGTGGATCCATATCCTGCTGACTCTGCTGACGGTGCCGTTGGTGCCGTTGCGGTAGGTCCGGCCGCCGACGACGCGGACGCTGCTGGTGGTCTCACCGACCATGCAGTGCGCGGCGGTGACCACCTTCGTGGGCGAGACCAGCGTGCCGCCGCAGAACTGGCTCTGCGAGGCGTTCGTGATCTGCATGACGAACGGGTACGCGGTCGTCGTGGTCGTGGTGCCGCCGACGATCGGCTGGGGCGCGGCCACGGCCGTGGGGGCGGCGAGCAGCGCGGTGGTGGCGGCGGCAGCGGTCGCCGCGACGACGGCGGCGGCCTTCTTGGCGGCGTTGAGCCCGAACATGGGTCTCCTTGGGGAGTTGCCGGTGGGGGGTCGCGCGGGTGGGGTGGAGCACGGGGACCCTGACGCCGTTGTTCGGATCTCCGTGTGCCCGGCGAGCGGCACGCCCCCAAGCTAGGGCTCGGCGCCGAGGGCCCCCAATGAGGGAACCCCCTAGGGGAGTTGGGCAGGGAAAACCCTCGGTGCGGCGCCGTAAACCCAGGTCGGGTCAGGTGCTGCGGCGGCCCGCGGCCAGCCGGACGATGTCCACCCGCGAGCGGATGCCCAGCTTGCGGTAGACCCGGGTCAGGGTCGCCTCGACGGTCTTGACGCTGATGAACAGGCGGCCGGCGATCTCCCGGTTGGTGGCGCCCTCCATCACGAGCGAGGCGACCTGACGCTCCATCGAGGCGAGCCCCTCCAGCGCGTCGAGCGCCACGGGCGGCGTGACGGAGGCCGGTTCCACCGCCGCCGCGGTCCCGGCGGTGACGGCCGCGTCGACCTGCCGCAGCCACGGCATCGCCCGGCAGCGCCGGAACAGCCGGGCGGCCTCGTCGTACGACGCCGGCCCGGGCGGGGCGGTGCCGCCCGGGCGCGGTTGGGGGGCGGCCCGGTCGCGCAGCCGGGCCAGCACGAACGCGGCGCGGGCCTCCTCCAGGCCGTAGCCGAGCCGCCCGAGCCGGTCCTGCACCGACGTCAGCCGGACCACGGCGGCCTCGTGCTCGCCGCGCGCCGCCCGCACCAGCGCCTCGGCCCGGTCCAGCACGGCCAGCACGCTCTCCCGGCCCAGCCGCAGCGCGTGCACCCGGGCCGTGTCGATGACGTCCTGCGCCTCGCCCGGTTCGCCGATGCGGACCAGGGCCTCGGCGAGGTCGCCGTGCCAGCGGCCGCGCGCCGGGTCGTTGATGCCGAGGCCCTGCTCCAGCTCCCGCACGCGGCGCAGCGAACGGACCGTGCCCGCCGGGTCACCGGCCACCAACTGGGCGTAGCCCAGGGCCGCCAGGGCCCTGGAGAGGTACATCTGGTCGCCGTCGACCTCGGCGTGGTCGGCCGCCTCGCGGGCGAGCGCGAGGGCTCGGTCGACGTCCCCGGCGGAGGCCTCCGCGAGCGAGGTCAGCATGGCGGAGGCACCCTCGCCGATCCCGGAGTCCCGGGCCAGGCGCAGGCTCTCGCGGGCGAGGTCCAGGGCCCGGCCGCAGTGCCCGGAGCGCAGCTCGGTGTCGGCGAGGAAGCGCAGGAAGTGCACCTCGCTCTCGACCATGCCGCGGCGCCGCACCTCGCGCAGCAGCGCCGTGATGGTCGCGCGCGCCTCGGGCAGCTGGTCACTCATGATCAGCCAGCGGAAGCGGGCCGAGCCGGCGCCGTTGTGATGGCAGGCCACGTACGGGTCCTGGGGCTCCTTCAGGGCCCGCTTGACCGTCGCGGGGGCGTCCGGGTGGCCCATCAGGGTCTCCGTGGAGGCCTGGAAGGACAGCGCCATCAGCTCCGTGCGCCGGTCCTCGCCGCGGGCGGCCAGCTCCGCCGCGTGCGCGGCCTCCTGCCGGGCCTCGGCGAAGTCGCCCTCCACGACCAGGGCGCGCCAGGCGAGCTGGTAGCGGACCAGGGCGAGCAGCCGCGGGTCGTCGCCGGCGTCGGCCAGCACCTGCGGGAAGACGGCGTCGACCTCGCCGAGCGCCTGCCCGGCCGCCTCGATGACCACCATCCAGGCCCGCACCCGCTCCGCCGGCACGGTGGCCCGGGTCAGCACGTCCCGGGCGATGTCCCGGGCGAGATCGGCCTCCCCGGCGGTGATCGCGTCCTCGGCGGCCTGCAGCCGCCGCTCGTCAGGGCCGGGGACGCTGTCCGCCGGGGTGTGCCGGGCCGCCAGCAGCCCGAGCGAGGCGGCCACCGACGGGGCGCCGCGGTCCCGGGCCAGCGCACCGGCCTCGGCGAGCCGGGCCGCCACCTCCGGGTCGGTGCCGGTGGTGGCCAGGGCCAGGTGCCGGGCCCGCTCGATCGGGTCGGAGGCCGCCGTGGACAGCGCCGCGTGCGCGGCCCTGCGCTCCTGCGCGGGGGCCTCCGCGTACAGCGCCGCCGAGATCAGCGGGTGCGCGAACCGCAGGGCCGGGGCCTCCGGGTCGGTGGCCAGCAGTCCCAGCGCCGCCGCCTGGGCGGTCTCGGCCTCGGCGTGCTCCCGCCCGGCCGCGTGCAGCAGCGCCAGGGTGGGCCGGGCACCGGCGCTGGCCACCAGGAGGGTGCGGCGGGCCTCCTCCGACAGCATCTCCAGCCGGCTCAGCACCAGCGCCCGCAGCGAGGTGGGCACCGGCAGCGGCTCGCCCGGCCGGGGCCGGGCCGGGCTCTCGGCCAGGGCACGGCCCAGTTCCAGCGCGAAGAGGGGGTTGCCGCCGCTGGTGCGGTGGATGTCGCGGATCGTGGAGCGGGACAGGGGGGTGTAGCCGCGGTGGTCCAGCAGCGCGGAGACCTGCGTACGGGTGAGCGGGCCCAGCCGCACGGCGAGGGTGTCGGGCGGGGACGCGCGTAGATGGCGGTCGTACTCCTCGCCCTCGGTCCGCACCGCGGACAGCATCTGCACGGGCGTGTCGCCGAGCCGGCGGGCGGCGAAACCGAGCAGTTCGGCGCTGGCCGCGTCCAGCCACTGCAGGTCGTCTGCGACGACCAGCACCGGGCCCTTCACGGCCAGGGCCCGCAGCGCCGACAGCACGGCCAGGCGCAGCGCGAGCCCGTCGCGCTGCAGGGTGGACTCGCCACGGCCGGTGAGCGCCGACTCCAGGGCCGTGCGCTGCGCGGCGGGCAGGTGGCCGGAGACCTCGTCGAGGACCAGGCCGAACAGATCGGCCAGGGCCAGGAAGGGCAGATGGGATTCGGACTCCGTGGCCGAGCAGCGCAGGACGGTGCGGTCCGGGCCGCCGTAATCCGCGGCCAGTGCCCGCAGGATCGTCGACTTTCCAATTCCGGCCGGGCCGTGGAGCAGCACACTGCCGCCCCGGCCGAGCTGGTCACGGGCCGAGGCGAACAGCTCCTCCCGGCCGATGACCAGGTCGGGGCGGTTTCTGGGAGGCTCCTGGAAGTCCCGTCGAACGGTCACCTCTGTCCTCCCTGTGTCGTGTCCTGGCCAATATTAGGCAACAGCTCTTTGAATTTCGGACGGACGCTGTGGTGAGGGAAATAACAGCCCGTGTCGGGCGGACGAATTCACCGGCCTCCCGAATCCGCCGGAACACCCCCTCCCGGTGGCACGTCAGCGCCCTGTCGAACAGGTCAGACCAGTGGAAAACACCAGAAACCTTAAGGCAACCACCCGGCCCGGCGTGCGGCGACCACGGCCTCGCCCCGGGTCCGGGCCCGCAGCTTGCGCATGGCCGATCTGAGATACCCCTTGACGGTTTCGGCCGTCACCCCCAGGCGCTGAGCGGCGACCGCGTTCGTGGCCCCGTCGGCGACACACGCCAGCACGTCCACCTCCCGGGGCGCGAGCCGGACCCGGGGCGAGGGGCCGCCGGACGCACCGGGACCGGCCGCACCCGGGCCGGCCGCGAGCAGCGCGCACGCGCCGAGCAGCTCGGCCCGCAGCCCGGGGTCCGCGATCCGCGGGGCCAGCGCCCGCAGCGCCGCGTGTGCCTCCCTCACCTGCTCCCAGCCGGCGCCCGGCCCACCGCCCCCGGCGAGCGTGCGCGCCTCGTCCCGCAGGACCAGCGCCCGCTCCACGTCCCGCGCCGCCTCCACGGCCGCGTCCAGCATCCGCCCGCCCAGCGGCTGAGCCGTGCGCAGCGCCCCGTAGAGCACCCCGCGCACCCGGTGCCGCACCACCACCGGCACCGCCAGCACCGAGCGCAGCCCCTCCACGGCCACCGGGGCGTCGTACTCGTGGCTGATCTGCCGCGAGGCGGAGTAGTCGGTCACCACGCACGGCCGCGACAGCGCCACCGTCTTGCCGCCCAGGCCGGTCCCGGACGTCACCACCAGCGACCGCAGCGCGTGCGTCGCGGTGCCGCTCAGTTCGCTGATGCGCATCTGCCGCCCGGCCTCCAGCAGGCCGCCGAAGGCCACCGGGAGACCGGTGGCGCGGCGCAGACGCAGCAGCGCGTTGCGTACCTCGACCGCGTCGGACGCCTCTGCCGTCACCTGTTCGCCCCTTCACTCCGGCGCCTGTGCGGGCGCACCCCCCGTTCGGGGGTGGTGAGACCCGCATCACGGATTACACGATGGCTCAGAGCCGCCCGGCAATGGTCCGGCACCGAGGAGGACGCATGACATCGGCGACGGAGCTGTTCCGCAGCGCGCGGGACTTCCTGCTGGAACACCGCGAGGACTACGCCACCGCCTACGGGGGTTTCCGCTGGCCCCGTCCCGAGTACTTCAACTGGGCCCTCGACTGGTTCGACGAGATCGCCGACGGCAACGCCCGCACGGCCCTGCACATCGTCGAGGAGGACGGCCGCGAGACGCAGCTGTCCTTCGGTGAGATGTCCGTGCGGTCGGCGCAGTTCGCCACCTGGCTGCGCGCCCGGGGCGTGCGCGCGGAGGACCGGATCCTCGTCATGCTCGGCAACCAGGCCGAACTGTGGATCACCGCCCTCGCGGCGATGAAGCTGCGCGCGGTGGTCATCCCGGCCACCCCGCTGCTCGGCCCCGCCGACCTGCGCGACCGGGTGGAGCGCGGCCGGGTCCGGCACGTCATCGCCCGTCCCGAGGACGCCGGGAAGTTCGCCGAGGTCCCCGGCGACTACACCCGCGTCGCCGCCGGCACGGTCGGCGCCGTGCCGGCCGGCTGGCTGCCGCTGGACGACGCCTACGGCGCCTCCGCCGACTTCACGCCCGACGGCCCGACCCGGTCCGACGACCCGCTGATGCTCTACTTCACCTCGGGCACCACCGCCCGGCCCAAACTGGTCGAGCACACCCACACCTCGTACCCGATCGGCCATCTGGCGACCATGTACTGGATCGGCCTGAAGCCGGGCGACGTACACCTGAACATCTCCTCCCCGGGCTGGGCCAAGCACGCCTGGTCCAACCTCTTCGCCCCCTGGAACGCCGAGGCGACCGTCTTCCTGCACAACTACACGCGCTTCGACGCCGCCCGGCTCATGGCCGAGATGGACCGGGCCGGCGTCACCACCTTCTGCGCCCCGCCGACCGTGTGGCGCATGCTCATCCAGGCCGACCTGACCCAGCTGCGCACCCCGCCCCGCGAGGTCGTCGCCGCCGGGGAGCCGCTCAACCCGGAGGTCATCGAGCAGGTCCGCCGCGCCTGGGGCGTCACCATCCGGGACGGCTTCGGCCAGACCGAGACGGCCGTCCAGGTCGCCAACAGCCCCGGCCAGCCGCTGAAGACCGGCTCGATGGGCCGGCCCAGCCCCGGCTACCGGGTCGAGCTGCTCGACCCCGTCTCGGGCGCGCCCGGCGCCACCGAGGGCGAGATCGCGCTCGACCTGTCGGACCGCCCGGTCGGCCTGATGACCGGCTACCACGGCGACGCCGACCGCACGGCGGAGGCGATGGCCGGGGGCTACTACCGCACGGGCGACATCGCCTCCCGCGACGCTGAGGGCTACCTGACCTACATCGGCCGCAGCGACGACGTCTTCAAGGCCTCCGACTACAAGATCAGCCCCTTCGAGCTGGAGAGCGCGCTGCTGGAGCACGAGGCGGTGGCCGAGGCGGCGGTGGTGCCCGCCCCGGACGAGGTGCGGCTGTCGGTGCCGAAGGCGTACGTCGTCCTGGCGGACGGCTGGGAGCCCGGGCCGGACACGGCGAAGGTCCTGTTCGAGCACTCCCGCGAAGCCCTCGCCCCCTACAAGCGCATCCGCCGCCTGGAGTTCGCCGACCTGCCCAAGACCGTCTCCGGCAAGATCCGCCGGATCGCACTGCGCGAGGCCACGGCGGCCGGCTCGGACGCCGAGTACCGCGAGGAGGACTTCCGGTGAACTCCTACAGCCACGGCACCGGCACGACGCCGCTGCTCGGCGACACGATCGGGGCGAACCTGGACCGGGCCGTGGCCGCCTGGCCGGACCGCGAGGCCCTGGTGGACGTGGTGTCCGGCCGGCGCTGGACCTACGCGCGCTTCGGCGCGGACGTCGACCGCCTGGCGTCGGCCCTGCTGGCCTCCGGTGTCGCCAAGGGCGACCGGGTGGGCATCTGGGCGGTCAACTGCCCCGAGTGGGTGCTCGTCCAGTACGCCACCGCCCGCATCGGCGCGATCATGGTGAACATCAACCCGGCCTACCGCACCCACGAGGTCGAGTACGTCCTGAAGCAGGCCGGGGTGTCCGTGCTGTTCGCCTCGCTCAGCCACAAGACGAGCGACTACCGGGCGATGGTCGACCAGGTGCGGGGCCGCTGCCCCGGGCTGCGCGAGGTCGTGTACTTCGGCGACCCGGGCTGGGAGAGCCTGCTGGCCCGGGCGACCCCCGACCCGGCGTTCCCGGAGCTGTCCTGCGACGACCCCATCAACATCCAGTACACCTCGGGCACCACGGGCTTCCCCAAGGGTGCCACCCTCTCCCACCACAACATCCTCAACAACGGTTACTTCGTGGGGGAGTTGCTCGCCTACTCCGAGCAGGACCGGATCTGCGTGCCGGTGCCCTTCTACCACTGCTTCGGCATGGTCATGGGCAACCTCGCCGCCACCTCGCACGGCGCCTGCATCGTCGTCCCGGCCCCGTCCTTCGATCCCGAGGCGACCCTGAACGCGGTCCAGCAGGAGCGCTGCACCTCGCTCTACGGCGTCCCGACCATGTTCATCGCGGAGCTGAACCTCCCCGGCTTCGCCTCCTGGGACCTGTCCTCCCTGCGCACCGGCATCATGGCGGGCTCGCCCTGCCCGGTGGAGGTGATGAAGCGGGTCGTGGCCGAGATGCACATGGCGGAGGTCGCCATCTGCTACGGCATGACCGAGACGTCCCCGGTCTCCCTGCAGACCCGGCGGGACGACGACCTGGAGCACCGCACGGGCACCGTCGGCCGGGTCCTGCCGCACCTGGAGGTCAAGGTCGTCGACCCGGCGACCGGAGTGACACAACCCCGCGGAGAGGCGGGCGAGTTGTGCACCCGCGGCTACAGCGTGATGCTCGGCTACTGGGACGAGCCGGAGAAGACCGCCGAGGCGATCGACGCCGGCCGCTGGATGCACACCGGCGACCTCGCCGTCATGCGCGAGGACGGCTACGTCGAGATCGCCGGGCGCATCAAGGACATGATCATCCGGGGCGGGGAGAACATCTACCCCCGCGAGATCGAGGAGTTCCTCTACGCGCACCCCAAGATCCGGGACGTCCAGGTCGTGGGCGTCCCGCACGAGCACTGGGGCGAGGAGGTGCTGGCCTGCGTCATCGCCCGCGACCCGGAGGACCCGCCGACCCTGGAGGAACTGCGTGCCTTCTGCGCGGGGCGCCTCGCGCACTACAAGGTCCCCAGCCGGCTGCAGGTCCTCGACTCCTTCCCCATGACGGTGTCCGGAAAGGTGCGGAAGGTGGAACTGCGCGAGCGCTACACCGTCTGACGACCGCGGGGGCGTTCGGTGGCACGGGAGCCCCGGCCCGTAAGATCGGCGCCCTTGGGGGGTGACACATGGTCAAGCGGCGGCCCGGTACGACGCCCACGCTGGAGCAGGTGGCCGCGCTCGCCGGCGTCGGGCGGGGCACGGTCTCCCGCGTCATCAACAACGAGGCGGGCGTCAGGGAGTCCACTCGCATCGCCGTGCAGCGGGCCATCGCCGAACTCGGCTACGTGCCCAACCTGGCCGCGCGCTCGCTGGCCGGGCGGCGGGCCGACGCCGTGGCGCTCGTGATGACGGAGCGCGACTGGCGGCTGTTCGGTGAGCCGTTCTTCTCGGAGACGGTCACCGCCGTCGGCGACGCGATCGCCGAGACCCCGGTGCAGCTGCTGCTCACGCTGGTCCGCACGGACGCGGAGCGGCAGCGGTTCGTCGAGTACGCGCGCGGCGGCCGGGTCGACGGGGTGCTGCTGATGTCGGTGCGCGCCGAGGACCGGCTGCCCGACATGCTCGCCGACGCGGGCCTGCCCACCGTCCTGCTGGGCCGCCGCTCCGGCGACGAGCAGATCACTTATGTCGACGCGGACAACGTGGGCGGCGCCCGCGAGGCGGTGGACCACCTGCTGCGCGGCGGCCGGCGGTCGATCGCGACGATCACCGGCCCGCTCGACATGTACGTCGCCCGGTGCCGCCTGCGCGGCTACCGGCAGGCACTGGAGCGGGCGGGGCTGCCCGCGCCGGCCTCCCGGACCGTCGAGGGCGACTTCACCGAGGCGAGCGGACGCCGGGCGATGGCCGAACTCCTCGAGCGCCACCCGGACGTGGACGCGGTGCTCGCCGCCTCCGACACCATGGCCGCCGGTGCCCTGGCCGTGCTGCGCGCGGCGGGGCGCCGGGTGCCCGACGACGTGGCGGTCGTCGGCTTCGACGACTTCGAGCTCGCCCGGCACACCGACCCGCCGCTGACCACCGTCCGCCAGCCGCTGGAGCAGATCGGCCGGACGATGGTGCGGCTGTTGCTGGAGGAGATGGAGCAGCCGGAGGTGGCGTGGCGCCATGTGATCCTGCGGACGCAGCTGGTGGTGCGGGAGTCGGCGTGAAGCCGTCCGGGAGCGCTCCCAACTCCCGCGCACTGCGCAGCCGTTGATCGGGACGGCCGACGCACCCCACTGACCTGCGGCTTCGAAATTCATTCGATGGATTCCCGTCTAACGGGTTGTCAGGGACATGGAGTGGCTCCTACAGTCGCGACCGAAACCGGTGAGGTGGGAGCGCTCCCATCAGTGGGGAGGTGGGAGCGCTCCCGAACTCCGAAGCCGCAGCACCTCCGTCATCCGGTTCCCACGGAGAGAGGCCCCCCGCATGCGATCGTCACCGCACCGCCTCCGCACCGTCCGCGCCCTGTTCGGTGCGTTGCTCACCACGCTCGCCACCCTGGCGGCGCTCCTCGCCGCCACCGCGCCCGCCCGGGCGGACACGGTCGTCTGCGAGCAGTTCGGCTCGACCGTGATCCAGGGCCGCTACGTCGTCCAGAACAACCGCTGGGGCACCAGTGCCCCGCAGTGCGTCACCGCGACCGACACCGGCTTCCGGGTCACCCAGGCCGACGGCTCGGTACCCACCAACGGGGCGCCGAAGTCGTACCCGTCGGTCTTCAACGGCTGCCACTACACCAACTGTTCGCCGGGCACCAACCTGCCGGCACAGCTCAGCACGATCTCCAGCGCGCCCAGCAGCATCTCGTACGGCTACGTCTCGGGCGCCGTGTACAACGCCTCGTACGACATCTGGCTGGACCCGACGCCCCGCACCGACGGCGTCAACCGCACCGAGATCATGATCTGGTTCAACCGGGTCGGGCCGATCCAGCCGATCGGCTCCCAGGTCGGCACCGCGTCCGTCGGCGGGCGCAGCTGGGAGGTGTGGACCGGCAGCAACGGGTCCAACGACGTGATCTCCTTCGTCGCTCCCTCGGCGATCTCCAGCTGGAGCTTCGACGTCATGGACTTCGTCGACCAGACGGTGGCCCGGGGGCTGGCGCAGAGCAACTGGTACCTGACCAGCGTCCAGGCCGGCTTCGAGCCGTGGCAGAACGGCGCCGGGCTCGCCGTGAACTCCTTCTCGTCCACCGTCAACACCGGGGGCCAGGACCCGGGCGGGCCCGGCGGCCCGGCGGCCGCCTGCCAGGTGGCGTACGAGGCCAACGTCTGGCAGGGCGGCTTCACCGCCGACGTGACGGTGAAGAACACCGGGTCGACGGCGGTCGACGGCTGGAAGCTCGGCTTCACGCTGCCGTCCGGGCAGCGGGTGGCCAACGCCTGGAACGCGACCCTGTCCGGCACCTCCGGCGCCGTCACGGCGAGCCCCGCCGCGCACAACGCGCGGATCGCGGCCGGCGGCACGCAGAGCTTCGGCTTCCAGGGCACGTACAGCGGCGGCTTCGCCGAGCCGGGCGGCTTCACCCTGAACGGCACGCCCTGCTCCGTCGCCTGACCCGCGGCGCACCGACCCGCTCCGGGCTCCGCCCTGCGCCGAAAGGGCGGACCCCGGAGCGTTCCACCCGCGGCTCCCGGGGGCGGCGCGTGACGTGCCGTCCCCGGGGGTGCCGAAGCGGGCACCGTCCCGGGAGCCCGCGCAGCGCGTCTCACGGACTCGCGTACGGCCGGCCGCCTTGAGCTCCGGACCGGGTGCGGTCGGTCGGACCCGCGGGGGCACCGCCCCTGCGGCCCGCACCACGCACCGGCCCCTGCGGCCCGCACCACCCCCGCCCCTCCGGCCCGCATCCGGAAAGGCTCAGCCATGACCCCGCCCCTCCGCGAAGCTCCCACCCGACGCTCCACCCGACGCCCGGCGTTCGTCGCCGCGCTGTGCGCCGCCGCCCTCGCCGTGACCGGGCTCACCGCCGCCGCCCCGCCCGAGCGGGACACCGTGCGGGCCGCCGCCGTGCCGCCGTACCAGGACCCGGCCCTGCCCGTGCCGCAGCGGGTCGAGGACCTGCTGGGCCGGATGACGCTCGACGACAAGCTGGGCCAGATGACGCAGATCGAGAAGGACGCCCTGGTCCCGCGCTCCGACCTGGCCACCTACCGCATCGGCTCGGTGCTCTCCGGCGGCGACTCCACGGTCAGCCCCAACAACGCGCAGACCTGGGCCGACACCTACGACACCCTCCAGCGCACCGCCCTGACCACCCCGCTCGGCATCCCGATGATCTACGGCATCGACGCGGTGCACGGCCACAACGCGGTGCGCGGCGCCACCCTCTTCCCGCACAACATCGGACTCGGCGCCACCCGCGACCCCGCCCTGGTGGAGCGCGTGGGCCGCGCGGTCGCCGAGGAGGTCGCCGGCACCGGCATCGACTGGTCGTTCGCCCCGTGTCTGTGCGTGGCCCGCAACGACCGCTGGGGGCGTACGTACGAGTCGTTCGGCGAGACGCCCGAACTGCCCACCGCCATGACCTCGTTCATCACCGGCCTGCAGGGCGGCACCCTGGGCGGCGACCCGGCCTCCGTGCTCGCCACCGCCAAGCACTACCTCGGCGACGGCGGCACCACCGGCGGCGTCGACCAGGGCGACACCCGGCTCTCCGAAGCCGAGTTGCGGGCCGTCCACCTGCCGCCGTTCAAGGAGGCCGTCAAGCGGGGCGCGGGCTCGGTGATGCTCTCCTACAGCAGCTGGAACGGCGTACGGTCGCACGCCCACAAGTACCTGGTCACCGATGTCCTCAAGGGTGAGCTGGGCTTCACCGGCTTCGTCGTGTCCGACTGGGCGGCGGTCGACCAGCTGGACGGGCAGACCGGTTTCACCGGCGCCGAGATCACCACCGCCGTCAACGCGGGCGTCGACATGGTGATGGTCCCGCACGACTACAAGAAGTTCCTCAGCCTGCTGCGCGGTGAGGTGAACGCGGGCCGCATCCCCATGGCCCGGATCGACGACGCCAACCGGCGCGTCCTGACCAAGAAGTTCCAACTCGGCCTGTTCGAGCGGCCGTTCACCGACCGCTCGTACACGCCCACGGTCGGCTCGGCGGCCCACCGCACGCTCGCCCGGCAGGCGGTGCGCGCCTCGCAGGTGCTGCTGAAGAACGACGGCGGCGTGCTGCCGCTGCCGAAGACCGGCCGGCTGTTCGTCGCCGGGAAGTCGGCCGACGACATCGGCAACCAGAGCGGCGGCTGGACCGTCGGCTGGCAGGGCCGCAGCGGCCCGGTCACCGAGGGCACCACCGTCCTCCAGGGCATCCGCGCCGCCGTCACCGACCCGTCCCGGGTCACCTACGACCGCTACGGCAACGGCATCGACGGCGGCTACACGGCAGCGGTGGCCGTCGTCGGCGAGACCCCGTACGCCGAGATGCGCGGCGACCGGCCGGACGGCATGGGCCTCGACCAGGAGGACCTGCAGACCCTGGCCCGGCTGAAGGCGAGCGGCGTGCCCGTCGTGGTCGTGCTGGTCTCCGGCCGCCCGCTGGACATCGCCGCCCAGTTGCCCGACTGGAAGGCCCTGCTCGCGGCCTGGCTGCCCGGCACCGAGGGCGGAGGCGTCGCGGACGTGCTCTTCGGCGACCACGCGCCCACCGGCAAGCTGCCCATGACCTGGATGCGCAGCGCCTCCCAGCAGCCGATCAACGACGGCGACGGCAAGAGCCCGCTCTTCCCCTACGGGCACGGCCTGACCTACGGCACGAACCCCGGCCCGGATCCCGATCCCGAGCCGGACCCCGACCCGACCCCGGCCAAGGCATGCACCGCCACCCACAAGCTGGTCAACTCCTGGCCGGGCGGCCACCAGGCTGAGGTCACCGTCAAGAACACCGGCACCGGCCCGATCACGGGCTGGACGGTCGACTGGGACCTCGGCGGCGCGACCGTCACCAGCCTCTGGAACGGCACCCACACGGTCGCGAGCGGCCGGATCACGGTCCGCAGCACCGGCTCGGGCGGCACCCTCGCCGCCGGCGCCACCACCTCGTTCGGCTACACGGCGAGCGGCACCGCGGGCACCCCCGCCCCGCGCTGCACCCCCGCCTGACCCGACCCACGGTTCTCCCCACCGGTTGATCCCGCGGATGTCCCCACACCCGTCACCCGCACCCCCGCACCGAGGAGAGCACATGACAGACCGGACCAGACGCGCGGACACCCGCCCGCGCAGGCCGCACCGCAAGCGGACGGCGGCCCTGGCCACCGCGGTGAGCACGCTGCTGCTGGGCGCGGCGGCCCAGCTGACCGCGCCCCAGGCGTCCGCCGCGGAGGCGCACGTCGACAACCCGTTCGCCGGCGCCTCGTTCTACGTCAACCCGGACTACGCGCGCCTGGTCGACGGATCCATCGCCCAGACCACCGACGCGACGCTCAAGGCCAGGATGGAGAAGGTCAAGAGCTATCCGACGGCCGTCTGGCTGGACCGGATCGCCGCCATCCACGGCGGCGAGGTCAACGCGGGCCGCAAGAGCCTCGCCGACCACCTGGACCTGGCCCTCGCCCAGAAGAAGCCCGGCCAGCCGCTCGTCGCCACCTTCGTCGTGTACGACCTGCCGGGCCGCGACTGCTCCGCCCTCGCCTCCAACGGCGAACTGCCGCTCACCGCCGCCGGGTTGGCGCGCTACAAGAGCGAGTACATCGACGAGATCGCCGAGGTCTTCGCCGATCCCAAGTACCAGGACATCCGCATCACCACGGTCATCGAACCGGACGGCCTGCCGAACCTGGTCACCAACCTCAACGACCCCGAGTGCGCCCAGGCCAAGAGCAGCGGCATCCAGGTCGACGCCATCCGGTACGCGCTGAACAAGCTGCACGCCATCCCGAACGTGTACACGTACATGGACTTCGCCCACTCGGGCTGGCTCGGCTGGGAAAACAACCTCTCCCAGACCACCCAGCTCTACACGGACGTCGTCAAGGGCACCACGGACGGCCTGCGCAGCGTGGACGGTCTGATCACCAACGTCTCCAACTACACGCCGCTCGCCGAGCCGTTCCTCCCCGACCCGAACAAGACGGTCGGCGGCAACCAGATCCGGTCCGGCAAGTACTACGAGTGGAACCCGAACTTCGACGAGTCGGACTTCACCAAGGCCGTGCACGCCTCGCTGGTGGCGCAGGGCTGGCCCGCCTCCACCGGCATGGTCGTCGACACCTCCCGCAACGGCTGGGGCGGCGCCGGGCGGCCGACCGCCGAGTCCACCAGCACCGTCCTCGACACCTACGTCAGCCAGTCCAAGGTGGACCGGCGGACCCACCGCGGCCTGTGGTGCAACGTCAACGGCGCGGGCCTCGGACAGCCGCCGCAGGCCTCGCCCGCCGGGTATCCGGACTCGCACCTCGACGCCTTCCTGTGGATCAAGCCGCCGGGGGAGTCGGACGGGGCCAGCAAGGACATCCCGAACGACGAGGGCAAGCGCCCGGACCCGATGTGCAACCCGGACTACACGGCGCCCAACGCGGGCGGCAACCCGACCGGCGCCATGCCGGACGCGCCGCTCGCCGGCCACTGGTTCCACAACCAGTTCTCGATGCTGGTGCGCAACGCGTACCCGGCCGTGCCCACCGACGGCGGCGGCAACCCGGACCCGTCCGACACCACGGCCCCGACCGCGCCGGCCGGCCTGCGGGCCACCGCGAAGACCGCGTCCAGCGTCTCCCTGGCCTGGACGGCGGCCACCGACAACGTGGGCGTCACCGGCTACGACGTCTACCGCGACGGCACCAAGGTCAGCGCCTCGCCCGTCACCGGGACCACGTTCACCGACACCGGACTGAGCGCCGCCACGGCGTACAGCTACACCGTGCGCGCCCGGGACGCCGCCGGGAACGTCTCCGCGGCCTCGACCGCGCTGAGCGTCACCACCGAGGCGGGCGGCGGCGGACCCGACCCGGTCGGCGGCCTCAAGGTCACTTACAAGAACAACGACGCCTCGGCCACGGACAACGCCATCCGCCCCGGCCTGCGGATCGCCAACACCGGCAGCGCCTCCGTGGACCTGACCAAGGTCACCGCCCGCTACTACTTCACCCGGGACGACGGCTCGTCCACCGTGAACGCGTTCTGCGACCACGCGGGCGTGGGCTGCTCCAACCTCACCCTGCGGGTGGTACCGCTGACCACCCCGGTCGCGGGCGCCGACGCCTACCTGGAGGTCGGCTTCCGCAGCGGCACCCTGGCCGCAGGCAAGGACACCGGCGACCTCCAGCTGCGCCTGGCCAAGTCCGACTGGTCCGCGTTCGACGAGACCGACGACCACAGCCGGACCACCACCGCCTCCTACACCGACGCCCCGAGGGTCCCCGCCTACCTGAACGGCGCCCTGGCCTGGGGCACCCCGCCGGCCTGACCCGCCCCGAACCCCCGGGGAGACAACCGAACCCACCATCCCCACAGGAGAGAACATGGCTCGAAGCACCAGACGCCCCCTGTCCTTACTGGCGGTCCTGGTCACCCTGCTCAGCGGGCTCGGTCTGGCCCTGATCGGCCAGAACAGCGCGCAGGCGCACGGCGTGACGATGACGCCCGGCTCGCGGACCTACCTCTGCTGGCTGGACGCCAAGACCAGCACCGGCTCCCTCGACCCGACGAACCCCGCGTGCAAGGCCGCGCTCGCCGAGAGCGGCGCGAGCGCGCTGTACAACTGGTTCGCCGTGCTCGACTCCAACGCGGGCGGGCGCGGCCCGGGCTACGTCCCGGACGGCAAGCTGTGCAGCGCCGGCGACCGCTCCCCGTACAACTTCACCGGCTACAACGCCGCCCGCGCCGACTGGCCCCGCACGCACCTCACCTCCGGGGCGACCATCCGAATCAAGCACAGCAACTGGGCGGCGCACCCGGGCGACTTCCGGGTGTACGTCTCCAAGCCCGGCTACTCGCCCACCAAGCCGCTGGGCTGGGGCGACCTGGAGCTGATCCAGACCGTCACCAACCCGCCGCAGTCCGGTTCGGTGGGCAGCGAGTCCGGCCACTACTACTGGGACCTGAAGCTGCCCTCGGGCCGCTCGGGCGACGCGATGATGTTCATCCAGTGGGTGCGCTCGGACAGCCAGGAGAACTTCTTCTCCTGCTCCGACATCGTCTTCGACGGCGGCAACGGAGAGGTGACCGGCATCCGCGGCTCGGGCGGCACCCCGGACCCGACGCCCACGCCGACCCCGACGCCCACCGACCCGCACACCGGGTGCATGGCCCTGTACAAGGTGACGAACCAGTGGGGCGGCGGTTTCCAGGGGTCCGTCGAGGTGATGAACCACAACACCACCGCGCGTGACGGCTGGGCCGTGCGCTGGCAGCCGGGAGCCGGGACCCGGATCAGCCAGGTCTGGAACGGCAGCCTGAGCACGGGCACCGACGGCACGGTGACGGTCAAGCACGCGGACCACAACCGCACCATCCCGCCGGACGGCACCGTCACGTTCGGCTTCACGGCCACCTCGACCGGGAACAACCTGCCGGTCGGCACGGTCACCTGCGTCAACCCGTAACACCGCGCACGCCGGCGCCGGTTCCCGCACCGCGGGGGCCGGCGCCGTCCTGCGTGCGGGCGTCTCAGGCGGCGAACTCCTCGGCCGGCTCGTTCAGCGGCTGGGGAGTGCCCGTCAGATCGAGCACGAACAGCGGCACGCCCAGCGCGTCGGCGCGGGCGCGGGCCTCGTCGCCGTACCCGGCGAGGGAGAAGTAGACGCAGGCCGCGGACTCCGTCATCGCGGTCAGCCACAGGCACTCCACGTCCCGCGCGTCCGCCGGGCGCACGGTCGGATCCACCTGGGCCAGCACGCCCCGCGCGGCGAGCCCGATCCCCGAGGGCGGACGCCGGTCGGCGCGGCGCACGTCCCGGTGGCCGAGCCAGCGCAGATAGAGGGCGGCCGCGGTCACCGCGTCACGCGCGGTGCGGATGGTCACCGGCCGGAAGGCGGGGCGCACCGGCCGCGGCGGGATGTCGCGCGGGGCGTCGCGCACGCCCGCCACCGGGAAGCGCAGCACCGTGCCGCAGGGACAGCCCAGTTCCGGATGCGGCCACGCGGAGGGACGGTCGCAGGCCGCGCAGTGCACGGTCACCCACTCCTCGTCCCAGGACCGGTGGGTGACGGTGGCCGGCAGCGCCCGCGGATCGAGCGGGGGCGCGACGGGCGCTCCGCAGGCGCACGGATAGGACGGCACGGCGAAACGATGGGCGCGCCCACAGACCGGGCAGCGCAACGGCACGCTCTCGGACATGCCTCCCATCGTCCACCCGCGGGCCCGCGCCTGTCCGTTGCTCCGCCCATCACCCCGGACGTCTCTTGACGGCTTCACCGCACCCCCCTACATTGCTTCCAGATAGTAGAAACTAATTTCCGCAATACGGAAGGTGCTCACGGCGGGGCGCGACGGGAGTGCGTATCCGACAGCCGAACCAGGAGTAGATCCATGGCTCGTATGACCGCTGCCCGCGCGGCAGTCGAGATCCTCAGGCGTGAGGGCGTCACCGACGCGTTCGGTGTCCCGGGCGCGGCGATCAACCCCTTCTACGCGGCGCTCAAGGCCTCCGGAGGAATCGCCCACACCCTCGCCCGGCACGTCGAGGGCGCCTCCCACATGGCCGAGGGCTACACCCGTACCCACCCGGGCAACATCGGCGTCTGCATCGGCACCTCCGGCCCGGCCGGCACCGACATGATCACGGGCCTGTACTCGGCGACCGGCGACTCCGTCCCGATCCTGTGCATCACGGGCCAGGCCCCGACCGCCGTGATCCACAAGGAGGACTTCCAGGCCGTCGACATCGCCTCCATCGCCGAACCGGTCACCAAGATGGCCGTGACCGTCCTGGAGGCCGCGCAGGTCCCGGGCGTCTTCCAGCAGGCGTTCCACCTGATGCGCTCCGGCCGCCCCGGCCCGGTCCTCATCGACCTGCCGATCGACGTGCAGCTGACGGAGATCGAGTTCGACCCGGAGACGTACGAGCCGCTGCCGGTCTACAAGCCCGCCGCCTCCCGCGCCCAGGTCGAGAAGGCCCTCGGGATGCTGAACGCCGCCGAGCGGCCGCTGATCGTCGCCGGCGGCGGCGTCATCAACGCCGACGCCTGCGAACTGCTCGTCGAGTTCGCCGAGTTGACCGGCACGCCCGTCGTGCCCACCCTCATGGGCTGGGGCATCCTGCCCGACGACCACGAGCTGAACGCCGGCATGGTCGGCCTGCAGACCTCGCACCGCTACGGCAACGCGACCTTCCTGGAATCCGACTTCGTCCTCGGCATCGGCAACCGCTGGGCCAACCGCCACACCGGCAGGCTGGACGTCTACACCGCCGGACGGAAGTTCGTCCACGTCGACGTCGAGCCGACCCAGATCGGCAGGATCTTCCCCCCCGACTACGGCATCGCCTCCGACGCCAAGGCGGCCCTGGAGCTGTTCGTGGAGGTGGCGCGCGAGATGAAGGCGGCCGGCCGGCTGCCCGACCGCTCCGCCTGGGCCGCGTCCGCGCAGGAGCGCAAGGCGACCCTCCAGCGCCGTACCCACTTCGACGACATCCCGATCAAGCCGCAGCGCGTCTACGAGGAGATGAACAAGGCCTTCGGACCGGAGACCCGCTACGTCTCCACCATCGGCCTCTCGCAGATCGCCGGGGCCCAGATGCTCCACGTCTACCGGCCCCGGCACTGGATCAACTGCGGCCAGGCCGGGCCGCTCGGCTGGACCGTCCCGGCCGCGCTCGGCGTCGCCAAGGCCGACCCGGAGGCGTCCGTCGTCGCGCTCTCCGGCGACTACGACTTCCAGTTCATGATCGAGGAACTGGCCGTCGGCGCGCAGCACCGGATCCCGTACGTCCACGTCCTCGTGAACAACTCCTACCTGGGGCTGATCCGGCAGGCGCAGCGGGCCTTCGACATCGACTTCCAGGTCAACCTGGAGTTCGAGAACATCAACTCGCCCGAGCTCGGCGTCTACGGCGTCGACCACGTCAAGGTGGCCGAGGGCCTCGGCTGCAAGGCGATCCGGGTGACCGACCCGGCCGAGCTGGGCGCCGCGTTCGAGCAGGCCAAGAAGCTCGCCGCCCAGTACCGGGTCCCGGTGGTCGTCGAGGCGATCCTGGAGCGCGTCACCGACATCTCCATGTCCACGACCAACGACATCGGCAACGTCGTGGAGTTCGAGGAGCTCGCCACCGAACCGGGGCACGCCCCGACGTCGATCAGGACGCTGAAGGTCTGAAACCCGCGGGCCAGGGGCGGTCCGTCCGTGAGGACGGGCCGCCCCTCACCCATGCCCGGAGGCGCGGATCACTCCCCGCCCTCCGCCGCGGTAGGAGTAGCCCCGTAACCGCCGCCCGTGCCGCGCGGCGAGTGCTTCAGCAGGGTCTTGCCGCCCACCTCGGAGCGGCGGACCAGGCCCGCCCGCAGGGCGAAGCGGGGCACCAGCAGGCGCAGGGCCGGCTCGCCGCGCAGGGCCACGGCCGGCAACCGGTCGTCATGACTCGGTCGTGCCTGCTCGCGGGCAGGGGCCGGGTCTGCCGCAGGTCCCGGACATGGCGGGCGGCGCGCGTCGGGCCGAGCAGCGGCCGGCGCGGCAGGCCGGCCTCCGCGAGCGCGATGCGCGTCAGCGCGGCGGCCGGCCGGATGCCGGGGTCCCTCACCAGGGTCCTCAGCCCGGCGGCTGGGGGACGGCCAGCTGGCCGCCGTCACGGTCGCCGTGGTGGACCTGCGTCCAGGGGCCTGGTCGAGGCCGATGCGCAGTGCGATCTCGGGCGGCTCCAGCGGCACCGCCGTACCGTCGCTCATGGCCTCACCCCCGAACCGGGCCCGCCCCCCCCGTGCCGGCGGGCCCGTGTGCCGAGAATGTGCCCGGCCCCGGGGGCGGTTGAAGCCCCCCGGGGCCGGGTTCAGAGGTTCATTTGAGGGTTCCGTACGCCGCGTACGACCGGTGCCGTACGCGCTCAGCTGCCGTGGTGCTCCGAGAGCCCGGGCCAGTCGTCCGGGCCGCCGCCCTGCCACTCGACGAGGTCGTTCTCCTCGACATCGGTCACATAGAGGTCGGCCAGCCGCAGGATCTCCGCCACGTCGTCGACGTGGGTGGCGACGCCCAGGGGCTCGTCGCCCAGCGTGACCCGTCGCGAGCCGTCCAGGGCGGGAGCGTGGACCACGACGTTCGGATGCCCGGTCGGATGTGCCATGCCTTCAGGCTGCCGCCGCGGGGGAGGTTCCGCACCCCGGGGGCCGGCTGGCCGTCCGGCGGCGCGAGGCTGGGCGCGACAGGTCGTTCGCGCCGCCGGACGGGGTGTGGGGGGAGGGGAAGTGGGTGCTGGGACCGCGGCGGGTGCGACGGCGTCCGGAGCGGACTTCCCTCAGGTCGAGAAGCCGGTCCTGACCCCTTCACCACCGCACTGGCTCGCAACCGCCGCGGTCCGTGCCCTGCCCGTGTCCGTGCCCGGGGCGGCCACCCCTCATCCGGGCCGCAGCGGGCGGTCGGACACGGTCAGGGAGTCTCAGTCCTCGCGCAGCGCGCGAACCGCCTCCGCCACGCGCCTGCCGTACTCCGGGTCGGCGGCGTGGAAGTGCGCGAGGTTCTTGTCGATCACGTCGTCGCGGGAGACCCGGGACAGGTCCCCGGCGATGTTCGCGACCAGACGGGACTTCTCCTCGGCGGACATCAGCCGGTACAGCTCGCCCGCCTGGAAGAAGTCGTCGTCCTTGGTGTGCGCGGGCGCCGCGTGGGTGCCCGTGTGGCCGTGCACGGCGAGCGGGGCCGACAGCGGCCGGCCGGTCTCGACCGGGCCGTCGTAGGAGTTCGGCTCGTAGTTCTTCGCGTGGCGGCCCTGCGGGTTGGACGCCATCAGGCCGTCCCGGCCGTAGTTCTCGGCGGTCGTGGCCCGGGGCGCGTTGACGGCGAGTTGTGTGTGGTTGACGCCCAGCCGGTAGCGGTGGGCGTCCGCGTAGGCGAACAGCCGGCCCTGGAGCATCTTGTCCGGCGAGGGACCGATGCCCGGCACGAAGTTGTTCGGGGAGAACGCGGCCTGCTCGACCTCGGCGAAGACGTTGTCCGGGTTGCGGTCGAGGACCAGCCGGCCCACGCGCCGCAGCGGGTGGTCACCGTGCGGCCAGACCTTGGTCAGGTCGAACGGGTTGAAGCGGTACTCCGCCGCCTCGGCCGCCGGCATGATCTGCACGTACAGCGTCCACGACGGGTGCACGCCCCGCTCGATTGCCTGGAGCAGGTCGGTCTGGTGCGAGTTCGGGTCCTTGCCCGCGAGCTCGGCGGCCTGCTCGCTGCTCAGGCAGCGGATGCCCTGGTTCGTCTTGAAGTGGTACTTGACGAAGAAGGCCTCGCCACGGGCGTTGGTCCACTGGTAGGTGTGCGAACCGTAGCCGTTCATGTGCCGGTACGAGGCCGGGATGCCGCGGTCGCCCATCAGCCAGGTCACCTGATGCGTGGCCTCCGGGGAGTGGGCCCAGAAGTCCCAGACGTTGTCCGGCTCCTGACGGCCCGTGAACGGATCGCGCTTCTGCGAGTGGATGAAGTCCGGGAACCTGATCGGGTCCTTGATGAAGAAGACCGGGGTGTTGTTCCCGACGAGGTCGTAATTGCCCTCCGCCGTATAGAACTTCACCGCGAAACCGCGCGGGTCTCGCACGGCGTCCGCGCCGCCGAGGCTGTCGGCGACGGTCGAGAAGCGCACGAACACCTCGGTGCGCCTGCCGGCCTCGCCGAGGAAGTCGGCGTGGGTGAACTCCGTGACGTCGTCGGTCACTTCGAAGTGGCCGTACGCGCCCGAGCCGCGGGCGTGCACCACGCGCTCCGGGATGCGCTCGCGGTTGAAGCGCGCGAGCTTCTCCAGCAGATGCTGGTCCTGGAGCAGGAGCGGGCCGCCGACGCCGGCGGTGGCGGAGTTCTGGTTGTCGGCGACGGGGGCGCCGGACTCGGTGGTGAGCACGCGCTGCGACATCGTGACCTTCCGTACGAGAGGGCAGCGGAAAACTGTTTCCGCTTTGTGGAGCCTAGGGTCGGGGCGATCGGAGCGTCAACAGTTTGTTGAAGCGGTGGGCATGGCAGGACCGGGCGGTGCCGCCCCTTTGGGCGCGACAGGACAGATGTCAGCGGCGGCACCGCCCGGAGCGGGGAGACCCCCCTCGACCGGGCGGGGTCAGATCCGTGTGCCGGAGAGCCGTTCCACGGCCCGCAGCAGCGCCGAGTGGTCCAGGCCGCCGTCACCCTGCGCGCGCAGGGACGCCACCAGCTGAGCGACCACCGCGCCGACGGGCAGGGCCGCGCCGACGTTGCGGGCGGCGTCCGTGACGATGCCCATGTCCTTGTGGTGCAGGTCGATCCGGAAGCCCGGCTTGAAGTCCCGGGTGAGGAAGTTGTCCTTCTTGCGGGCCAGCACGGTCGAGCCCGCCAGGCCGCCGCCCAGGACGTCCAGGGCCGCCTTCAGGTCCACGCCGGACTTCTCCAGGAAGACCACGGCCTCCGCGCACGCCTGGATGTTCACGGCGACGATCAGCTGGTTGGCGGCCTTCACGGTCTGGCCGGAGCCGTGCGGGCCGCACAGCACGATCGTCTTGCCCAGCGCCTCGAAGACGGGCTTCGCCTCGTCGAAGTCGGCCTGCTCGCCGCCGACCATGATGGACAGCACGGCCTCGATCGCGCCGGCCTCGCCGCCGGACACCGGGGCGTCCAGGACGCGAATGCCCTGGTCCGCGGCGGCCTTCGCCAGATCGACGGACGTCTGCGGCGTGATCGAGGACATGTCGATCAGCAGCGCGCCGGACCGCGCGTTCTCCAGGATCCCGTCGGGGCCGTAGGCGACGGCCTCGACCTGCGGCGAGGCGGGGACCATGGTGATGACGACGTCGGCGTCCCGCACGGCTTCGGCGACGGAGGATGCGGCCGTTCCGCCCGCCGCAGCGAGCCGGTCCAGCTTGTCCCGCTCCAGCGTGTAGCCGGTGACCTGGTAACCCGCCTTGATCAGGTTCTCGGACATGGGGGAGCCCATGATGCCGAGGCCGATCCAGGCGACCTTGGGGAGGGTGGAGCTCATGATGGGGTGCCTTTCGGTGAAGAGGGGTCAGCGGGGCAGCCAGTCGAAGGCCTCGGCGCTCGGGCGGTCACCCGGCTTGTACTCGAGGCCGACCCAGCCGTCATAACCCGCCTTCCTCAGCCGGTCGAGGAGGTCTTCGAGGGGGAGCGAGCCGGTGCCCGGCGCGCCGCGTCCCGGGTTGTCGGCGATCTGGACGTGGCCGGTCCTCGGGGCGAACCGCTCGATCACCGCCGGCAGGTCCTCGCCGTTCATGGACAGGTGGTAGAGGTCCATGAGGAAGCGCGCGTTGCCCAGTCCGGTGGCCTCGTTGACCCGGTCGACGACCTCGACGGCGGCGGGCGCGGACACCAGCGGGTACAGCGGGGACTCCGGCTTGTTCAGTGCCTCGATCAGCAGCACGGCGCCGATCCGGTCGGCGGCCCGGGCCGCGAGGACCAGGTTCTCCAGCGCGAGCGCGTCCTGCTCGGCCGGGTCCACTCCCTCGACGCGGTTGCCGTACAGCGCGTTGAGGGCCGTGCAGCCCAGCGAGGCGGCGAGGCCGGCGGCCACCTCGATGTTGGCGCGGAACCGCTCCGACTCGGTGCCGGGGACCGACAGGGCGCCGCGGTCCGGGCCCGGCAACTGCCCGGCGTAGAAGTTCAGCCCGGTGAGCCGTACGCCCGCGTCCTCGATCGATCGCTTCAGGGCGTCGAGCTCGGACTGCCCGGGGGTGGGTGTGTCGGTCCAGGGCCACCACAGCTCGACCGCGGTGAAGCCGGCCGCGGCGGCGGCCGCGGGGCGCTCCAGGAGCGGGAGTTCCGTGAAGAGGATCGACAGGTTGACGTTGAAGCGCTGGTCTGCGAATCCCATCGGGCCGCGCTCCCTTCCGCTGTATTTCGCATTGTGGAAGTTGCTTTCTGCTTAACGGAAGACTGCCGTCGGATCTCCCCGCTTGTCAAGAGCGCGTGGGGGGAGTCCGTTCCTCGGCTGCCGCCCGGATCCCCCGGCAGGTGTGGCCCGCCCCGCCCGCCCGTGGGTCGGCTAGGGTCGCCTCGTGGCGGGCCCGGCGTGTCCGCCGGTCGCCGCCGCGTCCGCCCCGTCGTGGGCGGGCCGGTGACGGCGCAGGTCATCACGGTGAGGGGGCGCTATGCGCTTGAGGGTGGAGTTCACGACCGAGCCCTTCGACCTGGACGAGGCGCCCGCGCACGCGCTGGTCGCCCGCGAGGTCGTGGAGGCCGCCGAACTGGACGCCGTGGACGTCGGCCCGTTCGGCAACACCGCGCAGGGCGGTGCCGACGCGGTGCTCGCCGCCGTGGACGCCCTGCTCCGCAGGACCCTGGAGGCCGGCGCCACCCGGATCTCGCTCCAGGTCAACGTGGTCGAGGAGGACCGGGCATGACCGGCGCGGGGGACGAGCCGTTCATCGCGGCCGTGAAGCCCCTGGTCGACGCCATGGGCGGCGAGATGATGCCCCCCGACGAGGCCGGACCCGACGACGTCGTGCTGTCCTGGGAGGGCCGCGACGCCGTCGCCGTACGGCTGCCGCAGCTCGCCGACTCCCTCGATCACATCCTGGCCGCCATGGAGCGCCGCAAGGGCATGCCGCTGGCCGACCTGGACCGCAAGGCCAAGCAGGAGGTCGTGCGCATACTGGAGGCGCGCGGAGCCTTCTCCGTACGGCACGGCGTGGAGACGGTGGCCGGCGCCCTCGGCGTCAGCCGCTTCACCGTCTACAACTACCTCAACCGCGAGAAGGGGTCCTGACCGGCCCTCCCCGGCCTCTTTGGGCCGCGCCGCCGCCGCTCGGTTTCCGCGCTGTTTCCCCGCCGCGAATTTTCAACAAACTGTTGACGCGCTGTCGCGGAAGGGCGTTAGCTATCGGCACGCCCGTTCAGCACGACGGCCGCATCCGGCCACGGAGGCTCCCGTGACTTCCACTTCCACGCCGCCGGGGCTGGCCCGGTTCAACACCCTGGAGGAGCACGCGGCCCTCACCGCGCTCCACGAGGCGTGCGCCTCCACGGCGTGGGCGAAACGCCTGCTCGCCGCCCGCCCCTACGCCACCCCCGAGGACCTGTACGCCGCGAGCGACGCCGCCACGGCGGAGCTGACGGCCCCGGACCTCGACGAGGCGATGGCCGGTCACCCGCCCATCGGCCGCCCCAGGCCCGGCGATGCCACCTCGGCCCGCGAACAGCGCGGCATGGCCGGCGCCTCCGACGAGCTCAAGGCGGAGATGCTGGAGCTGAACCTCGCCTACCAGGAGAAGTTCGGCCATGTCTTCCTGATCTGCGCCACCGGCCGCACCGGCGAGCAGATGCGCGACGCGGTCCGGGAGCGGATCGGCAACACGCCGGAGCGGGAGCGGGAGATCGTCCGCACCGAACTGGGGAAGATCAACCGCATCCGTCTGGCCCGACTCGTCGAAGAGGACTGACCGCACCATGAGCACCTCCGCCACCGCGTCCGTGTCCACGCACATCCTGGACACCAGCGCCGGCCGCCCGGCCGAGGGCGTCGCCGTCCACCTGTCCGCCCGGCCCGGGCGTGCGGCCGGCTGGCAGGCGCTCGGCGGCTCGGCGACCGACGCGGACGGCCGGTGCAAGGACCTTCCGGCCCTGCCGGAGGGAACCACCCACGTGCGGCTCGACTTCGCCGTCGAACCGTACTTCGAGAAGAAGCAAGCCGATGCGCAGCAGGACGCCCCCGCGAATCGGGACAGCGGCGCCGGCGTGTTCTTCCCGGAGGTGGCGATCACCTTCGCCGTCGTCCCGGGCGAGCACTACCACGTACCGCTGCTGCTCAACCCGTTCGGCTACTCCGTATACCGAGGGAGCTAGCTCAATGACCGTCAATTCCCGCCCCGGCCGCCCTGTCCTGCTGGGACAGAACCAGTACGGCAAGGCCGAGAACCGAGTCGTGAGGATCACGCGGGACGGCGCCACCCACCACATCAAGGACCTGAACGTGTCCGTGGCGCTGAGCGGCGACATGGACGAGGTGCACTACTCCGGCTCGAACGCCAACGTCCTGCCGACCGACACCACCAAGAACACGGTGTTCGCCTTCGCCAAGGAACACGGCATCGAGTCCGCCGAGCAGTTCGGCATCCACCTGGCCCGGCACTTCGTCACCAGCCAGGAGCCGATCCACCGGGCCCGGATCCGCATCGAGGAGTACGCCTGGGAGCGGATCGAGGCCTCCGACGCCAACTCGCAGTTCATCGGCGCCGACGAGGTCAAGCACTCCTTCGTCCGCAAGGGCCAGGAGACCCGCCTCACGCAGATCACCTACGACGGTGAGAAGTGGGAGGTGATCTCGGGCCTGAAGGACCTGGTCGTGATGAACTCGACGAACTCCGAGTTCTGGGGCTACGTCAAGGACAAGTACACGACCCTGAAGGAGGCCTACGACCGCATCCTGGCCACCGAGGTCTCCGGCCGCTGGCGCTTCAACTGGACCGACGACGACGAGCGCATGCCGAACTGGGAGAAGTCCTACGAGCAGGTGAAGAAGCACATGCTCCAGGCCTTCGCCGAGACGTACTCGCTCTCGCTGCAGCAGACGCTGTACCAGATGGGCGCGCGGATCATCAACCACCGCAGCGAGATCGACGAGGTCCGCTTCTCGCTGCCGAACAAGCACCACTTCCTGGTCGACCTGGAACCGTTCGGGCTGAAGAACGACAACGAGGTCTACTACGCCGCCGACCGCCCCTACGGCCTGATCGAGGCGACGATCCTCCGCGAGGGGAGCGAGGCGCGCATCCCGGTGGACCTCACCAACCTCTGACGTTCCCTTTTTCGGCACCCGTGGCCGGGGGAACCCGTCCCCCGGCCACGGCACTCAAACTCCCGGGGTCCTGCCGTGCCCTGCCCACATCAGCGCAAAGGACGAACCATGGCAGCAGACCGGCGCATCGTCATCGAGCACTGTGCGATCGCGACCGTCGACGGACACGACACCGAGTACGCCTCCGGACACGTCGTCATCGCCGGCAACCGCATCGAATCCCTCGGCGCGGGCGCCGCTCCCGAGGGCCTGGCGAACGTGGCCCGCCGCATCGACGCCTCCGGCCACCTCGTGACCCCCGGCCTGATCAACACCCACCACCACTTCTACCAGTGGATCACCCGCGGCCTGGCCACCGACCACAACCTCTTCGACTGGCTCGTCGCGCTCTACCCCACCTGGGCACGCATCGACGAGCCGATGGTCCGCGCGGCGGCCCAGGGCTCGCTCGCGATGATGGCCCGCGGCGGCGTCACCACCGCCATGGACCACCACTACGTCTTCCCGCACGGCTCCGGCGACCTCTCCGGCGCGATCATCGGCGCCGCCCGCGACATGGGCGTCCGCTTCACCCTCGCCCGCGGCTCCATGGACCGCAGCGAGAAGGACGGCGGCCTGCCCCCGGACTTCGCCGTGGAGACCCTCGACGGCGCCCTGGCCGCCACCGAGGAGACCGTACGCCGGCACCACGACGCCTCCTTCGACGCCATGACCCAGGTCGCCGTCGCCCCCTGCTCGCCCTTCTCCGTCTCCACCGAACTGCTGCGCGACGGCGCCCAGCTGGCCCGCCGCCTCGGTGTCCGGCTGCACACCCACGGCTCGGAGACCGTGGAGGAGGAGAAGTTCTGCCACGAGCTGTTCGGCATGGGCCCGACCGACTACTTCGAGTCCACCGGCTGGCTCGGCGAGGACGTGTGGATGGCGCACTGCGTCCACATGAACGACTCCGACATCGCCGCTTTCGCCCGCACCCGGACCGGCGTCGCGCACTGCCCCTCCTCCAACGCCCGCCTCGCGGCCGGCATCGCCCGCGTCCCCGACATGCTCGCCGCCGGCGTCCCCGTCGGCCTCGGCGTCGACGGCACCGCCTCCAACGAGTCCGGCGAACTCCACACCGAGCTGCGCAACGCCCTGCTCATCAACCGCCTCGGCGGCCACAAGGAGGCCGCGCTCAACGCCCGCCAGGCCCTGCGCCTCGGCACGTACGGCGGCGCCCAGGTCCTCGGCCGGGCGGCTCAGATCGGCTCCCTGGAGCCCGGCAAGCTCGCCGACCTGGTCCTGTGGCGGATGGACACCCTCGCCCACGCCTCCATCGCCGACCCGGTGACCGCCCTCGTCCTCGGCGCGGCGGCCCCGGTCACCGCCTCCTTCGTCAACGGCCGGCAGATCGTCGAGGACGGGCGCCTGCTCACCGCCGACGAGGACGCGATCGCCCGCGCCACGCGCGACGAGGCCCGGCGCCTGGCGCGGATCGCCGCCGAGGCCTGACCACCCGGATACTCCGGCCGGGAGGGACGGCTCCCGTCCGGTGGCCGTGGACCCGAGCGGGGTCCGCGGCGGCTGTTCCGGGGCGCGCACACGCGCGCGCCCCGGAACAGCCACCCGTCACCAGGTCCCGCACGACCACCCGCACCACCTCCTTGACACCCACGGCCGCCGCTCGGCGCAGCCGTGTAACCGACCGGAGGGACGCCGCCGTGGCCGACCACCCCGTTGACGAAAAACTCCCCGCGCTCAAGATGGCGACGACCGGCCTGCAGCACGTGGCCGCCATGTACGCCGGAGTCGTCGCCCCACCCCTGATCGTCGGCGCGGCCATCGGCCTTACCGCCACCGACCTGACCTTCCTCACCGGCGCCTGCCTGTTCACCGCGGGCCTCGCCACCTTCCTGCAGACCCTCGGCATCTGGAAGATCGGCGCCCGGCTGCCGTTCGTCAACGGCGTCACCTTCGCCGGTGTCGCCCCGATGACCGCCATCGTCGCCTCCACCGAGGACAAGTCCGACGCCCTGCCGGTCATCTTCGGCGCGGTCATCGTCGCCGGACTCCTGGGCTTCTTCGCCGCCCCCGTCTTCTGCAAGGCGATCCGCTTCTTCCCGCCGGTCGTCACCGGATCCGTGATCACCCTCATCGGCATATCGCTGCTGCCCGTCGCCTTCGGCTGGGCGCAGGGACCGAATCCGGCCGCGGACGACTACGGCTCGGCGACCAACCTGGGCCTGGCGGGCGGGACCCTGCTGATCGTGCTGCTGCTGCGCCGCTTCACCCGGGGCTTCGTCAAGCAGATCGCCGTGCTGCTGGGCCTGGTGGCCGGCACGCTGATCGCGATCCCGTTCGGCGTCACGGACTTCGGCCCGGTCGCGGACGCGGCCGTCATCGGCTTCCCGACCCCGTTCCACTTCGGCGCCCCGCAGTTCCAGCTCGCCGCGATCATCTCGATGTGCGTGGTGATGGTGGTGTCGATGACCGAGTCGACCGCCGACATGCTGGCCCTCGGCGAGATCGTCGACCGCCCGGCCGACGAGCGGACCATCGCGGCCGGCCTGCGCGCCGACACCCTCGGCTCGGCACTCAGCCCCCTCTTCAACGGCTTCATGTGCAGCGCCTTCGCGCAGAACATCGGCCTGGTCGCGATGACGAGGATCCGCAGCCGGTACGTCGTCGCCGCGGGCGGCGGGTTCCTGGTGCTGATGGGCCTGTGCCCGATGGCCGCCTCGCTGATCGCCGTCGTACCGCGCCCGGTGCTGGGCGGGGCGGGCGTGGTCCTGTTCGGCTCGGTCGCGGCCAGCGGCATCCAGACCCTTGTCCGGGCCGGCCTGGACAAGGACAACAACGTCCTGATCGTCGCCGTCTCCCTGGCCGTCGGCATCGTCCCCATCACGGCGCCGGAGTTCTACCACGCTTTCCCCGAGACGGCCCGGATCGTCCTGGACTCCGGCATCTCGACCGGCTGCGTGGCGGCGGTGCTGCTGAACCTGGTCTTCAACCACCTGGGCCGGAAGGGCCGGGACGCCCACGACGTGACCCACCCGATGGAACCGGGCGAGGAGCTCACGAGCGCCCGCAAGGCACCGGCCGCCTCATGAACCCCACGGACTCCGCATAGGAGGCTGCTGCCCCGGTCGGCTCACCGTCGGCCGGGGCCAGGGGGCCGGGGAACGAGGGGGAGACGGGCCGATGGGGCTGATCCCGGCTGCCTGGAGCAGCGACCAGCGGGCGTGCTCCGCGTAGTTCAGATAGACCGCCTGGTTGAGGTGTCCCTGCACGTCCGTCTCGCATCCACGGACGGTCACAGGGACGGAAAACGGCTCGCTCACGGCTTTCCCTTCTCGCGCCGGACTTCCTCGCACGGGCGTCCCGTGCCCTGTGCAACGATCCGTCGATCCTGGCACGCGCGTCACGCCCGGCGCGGTGAAGCCAGCAGATACCGGGTTGCGGTGCGCGGCTCGCGGTGCTCGCTCACCTGCCAGCCCGCCCCTTGCAGCGTGGCCGCGCAGGTCCGCAGCGCCTCGCCGTCCGGCTCGTACACGGCGACGGCCTCCGGCTGCGGGGTCTCGCGCACCCGGTAGCCCCCGTCGTCCGGCCCGGCCGGGCGGTGGCCCGCCGCCTCCAGCGCGAGCGCGGCGGCCCGCACCAGGTGCGCACGCTCCCAGCCGCACGGCCGGTCCACCGCCCCGTCCGGGTTGGTCATCCGGCGCAGCTCCAGCAGCCCCTGCCAGGCGCTGTGCACCTCACGGCGCCGGGCGGGCCCCGGCCGCGGAGGATCCGGCTCGCCGCCGGTGCGTGCCGCGAACACGCCCGTGGGGGCGGGGTCCTCCCCGGACCCGGCCGGTTCGGGCTCCCCGGTGACACCCTGCCGTATCCGGTGCCCCTCCGGCGTCAGGAAGTGCTCGTGCGGCGGACGGGGGTGGCGGAAGGCGAGACCCCGCTTGACCAGCGCGGCGAGCTGCGCCTGCGTACCCCGCAGCCGTCCGGTCACGGGGTCGGCGGCGTCGATCACACGCCGCTGCGCGGCGGTCGGCGGTCGGGTCACGGAGTGCTCCTCTCCGGCCGGTCTCAGGGCACTGGCCCATCTGCTCGAAGGCTACGACCCGCCACTGACAACCGCGCCTACTGGCGGTAGCCGGCGAGGAACCGCCCGATCCGCCCGATCGCCGCCTCCAGGTCGTCGGCGTACGGCAGCGTCAGGATCCGGAAGTGGTCGGGCGCGGGCCAGTTGAAGCCGGTGCCCTGCACCACCTGGATCTTCTCCCGCAGCAGCAGGTCCAGGACGAACTTCTCGTCGTCGTGGATCGGGTACACCTCGGGATCCAGCCGGGGGAAGGCGTACAGCGCGCCCTTCGGCTTCACGCAGCTGACGCCGGGGATCTCGTTGAGCCTGCGCCAGGCCACGTCCCGCTGTTCCCGCAGCCGCCCGCCCGGCGCGGTCAGCTCGCCGATGGACTGCCGGCCGCCGAGCGCGGCCTGGATGGCGTACTGGGCGGGCGCGTTGGCGCACAGCCGCATGGAGGCCAGCATGGTCAGCCCCTCCAGGTAGTCCCTGGCGTGCTGCTTCGGGCCCGTGACCACCAGCCAGCCGGAGCGGAAACCCGCCACGCGGTAGGTCTTGGACAGGCCGCAGAAGGTGAGGACGACCAGGTCCGGAGCGAGGGCGGCGGCCGAGTGGTGCACGGCGTCGTCGTAGAGGATCTGGTCGTAGATCTCGTCGGCGAAGACCATCAGGCCGTGGCGGCGGGCGAGGTCGAGGATGCCCTCGACGATCTCCCGGGGGTAGACCGCGCCGGTGGGGTTGTTCGGGTTGATGATCACGACCGCCCTCGTCCGGTCGGTGATCTTCGCGGCCATGTCGTCCAGGTCCGGGTACCAGTCGGCCTGCTCGTCGCACAGGTAGTGGACGGCCTTGCCGCCGGCGAGAGTGGTCACCGCCGTCCAGAGGGGGAAGTCGGGCGCGGGGATCAGGACCTCGTCGCCGTCCTCGACCAGTGCCTGTACGGCCATGGAGACCAGCTCGGAGACACCGTTGCCGAGGAAGACGTCGTCGACGCCGACCTCCAGGCCCAGCGTCTGATAGCGCTGGGCCACGGCCCGGCGGGCGGAGAGGATGCCGCGCGAGTCGGTGTAGCCGTGCGCCTGCGGCAGCATCCGGATCATGTCCTGGAGGATCTCCTCCGGCGCCTCGAACCCGAAGAGCGCGGGGTTGCCGGTGTTCAGGCGCAGCACGCTGTGGCCGGCCTCCTCCAGGGCGTTGGCGTGCTCTATCACCGGGCCGCGGATCTCGTAACAGACCTCGCTGAGTTTGCTCGACTGCCGGAACTCCATGCGCCGCTTCCCCTCTGCCGACTTGTGTTGCTTGGTTTTACCAAGTAGGCGCTTGGAAAGTCCAACAACTTGTCTAGACTGCGTCGCATGCCACCTCGCCGAAGCTACGACCAGTACTGCTCCGCCGCCCGCGCGCTCGACGTCGTCGGCGACCGCTGGACCCTGCTGATCGTCCGGGAACTGCTCGCCGGCCCCCGCCGCTACACCGACCTGCACGCGGACCTGCCCGGCGTCAGCACGGACGTACTCGCCTCCCGGCTGAGGGACATGGAGCGCGACGGCCTGGCGACCCGGCGCCGGCTCCCGCCGCCCGGCGCGGCGAACGTCTACGAACTCACCCCCAGGGGGCGCGAGTTGCTGCCGGTGCTGCAGGCGCTGGGGGAGTGGGGGCAGGGCGAACTCGGCGAGCGCAGGCCCACGGACGCCGTCCGGGCGCACTGGTTCGCGCTCCCCCTGCTGCGCCTGCTGGACGGCGAGGGACTCGTCGAAGTGCGCCTGGAGGAGGGGAGGTTCCACCTGTACGCCGGAGCCGGGGAGGGCCCGCTGTACGGTGACGGACCCGCACCCGCGGAGCCCGACGCCCTGCTGGCCCTGGACACGGCCACGTGCACGGCGCTCAGCCGGGGCGAGCTGGACCTGGTCCGGGCCGTGCGGGAGGGCCGGGTCGAGGTGACCGGAGAGGGCCCCCTCGCGAAGACCCTGCGCGAGACGCGGCACGGCCGGTGAGGGGGGAGCGGCGGTCAGGGCGGCGAGGGAGGGTACGGGTGCCCTCGGCCCCCACGGGTGCCCGCCTCCGGCCGTACTGCACGCCTCCGGCCGTACTGCGCCTCCGGCCCCACGGGTGCCCGCCTCCGGCCCCAGGGGTGCCCGCCTCCGGCCCCAGGGGTGCCCGCCTCCGGCCCCAGGGGTGCCCATCCCCGGCCGTACGGGTGCCCGCCCACGGCCGTACGGGTGCCCGCCCACGGCCGTACGGGTGCCCGCCTCCGGCCGTACGAGTGCCCGCCTCCGAGGGTGCGGGTGACCGCCCCGGGCCGTACGGGTCTCCCCGACCGCGTACGGGCGATCGTCCGCGGATCCCGTTGATCACCCGGGCCGTCCGCACCGACGCACTCCACCACGGCGTTCAGCGGAGCGGATTTGGCAGCTCCGCCCACTGGTCCCCGGGCGTCCGGGGCGAGAGCCGCATCAGCGTCAGCGCCTTGGTGGGCAGGGGCTCCGCCCGCAGGGCCGCGAGGTCCGCGGTTTCCGGGAGGTCCCCCAGAGCCGTCTCCAGCGCCGCCGTGAGCGCCTCGCCCGACCCGGCCGTCCCGGCCAGCGCGCCCGCCACCAGGGAGCCGAACAGCTTGCGGCGCAGGGTGCGCTCGTCGTCCGTGACCATGCGGGCGGGCAGCTCCGGCACCGCGATGCCATGCCGGGCGAGGCGGGCCGGACTGACGCGGATGTCGGCCAGGTCGCGGTAGACCAGCCGCAGCGGGTCGCCCGCCGGCGACAGGACGACCAGGAGGTTCTGGCCGTGCGCCTCCAGGGCCACGCCCAGTTCCAGCAACCGCAGCCCGACCGTGAGGGCGAGACGGGCGAAGCCGGCCAGCCAGGCGGCGCTGCGGGGCAGTTCGGTGGTGGCGAGGGCGGCCACCGGCAGCACCCGCTCACCGCCGCCCGCGTACGTCTGCGGCGACTCCCGCAGCACGGCCGCGAAATCGGGCGAGCCGGCCGCCGCCGCGCCCAGGGTGCGGGTGACGTGCAGCAGCCCGTCCGTGCGCGCGGCCGGGAGCGCGGCGAAGTCCGACAGCAGCGCGGAGGCGGCGACCGAGGGCAGCGAGATGTCCCGGACCGAGGACGTCAGCCGGGCGCTCAGCGAGGTCTTCACATGCGGCCCGCCGGGCAGGGCGAGCGTCCGCAGGGACATCAGCGGATGCCCGGGACGGTGTTCCTCGCACGCCCGCTTCAGCACGTGCGCCGCCTGCCAGGGGTGCACCGGCAGCACCACGCGCCCCCCGTCCCGCAGCTCCTCCGGCCACACGCCACTGACCAGGCACTCCGCCGCCGGCACCGGCACCAGCCCCAGCTCCACCACCGGCCGGTGCTCGGGCCCGTAGGCCAGCTGCTCGGCGACCGAGAAGCCCGGCCGGGAGCGGCAGGTCGGGTGGAACGGGTGCCCGTCGACGATCCGCTGCTCCCACTCCCAGTCCCACTCCGGCCACGCCCGGCGGTCCTCCTCCTGCCCCGCCCTCGACAGCGCCAGCGAGGCGACGCCGTGCCCGAGTTCGGCCGCGAAGGAGGCGGAGTGCGGCACGCCCAGGTCTGTCATCAGCCGTGCCGGATCGGCGTACTCCCTCCCGTCGAGCCGCACGGCGGTGACGTACGCCCCGGTCGCGTACGGATCGGGCAGCGGACCGTGCAGCCGGCGGCCGTCGGCGAGCGACAGGGTCAGTCCGTCCCGGCACCGCCGCCCGCCGGTCACCCAGGGCAGTGGATCATGGGTCAGGCCGCGCCACAGGCGGGACAGCACGGCCGCCCGGGCACCGGGCAGTTCGGCCTCGTACCGCGGCAGGAGTCCGGGCCGGACGACGGACAGCTCGTCGGCGACCTCGGCCTCGGCGCTGGGGGGACGGTGCACGGGCGGGCTCCTCGGGTACGAATAGGGCGTCACAGCGGGATGGCGACGACCGACATACTGATCATCTCCGCCCGGAACGCTGGAAGGACCGTAGGGACGAGTGGAACGCGTGGACCTCATGCCCCCGCCCGCCGACGACGACTCGGCCCACGGTGACGACCCGGCCATCGGGCGTCTCGCCGACGCGTACGCCGCCGTGCCCCTGCTCAACTGCCTGCTGCGCGAGGTCGCCCGGCCGGTGCGTGAGGAGGGCGGACACCGCGTGTACCACCTGCCCGGCGGGGACCGCCTGCTGCGCGTGCGCGCAACCCGGCGGCCCGCGGCGCCCGAGGTCGAGGCGGGGGGTGCCTGGCGGCGCCTCGGCCACACCGAGCTGGTCGACCTGGTCGCCGGGGAACTGCGCCGGCGCACCGGTCTGGACAACCCCGGCCTGCCCGCCGAGATGACCGACAGCCGCGACGTGGTGGCCGCGCTGCTCGCCGCCCGCGCCGGGACCACCCCGCCCGACGACCTCTACCAGCGGTCCGAGCAGTGCCTGCTCACCGGCCACACCCACCACCCCGCCCCCAAGGCCCGCGGCGGCGGCCCCGCCGCGGCCTGGCTGCCGTACGCGCCCGAGGCGTACGCCCGCTTCCCGCTGGTCCTGCTCGGCCTGCGCGAGGACACCGTCGTGGAGGACGGCGACACCGCCGCCCTCGACGCCCTCGGCACGGCCCCGCCCGGCTACCGGCTGCTCCCGGCCCACCCCTGGCAGCTCGGCCTGGCCGCCCGGGAGCTGGCCCCCGCCTTCGCGGACGGCAGACTCCTCCGGCTCGGCACCACGGCCTGCGACACCTGGCCGACCGCCGCGATCCGCACCCTCTACGTCCCCGGGCGGGACCTGTTCCTGAAGTTCAGCCTGGACGTGCGCATCACCAACGACATCCGCCGGCTCTGGCGCCACGACCTGCTCGCCCTGCGCCGGACCGACTCCGCCACGAGCGCGGCCTTCGCGGCGTACGACGGCCCGCCCGGCTGGCTCGGCGACCGCGGGTACCGCACCGGATGCTTCGCCTTCGAGGCCCTGGCCGTCCTGGTCCGCGACGGCTTCGCCGGCCGCCTCGTGCCCGGGGCGACCCCGCTGCTCGCGGCCGGTCTCGTCGAGGGCTTCGACGGCAACCCGCTCGACCGGGTCACCCACCCGGAGGCCTGGTGGGAGGCCTATCTGTCCCACGCCGTGCCCCCGGTCCTGGCGGCCTTCGCCGGGCACGGCGTCGTCGTCGAGGCCCATCTGCAGAACACACTGGTCGCCGTGGACGCCGACGGCATGCCCGTGCAGGTGCTGTACCGGGACGCCGAGGGCGTGAAGCTGCTGCCGGACGTGGAGCGCGCGGCCGGCTGGGAGCGGCTGGTGTACTGCCTGGTCGTCAACCACCTCACCGAGATCGGCGGCGCCCTCGCCGAGCGCCGGCCCGGGTTCGACCCCTGGCCCGCCGCCCGGCGCGAACTCGCCCGGCACGACCTGCCGGAGATCCCCGCCCTGCTCGCCTCCCCGACGCTCCCCGCCAAGACGAACCTGCTGCTGCGCTGGACGGGCGCGGACGGCGCCGACGCCCGCTACCTGCCGCTGCCGAACCCGCTCAGGCGGTCCTGACCCCGTCACGGCCCCGTGGAATGATGACCGGCGACAAAGGCGACGGCGGACGAGGAAGCCGGTGTGAATCCGGCGCGGTCCCGCCACTGTGATCGGCGAGCCGGTCCCGACATGCCACTGCCCGCGAGCGGGTGGGAAGGCCGGGACCGGCGTCGACCCGAGAGCCAGGAGACTCACGCGGTCGCCTCCTCCACGGACCACCGGGGCGGATCTCCCCGGAGAGAGGGCAGGTGCGGCATGCCCGCGACGCCGGCCGGCGAACCCCTGGACGACACCCCGAGCGGCCCTCCGCCGTGCCGCATCGTGGTGTGCCGCGACTGCTGCTGCGGCAGCCCCAAGGTGACCGGCGTCGACCACGCGGCCCAGACCGAGCGCCTGCGTGCGGCGGCGCCCGTGCGGGTCTCCGACTGCCTCGACGTCTGCGACCAGGCCAACGTGGTCGTCGTGCAGCCGTCCGCCGCGGGCCGGGCCGCCGGTGCCAGGCCGGTCTGGCTCGGCCTGGTCAACGACCCGGACGCCACCGAGGACGTCGTCTCCTGGGTCCGCGCAGGCGGCCCGGGCGTCGCCCCGCTGCCGGACATCCTCGGCCTGTACGTCTTCAGCCCCCGGGCGCGACGGGACGGCGACCGCCCCTGACACCGGCCTCAGACCGCCCTCCGGCTCCGGACCAGCAGCCACAGGAAGTACGGGGTGCCGATCACGGCCGTCATCAGGCCGGCGCCCAGCTGGGCCGGGGCGATCACGGTCCGGCCCAGCAGGTCGGCCGTGCCGACGAGCGCGGCGCCGAGCAGCACGGCCACCGGCACCACCCGCACGTGCCGCCGGCCCACCAGGGCCCGGGCCGCGTGCGGCGCTACCAGGCCCACGAAGCCGATGGTGCCGGCCGAGGCGACGGCGGTCGCCGCGAGCAGCACGCCCACCACCAGGAAGCCGAGCCGGGCCCGGGGCAGTCCGAGCCCCAGCAGCCGCGGGGTGTCCCCGTCCAGCGAGACGAGGTCCAGCTCGGTGCGCCGGGCGACCGCGACGGCCAGCCCCAGGGCCAGTACGAGCGCGACGGGCACGACGTCCGCCGTGGTCCGCCCGTACGTCGAACCGGACAGCCAGGTCAGCGCCTTCGTGGCGTTGAACGGGTCGGTGAGCACGATGAGCAGGCTGATCAGGGCCGTCGACCCGGCCGCCACGCCGATGCCGACGAGGACCAGCCGGCTCTGCTGGTAGCCGCCGCGGGCGGCGAGCCCGAAGACCAGGGCGGAGGCCAGCGCCGCGCCCGCGAAGGCGGCCCCCGCGACGCCCCAGGAGCCGGCGGCGGGCACGGTGGTCACCAGCAGCACGGCACCGAGCGCGGCGCCGCCCGAGACGCCCAGCACCCCGGGCTCCGCCAGCGGGTTGCGGGTCACGGCCTGCACCAGCGTGCCGGCCAGGGCGAGCGCGGCGCCCGCGCAGAGTGCCGCCAGCACCCGCGGCACACGGGTGTCCAGGACGAAGGAGACGGTCTGACCGGCCCGTCCCAGCGCCCAGTTGGCGACATCGCCGAGCAGGAGCTTTGCGTCGCCCAGCAGGACACCGGCGAGGGCGACGGCGACGACCACGGCGGCCAGGGCGGTCACCGTGGCCAGGAACGCCGTCCGGCCGGGGACGCGCAGCCGGTCCGGTGCCTCCACCCCGGCCGTGTCCTTCAGCCGCAGGGCCGTCGCCACCAGGAACACCGCCCCGACCAGGCTGGTGACGATGCCGGTGGGCACGCCGACCGCCGTGTCCGCCGGGATCAGGGCCCGCAGCAGCACGTCCGAGCCGAGCACCAGCGCCGCCCCGGCAAGCCCCGCCGCGGGCAGCGCCGCCCGCGCGCGGGTGAAACCCCGGAACCGGCGGGCGAGCGGACGGACCAGGGCGGGCGCGCACAGCCCGACGTAGCCGAGCGGGCCGGTGAGCGTGACGGCCGCCGCGGACAGCAGCGCCGCCAGCACCACCACCGTGACGCGGGTGGCGTGCACCGGCACGCCCAGCCCGCGCGCCGCGTCGTCGCCGAGGGCGAGCGCGTCGACCCGCCGGGCGACCAGCAGCAGCCCGGCGAGCCCCACCAGGGCGACGGGCAGCATCTGCAGGACGCCGTCGAAGCCGTTCTGGCCGATGCTGCCCTGGTTCCACTGGTAGAGGCCCTCCGTCTGCTGCGGGAACAGCAGCAGCAGCCCCTCGGTGAGGGAGTTCAGGCCCAGCGCGAGCGCGGTGCCGGCCAGCACCAGCCGTACGGTGCCCGTGCCGAGGCCGGACAGGGCGAGCACCACGGCCGCGGCCACCAGCCCGCCCGCGAAGGCCACGCCCGAGGAGGCGAGCAGCGGCAGGGAGACGCCGGTCGCGCCGACCAGCCCGAGCGCCAGGTACGAACCGGCGTTCACCGCGAGGGTGTCGGGCGAGGCGAGCACGTTGCGGCTGACGGCCTGCAGGACGGCGCCCGCGATGCCGAGGACGACGCCGACCAGGATCCCCGCGGCCATGCGCGGCAGCCGGGAGGCGATCACCACGGACGCGTCGGCCGGATCGGCCTGCCCGGTCAGGGCCTTGAACACCTGCGCCGGCCCGACGGCGGCGGTGCCCTGGGTGATGTCGACGACCGCGAGGGCGGCGACGAGGAGGACGAGTCCGGCCGTCACCGCGGACGCGCCCGACCGGGTCGCGGCCGCCGGGGGACGGACGGCGGAGGGCGCTTCGGCGACGGCCATGGGGGCGTTACTTCGTCAGCGCGCCGACGAGGGCGTCGATGTACGCCTCCATCGAGCCGGGACCGCCGAACATCCAGATGCCGTCGGGCAGCCGGTGCACGTCGCCGGCCTTCACGAACGGCAGGGAGCTCCACACGGCGTTCTTCTTCAGCTGCCCGGCGAACGGGTTGCTGGCCTTGTCGCCGTCGTTGCCTATGTAGGCGAACGCGGTGTCCTCCGGCAGGGCGGTGAGGCCCTCGACGTCGGTGGTGCCGAGGCCGTACGCCGGGTCGCCCTTGACCTTCCAGGCGTTCCTCAGGCCGAGTTCCTCGTTGACGGACCCGATGAGGGAGCCGCTGGTGTACGGACGGATGGAGACCTGGTTGGACGTCACGTACCCGTCGGCGAAGGCGACGGGGCTGCCGCCGAGCTTCGCGCCGGCGAGGGTCTTGCGGCCCGCGGCGACCTTGCTCTCGAAGCTCTCGCGGGCGGCCTCGGCCTTGTCGGTGGTGCCGGTGGCCTTCGCGATCAGGTCGAGGTTCTTGAACATCTGCCCGATCTGGTCGGAGGCGTCGGCCGACTTGATCTCCAGGACGGGCGCGATCTTCCGCAGCTGCTTCACGGCCGCGTCCGGCAGGTCCGAGCTGGCCACGATCAGGTCGGGGGAGAGCGAGGCGATGGTGTCCGTGCTCGGCTCGCCGCGCGTGCCGATGTCCTTGGGCTCGTTCCTCAGCGGGACGGCGGTGTCCCAGGTCCTGTAGCCCTTGACGTCGGCGACGCCCACGGGGTCCACGCCGAGGGTGAGCAGGCTCTCGACCTCGTTCCACTCGGTGGCCACGACCTTCTTCGCCGGGCCGTCCAGCTTCACCGTCGCGCCGGTGGAGTCGGTGAGGCTGATCGCCCCGGTGGTCTTCTTCGTGCTGTCGGCGGCCGGCTCGGTGGTGCCGCAGGCGGCGAGGGTGAGCGCCGCGGCGGTGGTGGTGGCCGCGGTGAGCAGGAGACGTCTCATGAGGTGGTGCCGAGCCTTTCGCTTCGGGTGGTGCGGGTGTGGTGGCGGCCGATCGGACGGGTCCGCAGCCGGCCGGTGAGGGGGTCGGTGTCGACGTCGATCCGGATGCCGTAGACGGCCGTGAGGCGCTCAGGCGTCAGGACGTCCTCGGGCGGGCCGTCGGCGACGACTCGGCCCGCTTCGAGCAGGGTGATCCGGTCGGCGATGGCCGCCGCCTGGTCGAGGTCGTGCAGGACGACGCCCACGGCGATCCCGTGGTCGTCGGCCAGGTCGCGGACGAGGTCGAGGAGTTCGATCTGGTACCGCAGGTCGAGGTAGGTCGTGGGTTCGTCCAGCAGCAGCACGCCGGTCTCCTGCGCGAGGCAGCTCGCGAGCCAGACGCGCTGCAGCTGCCCGCCGGAGAGGTGGTCGGCGCCGCGCCCGGCGAGCTCCGTGACCCCGGTCAGCGCCAGCGCCCGCTCGACCGCGGCCGGGGCGTCCGCGTCGGGACGGCCGAAGCGGCCCCGGTGGGGGTAGCGGCCGAACTCCACGAGGTCCCGCACGGTCAGTCCGCCGGGTGTGGGCCGCCCCTGGGTCAGCAGGGCCACGTGCCGTGCGAACTCCCGGGCGGACAGGGCCAGGCCGTCGATGTCGCCGTCGATCCGCAGCCCGGCCCGGCGGGCCCGCTGCAACCGGGCGACCGTCCGCAGCAGCGTCGACTTCCCGCTGCCGTTGGGACCGACCAGGACGGTGACCTCACCGGGGCGCAGGGCGATCGACGCGCCGTGCACGACGTCCACGCCGTCGTACGACACGGTCACGTCCGTGGCCGACAGTTCATGCCCGCGCAGACGCCGTCCGCCCGCGGGTGCTTCACCAGATCTCACGAGAGAGAAGGTTAGCCTAACCTAACCGCAGGTCGGGAGGGGGTGTCCGGTTCCGCCTCAGGCGACCGTCCAGGACGCGGGGTCCCACACGCCCGAGCGGCGCAGCGACGCGGGGCAGTGCAGATAGATCTCGTCGATCTCCAGCAGCAGGGCGAGGGCGGGGCGTTGGCCGCCGTGGCTCATGGCGTCGAAGAACGGGGCGTCGGTGAGGATGCGGGCGCGGCCGTTGACGCGCAGCACCTCCCTGCCGCCGGGTATCAGATACAGCAGGCCGGCGTGCGGGTTGTCCAGGATGTTGTGCAGACTGTCGCCGCGCCGGTTGCCCGGCCGCTCCGGCAGGGCGATCGTGCCGGAGTCGACGACGTGCGTGAAACCGGCCGTGTCCCCGCGCGGCGAGACGTCGCAGCTGCCTCCCGCGTCGGAGGTGGCCAGCAGGCAGAAGGGGGAGCGGGCGAGGATGCCGAGGTCCTGCTCGGTGAGCCGGTCGTGGACCTTCTCGATCACCGCGGGCCAGGGCTCGCCCAGCAGTCCGCGCAGTTCGGCGCGGGAGGCCAGTTCGGTCCAGCCCTCCTCGGGCGCCGCGTCGGGCCCGGCCCCGGCGGCGTCGGTGGTGTGCGGCATGACCGGCTCCCGTGCTCGAAGTGATCGAAGTTAGGCTTGGCTAACCTTAACGGCCGGGGTGACTGGCCACATCCACGGCCCGGCCGCCCGGTACGGTGGGGGGATGCTGTCCGAGGTCACCGCCACCCGCTACGTCGAGCCGCTGCGCTCCGGCGGTTCCGTCCCCGGGATCGTCGAAGCGGACGACCTGGGCACGTACGTCGTGAAGTTCACCGGCTCCGCACAGGGCCGCAAGGCGCTGGTCGCCGAGGTGATCGTGGGCGAACTGGCCCGGGCGCTCGGACTGCGCTTCCCCGAGCTGGTATTGGTGCACTTCGACCCGGCGATCGCGCGGGACGAGCCGCACCAGGAGGTGCGGGGCCTGCACGCGGCCAGCGCCGGAGTGAACCTCGGCATGGACTACCTCCCGGGCGCCCGGGACTTCACCCCCGAGGTCGCCCGGGTCTTCCCCGTTGATCCGCTGGAGGCCGGGCGGATCGTCTGGCTGGACGCCCTGACCGTGAACGTCGACCGCACGGTCCACAGCTCCAACCTGATGGTCTGGCCCACCCTGGGCGTGGCGCCGCCGCGCCTGTGGCTGATCGACCACGGCGCCGCCCTCGTCTTCCACCACCGCTGGGACGGCACCGACCCCGCCAAGTCCTACGACTTCCGGCACCACGCCCTCGGCCACTACGCGCCCGACGTCCGGGCCGCCGACGCCGAACTGGCCCCCAGGGTCACCGAGGACCTGCTGCGCCGCATCCTCGCCGAGGTGCCGGACGCCTGGCTGGCCGAGGATCCGGCCTTCGGCACCCCGGACGCGGCACGGAAGGCGTACGTGGCGTTTCTGCACGCGCGGGTGCGATCCTCCCCGGCGTGGCTGCCCACCGACTTCCCCAGCCGGGAGGAGCTCGCCGCCGAGGAGGCCCTGCGGGCGGCGCGGAACCAGCGAGGACGTCCCGCGTGGCTCAAGCAGGTCCCCGACCTGCACGGCAAGCCCGCGGCCCAGCAGGATTGGTCGGTGCACCTGGGATGAGTGGCCGTGTCGAGATCGAGTACTGCACCCGGTGCCGCTGGCTGCCCCGCGCGGCCTGGCTGGCGCAGGAGCTGCTCACCACCTTCGAGGCCGAACTGACCGAACTGGCCCTGAAGCCCGGCACCGGCGGGGTGTTCGTGGTCCGCGTCGGCGACGAAGTCGTCTGGGACCGTCGCGAGCAGGGCTTCCCCGAGCCGACGGCCGTGAAGAAGGCCGTACGCGACCGAGTGGCCCCGGGCAGGACCCTGGGCCACTCGGAGCGGTAGGGCCCGTTCAGCCCTTGAGCTGCTCGTAGGCGGGCAGCGTGAGGAAGTCGGCGTAGTCCTCGTCGAGGGCGACCTTCAGCAGCAGGTCGTGGGCCTGCTGCCAGGTGCCGGCCGCGAAGGCCTCCTCGCCGATCTCGGCCCTGATGGCGGCCAGTTCCTCGGCGGCGACCTCGCGGGCGAGTTCGGCGGTGACCCGCTCGCCGTTGTCCAGGACGACGCCCGCGTTGATCCACTGCCAGATCTGCGAGCGGGAGATCTCGGCGGTGGCCGCGTCCTCCATCAGGTTGAAGATGGCGACGGCGCCCAGGCCGCGCAGCCAGGCCTCGATGTACCGGATGCCGACCTGCACGGCGTTGACCAGGCCCGCGTAGGTCGGCTTGGCGTCGAGCGAGTCGACGGCGGTGAGGTCGGCCGCCTTGACGTCGACGTCCTCGCGCAGCCGGTCCTTCTGGTTCGGCTTGTCGCCGAGGACCTTGTCGAAGGACTCCATGGCGATCGGCACCAGGTCGGGGTGGGCGACCCAGGAGCCGTCGAAACCGTCGTTCGCCTCGCGGTCCTTGTCGGCGCGGACCTTCTCGAAGGCGACCTTGTTGACCTCGGCGTCCCGACGGGAGGGGATGAAGGCCGCCATGCCGCCGATGGCGTGCGCGCCGCGCTTGTGGCAGGTGCGGACGAGGAGTTCGGTGTAGGCGCGCATGAACGGGGCGGTCATCGTCACGGAGTTGCGGTCCGGCAGGACGAACTTCGCGCCGCCGTCACGGAAGTTCTTGACGATGGAGAACAGGTAGTCCCAGCGGCCCGCGTTCAGCCCGGAGGCGTGGTCGCGCAGCTCGTAGAGGATCTCCTCCATCTCGTAGGCGGCCGTGATCGTCTCGATGAGGACGGTGGCGCGGACGGTGCCGTGGGGGATGCCGCAGTACTCCTGCGCGAAGACGAACACCTCGTTCCAGAGGCGGGCCTCCAGGTGCGACTCCGTCTTGGGCAGGTAGAAGTACGGCCCCTTGCCGAGGTCGAGCAGGCGCTGGGCGTTGTGGAAGAAGTACAGGCCGAAGTCGACCAGCGCGCCGGGCACGGGGGTGCCGCCGGCGTCGACGAGGTGACGCTCGTTCAGGTGCCAGCCGCGCGGGCGCATCACGACCGTAGCGAGTTCCTCGTTCGCCTTCAGGGCATAGAACTTGCCCGACTTCGGGTCAGTGAAGTCGATGTTCCGGGTGTGGGCGTCGATCAGGCTGAGCTGGCCGAGGACCACGTTCTCCCAGGTGGGTGCGGAGGCGTCCTCGAAGTCCGCGAGCCACACCTTCGCGCCCGAGTTGAGGGCGTTGATGGTCATCTTGCGGTCGGTGGGGCCGGTGATCTCGACCCGGCGGTCGTTCAGGGCGTCCGGGGCCGGGGCGACCTTCCAGGAGCCGTCGGCGCGGATCGCGGCCGTCTCCGGCAGGAAGTCGAGGGTGCAGGTGCGGGCGATCTCGGCGCGGCGCTCGGCGCGGCGGGCGAGGAGTTCGTCACGCCGGGGGGTGAACCGCCGGTGCAGCTCGGCCACGAAGGCGAGCGCCGCTTCAGTGAGGACCTCCTCCTGCCGGGGCAGGGGCTCGGCGTCGACGATGGCCAGCGGGGACGGCGCTGGAGCGGACATGAACGGTCACTTCCTTCAGCGAGCTGTGAAGACGAGCCGGCGGTGGCACCCGGTGCCAGTCTTCCCGGATACGGCGTTCGGCGCCCGGGGAGCCACCGGGCGCTTCTGAATAGTGGATAGTAGTTTCCTCATGGTGGAAGTTCAATCGTCTGTTGATGTCGAGATTCTCTGAGTCGAGGCAAGGTGGCGCTGGGTGCCACCCCGCTCACTCCAGGTGGACGAGGTCGGCCTCGGTGTCGATGTCGAAGGGCCGGGCCACGTCGGCGCACTCCACGAGCGCGGGCGCGTGGGCCCTCAGATAGGCGCGTGCCCCTCGGTCCCCGGTGGCAGTCGCGGCGATGCCCGCCCAGTGGGCGGCGCCGAACAGCACCGGATGGCCGCGCACCCCGTCGTACGCGGCCGAGACCAGGGACTCCTCGCACGAGTGGGCCCCGAGCACCCGGGCCACCGCCTCGGGGCCGATGCCCGGCTGGTCGACGAGGAAGACCAGGGCCGCCCGTGCGTCCGTACCGGCGAGGGACTCCAGCCCGGCCCGCAGGGACGACCCCATGCCCTGCTCCCAGTGCGGGTTGTCGACCAGGACGCAGTCCGTCAGCTCGGCCCGGGCGCGTACCTCGTCGGACCGTGCGCCCAGGACCACGTGCACCCGGGTGCAGCCCCCCTCGCGCAGGACCCGCACCGCGTGCTCCACCAGGGGGCGCCCTCGGTGCGGAAGCAGCGCCTTGGGGCGTCCGCCCAGGCGTCGTCCGCCCCCCGCCGCGAGCAGCAGGGCAACCACACCCGCCCCGTCGGTCGTCTTCCTTGTCGTCATGGATCCTGCATACCGCACGATCTCGGGCCCGACGGTCACGCAGCGGAACAAGTCGATGACGCAATGGACTGGCGCCTGGTGGTCCGCGTCGTTTACTGTCGCCCGCACCGACCGGCCGGGCGTGCGGCCGCCGCCGGGTGCGGAGGGCTTCGTGCCGGCACGGCACGCGCACTACGAGGTGCGAGGGGGAGGACTGTGTTGCGGAGCGTGGAGCGGAAGCGGCAGGGGCCTGTGACCGGCAGCGACGAGGATCCGCGGGTGACGGAGCTGCGCTCCGCCGTGGCCCGGCTGCGGCGTCGGCTCGCCGCGCATCCCGGTGAGTTCGCCGACCGGAGCATCGCCGAGGAGGAGCTGGCCGCCCTTGCGGCCATGGTCGCCGCCGGCGCCCCCGAGGTCCCGCGGCTGCGCCGCTCCCTGCTGCTCATCGCGGGCGCGATCGGCTCGGTGAGCGCGCTGTCCCCCGGCCTGGCGGAGGTCCGTCAGGCGGTGGACCTCTTCGGTGGACCGGTGCGCGGGCAGGGGTAGCGCGTCCCGGGCGGTGCTACGGGAAGGTTTCCCGGTGACCGCCGTGCGCGCCGCGGTGCTCGAACGCCCCGCACGTCTACGTCCTCTACGTGAACTCCGGTCCCCGGTCTTTCGGAAGCAGGCCGGAGCGGTCATCGGCCCGCGGCCGGGGACCGGGGTGGGAAGCGGGACATCGCCTCGGGCGGCTCGCCGGCGAGTGTGCCCAGGGCGTCCATCGTCTCGCCCTCGAAGCGGACGCCCCTGGTCGTCGTGCGGATCAGCTGCGGCCGTCGGACTCGAAGGCGACCTCTCGTGCGCCGTGCCGGTCGGTGCAGCGGCCCGGCCGGGCGTGTGGGGCGCTCACGCGGGGTTCTGGCTGGCGAGCGCCTGCGACAGTTCGCCGGCGATCTGCTGGAGCACGGGCACGATCCGCTCCGTCGCCGCCTCCGTGACCCGGCCCGCCGGGCCGGAGATGGAGATGGCCGCGGCGGTGGGGGAGTCGGGCACCGGAACCGCGAGACAGCGGACCCCGATCTCCTGCTCGTTGTCGTCGATGGCGTAGCCCTGGCGGCGTACGTCCTCCAGCGCCGCGAGGAACCCGTCGGCCGTCGTGATCGTCTTCTCCGTCGCGGCGGGCATGCCCGTACGGGCCAGCAGCGCGCGCACCTCCTCCGGCGGGAAGCCGGCCAGCAGGGCCTTGCCCACGCCCGTGGAGTGCGGCAGCACGCGCCGGCCGACCTCCGTGAACATGCGCATCGAGTGCTTCGACGGCACCTGAGCCACGTACACGATCTCGTCGCCGTCCAGCAGCGCCATGTTCGCCGTCTCGCCGGTCTCCTCGACCAGGCGCGCCAGGTACGGCCGCGCCCAGGTGCCCAGCAGCCGGGAGGCCGACTCGCCCAGGCGGATCAGGCGGGGGCCGAGCGCGTACCGCCGGTTGGGCTGCTGGCGTACGTAACCGCAGGCCACGAGCGTGCGCATCAGGCGGTGGATGGTCGGCAGGGGCAGCCCGCTGCTCGCGGACAGCTCGCTCAGACCGACCTCGCCGCCCGCGTCCGCCATCCGTTCGAGCAGGTCGAAGGCGCGCTCCAGGGACTGGACCCCGCCGTTGGAGGACCGGGCGGAGTCGGTGGTGCTGGCGCTGGACGTGGGCACGGCGCGTTCCTTTCGGGTAGCATTTCGCTTCCCGGTATATTAATTCCGCTTCGTGGAAAAGTCCAGGGGGTGGCCGCCGGTGCCGTCCTGTAGCAGTGTGCCCTTGACGGGGCCGGAGCGGGAGTGAAGACTCTTCAACAGAATGTTGAAGAAAGGGGTTCGGGTGTCCGACGCTGAACTGGTGCTCCGCTCGACGCGCGTCATCACTCCCGAGGGGACGGTCGCGGCATCGGTGGCCGTCGCCGACGGCACGATCACCGCCGTCCTCCCGTACGACGCCCCCGTGCCCGGCGGGGCCCGACTGGAGGACCTGGGCGACCACGTCCTGCTGCCGGGCCTGGTCGACACCCACGTGCACGTCAACGACCCCGGCCGCACCGAGTGGGAGGGCTTCTGGACCGCCACCCGGGCCGCGGCGGCCGGCGGCATCACGACCCTCGTCGACATGCCCCTCAACTCCCTGCCGCCCACCACGACCGTCGCGAACCTGCGCACCAAGCAGCGGGTCGCCGCCGACAAGGCGCACATCGACGTCGGCTTCTGGGGCGGAGCCCTGCCCGACAACACCAAGGACCTGCGCCCGCTGCACGAGGCGGGGGTGTTCGGCTTCAAGGCGTTCCTGTCACCGTCCGGCGTGGACGAGTTCCCGCACCTGGAACGCGACCCGCTCGCCCGCACCATGGCCGAGATCGCCGCCTTCGACGGCCTGCTCATCGTGCACGCAGAGGACCCCCACCTGCTCGCCTCCGCCCCGCAGCGACCCGGCCCCCGCTACGCCGACTTCCTCGCCTCCCGCCCCCGGGACGCCGAGGACAGCGCCATCGCCCTGCTCATCCGCGAGGCCAAGGCCCTCGACGCCCGCGTGCACGTGCTGCACCTGTCGTCCAGCGACGCCCTGCCGATGATCGCCGAGGCGCGAGCGGAGGGCGTGCGCGTCACCGTGGAGACGTGTCCCCACTACCTGACCCTGACCGCCGAGGAAGTCCCCGACGGCGCCAGTGAGTTCAAGTGCTGCCCGCCGATCCGCGAGGCCGCCAACCAGGACCTGCTCTGGCAGGCGCTGGCCGACGGCACCATCGACTGCGTCGTCACCGACCACTCCCCGTCCACCGCCGACCTCAAGACCGACGACTTCGCGACGGCCTGGGGCGGCATCTCCGGGCTCCAGCTGAGCCTGGCGGCGGTGTGGACCGAGGCCCGTAGGCGCGGGCACGGCCTGGAGGACGTGGTCCGCTGGATGTCCGCGCGGACCGCCGCACTGGTCGGGCTCGACGACCGCAAGGGCGCCATCGCCGCCGGACGCGACGCCGACTTCGCGGTCCTCGCCCCCGACGAGACCTTCACCGTCGACCCGGCCTCCCTGCAGCACCGCAACCGCGTCACGGCCTACGCCGGCAAGACCCTGTACGGCGTCGTGAAGTCGACCTGGCTGCGCGGGCAGCGCATCGTCGCGGACGGCGAGTTCACCGAACCGAAGGGACGGCTGCTCACCCGGACCCACTGACATCCCATCCCGGACACCCGAAAGGAAGACCTGATCATCGTGACGGCGATTCCCAGCTTCACCGGCGACGCGAACCCCTACGGAGGCGGCGACCCCTACGCGGACTACCGCACCGCCGACCTCCCCTTCACCCAGTACGCCAACCTCGCCGACCGGCGCCTCGGGGCCGGGGTGATCGCCGCCAACGACGAGTTCTTCGCCCAGCGCGAGAACCTGCTGGTGCCCGGGCGTGCCGAGTTCGAGCCGGAGCACTTCGGGCACAAGGGCAAGATCATGGACGGCTGGGAGACCCGGCGCCGCCGGGGCGCGTCGGGCGACCACCCCTGGCCGACCGCCGAGGACCACGACTGGGCGCTGGTCCGCCTCGGCGCCCCGGGCGTGATCCGGGGGATCGTCGTCGACACCGCCCACTTCCGCGGCAACTACCCGCAGGCCGTGTCCGTCGAGGGCACCTCCGTGCCCGGCTCCCCGTCGCCGCAGGAGCTCCTCGGGGACGACGTGAAGTGGACGACGCTGGTGCCGCGCACGGCGGTCGGCGGCCACGCGGCGAACGGTTTCGCCGTCGCAGTCGAGCAGCGCTTCACCCACCTGCGGGTCAACCAGCACCCCGACGGCGGCATCGCCCGGCTGCGCGTCCACGGCGAGGTCGTCCCCGACCCGGCGTGGCTCGCGGCGCTCGGCACCTTCGACGTGGTCGCCCTGGAGAACGGCGGCCGGGTCGAGGACGCGTCCGACCTCTTCTACTCGCCCGCCACCAACACCATCCAGCCGGGCCGCTCCCGCAAGATGGACGACGGCTGGGAGACCCGGCGCCGCCGCGACCAGGGCCATGACTGGATCCGCTACGGGCTGGCCGCCCAGGCGCAGATCCGCGCGCTGGAGATCGACACCGCCTACCTCAAGGGCAACAGCGCCGGCTGGGCGTCGGTGTCGGTGCGGGACGGCGAGGACGGCGACTGGCGGGAGATCCTGCCCCGCACCCGCCTCCAGCCCGACACCAACCACCGCTTCGTCCTCCCGGAGCCGGCCGTGGGCACGCACGCGCGCGTGGACATCTACCCGGACGGCGGCATCTCCCGGCTGCGCCTCTTCGGCTCCCTCACCCAGGAGGGCGCGACCCGCCTGACGGCCCGCCACCAGGAACTGGGCGGCTGACCCGACCTCACGACCCACGGGACGCCCCGGCCGGACAGCACGGGTGGGCTTCTGTTTCTTGCACTGGGCGAGGGACAGCACCGGGTGCTCCGCGCGGCGCACCGGGCCGGAGCGCCGCGTGCGGGAAGAGCACTGGGGGGCCCTGCGCTGCACCGGCTCGGGACGCTGTACGCGCGGGACAGCACCGGCCTGCCCCCCGTGCCGCATCGGCCCGGGGCGCCGTACGCGAGGGAGCACTGGGGGCCCCGCGCTGCACCGGCTCGGGGCGCCGTACGCGCGGGACAGCACCGGGTGCTCCACGTGGCGCACCGGGCCGGAGCGCCGCGTGTGGGAGAGCACTGGTGGGGTTCCGCGCGCTGGGACCGGCCTGGGGCGGCGCGCGGGACAGCACCGGTGTGCCCCCCGCGCTGCACCGGCTCGGGGCGCCGTACGTGAGGGAGAGCACTGAGGGCCCCGCGCTGCACCGGCCCCCGGCGCCGTACGCGCGGGGCACGTGCCCCGCGTGCCGCACCGGGCCGAGGTGCCGCACGCGTGGGCAGCGCCGGGCGCTTGGCGTGGCCGCACCGGTCCGGCGCGCCGTGCGTGCCGGACCGGCTGCCCGAGCGTCAGGCCGCGTGTCCGCCGTCCACGGCGAACTCCGCTCCCGTCACGAACGTCGCCCCCGCCAGGTACGCGACCGTCGACGCCACCTCCCCGGCCGTGCCGAAGCGGCCCAGCGCCGTCATCGCCGCCTGCCCGGCCGCGTAGGGGCCGTCCGCCGGGTTCATGTCCGTGTCGATCGGGCCGGGATGGACGAGGTTCGCCGTGATGCCCCGCCCGCCCAGCTCCCGGGCCAGCGCCTTCGTCAGGCCGGTCAGCGCGGCCTTGCTCATCGCGTAGAGCGTCCCGCCCGGCCCCGGCACCCGCTGGGCCATGCAACTGCCGACCGTGATGATCCGCCCGCCCTCGCGCATGATCGCGGCGGCAGCCTGGGAGGCCAGGAAGACGGCGCGCACGTTCACCGCGAGGACCCGGTCCACCTCCGTCAGGGACAGGGTCTCCAGCGGCCCGAGCACCCCCACGCCCGCGTTGTTCACCAGGACGTCGAGCCCGCCCAGCGCCTGTGCCGCCGCGTTCACGACGCCGGCGGCCTCGCCCGGGTCCGCCGCGTCCGCGCGCAGCGCCACCGCCCGGCGCCCCCGCGCCTCCACGGCCCGGACGACCTCCTCGGCCGCCTCCTTGCCGCGCACGTACCCGACCGCCACGTCCGCGCCCTCCAGGGCGAGCCGCACAGCCGCCGCCGCGCCGATGCCACGGCTCCCGCCGGTCACGAGAGCCACCTTGCCGTCAAGAGTTCCTCGAGAAGTCATGCCTCCATCCCAGCGGCCCGCCCCCCGGCGGCGCTGGCGGCGAACGGACGTCGAACTCACGGGCGCCGCGCACCGGACGGCCCAGCGATGAGTTGCGGGGACCGGCGGGGTCTGAACCGATGACACCGGGGCCTCGGCGCCCCGCTCGGAATCCGGAAGGAAGGCACCCGCCATGGGCAAGCTCGTCTCCACCCTCTTCATCACCCTCGACGGCGTCTACCAGGCCCCCGGCGGCCCGCAGGAGGACACCCGCGGCGGCTTCACCCACGGCGGCTGGAGCTTCCCGTACGCCGACGAGGACTTCGGCCGGTTCATCAACGAGGTGTTCGCCCGCCCGGCCGCCTTCCTGCTGGGCCGCCGTACCTACGACATCTTCGCCACCTACTGGCCGAAGGTGACCGACCCCGCCGACCCGGTCGCCTCCAAGCTCAACTCCCTGCCGAAGTACGTCCCCTCCTCCACCCTGACCGACCCCGGGTGGGCCGGCACCACCGTGCTCTCCGGCGATCCCGTCGAGGAGGTCACCGCCCTGAAGGAGCGCACCGACGGCGAGATCCAGGTGCACGGCAGCGGGGCCCTGGTCCGCTCCCTGCTGGCGCTCGGCCTCGTCGACACCCTGCACCTGCTGACCTTGCCGGTCGTGCTCGGCTCGGGCTTCCGCCTGTTCCCGGAGGGCGCCGTGCCGACCGCCTTCGAGCACGCCGGAGGGAGCGTCACCGGCGCGGGCGTCTCGGTGCAGACGTACGACGTGGCGGGCCGCCCCCAGTACGGCGAGTTCGGACTGCCCGAGGACGCCTAGGGGCGCGCACGGCGCCGGACGGAAGGTTAACGTCCCGCGAACTCATCGGACTTGACCGGAAAATCTGTCGTCTTGTCATTGACATGCCACTGTCTACGCGCGTCATCATGAGCGCATGATTTTCCCCCCACGCGCCTCACGGCTGGGCGCAGCAGCCGCCCTCCTGTCCGCTCTCCTCGTCGGCGGTGCCGTCACCGCCCCCACCGCCGGCGCGGCCCCCACCGCCGTCGGTGACATCTGCTACAGCGCCCTGCCGTCCCAGGCCCACGACACGCTCGACCTGATCGAGCAGGGCGGCCCCTACCCGTTCGACCAGGACGGCACCGTCTTCCAGAACCGGGAAGGCATCCTGCCCCCCCAGTCGTCCGGCTACTACCACGAGTACACGGTCATCACCCCGGGCTCCTCCACCCGCGGCGCCCGGCGCATCGTCACCGGCGAGCGGAGCCAGGAGGACTACTACACGGCCGACCACTACGCGTCGTTCGACCTGGTCGACCACGGCTGCTGAACCGGGCCCCTCCCCGGCGTGCGCCGGCCGGAAGTCCGTCGCGTCCGGCGGGCCTCACACGGACTTCCGGCTCCCGGCCGCCGCGAACAGGGCGACGCCCAGCACCAGCAGGGCGACGCTCGCGTAGACCTCGTGGCCGTCGAGGAACCCCAGGCGCCGCACGAGGCCCCAGTCCCAGTCGGTGAACTCGTGCACCAGGCCCGCCACGCCCTGCACCAGGGCGAGGAAGCCGAGGATCTCCAGTACCTGCTTCATGCCTCCCGACCCTCGCCCCGCGGACCCCCCAACGCACATCGGCCGCGGGGCGGGCATCCCCCGACGGAAGTCCCCGTTCCGGCCGGACGGTCGCGCCGAAAGTCCACGCCGGGGCGACTTTGGTCGACGATCCCGCCCGCAGCACCCGTGGAGCGGGCCAGGGCTGCGTAGATTTGGCGACCGTGGATGGTGAGAACGCGGGGCGGACCGGCCCGGTGCCGACCGAGGAGACACCGGCGCTCTTCACCGGACCCCGGTGGTACTTCCCCTCCGCCCTGCTGCACGAGCTGGACCCCGAGGCCGCCGGGACCCGGCGGCGGCCCCGGCGCACCGCCCGCGACTGGGTCGTGGACTTCTCCTGCTTCCTGCTCGCCGTGATCGTGGGCGCGACGGCCCTCGACGCGCTCCAGCAGAACCCGCACGTCCCGCCGGGGCTCGCCGTCGTCGACCAGGTGGTGGGCGCGCTGGCCTGCGCGGCGGTCTGGCTGCGGCGCCGCTGGCCGCTGGGGCTGGCCGTGGCGATGGTCCCCGTCACCTTCGTCTCGGACACCGCGGGCGGCGCCGGCATCATCGCGCTGTTCACCCTGGCCGTGCACCGCCCCTTCCGGTACGCGGCCTGGGTGGGCGGCGTCAACACGGCGCTGGTTCCCCTCTACTACTGGCTGCGCCCCGACGCGGAAATCTCCTACCTGGTGATCGTGCCGTTCGTCATGCTGCTCACCGTGGCGATCATCGGCTGGGGCATGTTCGTGCGGGCCAAGCGGCAGCTCATGGTCAGCCTCAGGGACCGCACGCGGCGGGCGGAGACGGAGGCGCGGCTGCGGGCCGAGCAGGCGCAGCGGCTCGCCCGGGAGGCCATCGCGCGCGAGATGCACGACGTGCTCGCGCACCGGCTCACCCTGCTCAGCGTGCACGCGGGCGCACTGGAGTTCCGGCCGGACGCGCCCCCGGCGGAGACGGCGCGGGCGGCCGGCGTGATCCGGGAGAGCGCGCACGAGGCGCTGCAGGATCTGCGGGAGATCATCGGCGTCCTGCGGGCGGCCGAGCCGGACGACACCGGCCGGCCGCAGCCGACGCTCGGGGCGCTGGACACGCTCGTCGCCGAGTCCCGGGAAGCCGGTATGAAGGTCTCCCTCGACCTCCGTGTCGACGACCCGGCCGCCGTCCCCTCCTCCGTCGGCCGCACCGCCTACCGGATCGCCCAGGAGGGCCTGACCAACGCCCGCAAGCACGCCCCCGGCACCGAGGTCACGGTCTCGGTCGCCGGCGCGCCGGGCGACGGCCTCACCGTCCGCGTGCGCAACCCGGCTCCAGAAGGGGAGGTGCCCCCCGTACCCGGCTCCGGGCAGGGCCTGATCGGCCTGACGGAACGGGCGACCCTCGCGGGCGGCCGCCTGGAGCACGCCCCCACGCCGCAGGGTGGGTTCGAGGTGCGGGCCTGGCTGCCGTGGGGCTGAGGGGTGATCACCGTTCCCGCCCTGCTCCCGCGGCAGCCGTGATTACGTATGAGCCATGACTGCGATCAGACTCCTCCTCGTCGACGACGATCCGCTGGTGCGGGCCGGGCTGTCCCTGATGCTGGGCGGGGCCGACGACATCGAGATCGTCGGCGAGGCCGCCGACGGCGGCGAGGTGGAGTCCCTCGTCGACCGCACCCGCCCCGACGTCGTGCTCATGGACATCCGGATGCCGGCGGTGGACGGACTCACCGCAACCGAGCTGCTGCGCGCCCGCGAGGAGGGACCGCAGGTGATCGTCCTCACCACGTTCCACGCCGACGAACAGGTGCTGCGGGCCCTGCGCGCGGGCGCCGCCGGGTTCGTCCTCAAGGACACCCCGCCCGCCGAGATCCTCGCGGCAGTGCGCCGCGTCGCGGCCGGTGACCCGGTCCTGTCGCCCACGGTCACCCGCCAGCTCGTGCGGCACGCCGTCGGCAGCGCCGCCGACACCCGCCGCACGCGCGCACGCGCGCGCATGGACTGCCTCAACGACCGTGAGCGCGAGGTCGCCGTCGCGGTCGGCCGGGGCCTGTCCAACGCCGACATCGCCGCCGGCCTGTTCATGAGCGTCGCCACAGTCAAGACGCACGTCTCGCGCATCCTGGCCAAGCTCGGCCTGAACAACCGCGTGCAGATCGCGCTGCTCGCCTACGACGCGGGCCTCCTCGACGAAGGGGCCGAAGGGGCCGAGGAGCAGGCGGACAGCTGAAGGTCCGGGGGCCGGTCAGGCGAACGCGGCGGCCCCGCCGGGGATCTCCGCGAGCCGCACCGGCCTGCGCTCCCGGCGCGACACCTCGCACGCCTCGGCGACCCGCAGCGCCTGCAGGGCCTCCCGCCCGTCGCAGGGGTTGGCCCGCTCACCCCGGACGACCTCCACGAACGCGTTCAGCTCGGCCTCGTAGGCCGGGCCGAAACGCTCCAGGAAGCCCGTCCAGGGCTTGTCCGCGGCCGGCGGCCCGGTCGGCTCGGTGGACGCGATCGGAGTACGGTCGTCCAGCCCCACCACGATCTGGTCGTGCTCACCGGCCAGTTCCATGCGCACGTCGTAGCCGGCCCCGTTCAGCCGGGCACCGGTGACCGTGGCGAGCGTGCCGTCGTCGAGGGTGAGCAGCGCCGCGCCGGTGTCGACGTCCCCGGCTTCGCGGAACATCGCGGGTCCGGCGTCCGACCCGGTGGCGTACACGTCCGCCACCTCCCGGCCCGTCACCCAGCGCAGCACGTCGAAGTCGTGGATCAGGGTGTCCCGGTACAGCCCGCCGGACACCGGCAGCCACGCCGCCGGCGGCGGTGCCTGGTCGCTGGTCAGCGCCCGCACGGTGTGCAGCCGCCCCAGCCGGCCCGCGCGCACGGCCTCGCGGGCACCCGCGTAACCCGGGTCGAAGCGGCGCTGGAAGCCCATCTGCAGCACCGTCCCGGCCGTCTCGACCTCGGCGATCGCGCTCAGCGTCCCCGGCAGGTCCAGCGCGATGGGCTTCTCGCAGAACACGGGCAGGCCCGAGCGTGCTGCCCGACCGATCAGTTCGGCGTGGGCCGACGTGGCCGTCGTGATCACCACGGCGTCGACGCCCCAGCGGAAGATCTCCTCCACACCGGGGGCCGCCGTCTCACCCAGGCGGTGCGCCAGGTCCTGGGCCCGCGCGGGGTCCGCGTCCGTGAGGATCAAGGACCCCACGTCACGGTGCCTGCTGAGGGTGTTCGCGTGGATCGTGCCGATGCGGCCCGTACCGATGACGCCGATGCGCATGGAAACAAAGTGCGTGCACAGCCCTCCGCTGTCAATCTGTATGTCCGGACAATCTGACTACACAACTTCCCGTCAACAACGCGCGGAGCTACGCTCAGCGCGTGCCGAAACCAGAAGTGGACCCGACCGTGCAGCTAGAGCTCAGCGTGGACCGCAGTTCCCCCGTGCCGTTGTACTTCCAGCTGTCCCAGCAGCTGGAGGCCGCGATCGAGCACGGCACGCTGACGCCCGGCAGCCTGCTGGGCAACGAGATCGAGCTCGCCGCCCGGCTCGGGCTGTCCCGGCCGACCGTCCGCCAGGCCATCCAGTCGCTCGTCGACAAGGGCCTCCTCGTGCGCCGCCGCGGCGTCGGCACCCAGGTCGTGCACAGCCAGGTCAAGCGCCCGCTGGAGCTCAGCAGCCTCTACGACGACCTGGAGGCGGCGGGCCAGCGCCCCGCCACCAAGGTTCTCGTCAACACGGTCGTGCCCGCCTCCGCCGAGGTCGCCGCCGCCCTCGGAGTCGCCGAGGACAGCGACGTCCACCGCGTGGAACGCCTCCGCCTCGCCCACGGCGAGCCCATGGCCCACCTCTGCAACTTCCTGCCCCCCGGCCTGATCGACCTCGACACCGGCCAGCTGGAGTCGACGGGCCTGTACCGCCTGATGCGCGCGGCGGGCATCACCCTCCACAGCGCCCGCCAGTCCATCGGCGCCCGGGCGGCGAACCAGGCGGAGGCCGAGCGCCTGGCCGAGGAGCCGGGCGCCCCGCTGCTCACCATGCAACGCGTCACGTTCGACGACACCGGCCGCGCGGTCGAGTACGGAACGCACACCTACCGCCCCACGCGCTATTCCTTCGAGTTCCAATTGCTCGTGCGGTCGTGAGCTGGTTTCAGCAGCGCGGGGAACTGCGCGACGAGCCCTCACGCACCGGCACCCGGCGATGATCCGCACCACCCCTCTGCTCCGCACCCCGCCTCCCCGTGAGGCAGAATCGGCGGCGATGAGCACCTACCGCGACTTCACCGCCCCCATCGGTTCCCGCCGTGCCACCGTGCTCCGCACCGTCGGCACCCGGGAGCGCCGCTCGCACCTGACGGCACCCCGCGTGCCCACGGTCGGCATCGACATCGGCGGTACGAAGGTGATGGCGGGCGTCGTCGACGCCGACGGCAACATCCTGGAGAAGCTCCGCACGGAGACCCCGGACAAGTCCAAGAGCCCCAAGGTCGTCGAGGACACCATCGCCGAGCTGGTCCTGGACCTCTCCGACCGGCACGACGTGCACGCCGTCGGCATCGGAGCGGCCGGCTGGGTCGACGCCGACCGCAACCGCGTGCTGTTCGCCCCCCACCTGTCCTGGCGCAACGAACCGCTGCGCGACCGCCTCGCCAGCCGGCTGTCCGTCCCGGTGCTCGTCGACAACGACGCCAACACCGCCGCCTGGGCCGAGTGGCGCTTCGGCGCCGGCCGCGGCGAGGACCACCTGGTCATGATCACGCTGGGCACCGGCATCGGCGGCGCCATCCTGGAGGACGGCCAGGTCAAGCGCGGCAAGTACGGCGTCGCCGGCGAGTTCGGCCACATGCAGGTCGTGCCCGGCGGCCACCGCTGCCCGTGCGGCAACCGCGGCTGCTGGGAGCAGTACAGCTCCGGCAACGCCCTGGTCCGCGAGGCCCGCGAGCTGGCCGCCGCCGACTCCCCGGTCGCGTACGGGATCATCGAGCACGTCAAGGGCAGCATCGGCGACATCACCGGCCCGATGATCACCGAGCTGGCCCGCGACGGCGACGCCATGTGCATCGAACTCCTCCAGGACATCGGCCAGTGGCTCGGCGTCGGCATCGCCAACCTCGCCGCCGCCCTCGACCCGTCCTGCTTCGTGATCGGCGGCGGCGTCTCGGCCGCCGACGACCTCCTGATCGGGCCCGCCCGGGACGCCTTCAAACGGCACCTCACCGGCCGCGGCTACCGCCCCGAGGCCCGCATCGTCCGCGCCCAGCTCGGCCCCGAGGCCGGCATGGTCGGCGCCGCCGACCTCGCCCGGCTCGTCGCCCGCCGCTTCCGCCGCGCCAAGCGCCGCCGCGTGGAGCGCTTCGAGCGCTACGAGCGGTACACGCAGTCGCTGCGCAGCAGCCAGGAGACGCTGTGACCGCCTCCCTTCCCCACCAGGGCCCCTGGCCCGGCGGACCGGACCGCCCGGTCGAGGACCGCCGCCACATGATCCGCCGCAGGGCGCTCACCCTGCTGATCATCGTGCTGCTCATCGGCATCCCGGCCGGTTACCTGGTGATCTCCGCGAACCAGAGCCGCGACAGCGGCAAGGACAAGGAGGCCAAGTACTCGGCGACCGGCCTCACCGAAGGCTGGCCCTCCAAGCTCCAGCGCCGCATCTACCAGGTGCCGATCCCGCACCCGGCCTGGCACGTGGCGTACTACGAGACCAACAACTGGAAGACCAGCCGCCTCTACGCCCAGTTCGAGACCAACACGGCCGGTCTGGACGCCTATCTGACGGGCCTCGGCATGACCCGCGCGGACCTGAGGAAGGGCGACATCACCATCGGCGCCCGCGACCGCAAGATCACCGGCTGGAAGTTCCCCGGGGGCGACGCGTGGTACGGCTTCGTCCACCGGCAGAAGAACCCGGCCCCCACGCACGACGTCGTCGTCGACCTGTCCAACCCGGCGTACCCCTGGGTGTACGTCGTGTCCCGGACCGTGCCCTGAGCCCGCCGCCGGGGCCGGTTGTCAGACCCCGCCCGTAGAGTCGGAGACAACTGATCCGACAGGCGGGCGGGAGGTGGCAGGACGTATGGGCGACACGGCTGTGACAGCCGAGCGGGCGGACGACGCGACGGCACCGGCCCGGCTCCCGGCCGTCTTCCTGCCCGCGCCCCTCCCGCGCGACGGACGCATCGCCTTCTGGGACCCCGCCGGCGAGCCACTGCCCGCCGATGCCACGGAACTCACCGTCGTGCGACGCCACGGGACAGGCGTCCGGCGGCACGCCACCCCGGCGCTGTCCCTCCCGCTGGAGACGGCCCTGCCCCTGCTGGTGCGCGCCCGGCACGACCCGGCGGCCCACCCCGCCACCGCCTGCTGGGGCGCCGCCGCCCTGCACGCCCTGCGGCTGACCGCCCGCGGCCGGCTGCTGCCCGGCCTCACCGCCACGGGACACGACGCCTGGCGCGCGGGCCCCCTCGACCCGGATGACATCGCCCACCTGCGCGCGGTGGCCGCCGCCCTGCCTTACGAAGGCCACGCGGTCCCGCTGCCCGGCCCGGGCCCGATCCGCCTGCCCGAGCCGGAAGCGCTCGTGCGCGCCTTCCTGGACGCGGTCGCCGACACGCTGCCGCGCACCCCGGCCGCCCCCCACGCCACCGGCCGGCCCTTCGCCGCCCGCGACGCCACGCACCTGCCCGGCGCCCATGACTGGGCCGCCGAGGTCGCCGCCGGCATGGACGCCGGCGTGCGGATCTCGCTCCGCCTGGACCTCACCGCCTACGACCTGTTCGACGGTGCCCCCGACGGCGGCGCGCGCGGCGCCGGCGCGCGCGGCGCCGGCGCGGCCGTCGTCCAGGTGCACAGCCTCGCCGACCCGACCCTCGTGGCCGACGCGGCGGCCCTGTGGGCGGGCGAGACCGACGACGCCTTCGGCCCCCGCGCGCGCGTGGACGCGGCCCTCGCCGTCCGCCGCGCCGCCCGGGTCTGGCCGCCGCTGGACCGGCTCTCCGACCAGGACGTGCCCGACGTGCTGGCCCTGAGCGAGGAGGAGGTGAGCGACCTGCTCGGGATCGCCGCCACCCGGCTCGCCGCGGCCGGCGTCGCCGTGCACTGGCCGAGGGACCTCGCGCAGGACCTGTCCGCCACCGCGGTGGTCCGCCCCGCGCCCGGCTCGGCCACCGACGGCACCGGCTTCTTCGAGAGCGAGGACCTCCTCGGCTTCCGCTGGCAGCTCGCGCTCGGCGGCGACCCGCTCACCGACGCCGAGATGGACGCCCTCGCCGAGGCGCACCGGCCGGTCGTCCGGCTGCGCGACCGCTGGGTGCTGGTCGACCCGGCCCTCGTCCGCAAGGCCCGCAAGCGCGACCTCGGGCTGCTCGACCCGGTGGACGCGCTGTCCGTCGCCCTCACCGGCACGGCCGAGGTGGACGGCGAGACGGTGGAGGCCGTTCCGGTCGGCGCCCTGGCCACTCTGCGCGACCGCCTCACCGCCGGCATCCGCCCGGCCGAGCCACCGCCCGGCCTGCACGCCACCCTGCGGGACTACCAGCTGCGCGGCCTGGCCTGGCTCGACCTCATGACCTCCCTCGGTCTCGGCGGCTGCCTCGCCGACGACATGGGCCTCGGCAAGACCGTCACGCTCATCGCGCTCCACCTCAAGCGGGCCCGCCGAGAACCGACCCTGGTCGTCTGCCCCGCCTCGCTGCTCGGCAACTGGCAGCGCGAGATCAACCGCTTCGCCCCCGGCGTCCCCGTCCGCCGCTTCCACGGACCCGACCGCAGCCTGTCCGGCCTGGACGGCGGTTTCGTCCTCACCACGTACGGCACGATGCGCTCGGCCGCCCCCGCCCTGGCCGAGCAGGCCTGGGGCATGGTCGTCGCCGACGAGGCGCAGCACGTCAAGAACCCCTACTCGGCCACGGCCAAGGCGCTGCGCACCATCCCCGCCCCCGCCCGGGTCGCCCTCACGGGCACGCCCGTCGAGAACAACCTCTCGGAGCTGTGGGCCCTGCTCGACTGGACGACCCCGGGACTGCTCGGCCCGCTGAAGTCCTTCCGCGCCCGGCACGCCCGGGCCGTGGAGACCGGCGAGGACGAGCAGGCGGTGGAGCGACTGGCCCGCCTGGTCCGCCCCTTCCTGCTGCGCCGCAGGAAGTCCGACCCCGGCATCGTCCCCGAACTGCCGCCCAAGACCGAGACCGACCACCCGGTCCCGCTCACCCGCGAACAGGCCGCGCTGTACGAGGCGGTGGTGCGCGAGTCGATGCTCGCCATCGAGACGGCCGAGGGCATGGCGCGCCGCGGCCTGGTGCTGAAGCTGCTGACGTCGCTGAAGCAGATCTGCGACCATCCCGCGCTGTACCTGAAGGAGGAGCACGCGCCGCCGGGCGACCGGCTCGCCGCCCGCTCCGGCAAACTCGCCCTGCTGGACGAGCTGCTGGACACGCTGCTCGCCGAGGACGGCTCCGCCCTGGTCTTCACGCAGTACGTCGGGATGGCCCGCCTGATCACCTCCCACCTGGCCGGCCGCGCGGTCCCGGTCGACCTCCTGCACGGCGGCACCCCGGTCCCGGAGCGAGAGCGCATGGTCGACCGCTTCCAGGCCGGCTCGACCCCGGTCCTGGTCCTGTCCCTGAAGGCGGCGGGCACCGGCCTGAACCTCACCCGCGCGGGTCACGTCGTGCACTTCGACCGCTGGTGGAACCCCGCCGTCGAGGAGCAGGCCACCGACCGCGCCTACCGCATCGGCCAGACCCAGCCGGTCCAGGTCCACCGCCTCATCACCGAGGGCACGGTCGAGGACCGCATCGCCGAGATGCTCCACGCCAAGCGCGCCCTCGCCGACGCGATCCTCGGCTCCGGCGAGTCGGCCCTCACCGAACTGACCGACCGCGAGCTGTCGGACCTGGTCTCCCTGCGGAGGTCGTCATGAGCCCCCGCCCGGCCGACGAGGCCCGCCGAGCCCTGCGCGAGGCCAGGTCCCGGGCGGCCCAGGACTCCCACACGGCACCGTCCCCCGGCGGTGAGTCCACGGGCCGGGAGACCCCGCGCCCCGGGGACGCCGCCCGTGAGGCACTGCGGAGGGCGGTGTCGGAGCAGCGGGGGAGTGGCCGGGGCGACGACGACCCGCCGGGCGAGGAGCCTGCGGCGCGGGACACCGGGGCGGGCCAGGACACCGGGACGGGCCAGGACACCGGCGCGGCCGGAAGCGGTACGGAGCCGGAAGCGTTCACCGGCCCGCAGGAGAGCCCTGCCGGGACCGACCCGGCCCACGCGACCGCAGCAGCGGCGGAGGAGGAACGAACTCCGAGCGCGGAAGCCGACCGGCCCGGGCCCCGCGCCGCGGACGTCGCACGCGAGGCGCTGCGCGCGGCCCGGGAGGACGCGCGGCGGGCCCGGGAGGAGACCGAACGGGAGGGCGCCCGACGCAGGCGCCGGGCCCGGCAGAAAGCCGTGGACGACAGGGCGGCGGCAGTACGCCGGGCGCGTGACCACGGCACGGGCGAAGCCGCTGACGTACGGCGGCTGCTGTCGGACGCGTTCCGGATGCCGGACCTGCCGGACGAGCCGGAGGGAGCGTCCTCCGACCGCGCGGAGAGGGCAGGACAGGACAGGACGCCCTCACGCGTGACCGAGTTGCTCCACGGGCATGCCGGCAGGGAGCCGGAGCCGGAGCCGGAGCCGGAGCCCGAGGACGTGGCGTCCTGGTCATCTCCCGCCGCGCCCAGGGCGGCCCGGAACGGCGCTGCGGACGCCGAGCCCGCGCCGACGCCGCCGGCCGCCCCGCTGCACGCTCCCGGGACCGGTGCTCCCGCCGCGCCGGTCACGACCCCTGCCCGACCCCCCGAAGCAGGCCCTTCGGCGACTCCGGCCCCGGAACAACGGGATCCTTCGGTGACTCCGGCCTCTGAAAAGGGCCAAGCCCCTGCATCCGACACCCCTGCGCCCCCGGCCTCGTCGCCCCACGCCCCGTCGGCCACCGTCCACCTAGCACCCCCGCCCCCCGTCACACCCGACCCCACTCCGCCCCCCACCCACGCAACCCCCCGCACAGCCGCCGGGGCGAACCCCCGCACCACCCCCCGCTCCATGGCCGCCCCCAACCGCGACAATGACCTCCGCCGCACGTTCCCGGCCTTCCCGGCCAGGGAGGGCGACCGGTTCGCCGAGAGCTGGTGGGGGAACGCCTGGGTCTCCGCGCTGGAACAGGGCGCGCTGGACGTCAACCGACTGGAGCGCGGCCGCGGGTACGCCGAGCAGGGACACGTGGACGCCATCACGGTGACGCCCGGCCTCGTGCTGGCGTACGTGCAGGGGAGCCGCCCCCGGCCGTACCGCGTCCAGGTGCGTCTGCGCACGCTCGACGACTCCGACTGGGACCGCTTCCTGGACGCCGCCGCCGACCGGCCAGGAGACATCGCGGCGTTGCTCGACAAGGAGATGCCCCCGTCACTCGCCCACGGCGGCGTGCCCCTGCTGCCCGGCCCCGGTGATCTGGAGCCCCGGTGCAGCTGCCCCGACCGCGGCCACCCCTGCAAGCACGCCGCCGCCCTCTGCTACCAGACCGCCCGGCTGCTCGACGCCGACCCGTTCGTGCTGCTCCTGCTGCGCGGCCGGGGCGAGCGGGAGCTGCTCGACGCGCTGTCCCGGCTGAGCGCCACCCGCGCGGCGCGCGCCGCGCAGGACAAGGAACCGGCACCGCTCCCCGGAGTGCGGGCCAAGGAGGCGCTGCAGCCGCGCGCCCTGCCGCCCCTACCCGCGCCCCTGCCCCCGCCCGCGCACCCGGAACAGCCCCCGGCCTACCCGGCGTCCCCCGGCGGCCCGGACCCCTTCGCCCTGGACCAGCTGGCCACGGACGCCGCCGCCCGGGCGCACGCCCTCCTCACCACAGGCCGTGACCCGGTCGGGCAGCTGACGTTCTGGCAGGACGCGGTCCGCCTGGCCGCGGCCCGCCCCGGCTCGGGACTCACCGCCGGCACCCGGGCCCTCTACTCCTCCCTCGCCACCGCGGCCGGCCGCACGCCCGCCGACCTGGCGCGGGCGGTCGCCGCCTGGCGGCAGGGCGGGCTCGAGGGCCTCGCCGTACTGGAGGAGCCCTGGGACCCGCCGGCCGGCCGGTTCGACCGGGCCCGCCCCCTGCTCCTCGCCGCCGACCTCCCAGCGTTCCGCCCCTGGCGCAACCACCTCACGCACCCCCACGGCCACCTTCAGCTCCGCCTCGGCCGCGACGGCCTGTGGTACGCGTACGAATCCGAGCCGGGCCGCGACGACTGGTGGCCGCGCGGCACCCCCGACCTGGACCCGGTCGGCGCCCTGACCGGCCTCGGCCTGACAGACGACCTCTGACGCCGCCGTGCCCGCCAGGCCATAGCGCACACCGGTGGGCACCGTTTCGGCCGGTGTCCAGCCCCCTCGTTTCAGGGGCGCTCGTCCTACGTGAGAAGGTCTACGGCGTGAGTGAGACACCGTCGAACACCCTGCAATACCGCTTTGACGGGCCGGAAGAGGCTCCCGTCCTGATCCTCGGTCCCTCACTGGGTACCACGTGGCACAAGTCATAGAACCTTTCCGAGGGGTTCCGCACAGTCCAGACAGTGCCGAAAACTTCCAGGTGAGCGCCGCTCACTCCGTCTCGCTCCGCAGAGAGTGTGACACCTCGTGACACGACGAAGCCCTGGCCGGGGAACACCACCGGCCGGGGCTTCTGTCGTCAGGCGTCGCGGTCCCGCAGTCTCTCCTCACGGGTCTTGATCACCCGCAGCCGGTCCGGCTGCTGCGAGGTCCACCGGTCCGGACCGGCCTCCGGCCGCAGCACCCACGTGGCGCCGCCGCGCACGTCCGCCACGATGCCGCGACGGTCGGCGTCTTCGTCGTGGATCAGGTCGCCCACCCACGCGCGCCGCGTCTGCTCGCCGGTCATCCGTGTCCCTTCCCGTGCAACTCCGCCCACACGTGTTTCCCCCACGGGAGCAACGTGGTGCCCCAGCCCTCCGCCAGCGCCGCCACGAGCGCGAGGCCACGCCCGCCTTCGTCCTCGGGGCCGGACGCCTTGCACACCGGTGGCGCCTTCGAGAAGTCCACGACGCCAATACGCACCCGCGCTGTCTCGGGCCTCTCGACAACCACCCGGATCGAGTCACGCCTTGCGTGCTGCACGGCGTTGGCCACCAGTTCGGACACGATCGTGGCGCCGTCCTCGGCCAAGTCCTCCAGGCGCCACGCGGCGCACGCTGCACGGACCAGGCGCCGGGCGGGCGCGGCGCTCTCGGGCTGACGGGGCAGGGTCTCGCTGTACCCGGGGTGCCCGGTCCTGCGAGCCCGCGTTGTAGGTTGCGGCATGTCGGTCTGCTCTCTCAGATCGGCCAAGCCCCGGGGCCGGTCGCACGGCCGCCGGGGCGCTGTCCGCTCATGTAAGCGACATGCCTGGAACGCTGACAGGGGCGCAACGTCCCAATTTCACCACGCTATTCGCAGACCCCCAGGAACTCCGCCAACGGCCGCAAGCCCGGAGGGTGATTGGGGAGCGCCCACAGGTCGCGCACGATGGCCACCGCCAAGGTGTGGTGCTGCATCCATGTCGGCGCCACACGGCGCAGGGACTCCAGGGTCTTCACCGCTCCGGCCGCATCCCCGGTGTCCGTGTGGGCCCGGGCCACGTCCAGCAGCAGCCACGTGCGCCACGACGGAGGCGTGTCCTTGCTGAGCCGCATCCCCTTTGCCAGAGCTAGGGCGTCCTGCGGGTGCCCGTACTGCACTGCGAGCCGGACGCGTTCGATGCGGACCGATGAAGGGCTGAAGACGCTGACCATGCGGTTGTCTCCGCCGTCCGGCAACTTCGAGACCCGGGCGGCTTCCTTCTCGGCCGTCTCCATCATCGCGGCTGCGCGCTCGTAGTCGCCGCTGCGCGCAGCAGACGTGGCGGCGCTCATGGTCAGCGCGCCCCACACCTTCAGGCCATCGGCCGTATCCGTCTGGTCCGCGTTCGCCATGGAGTCGGCGGCCCGGAGAGCGATACCCAGCGCGTCTTCCAGACGGCCTTGCCGCTGGTACGTCCACGCCGTGGAGTTGACGATCATCGGCAGTAGCAGCGGATCGGAGGACTGCCCGGCAGCGTCTATGGCGCGCTCCAGGCTGATCAGAGCGAGGTCCGTCTTGCCCATCCGCACGGCAACGTGCCCGGCGAGCTGAAGTGCCTTCCCCAGGGCCGCGAAACCGGCCCTGCGCTCGTCCTCGCTGACCGATGCGGTGGCGGAACGCGCATCCGAGATCAGGTCCGGCAGCGCCTTCATCACCGTGTCGAACTCGGCAGAGTGGTACTGCGTCCAGCCGTCCGCGATTTGCTCACGCAGGCTGTCCATGGAGAAGTCGGGCCCGGGTGGCTCGGGTGCCGGTCCCCAGAGCGCGGGCATGATGGCACGGCGCACCGCCACGAAGCGGGGACCGTCGTTCTCCCCGGTGGAGGACACGGCAGGCGGGTCCCCGAGAAGCGTGGTCAGCTCCACGCCGAGACCATTCGCCAGGGCGTGCAGCGTGGGGAGACGCGCCGAGTGCTTCCGTCCCTGTTCGAGCTGACGAATCACGTCAACGGATACGCCGGAGCGCTCGGCCAGCTCTTCTTGTGTGAGGGAGGCGAGACGGCGCAGGCGGCGCAGAGTCTTCCCCAGGTCTTCGTTTGCCACGCTGCCACGGTACGCCTGCCGTGCTCAGGACAGGGCGCCGATGACGCCTCCGCTCGGGCGCTAGGCAGGGCTGTCCGCGTATAGCCCTCGCAGATGGTGGCTCAGCCGGTCCTGAAGGGCATCGAGCGCCGCCCGTGCTGCTGCCGCATTGCGGTGCGGCTCCAGCCACTCCAGCGCGCTGGCGGCAAGTTCGCGGTCTTCAAGCCGGGCGATGTGGGCACGGAGATGCAGCGCGGATTCCGTTGCCGCTGCCCGGAATTGCTCACTCATCCTGGCCCCGGGCGGCAGCTCGTTCGCGGCCATGCGGCCTTCAAGCGCGTGCTGTATCTCCATGATCGCTTCCCGCTGGAGAGTCGCCCGCTCTGCGGCCAAACGGATCTTCGCTTCTTCCTGTGCGAGCAGCCGGTCACGCCGGAGGGTGCGTGAGTCGGACAGCCTCTGCCCGAGCAGTGTGCCGAGACTTCCCAGGACAACACCGACCAGGGGCGCGATCGTCTTCCACCATTCCATCGGGGGATCGTAACCAGGGCCCGCAGCGTTGGGCTGTGGGTCGGTTGTAGCAGGCCGGCTAACCGTTTACACGCCAGAAGGCCGCAGCTCACACGGGCTGCGGCTCACTGACATTCAGGCGGCGGGAAGTTCCGGCCGCCCCTCGGTGGCCATGCCCCGCAGGAGACCGGCCATCACGTCCGGCACCCGGCGCCGCTGCTCCGCCGTCAGCTCCGGAGCGTCCAGCGCCCGGTTCATCGCCTCGAACATGATCTTCGTCTGGACCTCGGCCAGCGTCACGGGCGCTCGCTTACACCCATGCGGGCCGCGAGGTCTGTACATCTTCAGCAGCCGGTCCCGTTCCTCGCCGTACAGCCGCACCCACCCGGGCCGTGACGCGTCGCCTGGTGACCGTGAACGTGGCGAGCGAGGTGCACATCCCGCTGAAGGCGCGAAAGGCGGAGCGCAAGACGAAGGCGGTCGTGGCGCCGTGGAACGCCACGGAGGTCGGAGCCTTCGTCACCGCGATGAAGGGGGACCGCCTGTACGCGCCCCTACTGCTCTCCCTGATGGGCCTGCGCCCGGCGGAAGTCTGCGGCCTGCGGTGGTCGGACATCGACCTGGACGCGGCCATGCTCAGCATCGCCAACACGCGGACTCTGATGGGGAATCGCACCGTCGTGGAGAAGGACACGAAGAGCATGGCGGGCGAACGCGTGCTGCTCGTGCGCGAGGCACTGAAGACGTTCCGCGCCACGCAGGCAGCGGAGCGCCTGGCGGCGGGCGAAGGCTACGAGGGCGCGGGCTACGTGCTCGTGGACGAACTCGGGGCCGCGCTGAACGGTCGGCAGCTCCGGGTGCGGGCCTACAAGATCATGGACGAAAACGGCCTTCGCAGGGTCCGTCTGTACGATGCTCGGGCGTCGTGCTTGACCTTCCTGGCGAACAACGGGGTGCCGGATCACCTGCTTGCCATGTGGGCCGGGCACACAAACGTGAAGACGACGAAGAAGTGGTACGTGAAGCCGGACGTGGCAGCCCTGCTTCCAGCAGCGGAGGCATGGGGAGGTCTCGCACGGGGCGTGTGACAGATCGTGACAGATGAAGGTGTGAACCCGTGAGCGAGACCAGGATCAATACGCTGCAATACCGCTTTGACGGGCCAGAAGACGCCCCAGTCCTGATCTTGGGACCGTCCCTCGGTACCACATGGCACATGTGGGACCGCCAGGTCCCCGAGCTGATCAAGCAGTGGCGGGTCTTCCGGTTCGATCTGCCGGGCCACGGCGGCGCTCCCGCCTACCCGGCCGGTTCCGTCACCGATCTCACCACACGGCTGCTGGCCACCCTCGAAGCGCTCGGCGTGCACCGCTTCGGCTACGCGGGCTGCGCGCTCGGCGGCGCCGTCGGTATCGAGCTGGCCCTGCGCCACCCCGAGCGGCTCGCCTCCCTCGCGCTGATCGCGGCCTCCCCGCGCTTCGGCACGGCCGACGAGTTCCGGCAGCGTGGCGTGATCGTCCGGACCAACGGCCTCGACCCCATCGCCCGGACCGCGCCGGAACGCTGGTTCACCGGCGGGTTCGCCGCCGCGCAGCCCGCCATCACGGAGTGGGCCGTGCAGATGGTGCGCACCACCGACCCCGGCTGCTACATCGCCGCCTGCGAGGCGCTCGCCTCCTTCGACGTCCGCACCGAGCTCGGGCGCGTCGGTGTCCCCACCCTGGTCCTCGTCGGTTCGGACGACCAGGTCACCGGCCCCGCCGAGGCCCGCACGCTGGTCGCCGGCATCCCGGACGCCCGCCTCGCCGTCGTCCCGGGGGCCTCGCACCTGGTGCCGGTGGAGCAGCCCGCCGCCGTCACCGACCTGCTCGTGCGGCACTTCTCCACCGCCTGGCAGCCCGCCTTCGAGACCTCCACCGGCCAGACCGCGCTGCCCGCCGCCGGGCTCAAGCCGGTCCTGTCCCCGGCCCCGCCGCAGCCGCCGCAGACCGGCCCCGTCGCCGAGATCGCCCCGGTCGCCGCCCCGCCGCAGGGGCAGGGGCGGCCCGACCCGTACGACGCCGGGATCAAGGTCCGCCGCGAGGTGCTCGGCGACGCCCACGTGGACCGGGCGCTGGCGCAGGCCGACGAGTTCTCGGGGGACTTCCAGGAGTTCGTCACCCGCTACGCCTGGGGCGAGATCTGGGACCGCCCTGGCCTCGACCGGCGCACCCGCAGCTGCGTCACCCTCACCGCCCTGGTCGCCGGCGGACACCTGGACGAGCTGGCTTTCCACACCAGAGCCGCCCTGCGCAACGGCCTCACCCCCGATGAGATCAAGGAGGTGCTGCTCCAGGCGGCCGTCTACTGCGGCGTGCCCGCGGCGAACAGCGCCTTCAAGGTGGCCCAGCAGGTCATCCGCGAGGAGACCACGCCCCAGGAGTGAGTCCGCCGCGCACCGCGGAGGCAGGATGGAGACCATGAAGCTCACGAAGCAGTCACACTCCTGTGTCCGCCTGGAGAAGGCCGGCCGGACCCTCGTCCTCGACCCCGGCGTCTTCACCGAGGAGGACGCCGCGCTCGGCGCGGACGCGATCCTCGTCACCCACGAGCACCCCGACCACTTCGACGAGTCCCGGCTGCGCGCCGCGATGGAGGACAACCCGGCCGCCGAGATCTGGACCCTGCGGTCGGTCGCGGAGAAGCTCTCCTCCGCCTTCCCCGGCCGCGTCCACACCGTGGGCCACGGCGACACCTTCACCGCCGCCGGCTTCGACGTCCAGGTCCACGGGGAGCTGCACGCGGTGATCCACCCGGACATCCCGCGCATCACCAACGTCGGCTACCTCGTCGACGGCGGCAAGGTCTTCCACCCCGGCGACGCCCTCACGGTCCCCGACCAGCCGGTCGAGACGCTGATGCTGCCCGTCATGGCCCCCTGGAGCAAGATCTCGGAGGTCATCGACTACGTCCGCGAGGTGAAGCCGCATCGCGCCTACGACATCCACGACGCCCTCCTCACCGACCTGGCCCGCCCGATCTACGACCGCCAGATCGGGCAGCTCGGCGGCTCGGAACACCTGCGGCTGACCCCCGGCGACTCCGCCGAGATCTAGGCCCGGGCGGCACCCGGCCGCGTCGTCACACCCTCCGGGTAGGTTGTGAGGCATGCGCATCGCGACCTGGAACGTGAACTCGATCACCGCCCGCCTGCCGAGGCTCCTGGCCTGGCTGGAGAGCAGCGGCACGGACGTGCTGTGCCTCCAGGAGGCCAAGGTCGCCGAGGAGCAGTTCCCCGCGGAGCAGCTGCGCGAGCTGGGCTACGAGTCGGCGGTGCACGCCACCGGCCGGTGGAACGGCGTGGCGGTGCTCTCCCGCGTCGGCATCGAGGACGTCGTCAAGGGCCTGCCGGGCGACCCCGGCTTCGACGGCTCGGTGGAGCCCCGTGCCATCTCGGCGACCTGCGGCCCGGTCCGCGTCTGGTCGGTCTACGTGCCGAACGGCCGTGAGGTGGACCACCCCCACTACGCCTACAAGCTGCAGTGGTTCGAGGCACTCAGGGCCGCCGTCGCCGGTGACGCGGCCGGCAGCCGCCCCTTCGCGGTGATGGGCGACTACAACGTGGCGCCGACGGACGACGACGTCTTCGACCCCGCCTTCTTCGAGGGTTCCACGCACGTGACGCCCGCCGAGCGCGCCGCCCTGGCCTCCCTGCGCGAGACGGGCCTGTCGGACGTGGTCCCGCGGCCCCTGAAGTACGAGCACCCGTTCACGTACTGGGACTACCGCCAGCTCTGCTTCCCGAAGAACCGCGGCATGCGCATCGACCTGGTGTACGGCAACCAGCCGTTCGCGCAGGCCGTGAAGGACGCGTACGTGGACCGCGAGGAGCGCAAGGGCAAGGGCGCCTCGGACCACGCCCCGGTCGTCGTCGACCTGGACGTCTAGGGCCTGAGCAGCCGCAGGTCCACCGAGTCCGCCAGGGCCGCCAGTCCCGCGTCGCCCGGATGCAGATGGTCGCCGCTGTCGTAGGCGGGCAGCAGCCGTGACGGCTGCTGCGGGTCCCGGGCGACGGCGTCGAAGTCGAGCACGCCGTCGAAGACCCCGCCGTCCCGGAGCCAAGCGTTCACGGCCCGGCGTTCGGCGTCCACGGCGGCGGTGCACCGCGCCTCGCCCTCGCAGGGCAGGATCGTCGCGGCGAGCATCCGCACCCCCCGGGCGTGCCCGCGCGCCGCGAGTTCCCGCAGGCCCGCGATCACCTGCTCCGCCGAGGTGTCCCACCGCAGGTCGTTGACGCCCTCGAAGACGACCGCCGTCCGCGCCGACGTCTGGGCGAGCACGTCCCGGTCGAACCGGTGCAGGGCGCTCACCCCGGCCGTGTCCGTGGACACCCCGTCACCGGGGTACCGGTCGGTGACCACCCGGTTGCCCGAGACGCCCTGGTTCAGCACGCCGTAGCGCGGGACGGTGCTCTGGCTCAGGAGGCGGCCGGCCAGCACGTCCGGCCAGCGCCGGTTGGCGTCCACCGTCGACTTGTCGCCGTCGGTGATCGAGTCCCCGAGCAGGACCACGGACCCCGGCCCGCCGCCCACGTCGACCCCGGCGAGCAGCGGCCAGCCGGTGATCGCCGAGGTGTACGCCCGCGCCGAGCCGTCCGCCGCGTGGTCGCCGGGCTCACTGACGTACGACCGCTGCTGCGCGAGCCGGTGCACCGGCGCCGCCGCCACCGTGCCGGGCAGGTGGAAGCTCACCAGCAGGTCGCTGCCGGCCGGCACGTCGAAGCCGAGGGGATCGCTGTACGCCTGCGCCCCGGCCGGGATCGCGACGCCCGCCGCCCCGCCGAAGGACAGCGGCACCGGAGTGCCCCGCGCGGCCGCCCCCGAGGCGCGCACGGCCACCGTCGCGCCGCCGATCCGCACGGGCGCGGACGCGAACGTGTTGTCGAACCGGACCCGCACCCGGGGCCCGCCGGCCGAGGCGTGCACCACCAGCCGCAGTGTGCGGTCCGTCCACGGCCCGACGGCGGCGTAGCCGCCCGTGGACGTCGCCCAGCTGCCCGTCCAGCCCGCCGTCCCGGACCGTACCGAGACGGCGAAGACGTGCAGCCCGGCCGCGTCCGGCAAGCGCACCGAGGCGACCGCGCGCCCCGGCGCCAGCGGCACGGTCACGGCGTACAGCCGGGCGCGCTCGGTGAGTTGCCCGCCGGGCGTGTTGACGTGCGGCAGGGCCACGGCCTTCGTGGCGAGCGGCCCGGTGCGCCAGTCGGGCGCGGTCAGCCGGTACGCGGAGCGGGTGCCGTCCGCGTAGACGACCGTGCCCGGGCCGCCCGCCTGCGCGCCGGAGGTGCCCGCCACCAGGAAGGCGAGGGCGTCGCCGCGCCCCGTGACCCGGACGTCCTGCCCCGCGGCGCGGACGTTGTCCGGCTCGCCGGGTTGCCGCTTGGGCCAGGTCAGCCGGGCGCCCTGAAGGGTGAGGGCACGGCCGGGCGTCCAGCCCGCGGCCGTGAGGTCGCGTGCCGACAGGGAGGCCCCTGAGCCGTCGAAGTCGGCCTGCCCGGGCCGGTCGTCGTGGCTGACGGCGATGTTGTCGAACAGCCGCTCAAGCGGCACCGGCGCGGCGCGTCTCCCCTCGGCGGCCTCCGCCGGCACCGCCGGCACCAGCGGCCCGCACAGGGCCAGGACGACCAGGATCCCCCGGACACATCGGCGCACGGCCGACTCCTCCCGCTCATCGAGACACGACGCGACACCACGCAACGCAGGGACGGAACAGAAGGCTCAACGACAGCCGGTACACAAGGCGCACGGTGAAGTTAGGGAGACGCCGGGGACTCGTCAACGAGCGCGGCGCGAACTCGGCGTGAACTCGGCCACCGCCCCCGGTCCGCGCGCCACTGTGGTGCATACGGCGGTACGAATGACACGCTGGAGATATGAACATCCCTTTCCTGGGCCACCGGCGTCAGAAGGTGGGGTTCCCCGATCCGGCGGGCATCGCGGAACTCCTCGCCGAGTGCGAACTGCTCCGCTCCCAGGCGTCCCGGGAGGGTGTCCGGCTGGACGACTCGGCGGCCTCCCTGGAGGCGCTCGACCAGCTCGTCCCGCGCTGGCGGGACGACGAGGAGACGTTGACCTGGCTCGGCAACGACGCCGGGCTCTACCTGGGCACCGTGATCGTGCGGACCGTGCCGGGCGCCGCCTGGGAGATCCGGTCCGACGGGCAGCCCGTCGTGCGGCTCACCTCCGGCCGGGAGTTCGACGTCGTGGACTGCGGCCACGAGTGGGCCGCGCACGGGGTGCCCGAACTGTCCCAGCTGTACGCTGAAGTCGCGGAGTCCTGAGCCCCCGGGCCGGAACCTTTGGCCCAAAGTCCGACGTAAATACGGCTAATGATCGAAAAGTGCGTGTCTCCCGACACATCCGATCATGCCTGGATACGTTGCGGCAACCACCACACAGCTGAGAGTGAGTAGGGCTGAGTATGGCCGTCGATCCGCTGATCGAGCTGCGTGACGTCAACAAGCACTTCGGGGACCTGCACGTCCTGAGGGACATCAACCTCACCGTCGGCCGGGGGGAGGTGGTCGTGGTCATCGGCCCGTCCGGGTCGGGCAAGTCGACGCTGTGCCGGGCGATCAACCGGCTGGAGACCATCGAGTCCGGGCAGATCGTCCTCGACGGGCAGCCGCTGCCGGACGAGGGCAAGCCGCTGGCCCGGGTGCGCGCCGATGTCGGCATGGTCTTCCAGGCGTTCAACCTCTTCGCCCACAAGACCGTCCTGCAGAACCTCTCGCTGGGGCAGGTCAAGGTGCGCGGGCGCAAGAAGGAGGACGCCGACAAGCGCTCCCGGGAACTCCTCGAGCGGGTCGGGGTCGCCGACCAGGCCGACAAGTACCCGGCGCAGCTCTCCGGCGGTCAGCAGCAGCGCGTGGCGATCGCCCGCGCCCTGGCCATGGAGCCCAAGGCGATGCTCTTCGACGAGCCGACCTCGGCCCTCGACCCGGAGATGATCAACGAGGTGCTGGAGGTCATGCGGCAGCTCGCCCGCGACGGCATGACGATGATCGTCGTGACGCACGAGATGGGCTTCGCCCGCTCGGCCGCCAACCGCGTCGTCTTCATGGCGGACGGCCGGATCGTCGAGGACCGCACACCCGACGAGTTCTTCACCAACCCCAGCAGCGACCGCGCCAAGGACTTCCTCTCCAAGATCCTCAAGCACTGAACGGGCGGGCACCGGAAGACCCATCGTGTCGGACCTCGACTACGATGTGCCCTTCATCCCTGTCGGAGAGGGGGACTTCGCCGAAGACCGCCGATCCGTTCGGGGTGAGCAGACCGCCCGCCCGGTCCGCGGGGCGTCACCCGCCGGGCGCGGCCCCCGCGGCACCAGGCCACGGGGGCGGTGGTTCACATCGGCCAGGCCCGTCCGGCGGCAGCCGGAGATCACTGCTCGCGCAGCGGAACCGACACGTACGACGGGTCGTTCGCCGGCGAGGAGAAGGTCAGCTGCGCGCCGGACGGGTTGTGCTCGATGTAGAGCGGGTCGACCGTGTCGACGACCAGGGCGAGGCGATGCCCGGCCGGGACGTCGTAGGCCGTGGAGTACAGCTCCAGGTCGACGCCGAACGGCTTCCCGGGGGTGCGCCCGTGGAAGGTGTACGGCGCGTGGGAGACCAGCTTGCCGAGGCCGAGCGGCCCCACGTCGTACAGGTAGGCGACGAGGGTGCCGCTCTCCTTGGTCGGGGTGAGGGTGGTGTGCAACCCGGCCGTGCCGCGCACCTGTTGGGCCGTGGCGTACTTCTCCGACTGCCACACGGCGGCCCAGCGGCGCGGGAGCAGCGGGATCGAGGCCATCGGGGGCAGCTGGGCCACCTGGTCGAGGATGCTGGACAGGAAGACGACCCCGCCGTCCGCGCCCGAGTTCACGTTGGTGTGGATGGTTTTCGAGCCCGCGAGGGCGATCTTCCGGTCGTTCGCTCCGACCGACTTCCAGTCCGGGTAGCCCTCCTGGCCGCCCGCGGCGCGGGACTTGAGCTGGACCGGCTGCTCGCGGTCGATGCCGTTGTCCACGCCCCGCAGGTGGTGGTCGAACCAGCGCTCAGTGTCCTTCCAGACGTCGTTGGGCAGTCCGAACAGACCGGTCAGCTCGGCGGTGGCGTGGTCTCCGGGCCGCAGCTGCAGCCGCTTGGGGCCGGTCAGCTTCTCGTAGAAGTCGGCGTACTGGTTGGGCGGGAAGATCGAGTCGCCCCAGGCGTTGGCGAGCATGATCGCCGTGCCGTTGTCGTTGATCCGGTCGACGAATGTCGCAGCGGAACGTTTCTTCCCCCAGGCGATGAGTTCCGGCTCCTTCGCCAGGTCGGAGCTGTATAAGTCGTCGAAGACCTGCCGGAGTTCGGCGCCCTGGCGGCCCGTGACGATGCTCGCGCCGTCCAGCAGGGCGGCCGCCTGGACGTGCTGGGTGCGTCCTGGGTAGATCGAGCCGATCAGGTCGGCCCAGCCGCTCAGCGAGGCGACCGCTCTGACGCGCTTGTCGTGCGCGGCGGTGAGCAGGCTGATGCCGGCGCCGTAGGAGACGCCCGCCATGCCGACGCGCCCGGCGTCGGAGGGAGTGTGCGCGAGCGCCCAGTCGATGACCTTCGAGGCGTCGGCGATGTCGGGCGGGCCCGCCACTTCTATCTCGCCGCCCGACTGCCAGAAGCCGCGCACGTTGTAGGTGACGACGACGTACCCGGAGTCGGCGAGCTGCTGGGCCTGGGCGAGGTACTCGATCTGTGGCAGGCCCCAGCTGGTGGGCATGACGAGCAGCGGGTAGCGCCGGGTGCCGTCGGCGCCGGCCGGGGTGACGACGTTGGCCTTGAGGACGGTGCCGCCGTCGCCGCCGATGTCGACGAAGCGGACGGGGTTCGGCGCGGCCTGGGCGGTGGGGGCGATTCCGAGGGCGCTTCCGGCGACCAGGGTCGCCGAGACGGCGCCTACGGCGGTGGTGCGCAGGGCCTTGCGGTGGGGTCCCACGGGTCACTCCTCACTCGTGTCAGTGCAAAGTGACCGAACGGTAACCTCGGTCCCTTACCAGGGGTAACCCGTCAGTAAGTTACGTGCCAGTAACGATTGTTGATCCGTGGAGGACTTCAGGAGGCGCGGTGTGTGTTGCGTGGAGCCGCCCCCGTGGTCGCGGGCGGCGCCGTCTGCGCCGCACGCGTCACGTCCGCCACCAGCTCGACGACGTCCGGTCCGTACGCCTGCGAGTTGATCACCTTCAGCAGCAGCACGAACGAGCTGTTGCCGTACTTGCGGGTCAGCCGCTCGTGGTTGCGGGCGAGGTAACGGGTGGCGGCCTGGTTGGTGATCGACGTCTGGCCGCAGAAGAGGAACACCGGGCGGATGTCGTGGGTGCGGTCCGCGGTGAGGCGGGCCAGCAGCGCGTACTCCTCCCGGCCGTGCTCCACGCGGTAGCGCTCCGCGCCCACCAGGAACGACCCCCGGTCCGGACCCGGTTCGGGGTCCACGTTCACCCGCACGCCCGGCAGCAGCGAGGACAGGTGGGCCGCCATCCGCCGGTTGGACGCCGGGCCGCCGACGCAGAACTCGGTGCGCTCGCCGAAACCCTGACGCGCCGTGTCGTGCGGGAGGATCTGGGCGTGGGCGTTGCAGTCCCTGATCAGCGCGGCGAGTTCGAGCAGCGCGAACACGTCGTAGCGCATCACCGCGAACTCCGGCCCCGCCGCGCCCCGGTTCACCACCAGCAGGGACTCGGAGTTGTCGGGCAGCCCGAAGAACGCCTGCTTGCGGCGCAGCCTGCGTTTGTACAGGTAGGTGCGGGCCACCCAGCCGAGCGCGGCGCTGATGCCCGCCGCTATCACGCCCAGGACGATGTTGCGCACGTCGTCATTCATGGGCGCGCATGGTAGCGGTCCGGGCGGACACGCGTTCAGCGCGTTCCTGACGAGGCCATGGCCATGAATTAAGCTGCGCGCACTGCCTTTGCCTGGAGGTGCGGATGCGTCGCCCTGTCGCACGGAATCTGACGGTCCTGGCGGTCTCGGCCGCCGTGGTGGCTTCGGTGGGGGCGGCGGCGCCACCCGCCGCGCAGAGCCCCGGCGGTGGGAAGACCCCCCTGGCCGTCGGCTACGGCGGCGCGGTCTCCAGCGTCGACCCGGACGCCTCCGCCGCCGGGATCGAGGTCCTCAGGAAGGGTGGCAACGCCGTCGACGCTGCCGTCGCCACGGCCGCGGCCCTCGGTGTCACCGAGCCCTACTCCGCCGGCATCGGCGGGGGCGGCTACTTCGTCTACTACGACGCCCGCTCCCGCACGGTCCGCACCATCGACGGCCGCGAGACCGCCCCCTTGAGCGCCGACGAGAACCTCTTCGTCGAGAACGGCAAGCCCGTCCCCTTCGCCGAGGCCGTCAGCAGCGGTCTGAGCGTGGGCACGCCCGGCACGCCCGCCACCTGGCAGGCGGCCCTCGACCGGTGGGGCAGCAAGCGGCTCGCGAGCGTCCTCAAGCCCGCCGAGCGGCTCGCCCGCGACGGCTTCACGGTCGACGAGACCTTCCGCTCGCAGACCGCCTCCAACGAGGCCCGCTTCCGCTACTTCCCGGACACCGCCGAGCTGTTCCTGCCGGGGGGCCGCCTGCCCGTCGTCGGCTCCACCTTCAAGAACCCCGATCTCGCCCGCACGTACGCGGAGTTGGCGCGCAAGGGGGTGGGGGAGCTCTACCACGGCCGGCTCGGGCGGGAGGTCGTCGAGACGGTGAACAAGCCGCCGGTGGACCCCGGCTCCGGCTGGAACGCCCGGCCCGGCGACCTGTCCGTCAAGGACCTGGCCGCCTACCGCACCAGGCTCCAGGCGCCCACCCGGACGTCCTACCGCGGCCTCGGCGTCTACTCCATGGCGCCCTCCTCCTCCGGCGGCACGACGGTCGGCGAGGCGCTCAACATCCTGGAGCGGACCGACCTGTCCAAGGCCGACCGGGCGACCTACCTGCACCGGTTCATCGAGGCGAGCCGGATCGCGTTCGCGGACCGGGGGCGCTGGGTGGGCGACCCCGCGTTCGAGGACGTGCCGACGAAGGAGCTGCTGTCGCAGCGGTTCGCCGACGCGCGCGCGTGCCTCATCAAGGACGACGCGGTGCTCACGAGCCCCGTGGCGCCCGGAGATCCGCGCGACCCGAAGGCGTGCGACGCCGGTGGCACGGCCGCTCCCACCACCTACGAGGGCGACAGCACCACGCATCTGACCGTGGCCGACAAGTGGGGGAACGTCGTCTCGTACACCCTCACCATCGAGCAGACGGGCGGCAGCGGGATCACCGTGCCGGGCCGGGGCTTCATCCTCAACAACGAGCTGACCGACTTCTCCTTCACCCCGGCGAACCCCGCCGTGCACGACCCGAACCTGCCCGGGCCGGGCAAGCGGCCGCGGTCCTCGATGGCGCCGACGATCGTGCTCGACCGGCACGACAGGCCCGTGGTGGCGCTGGGCTCGCCGGGCGGGGCGACGATCATCACGACCGTGCTGCAGACGCTCACCGGGTTCCTCGACCGGGGACTGCCGCTGGTCGACGCGATCGCGGCGCCCCGGGCCAGTCAGCGCAACGCCGCGCAGACGGAGCTGGAGCCGGGGCTCGACGGCGACGTGCGGCGGCAGTTGGAGGCGATCGGGCACTCGTTCAAGGCGAACCCGGAGATCGGGGCGGCCACGGGTGTGCAGCGGCTGCCCGGCGGCAAGTGGCTGGCAGCCGCCGAGACCGTGCGGCGGGGCGGAGGATCGGCGATGGTGGTGCGGCCCGCGCGCTGAGTGCCGGGTGCGGGGGTGCGGGGGCTGGTCGCGCGGTTCCCCGCACCCCTAACGGGGCGCCGTACCGAACGCGAGACGGCCGTCCTGCACGTCCACCGTCACCCGGCCGCCCTCCGCGACCCTGCCGTCCAGCAACAGGCGTGACAGTTCGTTGTCGACCTCGCGCTGGATGGTGCGGCGCAGGGGGCGGGCGCCGTACTCCGGCTGGTAGCCGTGGTCGGCCAGCCACTCCACCGCGCGGTCGGTGAAGTCGACCGTGACGCCCTTGCTCCGGACCAGCGAGCGGGTGCGGTCCAGCAGCAGGTCGGTGATCCGGCGCAACTGCTGGGTGGTGAGCTGGCGGAAGACGACGATCTCGTCGATGCGGTTGAGGAACTCCGGGCGGAAGTGCTCCCGCAGGGGACGCAGGATCTGCTCGCGGCGGGCCTCCTCGTCCGCGTCGGCGCCGCCCGAGGCGAAGCCCACGGACCCGCCGCGGCGGGTGATCGCCTCGGAGCCGAGGTTGCTGGTCATGACGATGACCGTGTTGGTGAAGTCCACCGTGCGGCCCTGCGAGTCGGTCAGGCGGCCGTCGTCGAGGACCTGGAGCAGGATGTTGAAGATGTCCGGGTGGGCCTTCTCCACCTCGTCCAGCAGGAGCAGCGAGTACGGGTGGCGGCGGACGACCTCGGTGAGCTGACCCGCCTCCTCGTGGCCGACGTACCCGGGCGGGGCGCCGACCAGCCGGCTGACGGTGTGGCGCTCCTGGTACTCGCTCATGTCGAGGCGGACCATGCGGTCCTCGCTGCCGAACAGGGCCTCCGCGAGGGCCCGGGCCAGCTCGGTCTTGCCGACGCCCGTCGGGCCCAGGAAGAGGAAGCTGCCGATCGGGCGGTCGGGGGCCGCGAGCCCGGCGCGGGAGCGCAGGACCGCGTCGGCGACGACCCGGACGGCCTCGTCCTGGCCGACGACCCGCTCGTGCAGATGCTCCTCCAGGCCCAGCAGGCGGTCCTTCTCCTCCTGCGTGAGGCTGCTGACCGGGATGCCCGTCTGCCGGGACACCACCTCGGCGATCGCCTCGGCGCCGACCACCAGGTCCTGGCCCTCGTCGACCTCGCCGTCGCCGCCGGCCTCGGTGATCCGCTGCTTCACGTCCAGGATCCGGTCGCGCAACTGGGTGGCCTGCTCGTACCTCTCGTCCGCGACCGCCTGGTCCTTGTCCCGGACCAGCTGCTCCAGCTCCCGCTCCAGGGCCCGCACGTCCGTGCCCTTGGTGCGCGCCCGCAGCCGCACCCGGGCACCGGCCTGGTCGATCAGGTCGATCGCCTTGTCGGGCAGGCGGCGGTCGGTGAGATAGCGGTCGGACAGCTCCACGGCCGCCACCAGCGCCTCGTCGGTGTAACGGACCTGGTGGTGGGCCTCGTAGCGGTCCTGCAGCCCGCGCAGGATCTCGATCGCGTCGGCCGGGGTCGGCTCCGGCACCATGATGGGCTGGAAGCGGCGGGCCAGCGCCGCGTCCTTCTCGATCCGGCGGTACTCCTCCAGCGTCGTGGCGCCCACGATGTGCAGCTCGCCGCGGGCGAGGGCGGGCTTGAGGATGTTGCCCGCGTCCATGGAACTGCCGTCGCCGCCACCGGCACCGGCGCCCACGACCGTGTGCAGCTCGTCGATGAAGATGATCAGCTGCTCGGAGTGGGCGCGGATCTCCCCGACGATGTTGTTCATCCGCTCCTCGAAGTCACCCCGGTAGCGGGTGCCCGCGACCACGCCCGTCAGGTCCAGGGCGACCACCCGGCGCCCGGCCAGCACGTCCGGCACGTCCCCCTCGGAGATGCGCTGGGCCAGGCCCTCCACGATGGCGGTCTTGCCGACGCCCGCGTCACCGATCAGCACGGGGTTGTTCTTGCCGCGCCGGGAGAGCACCTCGACGGTCTGCTCGATCTCCTCGTCCCGGCCGATCACCGGGTCGATCCGGCCCTGCCGGGCCAGCTCGGTGAGGTCGCGGCCGTACTTGTCGAGCGTCGGCGTGTTCGTCGCGCGCGGCCGCTCGGCCTGCGGTGCCTCCGGCGCCTCGGGCGGGCCGGAGGGCGCGAAGCGGGCCGCGTTGAGGATGTGCCCGGCGGCCGAGTCCGGGTTCGAGGCCAGGGCGCTGAGCACGTGCTCCGGGCCGATGTAGCCGTAGCCGCGGGCCCGGGCCATGTCGTGCGCGTCCAGCAGGGCCCGCTTGGCGGCCGGGGTGAGGGAGAGCGCGGTCGGCGGCGGCGCGTCGTCCGGGGAGTGCTGGGCCGGGCCCGAGCGTTCGTCGATCTGGGAGGCCAGCGAGTCCGGGTTCGCGCCGGCCTTGCTGAGCAGGGTCCGGGTGGGCTCGGTGGAGAGCGCCGCCCGCAGCAGGTGTTGCGTGTCGAGGTCCCGGCTGCCGTGCTCGGCGGCGTACTGGGCGGCGCCGCGGACGAGCTCCCGGGCCGGCTGACTGAGCAGCCGGCCCAGGTCGATCTGCCGGGGACCGGGGCGCGGTCCGCCGAAGAAGCGTGCGAGGAATTCTCCGAAGGGATCCGAGCCGTAGCCCTCCGGGCTGCTGAAGCCGCTGCTCATGGGCCTTCCGTTCCCGGCGTCCCCGGCGCCCGGGCGGGGGACGCCCTCGCTGGTCGACGTGCCGGGGTCGGGTAACCCGGGTGGCAGCCCGTTACACCTGGGGCGCGCTCGTAGAACACCTTCGCACGATCGCCGACGACGGGCACCTCCGGCACATACCCGGGCGAACCCGGCGGTGTCAGCGTGCGGTCAGGATCCTCGGGCCCGAATCGGTGATCGCCACCGTGTGCTCGGCGTGGGCCGCGCGGGAGCCGTCGTTCGTCTTCAGGGTCCAGCCGTCGGGGGCCGCGTGGTAGTCGTCCGTGCCGCCCGCGACGACCATGGGCTCGATCGCCAGTACCATGCCGTGCCGCAGCCGCATGCCGCGCCCCGGGCGCCCCTCGTTCGGCACCCCCGGGTCCTCGTGCATCCGGCGGCCGATGCCGTGGCCGCCGAAGCCGTCGGGGATGCCGTAGCCGGCTCCGCGGCAGACGGTGCCGATCGCGTGGGCGATGTCGCCGATGCGGTTGCCGACGACGGCCGCCTCGATGCCGGCCGCGAGGGCCCGCTCGGCGGTCTCGATCAGGCGCAGATCGGCCTCGCGCGGGGTGCCGACGACGAAGCTCAGCGCGGAGTCGCCGACCCAGCCGCCCAGTTCGGCACCGAAGTCGATGGACACGAGGTCGCCGTCGCGCAGGCGGTAGCGGGTCGGGATGCCGTGCACGATCGCGTCGTTCACCGAGACGCACAGGACGGCGGGGAAAGGGGTCGGCGCGAAGGACGGCCGGTACCCGAGGAAGGGCGAGGTCGCGCCCGCCTCACGCAGTACGTCGTGTGCCACCTCGTCCAGTTCCAGCAGGGAGACGCCCACGTCGGCGGCCTTCTGCGCGGCCGTCAGCGCGCGGGCGACGACCTGTCCCGCCTCGTACATGGCATCGATCGATGTGTCTGTCTTGAGCTCCACCATGCCAATTACTATACCGGTATTAGAATGGGGGCATGGTGCGCACCCCTCTCACCCCCGAAGAGCGCGAACGCGGCGAGCGGCTGGGCAAGCTGCTGCGCGAGGCGCGTGGCGACCGGAGCATGACCGAGGTCGCGGCGAGCGCCGGCATCTCCGCCGAGACCCTCCGCAAGATCGAGACCGGGCGGGCCCCGACCCCGGCCTTCTTCACGGTGGCCGCGCTGGCCGGCGCGCTCGGGCTGTCGATGGACGACCTGGCCGGGCAGTGCGTCCTCGTGCCGCTCTGACCGGCCACGCAGGCGCCTGCTCCGCGGGTGAAAACTCCCCGTAGCACCCCTGTAACACGACTGGTGTTGCCTACGGGGCGGAGTGCTCCGGTCTGGCGGGAGTTGAGCGATGACGGCGGATCGACTCCCGCCCGAGGCGCGGGAGTTCGCGAACTACCTGGACGGTCTCCTGGCGCGCCTCGACCCGTCCGGCGGCTGGTGCGCGGTGTTCTGGCAGCGGGACCCGGAGGGCATGCGGGCCTGCCTCGAAGGGCGCGAGATGCCGCCCTGGGACGTGGTGGAGTCCCTGCTGGGCGACCTGGCCGGGCAGTACGGGCCGGGACACGCCGGCCCGGAGACCGAACACGCCCGCTTCCTGCACGCCGCCGCGCTCGCCGCGTACGACGACCGGCCCGGTGGCCGGGACGCCCTCGGCGATCGCCTCGACGTCATGCTCCGCGAGCAGAAGTACGCGGCGGAACGCCAGGCCGCCCTGGCCCGTCAGCTGGCCTCCGCCACGACCCGCGACCAGGCGGACGCCCTCCGCCTGGACCTGGCCTGGGCCCGCGACGACCACGCACGCGCGACGGCCCGCTGCGCGGAACTGCGTGCGCGGACGGCACGCCTGGACCGGCACGGGCAGAGGGTGTCCGTCGACCCGGCCGCCGCGAACCTCTTCGGGGCTCCGGCCACTGCCTCCGGTCCCGCTGCTCCCACCCCTGCCCCTGCCACCGCCCCGCCCCCTGTCACCACCTCCGCCGCACCCACCTCGGCCACCACCTCCCCGCCCCGGCCCGTCGCCCCCGAACCCCGCAAGCGCCGGCGTGGCGGTGCGCGATTCGCCGGGGTCGTGGACGAGGACGTCGTGCCCGTGGTCGTGCCTCCGGCCGCTGCCGTGCCGGTGCTGCCCGTGCCCGATGCCCCGGGCTCCGGGCGTTCGCCCCGGGGTGCCCGATTCGCCGGGGCCGCCGAGGAGGCGGTGAGGGAGCGCCCGGCTCCGGAGGACCTCACCGCCGGGGACGCCGACCGGGACGACGTGGCCAGGGCCGTGGAGACGCTGGCGCGGCTGCGGGGCGAGGGGCGAAGTGGCGAGGCGCACGCCCTGCTGGTCGAGGCCGCCGCCTGGGGGCCGGCCCGGTTCCCGCTGCTCGCCGAGCTGCTGCACCGCGCCGGGCTGGACGCCGACTGGCAGACCCTGCTCTGGGAGGCCGCCTCGCTGCCGGCCGAGCGGCTGGTCGCCGCCGCCGACGCCCTGGCTGCGGCCGGGCGCGCGGGCGACGCGCGGCAGATGCTCCGGCAGGGCGTCGCCCGCCCGCCCGGCGAGATCGGCCGGGCCGTCCTCGGGCTGGTCGACGAGGGGCGCCGGCGTGAGGTGCGCGTGCTCCTCGACGCCTACGTCGCGGCCCGCACCCCCGAGGAGGCCGCCCGCAGCGCCGCGCCCGACCCGCGGCGCCTCGTACCGCTCCTGCTTCAGGCCGCCGCGGGCGTGTCGGACGAGCGCCGCTGGGATCTCGTGCACGCGCTCCGGGTCGCCGGACACCCCGCCTGACCGGCGACGCCGTGGCCCCGGCGACTCACCCACCGGAGTGCGAATCGCGCGCTGCCCCGCGGGTTGGCGACGATGGTCTTGGCAAGCCCCGGCAGGAGGCTTACGTTCGTGGCTCTACGGCTCGCTTCTACGGGCGTAGAGGCGCAGACGTCGCGTCGAAGGAGCAGCTCATGGCCAACGTCGTACGTGCCGCTCTGGTCCAGGCCACCTGGACCGGCGACACCGAGTCCATGGTGGCGAAACACGAGGAGCACGCCCGCGAGGCGGCCCGCCGGGGCGCGAAGATCATCGGGTTCCAGGAGGTCTTCAACAGCCCCTACTTCTGTCAGGTCGAGGAACCGGAGCACTACCGCTGGGCCGAGCCCGTCCCCGACGGGCCGACCGTGCGGCGCATGCGGGCGCTCGCCCGCGAGACCGGCATGGTGATCGTCGCGCCGGTGTTCGAGGCCGAGCAGCCCGGCTTCTACTACAACACCGCGGCCGTGATCGACGCCGACGGCAGCTACCTCGGCAAGTACCGCAAGCACCACATCCCGCAGCTGAAGGGCTTCCGCGAGAAGTACTACTTCAAGCCCGGCAACCTCGGCTGGCCCGTCTTCGACACCGCCGTCGGCAAGGTCGGCGTCTACATCTGCTACGACCGCCACTTCCCGGAGGGCTGGCGCGAACTCGGCCTGGCCGGAGCCCAGCTGGTCTACAACCCCTCCGCCACGCACCGGAGCCTGTCCGCCCACCTGTGGCGGCTGGAGCAGCCCGCGGCGGCCGTCGCCAACGGCTACTACATCGCCGCGATCAACCGTGTCGGACAGGAGGAGTACGGCGACAACGACTTCTACGGCACGAGCTACTTCGTCGACCCGCGCGGGCAGTTCGTGGGGGACGTCGCCAGCGACAGCAAGGAGGAGCTCGTGGTCCGGGACGTCGACCTCGACCTGATCGAGGAGGTGCGGCAGACGTGGGCCTTCTACCGCGACCGCCGCCCCGACGCCTACGAAGGGCTGGTGCGGCCGTGATGACCCACGACCTGCTGGGCCGCCACCGGGCCGTGCTCCCCGACTGGCTCGCCCTCTACTACGAGGAGCCGATCGAGATCACCCACGGCGAGGGCCGCCACGTCTGGGACTCCGAGGGCAACCGCTACCTCGACTTCTTCGGCGGCATCCTCACCACCATGACCGCGCACGCGCTGCCCGAGGTGACCAAGGCGGTGAGCGAGCAGGCCGGGCGGATCATCCACTCCTCGACCCTCTACCTCAACCGCCCGATGGTCGAACTGGCCGAGCGTGTCGCCCAGTTGAGCGGCATCCCGGACGCCCGGGTCTTCTTCACCACCTCCGGCACCGAGGCCAACGACACCGCCCTGCTGCTCGCCACGACGTACCGGCGCAGCAACACCGTCCTGGCCATGCGCAACAGCTACCACGGCCGCTCCTTCAGCTCGGTGGGCATCACCGGCAACCGCGGCTGGTCCCCGACCTCGCTGTCCCCGCTGCAGACGCTGTACGTGCACGGCGGAGTGCGCACCCGCGGCCCGTACGCCGAGCTGAACGACGGCGACTTCATCGCGGCCTGCGTGGACGACCTGATCGACCTGCTGGGCCACACCCGTGCGCCGGCCGCGCTGATCGCCGAGCCCATCCAGGGCGTCGGCGGCTTCACCTCCCCGCCGGACGGGCTCTACGCCGCCTTCCGCGAGGTGCTGCACGAGCGCGGCATCCTCTGGATCGCCGACGAGGTGCAGACCGGCTGGGGCCGCACCGGCGAGCACTTCTGGGGCTGGCAGGCCCACGGGCAGCACGGGCCGCCGGACATCATGACCTTCGCCAAGGGCATCGGCAACGGCATGTCCATCGGCGGGGTCGTCGCCCGCGCCGAGATCATGAACTGCCTGGACTCCAACAGCATCTCGACCTTCGGCGGCACCCAGATCACCATGGCGGCGGGCCTCGCCAACCTGAACTACCTGCTGGAACACGACCTCCAGGGAAACGCCCGGCGCGTGGGCGGACTGCTCATCGAACGGCTGCGGGCCGCCGCCGCCCAGGTCCCGGCCGTCCGGGAGGTCCGCGGCCGCGGCCTCATGATCGGCATCGAGATCACCAGACCGGGCACCGACGAGGCCGATCCGGCGACCGCTGCGGCCGTCCTGGAGGCGGCCCGCGAGGGCGGCCTGCTGATCGGCAAGGGCGGCGGCCACAACACCAGCTCCCTGCGTGTGGCCCCGCCCCTGTCCCTCAACGTCGCGGAGGCCGAGGAGGGTGCCGCGATCCTCGAGAACGCTCTGCGGAGCATCACGTAGCGGTGGACCGAACAAGGGAACCCACACCATGACCATCACCTTGGATTCCCCGGAGCCGGCCCTGTCGGTCCGGCAGGTCCTCGCCCTGGAGCGGGTGCTCGCCGGGGAGCCCGAGGTGGTGGCCGGTGCCGGCCACCTCGACCGGCCCGTGCGGTGGGTGCACGTCGCCGAGGCCGCCGACGTCGGGGTCATGCTCAGCGGTGGCGAGATGGTCCTCACCACCGGGGTGCTGCTCGCCGGCGACGAGGACAAGCAGGCCGAGTACGTGCGCTCGCTGCACCGCGCCGAGGCGGCGGCGGTCGTCCTCGGACTCGGCCGGGCCTTCCCCTCCCCGCCGGACGTGATGCGCCGGGCCGCCGAGCGGTGCGGGCTGCCGATGGTCGTGCTGCACCGGCCCTTCCCCTTCGCCGAACTGACCGAGGAGGTCCAGTCCCGGCTGGTGCGGCGCAAGTTCGCCGCCGTCAGCCTCTCCGAGGCCGTCCGCACCGAACTCACCGCCCTCATCACCGCGGGCGCCCCGCTGCAGCGCCTGCTCGACGAGGTCGCCCGGCACAGCGCCTGCCCGGTCGTCGTCACCAACCTCGCCCACCGCGTCCTCGGCACGGCGGGGGAGCGCCCGGCCGTCGACGACGTGCTGCGCGACTGGGAGCGCATCGCCCGGCAGGCATGGGGGCACCGCCCAGGCCGCTCAGACACTGGGGGAGAGGGCGACGGCTGGATCCGGGCCGAACTCGGCGGGCGCGGGGAGCGCTGGGGCCGGATCGTGCTGTGCGGCTACCGCGGTGACACCGCCACCGGACGGCTGCTGGCCGACCGTGCCGCCGAGGCCCTCGTCCTGCACCGCATGCTCGGCGGCGCCGCCTGCTCCTGGGAGGAGCAGTCCGCGCAGGGCCTGCTGACCGACCTGGTCAGCGGCGTCGTACCGGCGCGGCACCTGCTGCCCCGGGCCCGGGCGGCCGGACTGCCGGTCAACCGGCGCACGTTCGTGCCGCTGGTCGTCCGCGACGGCGACGTCGCCCGCCTGGAACGGCTGCTGCGGCTGCTCGGTCTGTCCGGGCTGGTCGCCGAACTCGCCGATGGCGCCACCGCCGTGCTGCTCAGCCTCGCCCACGACCAGGACGCGGGCGCCCTCGCCACGCACTTCGCGACCCGGCTGCGCACGGAGTCCGGCACGGACGGCACGGTCGTCGCGGCGGCCGAACCCCGTCTCGCCTGGGACGACGTGCCCACCGGCCTGCGCGAGGCCCAGCACGTCGCGGACGCCGTCGCCGGTTCCTCCGCCGCCCTCGACCTGCCCCCGGTGGTCCGCCTCAGGGACGTCCACCTGCGCGGGCTGATCCGCCTGCTGCGGGACGACCCGCACGTGCAGTCCTTCGCGGAGCGGGAACTGGACGGGCTGCTGTGCGAGGCGGACGAGGACCTGCTGTCCGTGCTGCGCACCTACCTCGCCACCGGCCGCAACAAGTCCCGCACCGCCCAGCTCCACCACGTCTCCCGGCCGGCCCTCTACCGCCGCCTGGAGGCGATACAGGTCCGCCTCGGGGTGGACCTCGACGACTTCGAGCAGGCCGCCTCGGTGCACATCGCACTCCTCGCACACGACGCGCAACACCACTGAAACACGCAACCACCTGGGAAAACGGCGGTGAAACATGGGCCTTCGCGAGAGTGACACGGTGGCACGCCGCACGCCCCGAGACGTGACACGGTGCCACTCAAAGAGGACGTCCCGGCTTCCTAGGCTCACGGAACACCGAGCGACCGGAGGTCCCGATGAGCCGAGTGATCCGTGCCGCCGTCTTCCAGACCGCCTGGACGGGCGACAAGGAGTCGATGATCCAGGTCCACGAGCAGGCGGCCCGCGACGCCGCCGCGCAGGGCGCCCAAGTCCTCTGCTTCCAGGAGCTGTTCTACGGCCCGTACTTCTGCCAGGTGCAGGACCCGGCCTTCTACGAGTACGCCGAGCAGATCCCCGAGGGCCCGATCGTCCGTCGCTTCCAGGCCCTGGCGAGGGAGCTGGGCCTCGTCCTGGTGCTGCCGATGTACGAGGAGGAGCAGCCCGGCGTCCTGTACAACACCGCCGCCGTGATCGACGCGGACGGCACCTACCTCGGCAAGTACCGCAAGACCCACATCCCGCAAGTACGCGGGTTCTGGGAGAAGTTCTACTTCCGCCCGGGCAACTCCGGCTGGCCCGTCTTCGACACGGCGGTCGGCCGGGTCGGGGTCTACATCTGCTACGACCGGCACTTCCCGGAGGGCTGGCGGGCGCTGGGCCTCGCGGGTGCCGAACTCGTCTTCAACCCCTCGGCCACCTCCCGGGGCCTGTCCGGCTACCTCTGGCAACTGGAGCAGCCGGCGGCGGCCGTGGCCAACGAGTACTTCATCGGCGCCATCAACCGGGTCGGCGTGGAGGAGTACGGCGACAACGACTTCTACGGCACCTCGTACTTCGTCGACCCCGAGGCCCGGTTCGTCGGCGAGGTGGCGAGCGACAAGGCGCCCGAACTGGTCGTCCGCGACCTGGACCTGGCCAAGCTCCGCGAGGTCCGCGACCGCTGGCAGTTCTACCGGGACCGGGCGCCCGCCGCGTACGGTCCGCTGACGGACCTCTAGGGGCGCGGGGCTGTATTCGATATGCGGCTGCCGCCGCGTGCGCGCGACCAGCCACGACGAACCCGCACGTATCCACATTGAGGAGCGCCCGATGACCCGAACATTGATCCACGGCGGTCTAGTCATCACAGCTTCCGACGAAGTCCACGCCGACGTCCTGATCGAAGACGGCCGAATCGCCGCCCTGGCCGCGCCCGGAGTTCTCACCGCCGACCGCACCATCGACGCCACCGGGAAGTACGTCATCCCCGGCGGCGTCGACGCCCACACCCACATGGAGCTGCCCTTCGGCGGCACCTTCGCCTCCGACACCTTCGAGACCGGCACCCGCGCCGCCGCCTGGGGCGGCACCACGACGATCATCGACTTCGCCGTGCAGAGCGTCGGCCACGGCCTGCGCGAGGGCCTCGACGCCTGGCACGCCAAGGCGGAGGGCAACTGCGCGGTCGACTACGGCTTCCACATGATCGTCTCCGACGTCAACGAGGACACGCTCAAGGAGATGGACCTGCTGGTCGAGGAGGGCGTCACCTCCTTCAAGCAGTTCATGGCCTACCCGGGCGTCTTCTACAGCGACGACGGCCAGATCCTGCGCGCCATGCAGCGCTCCGCCGACAACGGCGGCCTGATCATGATGCACGCCGAGAACGGCATCGCCATCGACGTCCTGGTCGAACAGGCCCTGGCCCGCGGCGAGACCGACCCGCGCTTCCACGGCGAGGTCCGCAAGGCCCTGCTGGAGGCCGAGGCCACCCACCGTGCCATCCGGCTCGCGCAGGTGGCCGGCGCTCCCCTCTACGTCGTGCACGTCTCGGCGATGGAGGCGGTCGCCGAACTGGCCCGGGCCCGCGACGAGGGGCTGCCCGTCTTCGGCGAGACCTGCCCGCAGTATCTGTTCCTGTCCACCGACAACCTCGCCGAGCCGGACTTCGAGGGCGCCAAGTACGTGTGCAGCACGCCCCTGCGCCCCCGCGAACACCAGGCGAAGCTCTGGCAGGGCCTGCGCACGAACGACCTCCAGGTCGTCTCCACCGACCACTGCCCCTTCTGCTTCTCCGGCCAGAAGGAACTCGGCCGCGGCGACTTCTCCAAGATCCCCAACGGCCTGCCGGGCGTGGAGAACCGCATGGACCTGCTCCACCAGGCCGTCGTCGACGGGCACATCAGCCGCCGCCGCTGGATCGAGATCGCCTGTGCCACCCCGGCCCGCATGTTCGGCCTCTACCCCAAGAAGGGCACCATCGCGCCGGGCGCCGACGCCGACGTCGTGATCTACGACCCGCACGCCGAGCAGGTCATCTCGGTCGAGACCCACCACATGAACGTCGACTACTCGGCGTACGAGGGCAGGCGGGTCACCGGCCGGGTCGAGACGGTGTTCTCGCGCGGCGTCCCCGTCGTCACCGAGCGGGAGTACACCGGGCACGCCGGACACGGCGTCTTCACCCCGCGTTCGACCTGTCAGTACCTCAACTAGGAGTGGTGGGCATGGACTTCGGACTCGTCCTGCAGACCGACCCGCCGGCCTCGCGGGTGATCAGCCTGATGAAGCGCGCGGAACGCAACGGCTTCACCCACGGCTGGACCTTCGACTCCGCCGTGCTGTGGCAGGAGCCGTTCGTGATCTACAGCCAGATCCTGGCCAACACCACGAAGCTGAAGGTCGGCCCGATGGTGACCAACCCCGGCACCCGCACCTGGGAGGTCACCGCCTCCACCTTCGCCACCCTCAACGACATGTTCGGCAACCGCACCGTCTGCGGCATCGGCCGCGGCGACTCAGCGATGCGCGTGGCCGGACGCAAACCCAACACCCTGGCCCGGATCAGCGACGCCATGCGGGTCATCCGGGCCCTCGGCAGCGGCCGGGAGGCCGACCTCGGCGGCGGCAGCGTCGTCCGGTTCCCGTGGATCAAGCCGGACGCCGAGCTGCCCGTGTGGATGGCCGCGTACGGCCCCAAGGCCCTGAAGATGGCCGGCGAGGAGGCGGACGGGTTCATCCTCCAGCTGGCCGACCTGTACCTGACCGAGTACATGGTCAAAGCCGTGAAGGACGCGGCCGTCGCCGCCGGACGCGACCCGTCGGAGGTGACCGTCTGCGTGGCCGCCCCCGCCTACGTCACCGAGGACGACTCGCCCGAGGCGCTCGCCCACGCGCGCGAGCAGTGCCGCTGGTTCGGCGGCATGGTCGGCAACCACGTGGCCGACCTGGTCTCCAAGTACGGCGAGCACTCGGCCGCCGTCCCGGACGAACTCACCGCCTACATCAAGGCCCGCCAGGGTTACGACTACTCCCACCACGGCCGCGCCGGCAACCCGGACACCCGGTTCGTGCCCGACGAGATCGTCGACCGGTTCTGCCTGATCGGCCCGGTGGAGCGGCACGTCGAGAAACTGAACGCACTGCGCGAACTCGGCGTGGACCAGTTCGCCGTCTACGACATGCACGACGCGCAGGAAGCAGTGATCGACGCCTACGGATCCCGGGTGATCCCAGTCCTCAACCACTGACCCCTGTCGCGCACCCCCCGTCAACTCCCCCTTCCCCCGGCCCGGGAAGGGGGCGCAGGACGCTCCCGGGCGCACCCCCCGTCGGCATCACCCGCACGGCCATTCCCGTCCCACCTCCCGATTGGCCCGGCCCAATGACCGATACCGCTCCCACGGCCACCCCGCCGACCACCCAAGTCACCCTCGCCGACGGCCGGGTGGAGATCGCCCCGGGCGCCCCGGCGCCGAGCGGTCCCTACGCCAACGAGGACCTGCTGCCGGTCCCCGTCGCCAAGCGCACCTGGACCACGTACAACTTCTCCGCGCTGTGGGTCGGCATGGCCCACAACACGGCTTCCTGGACCCTGGCCTCCGGGCTCATCGCCGTCGGCATGGACTGGAAGCAGGCGGTGTTCACCATCGCCCTGGCCAACGTGATCGTGCTGATACCCATGCTGCTCACCGGGCACGCCGGACCCAAGTACGGGATACCCTTCCCGGTCTTCGCACGCGCCTCCTTCGGCATCCGCGGCGCCAACCTGCCCGCCGTCGTGAGAGCGCTCGTGGCCTGCGGCTGGTTCGGCATCCAGACCTGGATCGGCGGCGAGGCCATCTACTTCCTGGCCGGCAAGCTCGTCGGGACCGGCTGGACGGACGCGGCGGAGGTCGGCGGCTACGCCTGGACGATGTGGCTGTCGTTCGCGCTCTTCTGGGCGCTGCAGGTCGTCATCATCTACCGGGGCATGGAGACGATCCGCCGGTTCGAGAACTGGGCGGCGCCCTTCGTGCTCGTCGGCGCCTTCGTGATGCTGTGGTGGATGAGGGACAAGGCGGGCGGCTTTGGACCGCTGCTGGACCAGCCCTCGAAACTGGGCTGGGGCGCCGACTTCTGGACGCTGTTCGCCCCCGCCCTCATGGGCATGATCGGTTTCTGGTCCACGCTGTCGCTGAACATCCCCGACTTCACCCGCTACGGCAGGAGCCAGAAGGCACAGACCTGGGGCCAGGCCCTCGGCCTGCCGACCACCATGACGCTCTTCGCGTTCCTCTCGGTCATGGTCACCTCCGGCTCCCAGGCCGTCTACGGCGAGGCCATCTGGGACCCGGTGCAGCTCGCCGCCAAGACGGACAACACCGTGGGCCTGCTCTTCGCGCTGGTCACCGTCCTGGTCGCGACCCTGTCCGTCAACGTCGCGGCCAACCTGGTCTCCCCGGCGTTCGACTTCTCCAACATCGCGCCCCGGCGCATCAGTTTCCGCGCCGGCGCCCTCGCGACCTGCGTCCTCGGCGTGCTGATCTTCCCGTGGAAGCTGTACTCCGACCCGCAGGGCTACATCTTCACCTGGCTCGGCCTGGTGGGCGGCCTGCTCGGCACCGTCGCGGGCATCCTCATCGCCGACTACTGGATCCTGCGCCGCGGCAGGCTCGACCTCGCCGACCTGTACCGCCCGGGTGGCCGCTACTGGTACGAGGGCGGCTGGAACTGGCGGGCCGTCGTGGCCTTCGCGGCCGGCGGTGTCCTCGCCGTCGGCGGCGCCGGCTTCAAGCCGCTCGTCGACGGCCGTCCCATCCCGGCACTGGCCGACCTGGCCGACTACGGCTGGGCCGTTGGCCTGGGCACATCGATGGTGCTGTACCTGCTGCTGATGGCGCCGCGCGGCCGCGCGGCCCGCCGAGCCGGGTGAGCGCCGCGCTGGAGGGCGTTCAGCCCTTCTCGCTCTCCAGCGCGGCCACGGCCTCCTTCGCGGCCTTGATGGCGCCCTTGTTGACGGTGTCCGTGTCCGGCGCCTTGTTCGACTCGAAGTCACTGCCGTTGTAGGTGATCGTCACCAGCGCGTTGGAGGCGCGGGCTATCACGACGCCCTCGCGGGTCTGCTGCTTGTCCTCGGTGGTGAGGTTCACGACGGAGTACGCGCTGTCTCCCAGACCGGGGACGGCCCCGCCGCCGCTCCTCCGCTCCACCTGTTCCCGGTACGACCTCTCGGCCGCCTCGTCCGACGCCATCACCTCGTAGGACACGTCGAGCCACCGGTAGTCGTAGCCCTTGAGCGCGTTCCAGGAGCAGGTCCGGCGCAGCTTCGCGTCCGTGGACGGAATCTCCTTGCCGGCCGACCTGGCGCCCGGCACCAGCGACTCGATCGTCTTCCTGGCGACGCTCTCGCACGGCGCGGGCGCCGCCGCGTACGTCTTCGTCTCCGTCGACGTCGAGGGAGTGGAGGCGGACCGGGTCTCGGTCTTCTCCTCGGCCGGCCTGTGCTGGGCGGCCGTCGGTGCGGCGAGCGGACCGGACGACAGCGCCCAGCCCGCCGCGGCGAGCACGGCCACCGGCGACAGGCGTGCGGTCAGGGCCAGGGGAAGGGGTAGGGAACGCACGGCGCCCTTCTCGTGGGGGACGGACGGTGCGGAACGGGTCCGCACGGCGGACGGGGACGACAGTGTCACACGAGTCCCTGTGGGGCGGAAGTGCGAACTCGCTGCGTGGTGGCACGGTGACGGGGGCTCACCACGGACGCCTGTGATTCCGGTCGTTTGCGCGGTGAGTGGGGGATTCGCGCACCCGCTTCGGCCCGGGGTTTTGTCGGGGCCGCGACAGGGGGAGGGGACGAGTGGCGCACGACGACGAGAGGTGACGAGCCGCATGTTCACGTCCCGCCCCACCCTCCAGGGCACCTTCGGCATGGTCTCCTCCACCCACTGGCTCGCCTCGCAGACGGCGATGGCCGTGCTGGAGGACGGTGGCAACGCCTGTGACGCGGCCGTCGCGGGCGGCTTCGTGCTGCAGGTCGTCGAACCCCACCTCAACGGGCCGGCCGGTGAGGTGCCCCTGCTGTTCGCCCCGCCCGGCGGCGAGGTGCGGGTGCTGTGCGGGCAGGGCGTCGCGCCGGCCGGGGCGACCGTCGCGCACTACCGCGGCCTCGGCCTCGACCTCGTCCCCGGCACCGGACCGCTCGCCGCCGCCGTGCCCGGCGCCTTCGACGCCTGGGCGCTGCTGCTGCGCGACCACGGCACCAAGTCCCTCGACGACGTCCTGAAGTACGCCATCGGATACGCCGAGCACGGCCACCCGCCCGTGGAGCGCCTCGGCCAGACCGTCGAGACCGTACGGGAACTCTTCGAGACCGAGTGGACCTCCTCGGCGGAGGTCTATCTGCCCGGCGGCAAGGCACCACGCCCAGGGCAGCTGTTCCGCAACCCCGCGCTCGCCGCCACCTGGAAGCGCCTGCTCGCCGAGACCGCCGGAGCAGGGGACCGGGAGGCGCGGATCGACGCGGCACGGCAGGTCTGGCGCACCGGATTCATCGCCGAGGCCCTCGTCCGGCAGGCCGCCCGCCCCACCCTCGACACCAGCGGCACCCGCCACACCGGCACCCTCACCGCCGCCGACCTCGCCGCCTGGTCCGCGACCTGGGAGACACCGGCGACGTACGACTGGAACGGCTGGACCGTGTGCAAGCCCGGCCCCTGGAGCCAGGGGCCGGTCCTCCTGCAGCAGCTCGCCCTGCTCCCGCCCGAGCTGCCACCGTACGCCTCGGCCGACTACGTCCACCTCCTCGTCGAGGGCTGCAAGCTCGCCATGGCGGACCGGGAGGCCTGGTACGGGGACGCCGCGGACGTGCCGCTCGACGACCTGCTGTCACCCGCGTACAACACGGCCCGCCGCGCCCTCGTCGGCGAGCGGGCCGAGCACGGTCTGCGGCCCGGCAGCCCGGGTGGGCGCACCCCCCGCCTGGGCGCGCACGCGCGCGTGGCCACCGCCGCGCAGGAGGGCTTCGACGCGCTCGGCATCGGCGAGCCGACGGTCGCGAAACTCCCCGTCTCGCCCGTGCCCGGTGAACCGGAGATCCTCCCCGACGGCAGCACCCGGGGCGACACCTGCCACCTCGACGTCGTCGACCGCTGGGGCACCATGGTCTCGGCCACACCCAGCGGCGGCTGGCTCCAGTCCAACCCCGTCGTGCCGGAACTCGGCTTCCCGCTCGGCACCCGGCTGCAGATGACCTGGCTGGAGGAGGGCCTGCCCGCCACCCTCACCCCCGGCCGCCGCCCCCGCACCACCCTGTCCCCGTCGATCGCGCTGCGCGAGGGCGTGCCCGTCCTGGCGTTCGGCACGCCCGGCGGCGACCAGCAGGACCAGTGGCAGCTGCACTTCCTGCTGGCCCTCGCGCTGCGCCCCCGGGTCCGCGGCGGTCCCGACCTGCAGGGCGCGATCGACGCCCCGAACTGGCACAACGACGGCTTCCCCGGCTCCTTCTACCCGCGCGGCATGCGCCCGGGCAGCGTGACCGTGGAGGCCCGCACCGACCCGGCCGTCGTCGCGGAGCTGCGGCGGCGCGGCCATGAGGTGACCGTCGGCGCCCCCTGGTCGGAGGGCAGGCTCTGCGCGGTCGCCCGGGACCCGGAGACGGGCGTGCTGTCGGCGGCGGCGAACCCGCGCGGCATGCAGGGGTACGCGGTCGGCCGGTGACCGCCTCCCCGCGCCGGCGTTCACCGCGGCGCCACCCGGGGTGCACCCCGCGGGTGGGGATTGTCAGCGGCGCGTGTTGTGATGGAAGGGTGATCGACAGCAACGAAACCATCGAAGAGTTTCTCACCCGGCACGCCTCCGACGTCGAAGAGACGATCCGCAAGGCCGCGGCCACGGAGATCCTGCCGCGCTGGCGCCGGCTCGCCGCGCACGAGATCGACCAGAAGGCCGGGCCGCACGACCTGGTGACCGACGCCGACCGCAAGGCCGAGCTGTACCTGACCGAGGCGCTGGTCGCCCTGCTGCCCGGCTCGGTCGTGGTGGGCGAGGAGGCGGTCCACGCCAACCCGGCCTCCTACGAGGCGATACGCGGCGACGCCCCGGTGTGGATCGTCGACCCGGTCGACGGGACACGGCAGTTCGTGCGCGGCGAGGCCGGATTCTGCACCCTGGTCGCACTGGCCCACGGCGGCACCCTCCTCGCCTCCTGGACCTACGCCGCCGCCCGTGACCGGCTCGCCACCGCCCAGCGGGGCAAGGGCGCCTACCTCGACGGCGAGCGGCTGTTCGCCGGCGTCCCCGAGCCGGGCCGCGACCTCCGCGTGGCCACCTCCCACCCGGACTACACGACGGACGAGCAGAAGCACGCCCTGCTCGGTCTGCGCACCGAGGGCGTGGCACCGCGCGCCTGCGGCTCGGCCGGCCTGGAATACCTGGCCATCGCCCGCGGCGAGTCGGACGCCACGGCCTTCTCCTGGGAGGCGGCGTGGGACCACGCGGCCGGTCTGCTCCTCGTCGAGGAGGCGGGCGGCGCCCATCTGACCCTGAGCGGCGAGCCGTTCCGCATCACGGGCGGCAACGCCCTGCCGTTCACCGCGGCCCGGGACGCGGCCACGGCCCGCCGGATCGCGGGGCTGCTGGCGGGCGGAGGCTGACGAGCCCCAGTCGTCGCGTGGCGCGCACAGGCGGTGACCCAGCGTGCTTGGAGGAGGGTTGCCACCGTCGCGAACCGGTCGTCCCGGGCGGACATCCCCCGCGGCCGGTGACTGTCCGGCCCCGGGCATATCCTGATGCCCAGTGGCCATCGGCTGACGAAGGGGTCCGAAGGTGCCGTCGATGCTCGATGCGGTCGTAGTGGGTGCGGGACCGAACGGACTGACCGCGGCCGTGGAGCTGGCCCGGCGCGGCTTCTCCGTCGCCGTCTTCGAGGCCAGGAGCACCGTGGGCGGCGGAGCCCGCACCGAGGAGCTCACCCTGCCCGGCTTCCGGCACGACCCGTGCGCCGCGGCCCACCCCCTCGCCATCAACTCGCCGGCGTTCCGCGCCCTGCCGCTGGAGCGGTACGGCCTGGAGTGGCTCCACGCCGAGCTGCCCATGGCCCATCCCTTCCCGGACGGCACGGCGGCCGTGCTGTCCCGGTCGGTCGGCGAGACGGCCGCCTCCTTCGGACCGCGCGACGCCGGTGCCTACCGCAGGCTGGTCGAGCCCTTCCTGCCCAAGTGGGACACGCTCGTCCGGGACTTCATGTCCCTGCCGCTCACGGCGCTGCCCCGCGACCCGGTCACCCTCGCCCGCTTCGGGCTCACCGGCCTGCCCCCGTCGACCCTGCTGATGCGCCGCTTCCGCGACGAACCCGCCCGAGCGCTGTTCGCCGGGCTCGTCGCCCATGTCATGGCACCGCTCGGCGGGTTGGCCACCGGCGCCGTCGGCCTGGTCTTCGCGCTCGCGGCGCACGCCCGCGGCTGGCCGCTCGCCCGCGGCGGTTCCCAGGCGCTCTCCGACGCCCTCGCCGCCCATCTGCGCGACCTCGGCGGCGAGGTCCACACCGACTACGAGGTCAAGCGCCTCGACGACCTGCCGCCGGCCCGGGCCTACGTCTTCGACACCTCACCCACCGCCCTGGCCCGTATCGCCGGCTTCGGCAGTCACTACGCCGGCTACCGCTACGGACCGGGCGTGTTCAAGATCGACTACGCGCTGGACGGGCCCGTGCCGTGGACCGCGAAGGAGGCCCGGGTCGCCGGCACGGTGCAGATCGGCGCGGACCGCGCGGAGATCGGCGCGGCCCTGCGCGCTGCGTCCCGCGAGGGCCGGGCCCCCGACAAGCCGTTCCTCATCACGACCCAGCCGAGCGTCGTCGACCCGACCCGCGCCCCCGAGGGCAAGCACGTCTTCTGGGCCTACGGGCACGTCCCGCACGGCTGGACCGGCGACCTCACCGACGCCGTCGAGCGTCAGCTGGAGCGCTTCGCGCCGGGGTTCCGCGACCGCGTCCTGGCCCGCGCCACGGCCGGCCCGCCCGAACTCGCCGCCCGCAACGCCAACTACGTCGGTGGTGACATCGCCACCGGCGCGGCCTCCGGCCTGCAGCTCCTGCTCCGCCCGAAGCTCACCCTGTTCCCGTACCACACGCCCCACCCGGCGATCTTCATCTGTTCCTCGGCGACCCCGCCGGGCCCGGGCGTGCACGGCATGTCCGGACACAACGCGGCGAAGGCCGTGTGGAAGCGACTGAGGCAGACGTGACCATCATCGAGGCGGTCCAGGGCGACATCACCCGCGAGAGCGTCGACGCGATCGTCAACGCGGCCAACTCCTCGCTGCTGGGCGGGGGAGGGGTCGACGGCGCGATCCACCGGCGCGGCGGCCCGGCGATCCTGGAGGAGTGCCGCAAGCTCCGCGCCTCGCACTATGGCGAGGGCCTGGCCACCGGTCAGGCGGTCGCCACCACCGCCGGCGACCTCGACGCCCGCTGGGTCATCCACACCGTCGGCCCCGTCTTCAGCACCACCGAGGACCGCTCCCACCTCCTGGCCTCCTGCTACCGCGAGTCGCTGCGCGTCGCCGACGAACTCGGCGCCCGCACGGTCGCGTTCCCCGCCGTCTCCACCGGCGTCTACGGCTGGCCCATGGACGACGGCGCCCGCATCGCCGTCGAGACGGTCCGGGCGGCCGGCACGGCGGTCGAGCGGGTCAGGTTCGTGCTGTTCGACGAGCGGGCCCACGGGGTGTTCGCCGCCCGGCTGGGCTGAGACACCCCCGGGCGGCTCACACGGGCTGCGGCTCGAAGTGCTGCAGCAGGTCCCGGCCTGGCTGGACGACGCCGTAGCTGCTCTCCGGCACGGCGTTCCACACACCGGGGAGATCGCCCAGCGGCTCCGACACCACCAGGCGGGTGTCGTCGGAGATGTGCTTGAGGAACGCGAGGTCGGGGTGGAGGGCACGCACGTCCTCCACCCGGCTGCTGAAGTAGAGCGACCGCGAGTTGCCGCCGCTGGAATAGCGGAAGAACCACAGCCGCTCGCCGTCGGTCACCGCGATGGTCATCTGCAGCGGTTCCGCCACTGCGTGCTCGTCCCCCAGACGCTCGACGAGACCCGCCATCCGCGCCACCGCGCCCGGCGGATCGCCGTCGAGGCCGAAGGTGAGGGCCACGTGGAACATCAACTCGGAGTCGGTCGTGCCCTCCAGCGACGGGAACAGCCCCGGGTCGACGGTCAGCATCAGATCCCGGCGCATCGCGGAGAACCCGGTGATCGCCCCGTTGTGCATCCACATCCAGCGTCCGTGGCGGAAGGGATGGCAGTTGGTCTGCTGCACGGCGGTCCCGGTGGACGCGCGCACATGGGCGAAGAACAGCGGCGAGCGGACGTGGTCGGCGATCTCCCGCAGATTGCGGTTGCTCCAGGCCGGCCCGGTGTCGCGGATGACGGCGGGTGTGCGCAGGTGCCAGGCGTACCAGCCGACGCCGAAACCGTCGCCGTTGGTCGTCTCCACCCCCATCCGCGCGTGCAGGCTCTGGTCGATCAGCGAGTGCTGCGGACGGTAGAGGACGTCGTCGAGCAGCACGGGGGTGCCCGAGTAGGCGAGCCAGCGGCACATGGTCGGTACTCCGGTTCCGAGCCGCCGGGCGTGCCCCGCGGCTCCCTGGGCGGTGTGCGGGCACCTCAGTCGACCCCCGGACGCCACCGGGGCGCATCGCCCGCGACGGGTGGTCGGGCCGCCGCGATGCTCAGCCGCGGGCGTGCGCAGGGGAGTGAACGGAGAGATGCTGGCGGGACGAGGGACCGCTCATGAACCGGCGGACGGCACGCACTGGGGGCTTCATGGCCGTGACCGACGAGACCGATGCGGAGCCGGCGCCTGCCGGTGCCGACCCCGCGGGCGACCCCCTGCTGCGCACCCGGTTCGCACTGCCGCGGCGGCCCGCCACCTTCCTGCGCCGCCCGCGCCTGGTCCGGCACCTCGACCAAGGGCTCCACACGCCCCTGACCATGGTCAACGGGTCCGCCGGCGCGGGCAAGACCCTCCTGGTCGCGGACTGGGCCGCCGGTCTGCGCGAACCCGTCGTCTGGCTCACCTCCGACACCGCCGACCGGGCCCCCGGGGTCTTCTGGGCGTACCTCCTGGAGGCGCTGCGGGCCGCCGGCATCCCGGCGGCGGCCGAGGTCGGCTGCCCCGCGGGGGCCGGCCGCGTGGACCCGAGGACCCTGACCCGCCTCGCCGCCGGCCTGGAGCGGCGCGACCACACCACCGTCGTCGTCCTCGACGAGTTCGACCGCGTCACCTCCGCCGAGATCGCGCGGCAGCTGCAGTTCGTCCTGCACCACGCCGGACACGGACTGCGCCTGGTCCTGGTCACCCGCACGGAACCCCTGCTGCCGCTGCACCGCTACCGCGCCTCGGGCGAGATGACGGAGATCCGGGACGCCGAGCTGGCCTTCACCACCGCCGAGGCGCGGGAACTGCTCACCCGCCACGGCCTGCGCCTGCCCGTGAGCGCCGCGCGGGCCCTGGTCGAGCGCACCCGGGGATGGGCCGCCGGTCTCAGGCTCTGCGCGCTGGCCGCCCGGCAGGACGAGCACCCCGACACGTACGTCAAGCAGTTCGAGGCCGGCCGCAGCACCGTCGCCGACTTCCTGCTGGCCGAGGTGCTCGACCGGCAGGCACCGGACACCCAGGACCTGTTGCTGCGCATCAGCGTCCTCGAACGCTTCTGCCCCGACCTGGTGAACGCGCTGACGCTGCGCTCCGACGCGGAGTCCGTCCTCGCCTCGCTGCACCGCGAGAACGCCTTCGTCCACTATCTCGGACACGCCTGGTACACCCTGCACCCGCTGTTCGCCGAGATACTCCGCGCCCATCTGCGCGAGCGCTTCCCCGGCCTGGAGCCGGAGCTGCGCGGCCGGGCCGCCCGCTGGCTGCGGCGTTCGGGAGCCCTGCGGGAGGCGCTCGTCCAGGGCGCCGCTGCGGACGACTGGGAGTTCACCGCCCGGGCCGTCGTCGACGACCACGCGATCGGCCGCCTCTTCACCGGCCTGCGCTCCGAAGACCTCTCCGCCCTGTTCGCGGACATGGGCCCCGAGGTGAGGGGACCGGCGCCCGATCTGGTCCGCGCCGCCCGTGACCTGGGCCGACACGATCTCGTACACGGTGTGGCCCATCTGCGCCGAGCCCGGCGGGAACTGGCCCGTGACGGCGGGGAGCCGGCCCCGGCACGGTTCGGCCTCGCCTTCCTTGAGGCGCTCGCGGCCCGGCTGACCGGCTCCCCCGAACAGGCCGAGCACGCCGCCGAGCGGGCCCGGCTGCTGCGGCGGGAGATTCCGGCGGAGCTCCTCGACGAGCACCCGGAACTCACCGCCCTCCTCCTCACCCACCTCGGCTCCGCCCGCCTGTGGGCCGGACGGTTCGACGACGCCCGGACCGCCCTGGCGGCGGTCGCCTCCCAACCGGGCGGAGCGGTGCTGGCGCTGCCCCGCTGGGAGGCGCTGGGCCATCTGGCGCTGATCGACTACCTCACCGGCTGGCCCGGCCGTGCGGAGCACAAGGCCCTGGCCGCGGCCGGCGAGGCGGAGCGCCACAGCCTGCCCCGGCGGCCCGGTGACGGCCTCGTCGCCCTGGTCCTGGCAGCCGTCCGGCTGGACCGCAACGAACCGGACGAGGCCCAGGAGCTCCTGGCCGACGAGGCAGTCTGCCGCCCGTGGGCCGAGGACCCCGTGGCGCGGGCGGGGCGGGCCGTCGTCCGGGGCCGGCTGCTGCTGGCCCGGGGGGACGCCCGGGCCGCGCTGGCCGCGGCCGGCGAACCGGTCACCGCGGACGTGGCGTCCCCATGGGCGCGGGAACACAGCGCCCTGCTCGCCTCCGCCGCCCACCTGGCCCTGGGCCATCCGGAACCGGCCCGACAGGCCATCGACGGGATGGCACACCACCGGACCGCGTGTGCGGTCGAGGCGGCCCGGATCCGGCTCGTGGCGGGCCGGCCCGAAGAGGCGCTCGGCCTGCTCGACCGTCTGCCGGAGGACGGCAGGCCCGGCCCGGCGGTGACGGTCCGGGCCACGCTGGTCCGCGCCCGGGCCGCCCACGAGACAGGGGACCACGGCACCGCCGCCCGCCTCGTCGCCCGCGCCCTCCTGGACAGCCGGCGCGACCGACTACGCAGGCCGTTCCTGGAGGCCGGTCCCTGGATCCACCCCCTGCTGAGCACCGGCCGGCTGCGGGAGCTGGCCGGTGGCTGGCTCGTGCCCGGCCCGGCCCGCCACGCCGACGGGGAACCCGCCGCACCGGACCGGTCCCCGGACCTCGTCGTCGAGGAGCTGAGCGCCCGGGAACGGGACGTGCTGCACCGCCTGGCCGAGATGCTGTCGACGGAGGAGATCGCCGCCGACCTGAACGTGTCGGCGAACACCGTGAAGACCCACCTCAAGAGCATCTACCGCAAGCTCGGGGTGAGCCGGCGGGCCGAGGCGGTCCGCCGTGCCCGCGAGGTGCGGCTCCTGTGAAGCGGCCCCGGGTCCCCGCTCGGCGGTTCCACCACGGTGCGGGACGACCCGCTCGACCTCGTCCGCGGCACCGAGGCGGCGCCGTGCCACGGCCGCGGTTCACCTGCCCCGGGTGAGGACGGCCGGTGCCGCGGGGTGGAGCATGACCGGAGAAGGGCGCGCACCGCACACCCCAGGCGTCCGGGGAAGGGCAGCCCATGCGCTATGAGATCCGCGTCGAGGGACAGATGTCGCAGACGCTGACCAAGGCCTTCCCGGAGCTGGACCACGTCGTGATGGCCGGGCAGACCGTGCTGTTCGGCCCCGTCGTCGACGAGGCCCAGCTGTACGGGCTGCTGATTCGCTTCCAGTCGCTGGGGCTCGAGGTCGTCGAGATGCGCCGGCTCCCCGAGTGAGCCGGACCCCGAGTGAGCCGGACCCCGGGCGCGGCGGTCACCGGACAGCCGTACGGATACGGCCGGAGCGGGCGGCGGCGCCGAGCGCCTCGAAGTCCCGCCGGTTCCGGTCTGCATAGGCCTGGGCGAACGTGGTGAGGGCGCGGTCGAAGCGGTCGCCGCCGCCCAGGTACGCGGCGATGGCGACGGGGTCGCCCGAGCGGGCGTGGGCCCGGGCCAGACTCGCCCCGCACAGTCGCGCGAAAAGCCGGAGCAGGCCGGGGTCCATGGTCTCCGGCCGGGCGATGCCCTTCCAGTCGCGCAGCTGCCGTACGTAGAAGTCCCGCTCGCGGCCGTCGAGGCCCACGGCGTGCGTCCAGCCCAGCAGGATGTCGCTGGTGGTCTGGATCAGCCGCTGCCCCGCCACGACGCGGTGCCCCTCGTTGTCGTAGCCGACGCCCCCGGTGTGGGCGGCGAGGACCGACTCCTGCGCCTCCTTGGCCTGGAGCAGCAGCGGGTCGTCGTCGTCCCGGCCGAGCAGGAGCGCGATCCAGCAGTGGGTGCCGACGCTGCCCACGCCCACCACCTTGCGGGCGAGGTCCACCAGCCGGTAGTGGCGCAGCAGGTGCCGCCGCTCGGACGACAGGGAGCGGGCGTACCCCTCCAGGACGGTGCGCAGCTCCCGCTCCTGCTCCTGCGCCGGGGAGCCGGCCACGAGGTCGCGCAGGGGAGTGATCAACGGCGGGTCCGGTGCGATCCGCCGGCCCTCGCCGGTGGCGGTGGTGAGCGCGGCCAGGGCCTGCAGGTGGGTGCGGGTCCGGGCCTTCGCCGTCGCCCGGGCGGTGCGGCGCCTGGTCTCCTTCGTCATCGAGGCGGCCATCAGTTCGCGCAAGCGGTCGGCGTCGTCCTGCGCGTACCAGATGTCGAGGACGCGCATGCCTGCGAACCGCCGCATCCGCCGCCGGTAGGCGCGTACGCACGCCGCCACCGCGCTGTCCTGCTCCCCGGGGCCGAAGCCGTTCGCCCGGGCCGCGATCGCGACACTGGCCGCGAGCCGTTTGACGTCCCACTCGAAGGGGCCGGCCAGGGTCTCGTCGAAGTCGTTGAGGTCGAAGACCAGATGGCGCTCGGGCGAGGCCAGCAGGCGGAAGTTCAGCAGATGGGCGTCGCCGCAGAGCTGCACCCGAAGCCCGGTGTCGGGGGCCGACCCGAGATCCGCCGCCATGACCGCCGCCGCGCCCCGGTAGAAACGGAACGGCGATTCGAGCATGCGGCCGTAGCGGACAGGCACCAACTCCGGTACGCGCGTGGCCGACTGACGCTCCACCACCTCCACCGGATCGAACCGCCCGGGCCCCGTCTCGAACCGGCCGTGGGAGGAACGCGGCGAGCGCCGACGGGCGTTGCGGCCTTCGGCGGCGCGTTCGGCGGGGGACAGGAAGGGCGGGGTGGAGGCTGTTGCGGTCATTGTCCGGCCCTCCGGCCGCGAGGGAAGTCGTCCGCCGGCTCCCGGCCCTGCCGGCGCAGTCCCGCCCGCGCCGCGCCCGCGAGGATCTTCGCGGCCACGCCCACCAGCAGCAGCCCGCACAGCATCTGGCTCATCGTCAGGACCCGTCCGGTCTGGGAACGGGCCACGATGTCGCCGTAGCCGACGGTCGTGAACGTGGTGAGCGTGAAGTACAGGGAGTCCGTCTTGGTCAGCGGCTCGCTGAACGAGCCCGGCGCGGTGTGCTCCAGCAGGAAGTAGGCGGTCGCGAAGAGCAGCAGGAACAGCGCCACCGTCGTGGCCAGGGCCTCGACCGCCTTCAGCCGGGGCCAGGGCGAATCCACGATGGCCCGCACCTCCCACCAGAAGACCGCCACGACCAGCAGCAGCCCGCACACGAGTACCACCGAGGCACCGCTCGTCAGGTGTCCGTCCAGGGGCAGCAGGTAGTAGACGGTGACGAGCCCCGCCGCGATGAGGACCGCGCGCCCGAGCGCCGCGCCCGCCGCCCGCCGCCGACGCGACGTCCGTCCCCGCGGCTCCCGTGCCTGTGGCTCCCGTCCCTGCGCGTCTCGTGTCCGCGGCCCCCCGCGCGGCTCCCGCTCGGGCGGAGGCCGGACGGCACCGGTCCGGGCGGTCGGTCGGTCCTTCATCGCTGTCTCCCGCTCCTGTGCCCGGCACCGGGCGGCCGGCCCGCCATCCCCCCCCCAGCCTCTCCACAGGTACGGCGCGGACGGATCACCCGCCGGGGGTGACCCGGTGCCGTGGCGACGCGCGGGACGCCGGCCCGATCCGTCCCCGCGTCGGCGGTCTCGACCCGCGTGCCGGGCATCCCGCCCTCGATCCGGCCGGGAGGCGCCCCTGCGCCTCGTGGCGGTCCCGACCGGCCCGCACCTGCCGGCCGCCGGGGCCTTCCGGGTACGTCGAGACGGTCGAGACGTTCGCCCGCCGCCGGGCACGATCACCCTTCCCGGGTGAGGCACCCGGGCATCCGCCCCCGCACGCTGGAACGGCTATGGGGCCGATGCCGGGCGTGTGCCCGGGACGGAGGAGCGACATGGACGCGAAGACCCACCTGGCGTACGACTTCCCGCTGTCCGTGGTGATGATCGCGATGTCGGCGTTCATCATCCGGGCCCTGTGCGCCGACAGGCGCCAAAGCGGCTCCTGACCTCCGCCGTCGAGCGCGCGGGCGACCGGGGCCCGCGCGCTCAGACGCGCCGGCGCACCAGCAGCAGCGCCACGTCGTCGTCCGGCTCCGGACGCAGCGCCCCGAGCAGGTGGTCGCCGGTCCGCTGCAGGTTCGGCGTCGCGCTCCCCAGCAGACGGGTCAGCGTCTGAAGGCCGGTGTCGATCGACTCACCGCGGGTCTCCACCAGCCCGTCGGTGTACAGCGCGAGCGTGGTGCCCGGGGCGAGCTCCACCTCCACCGTGCCGAACTCCACGCCGCCCACCCCGAGCGGCACACCACCGGGCACCTCGACGAGGCGGGCGGTTCCGTCCGGCCCGACGAGCACGGGCGGCAGGTGGCCGGCGCTGGACAGCTCGCAGACGCCGCGCTCCAGGTCGCAGACGGCGTACACGCAGGTGGCGATCGTGTCGCCGAGCGAGCCCGTGATGTCGTCGAGGTGCCGCAGCAGCTCGGCGGGCGGCAGGTCGAGCCGGGCCAGAGCCCGGGTCGCCGTGCTCAGCTGGCCCATGATCGCCGCTGCCTGGACGCCCTTGCCCATCACGTCCCCGACGACCAGCCCGGTGCGCCCCGGCCCCAGCCGCAGCACGTCGTACCAGTCACCGCCGACCTCGCTGAGGGCCGGACGGTAGCGGGCGGCGATGTCGAGCCCTTCCTGCGCTGCGGGCGCCGCCGGGAGCAGACTGCGCTGGAGGGTCAGTGCGGTGCCGCGCTCCCGTCCGTAAAGGCGGGCGTTGTCGATGCAGATGGCGGCGCGGGCGGCGAGTTCGGAGGCGAGCAGCTGGTCCCGGGCGTCGAAGGGGCGCTCGTTGACCGTGCGGTACAGCGAGAGCGTGCCGAGCACCTTGCCCCGGGCCACCAGCGGCAGCGCCAGGTAGGAGTGGGCGCCGGCCTCCTGCAGGGCCCGGGCGGCGCGCGCGTCCCGGGCGAGGCGCCGCAGCATCCGGGAGTCCACGTGCTCGACCAGCACCGGGCGGGCGCTGCGCACACAGCGGGTGATGATCCGCGACGAGCCGTAGGTGGCCACCTCGCCCACCGGGTCGGCCGCGTGGATGGCGTCGGTGCGGTACCCGGCCGCGACGGCCAGCGCCCGGAACTCGGCCGGAGCGCCGCCCGTCACCGGCACGATGGTGCCGTGGGCGACCACCGACTCCAGCACGTCCACGGCGGCCAGGTCCGCGAGCTGCGGCACGACCACGTCGGCCAGCTCCCGGGCGGTCTGCCGCAGGTCCAGCGTGGTGCCGATCCGCATCCCCGCGTCGGCGATCACCGACAGGTGCTGGCGTGCCTGCGCGACCTCGGCCGCTGCCTGCTGGCGCTCGGTGACGTCCAGCACGGCCATGGCGAGGCCCAGCACCCGCCCGTCGATGTCCTCGATGCGGTGGTACGACTCCGAGTAGGCCCGGTCCTGCGCGTCACCGGCCGTGCGGCCGACGGTCTGCTGGTCCAGCAGCGGGCTGCCGGTCCGCAGCACGTGCCGCATCCGGGCCTCGATGGCCGCCGTGTCCAGGCCGGTCAGCACCTCGCCGATCCGGCGCCCCAGCAGGGCCTCCTCGGGCACGCCGTTGATCCGCTCCAGCGCCGGGTTGATCCCCACCCAGCGCAGGTCGTTGTCGAAGACGGCGATGCCGAGCGGGGTCTGGTTGACGAGGCTGTGCGAGAGGGCGAGGTCCCGCTCCACCTTCCGTACCGTCGTCGCGTCCGTGGCGAGTCCCAGCAGATGGGGCTGCCCGTCGGGGTCGAGGAGCCGCATCGTGCGGAACTCCACGGCGCGTGCCGTACCGTCGCGGTGGCGCAGCGGGAAGACACCGGCCCAGCGCCCGCCCGCACTGACCTGGGCGAACAGTTCCCGCCCCCGGGCCCGGTCCGCGGGCGCGACCAGCAGGGTGTCGGCGCGCTGCCGCAGTGCCTCCTCGGCGCTCCAGCCCAGCAGCTGCTCGATCTCGGGGCTCCACAGGGCAATGTGCCCGGACGCGTCCAGGACGACGGCGGCGACCTTCAGCAGGTCCAGCAGCGCGCCGGGGGCGCCCGCGACGGCGTCGGGGTCCGAGGTCGCATAGCCGCTCATGCGAGCCGCTCCTTCCGGCGCGGCAAGAGGTACCGCCGAATCCGTTTCAGGCCGTCCGATGAGGTCACAGTACGGTCGGCGGCGCGACACTGTCGCGCCGAAATGACAAAAAACCGTCGTCATGGAGAGCGAGAGGACGCCGTCTTGAGTGACTGGACGTTACGCGAGGAGCTGGCCACCGCGTCGGGCGCCGTCCGCTGGGACCGGTTCGGGGACCCCGGTGGCGATCCGGTCGTGCTGCTGCACGGCACGCCCTTCTCCTCGTACGTGTGGCACGAGGTCGCTCCCGCGCTCGCCGCCGCCGGGCACCTGGTGCACGTGTGGGACATGCCGGGCTACGGCAGCTCCGAGATGCGGTCCGGCCAGGACGTCTCCCTGGCCGTCCAGGGCCGGATCCTCACCGAGCTGCTCGCCCACTGGGGCCTGGCGGAGCCGTCCGTCGTGGCGCACGACTTCGGCGGCTGCGTGGCGCTGCGCGCCCACCTGCTGCACGGCGCCCGCTACCGGCGGCTCGCGCTGGTCGACGCGGTGGCCCTCAGGCCCTGGGGCACCGACTTCTTCCGGCTCGTCGGGGGGCACAGCCACGTCTTCGAGCAGCTCCCGGCGGCGCTGCACCGGGCCCTGGTGCGGGAGTACGTCGCGTCCGCGAGCCACCTCGGTCTGCGCCCCGCCACGCTGGACGCGCTGGTCCGGCCGTGGACGGGGGAGAGGGGTCAGGCCGCCTTCTACCGCCAGATCGCGCAGGCCGACCAGCGCCACACCGACGAGATCCAGCCGCTGTACCCGACGCTCGACCTGCCCGTCACGGTCTGCTGGGGCGCCGAGGACACCTGGGTCCCCCTCGCCAAAGGGGAGGAACTGGCCGGCCTGATCCCCCGCGCCCGGCTGGTGCGCGTCCCGCGGGCCGGGCACCTCGTGCCCCTGGACGCGCCCGCCCGGCTCACGAGTGAGCTGCTCGCCTTCCTCCGGAGCTGAACCGCAGGCGCACAGGGCGGAATCCTCAGGACCGCACAAAGTCCGACGCGGTCATTGCTTCGGTTGTGTTCGGGTCCTAGGGTGTGCCTGCTCAGCAGTTGCTCCGTCACCGTCAGTTGCACATGTCCCCACCGAAACACCCATCGCGGGTGCGCTGTTGAGGAACGCGTCTGACGTGCCCTCAGTCCGTGCAGCACCACCCTGTCGAACCGAGGAAGGCCACGGTATGCCGCACCCGCACCCGCACCCGTCTCCCGCCGACCGGCCCGCCCACCCCGAGCGGCCGGTCGTCAGCCGTCGCCGTCTGCTGGAGGGAGGAGCCGCCGCGCTGGGCGCGCTGGCGCTGTCCGCGTCGCCCGTCGCGGCCCACGCGTCCGGCCGGCGCCCGGCGGCGGACGGCTCCCCGGAGTGGAACGACGGCCTGTCGGTGTACCGGGTGGGTACCGAGCCGCCGCACACCACGCTCATGCCCTACGCCGACCTCGGCCAGGCGCTGAGGGCCGACCGCGAGCGCTCGCCGTACCGGCTGAGCCTGGACGGCACCTGGAAGTTCGCCTACGCGGACCGCCCCGACGACCGGGACCCCGACTTCCACCGCATCGACGTCGACGACTCCGGCTGGGACACCATCCCGGTGCCCTCCGCCTGGCAGCTGCACGGCTACGACTTCCCGATCTACGTCAACATCACCTACCCCTGGTGGGGCCCCAACGGCGGTGGCGAGAACGCCCAGCCGCCCACCGCCCCCACCCGCTACAACCCCGTCGGCCAGTACCGCCGCACCTTCACCGTCCCGCGCGGCTGGCAGGGCCGGCGCACCTTCCTGCACTTCGAGGGCGTCAAGTCCGCCCACTACGTGTGGATCAACGGCGAACTGGTGGGCTACCACGAGGACTCCTACACCTCCGCCGAGTACGACATCACCCGCCACCTCAAGCCGGGCACCAACCAGATCGCCGTCGAGGTCTACCGCTACTCCGACGCGGAGTGGCTGGAGGACCAGGACATGATCCGGCTGAGCGGCATCTTCCGCTCGGTCCACCTCTACTCCACGCCGAACGTGCACCTGCGCGACTTCAAGCTGGACACCCCGCTCGGCGACGGCTACACCTCCGCCGAGCTCGAGGTCACCGCGCACGTGCGCGACTACGGCGGCAAGGGCGCGGGCCGCTACACCGTCGAGACCCAGCTGTACGACGCCCGCGGCCACGCGGTCTGGCCCCGGCCCCTGAGCCGCCCCGTCGACGTCCCCGACGGCGAGGAGGCCACCGCCGAGGCGTCCCGGTCCGTCCCCTCGCCGAAGCTCTGGTCGGCCGAGCACCCGAACCTCTACACCGCCGTGCTGCGCCTGCGCGACCCCTCCGGCAAGGTGATCGAGACCCTCTCGCACCGGGTCGGCTTCCGCGAGTTCGCGCTCAAGGACGGCCTGATGCGCATCAACGGCAAGCCGGTCTCCTTCCGCGGCACCAACCGGCACGAGATGCACCCCGTCACCGGCTCGGCGCTGACCCGCGCGCAGATGGTCGAGGACATCGGCATCATCAAGCGGCTCAACATCAACAGCGTCCGCACCTCGCACTACCCCAACAGCCCGCTGTGGCTCGAACTCGCCGACGCGTACGGCCTCTACCTCGTCGACGAGACCAACCTCGAAACCCACGGCATCCGTGACAGGTACCCCGGCAGCGGTCACCCCGAGTGGACCGAGGCGTGCGTGGTGCGCGCCCGGAACATGGTCCACCGGGACAAGAACCACGCCTCGGTGGTCATCTGGTCCCTCGGCAACGAGGCGGGCGGCGGCACCACCTTCAACGCCATGTACGACTGGATCCGCTCCTACGACCCCACCCGCGTCATCCAGTACGAGGGCGACGACCGCCCGGGCATCAGCGACATCCGCTCCGAGATGTACGACAGCCCGCAGCGGGTCGAGCAGCGCGCCAAGGACACGTCCGACACCCGCCCGTACGTGATGATCGAGTACTCCCACGGCATGGGGAACTCCAACGGCAACTTCAAGAAGTACTGGGACGTCGTCCGCCGCCACGACGTCCTCCAGGGCGGCTGGATCTGGGACTTCGCCGACCAGGCCCTGCGCTGGCCCACCCCGGCGCGCAAACTGCTGACCGAGTCCGGACCCGGCGCGCTGCGCGGCGAGATCATGGCACCCGCCGGCACCTTCGACCGCGCCAAGGGCGTCTCCGGCGGCACCGTCTTCCCTCGCGACCCCCGCCTCGACATCACCGGCTCCCTCACCCTGGAGGCCTGGGTCACCCCGCACGTCACCGGCGGCCACCAGCCCCTCCTCGCCAAGGGCGACACCCAGTACGCCCTCAAGCAGACCGAGCGGACCCTGGAGTTCTTCATCCACGGCGGCGGCCAGTGGGTCACCGCGAGCTGGGCCCTGCCCGAGGACTGGACCGGCAGGGAGCACCACGTCGCGGGCGTCTACGACGCGGACGCGGGCACGCTCACCCTCCACGTCGACGGCCAGGTGCGCGGCACCCGCACCACCACCCGGCGCCCCGGCGGGAACACGGCGTCCCTGTCGCTGGCCACCGACGTCGACAACCCGACCCGGGTGTTCAGCGGCACCATCCGCCGGGCCCGTGTCTACGCCCGCGCCCTCGGCTCCGCCGAGCTCGCCTCCGGCACCCGCGGCCCGGACGACGAGGGCGTGCGCTTCTGGTTCGACGCGGCCACCGCCGGCCTCACCGAGAAGCGCCCGCGCGACCAGACGTTCCACGCCTACGGCGGCGACTGGGGCGACAACCCCAACGACGGCGCCTTCTCCGGCGACGGCATCGTCACCGCCGACCGCGGCCTCACCGGCAAGTCCGCCGAGGTCAAGCAGATCTACCAGGCGATCAACGCCGCCCCGGCCTCCGGCGGGCCCGGCGCCGTGACCCTCACCAACGAGTACCTCTTCACCAGCCTCCGCGAGTTCGACGGCCGTTGGTCCCTGGTCGCCGACGGCAAGGTCGTCCAGCGCGGCCGGCTGACCCGCGAGCAGCTGGACGTCGCGCCGCTTTCGAGCAAGGACATCAAGGTGCCGGTGCGCCTGCCGGCCCAGCCCGCGCCCGGCACGGAGTGCTTCCTCCAGCTGTCCTTCACCACCAAGGAGCCCACCCCCTGGGCGAAGGCGGGTTTCGAGGTGGCCAAGCAGCAGCTCGCCCTCGACGCGGGCGCCCCGGCCGTCAAGCCGGCCCCGCTGCGCAGCGTCCCCGCCCTGCGCCACACCGACGGGGCGAAGACCGTCACGGTCGAGGGCGAGGGCTTCGCGCTCACCGTCGACAAGGCGACCGGAACCCTCACCTCCTTCGAGGCGGGCGGCGAGCGGCTCGTCACCTCCGGCCCCGTCCCGAACCTCTGGCGGGCGCCCACCGACAACGACCGGGGCAACGGCCACCACACCCGCAACCAGGTCTGGCGCGACGCCGGGGCGCGGCGGACCGTGGCGGACGTCCGGGTCCGGCCGCTGGACGACCGGGCGGTGGAGATCACGTGCACCGGCACCCTGCCGACCGGCACGGCGTCGGCGTTCAGCACGACGTACACGGTCTTCGGCAACGGCGAGATCAAGGTCGACAACATCCTGCGCCCGGGCGCGGCCGGCCTGCCGTACATCCCCGAGGTCGGGACCCTGCTGTTCCTGCCGCGCCGCCTGGACCGGCTGCACTACTACGGCCGCGGCCCCGAGGAGAACATGTGGGACCGCAACAACGCCACCGACGTGGGCCTGTACTCCGGGAAGGTCTCCGAGCAGTGGACCCCCTATCTGCGCCCCCAGGAGAACGGCAACAAGACCGACGTCCGCTGGGCCGCGCTGACCGACGGGCGCGGGCGCGGACTGCTCGTGTGCGGTGAGCCCCTGCTGGAGGTCAACGCCTCGCACTTCACCCCGGAGGACCTGTCGGTGGGCGCCCGCCACGACTACCAGCTGACCCCCCGGGACGCGGTCGTGCTGCGCCTCAACCACCGTCAGATGGGCGTGGGCGGCGACAACAGCTGGGGCGCCCACACGCACGACGAGTTCAAGCTGTTCGCCGACCGCGACTACGCCTACACCTACCGGCTGCGCCCGCTGAGGCGCGTGAGCGAGGCGATGCGGGTCTCGCGTCGGCCGACCGCCACCGAATAGCGCGGTCGGGGGACGGCGGCGCCGCGTCAGCCGGCGGCGTCGCTGATCCCCAGGCGCAGGTGCTCCACGTGGTACACCGCCTGGTCGAGCAACTCGGCGACATGGTGGTCGTGCAGCGCGTAGACGACCGAACGGCCCCGGCGCTCGCCCACCACCAGGCCCAGATTGCGCAGCAGCCGCAGCTGGTGCGAGCAGGCCGACTGCTCCATGCCCACCTCGGCCGCCAGCTCCGTGGCGGGCAGCGGCCCTTCGCGCAGGCGCGCCAGGATCAGCAGCCGGGAGGGTGTGGACAGGGCCTGGAGCGTGGTGGCGACCTTCGCGGCGTTGTCCGCGTCCAGGCGTACGCGCCGCGCGGCGTCCTGCGCGGGGATGACGGCTCCATGACCCATGACGCCATCGTACCGGGCGGGCACGAACATATGAATGAACCTTCATATGTCCCGGTGCGCGGTGTCCTGCCGCGAGGTCCATGTCGGATTCTCGCCAGACCCGCCCCGTCCCCGTGCCCGATGCTGGAGGCATGCAGATGGGGATGCACACCGACACCGAGCGCTGCGTGCGCGCCGTGAGGTCCAAGGACGCGCGGTTCGACGGATGGTTCTTCACGGCCGTCCTGACCACCGGTATCTACTGCCGTCCCAGTTGCCCGGTGGTGCCTCCCAAGCCGGAGAACATGGTCTTCCACCCCAGCGCGGCGGCCTGCCAGCAGGCCGGGTTCCGGGCCTGCAAGCGCTGCCGACCCGACACCAGCCCCGGCTCCCCGGAGTGGAACCAGCGCGCCGACCTGGTGGCCCGGGCCATGCGGCTGATCGCCGACGGCGTCGTGGACCGCGAGGGCGTCCCCGGACTCGCCGCCCGGCTCGGCTACAGCACCCGGCAGGTCGAACGCCAGCTCCTCGCCGAGCTGGGCGCCGGCCCCCTCGCGCTCGCCCGCGCCCAGCGTGCCCAGACGGCCCGGCTGCTCATCGAGACGACGGCCCTGCCGATGGCGCAGATCGCCTTCGCCGCGGGCTTCGCCTCGATCCGCACCTTCAACGACACGGTCCGCGAGGTCTTCGCCCTCTCCCCGGGCGAGCTGCGCACCCGCGCCCCGAAACGGCAGGGCCCGAGCACCCCCGGAGCGCTGTCCCTGCGGCTGCCGTTCCGCGCCCCGCTCAACCCCGACAACCTCTTCGGCCACCTCGCCGCGACGGCCGTACCCGGCGTGGAGGAGTGGCGGGAGGGCTCCTACCGGCGCACCCTGCGTCTGCCGTACGGCCACGGCATCGTCTCCCTCACCCCCCGCCCCGACCACATCGCCTGCCGCCTCACCCTCGGCGACCTGCGCGACCTGACCGTGGCCATCAGCCGCTGCCGGCGCCTGCTCGACCTGGACGCCGACCCCGTCGCCATCGACGACCAGCTGCGCACGGACCCCGTCCTCGCGCCGCTGGTGGACAAGGCGCCCGGGCGGCGCGTCCCGCGCACGGTGGACGAGGCGGAGTTCGCCGTGCGGGCCGTGCTCGGCCAGCAGGTCTCCACCGCCGCCGCCCGCACCCACGCGGCCCGCCTGGTCACCGCGCACGGCGAACCGGCCGACGACCCCGAGGGCGGCCTCACCCACCTCTTCCCGGCCCCCGAGGCGCTCGCGGCGCTCGACCCGGAGACGCTGGCGATGCCCCGCACCCGCCGCACCACCTTCACCACCCTGGTCCGCCGGCTCGCCGACGGCGACCTCCAGCTCGGTGTGGAGAGCGACTGGCCGCGCACCCGCGCCCAGCTCCTCGGCCTGCCCGGCTTCGGCCCGTGGACGGCCGACGTCATCGCCATGCGGGCCCTCGGCGACCCCGACGCCTTCCTCCCCACCGACCTCGGCATCCGCCGCGCCGCCCGGGAGCTGGGCCTGCCCTCCACGCCGGCGGCGCTCACGGCACGCGCGGCGGCCTGGCGCCCCTGGCGGGCCTACGCGGTCCAGTACCTGTGGGCGACCGACAGCCACCCGATCAACTTCCTTCCGGCATAGGGATTTGGATGAAGCAGCACACCGTGACCGACAGCCCCTACGGCCCCCTCACCCTCGTCGCCGACGACGGCGTCCTGTGCGGCCTGTACATGGAAGGCCAGCGTCACCGCCCGCCGGAGGAGACCTTCGGCCCCCGCGACGACACCCTCTTCGCGGCAGTGGAGGAGCAGCTGAAGGCGTACTTCGCGGGCGAGCTGCGGGAGTTCACCGTCCCGCTGCGCCTGACCGGCACCCCGTTCCAGCGCCTGGTCTGGGAGGAACTGCGCCGCATCCCCTACGGCGAGACCCGCACCTACGGCCGGCTCGCCGACGCCCTCGGCAGCCCCACCGCCTCCCGCGCGGTCGGCCTCGCCAACGGGCGCAACCCGATCGGCATCATCGTCCCGTGCCACCGCGTCATCGGAGCCAACGGCAGCCTCACCGGCTACGGCGGCGGCCTGGAACGCAAGCAGCGCCTCCTGGACTTCGAGCGCGCAGCGGCCCTCTTCTGAGGGACCCCCGACCCGGGGTCCCCGTACGGCGCTTCCTGGTGACCGAGCCGGGCGGCAACTGCGTCCTCCCGTCCGGGCCCTGCACCACGCGTCCCTGCCTGGCGGACGCCCAGGGGGACCCGGCGGCGGCCGTGAGGGCCGTCGACCGGGTCCCGGCGGGTGGTCAGCCGGCCCGGTGGCCGTTCTCCAGCTCCGCCGTGCCCGAGCCGTCCGCCAGGACGTCCAGGCCCGCCAGGACGCGGCGGCCGAGGGCGCCCGGCAGGTACTCGGTCAGCTCCTCGCGCGGGACCAGCCGCCAGGACAGCAGTTCCTCCTCCTGGAGGCGGATCGCCTTCAGGTCGTCCTCGCCGAGCACCCCGCCGTCGTACAGGTACGCCACGAGCGGCGGGCGGCCCGTGCCGTGCACCCAGTCCACCGCCAGCAGCCGGCCGAGCTCACGGTCCAGGCCGATCTCCTCGGCCGTCTCGCGCCGCGCGCCCTGCCGCGGGGTCTCCCCGTCGTCGGACTCGACGGTGCCGCCCGGCAGCGCCCAGCCCTCCCGGTAGTTGGGCTCCACGAGCAGGACCCGCCCCTCGCCGTCCCGGAACAGCGCGGCGGCGCCGGCCAGGACGCGGGGCAGGGAGGCGATGTAGGCGGCGAAGTCGGCAGAGGTGCTCATGAGGGGGAGAGTAGCCACCGACCGCCCGCCCCAAGCCTCCCGGCTCAGATCTCCGGCTCCGCCAGCCGCGCCGTCCGCTCCGCCAGCTCGCTGATCCGTACGCCGTCGAAGCCGAACACCGCGCTGCGGACCGTGTCCTGAAGCGGGACCTTCCACTGGTCCGGGATGGCCGCGGCCCCGCCGAACACGCCCGCCACCGAGCCGGCCGTCGCGCCGTTGGAGTCGGTGTCCAGGCCGCCGCGGACGGTCAGCGTGATGGTGCGGGTGAAGTCGCCGTCGCCGTAGAGCAGACCCGCCGTGATGACGGCGGCGTTCGGGACGGTGTGGATCCAGCCCATCCCCAGGGTCTCCTCGGAGACCGTGGTGAGCGTGTCCTCCCAGGACATCCGCGTGTCGTGCAGGGAGGCCACCCGGCGCACCGTGCGGGCGAGGCGGCTGCTCGCCGGGATCACGGCCAGGGCCTCGTCGACGGCGTGCCGCACGGTCGGCGCCGTGAACGCCGCCGCGATCAGCGCCGCCGCCCACATCGCGCCGTACACCCCGTTGCCGGTGTGCGAGAGCACCGCGTCCCGCCGGGCCAGCGAGGCGGCGCGGCGCGGCAGGCCCGGACTGGTCCAGCCGTAGACGTCGGCGCGGATGAGGGCGCCGATCCACTCCTGGTACGGGTTGTCGTACGTCGCCGTCAACGGTGGCTTGAGCCCGTTGGCGAGGTTGCGGTAGGCGGCCCGTTCGGCCGTGAAGGTCTGCAGGTACGGCAGCCGCAGCAGCCACAGGTCGCCGACCTGCTCGGTGCTGAAGCCGAAGCCGTGCGTCTCCAGCAGGTGCAGGCCGAGGATCGCGTAGTCGACGTCGTCGTCGCGGCAGCTGCCGTGGATGCGGCCGCGGACGCACTGGCGCCATTCCGGGCGCAGCTCGAAGCCGTCGTGCTCGCTGACCGGCTCGGGCAGGTAGTCGGTGAGGGGGAGGGCGGCGGCCTGCCGGAGGTAGCGGTCGATGCGGTCGCGGGTCCACACCTCGCCCTGCTCGACCGGCTTGCCGAGCATGTTGCCCGCGATGCGGCCCTGCCAGCCGCCCAGGATGCGGTTCGCCAGGTCTGTCTCGGTGCGTGCGGGGGTCATGGTTACGGTCTACCCGTTTCGGGGCGCGGTCCGAGGGCTGGGCAGAGGCTGACGGCCGGGGCGTCCTCCGGTTAGGGTCGCAGCGGCGCGACTGGCCCTGACGTGCGTGAGGGCCCGGAGAGCAAGGGGAGTGCAAGTGGCGGACGCTGCAGTGAGCGGCACCCGAAGGACACAGCGGACACAGCGGGTGCTCGTCGCCGCGGACAAGTTCAAGGGGTCCCTGACGGCCGTGGAGGTCGCCGAGCGGGTCACGGCCGGGCTGCGCCGGGCGGTGCCGGGCCTTGAGGTCGAGGCGCTGCCCGTGGCCGACGGCGGCGACGGGACCGTGGCCGCGGCGGTGGCGGCCGGGTTCGAGCGCCGGGAGGTACGCGTCGCCGGTCCCCTCGGCGACGAGGTGACGGCGGCGTTCGCGCTGCGCGAGGGCACCGCCGTCGTGGAGATGGCCGAGGCCAGCGGGTTGCAGCGGCTGCCGGCCGGGGTGTTCGCCCCGCTGACGGCGTCGACGTACGGCTCCGGCGAGGTGCTGCGGGCCGCCCTGGACGCGGGGGCCCGCACGATCGTCTTCGGGGTCGGCGGCAGCGCCACCACCGACGGCGGCGCCGGGATGCTGTCGGCGCTGGGCGCCCGGTTCCTGGACGCGGACGGAGAGCCGGTGCCCCCGGGCGGCGGCGGCCTCACCGAGCTGGCCACGGCGGACCTGGCGGGCCTCGACCCGCGCCTCGCCGAGGTCGAACTGATCCTCGCCAGCGACGTCGACAACCCGCTGACCGGCCCTAAGGGCGCGCCCGCGGTCTACGGGCCGCAGAAGGGCGCCTCACCGGACGACGTCGAGGCCCTGGACGCGGCCCTCGCCCACTTCGCGAAGGTCCTGGAGGGCCAGGCCGGCCCCAGGGCCGCCCAGTACGCCGCCGCGCCGGGCGCGGGAGCCGCCGGCGGCATCGGCTACGGCGCGCTGTTGCTCGGCGCCCGCTTCCGACCCGGCATCGAGGTCATGCTCGACGTGCTGGGCTTCGCCCCCGCCCTGGACCGCGCCGACCTCGTGATCACCGGCGAGGGCTCGCTCGACGAGCAGACCCTGCACGGCAAGGCCCCGGCGGGCGTCGCCGCCGCGGCCCGGGCGGCGGGCAAGGACGTCGTGGCGGTCTGCGGCCGCCTCGCCCTGCCCCCGGAGGTCCTGGGCCGCTCCGGCTTCCGCCGCGCCTACCCCCTGACGGACGCCGAGCCGGACGTGGCCAAGTGCATCGCGGAGGCCGGCCCGATCCTGGAACGCGTCGCGGAACGCATCGGTCGGGACTTCCTGACCTGACCGGCGGTTCCCAAGCCTGGCCGGGCCGCGGGGGCGGAGCGGCCGAGAAAACGGCGCCGTGTCGTCGCCCGCCCCGTTGGACTTCATGACGATGTTGCCCTTGTCGTCTAGGCTGACCC